>CAZVHJ010000063.1:0-29552 GCA_964627715.1 uncultured Spirochaetaceae bacterium | reverse complement strand
CGAATCCGCTTCCGTACGACGGCCTCAGCGCGGTTCTCTGGATCACTCCTACTACCAAAAACAGATGTTTTGCAACATTGTTGGGGGTGTGATTACACACCTTCGGGGATCTGTTTCTATTTGGTCTAGTGAGATTCTATATGCAGCGTGGTAGTATTATCTGGGGATTTGCTGATGTCTGAAATTGCTATTGTGGGCGCTGGTATGATGGGGACCGCACTATGTTGGCCGCTAACAGATAATGGGCATTCTGTAACCTTGGTGGGCACACACCTCGATGCGGATATTATCCACCGATGTCAAAAAGAACACTATCACCCGACATTGAACCGAACTCTTCCCGGCAATGTTACACCATATTATTTGGGACAAATCGATCAAGCCTTGAAACGTGCAGAGGTTATCGTGTGTGGGGTCAGTTCACTCGGGATTCGATGGATCGCACGCACCCTCAAACCTTTGGTGAGATCTCGACATAAGATCATTGCAGTCACTAAAGGACTCGAATACTCTCCCGCGGAAGGACTCCGGATTCTACCGGATGTGCTCATTGACGAGCTCGATAAAACGAATGGTGATCGGATGCCCATAACGGCTATCGGAGGGCCGTGTATCGCGGGTGAGCTGGCGGGAAAACGTGTGTCCTGCGTGGTCTTTACTTCACGCAACCCCGAAATTCTGAAGCCCTTACAGGATCTCTTTCAAACCTCTTATTACAACATACAGCTTTCTACAGATCTGCTGGGGGTTGAACTATGTGCGGCTTTGAAAAATGCCTATACTATCGCCGTTGGGATTGCCCAAGGGCTCCTAGAACGATCAGGTGGAGAGGATCATGCCCATGCGTCAATGCATAATTTATCCGCAGCTCTCTTTGGAATAGGGGCATCGGAGGTATTCCGGATAGTAGCTCTGATGGGCGGCGACCCTAAAAATGTTGCTAGCTTGTCAGGTGTAGGAGATAACTATGTGACCTGTATGGGCGGTAGAACAATTCGGCTTGGTCGGCTACTTGGGAAAGGAATGAGTTATAGCCAGGCAAGGGAAGAATTGGCGGGAGTTACGTTGGAAGGCGCCTATGTGTTACAGCAACTGAACAGGACGATTCCACATTGGGAAGAAAAGGGAATTCTCTCTTCTCGTGAATTACCCCTTCTACGTTGGCTCTGCCGAATTGTTACGGAAGATATGCCTGCCGAAATTCCCGTCGATGTCCTCAGAATGGCAGGATATTAGATTGCAATTCGTCCTTCTCGGGCCAGAAATGATATTTTCACCAGAAACAGACGGACCAGCAAAGTATATTAGCTTACTACCGCTTTGTGCGTATGAAATAATTTACCCTTTCAGTCCAGTATGCGTTAGGCTGGCGATGAATTGTTTCGTTAGTGACAGAAATAAAATAACCAGGGGAGTTACAGTCAATACCGATGCAGCCATAATTGCTCCCCAGTCAGAAGCTCCTTCGGCATCTGCGAAGAAAACGATTCCTGCTGGTGGTGTAAACATTTCTCGACGCTGAATGACAATTAATGGCCAAAAAAAATCATTCCAATGTACGACAATGCTGAAGATCGAAAAAGATCCGATTGCAGGTCGAATCATAGGCACGAGAATTTGGAAAATAGTCCTCAAGATGCCGCATCCCTCGATCTTAGCCGCATCAAAGTAATCTTCAGGTATTGTTAGAATATACTGCCGCAATAGAAAGATACAAAAAGGGGAAGCAATCATCGGCACGATCAATGCGGAGTAAGTATCAATAAGACGAAACCGAGAAAGAATCAGGAAATTTGGTATGGCTGCAATGTATCTCGGGAAGACCAGTGCCGCCAGTATACATGCGAAAAGTATTTTTTTAAATGGAAATTCGCGCTTTGCGAAGGCATAAGCTGCAGGGAGGTTGATCAGCAACTGACCCGCAAGAATTAAAGCAACTACGATGAAGCCATTGACCATGTAGCGCGCAACAAGGGTTTCATTAAAAATCTTGAGGTAATTCAGGAGTATCGGCTTTTTCGGAAAAATATTTAAAGTGGTAATGATAATATCCTGAGAAGCCTTCAGAGAGGTTGCTACCATAAGTATAAAAGGAAAGATCGTAAAAGCTCCGGTAACAATAAGAATCGCCCAGATACCTGTCTGCCATACTCTATTTTTCATCGGTAGAAAACTCTCTTCTCGAATTTCAACTGGATCAAAGCGAGCAGCAGAACCAGCAAAAAGAAAATAATCGCAATAGCAGATGCATAACCGATATTAAAGAACTGAAATGCTTCCTGATACAGTAGAAGCGACAATACCTGTGTTGTATTTAGAGGACCACCGTTTGTCATCACTTTTATCGTGTCGAACGAAGATAGTGCTCTTTTTGTCATGATAATGACGATAAATAGAGTCGTAGGTGACAGCAATGGCCAGGTAATATATCGAAAGCCCTGAACACGATTCGTTCCGTCCAACGCCGCTGCTTGATACAAGGAAGATGGAATATTTGCCAGACCAGCCATAAAAAAAATCATCGCATAGCCTGCATTCGACCATATACTAATAACGATAACCGCCCCCATTGCAGTCTTTGGATCCTTCAACCAGTTCGAGGTGGGATAATTGAGAGTTCTCAGCAGCGTGTTAAGAATCCCAAAATTATTATCAAGAATGAATCTCCACACAACTGCCATGGCGGCCATAGTCGCCGCCACAGGAAGGAAAAAAATAACTTGCCAAACCGTAACGGCCTTTTTTAATTCTGCGATAATCACTGCAAGGAATAGTCCAATCGCTATGCTGATCACGACCATGTATACAGAATAAGTAAAAGTTCTCCCCAGAGATTTCCAGAAATCCGATGAAAGGAATAAATCTTTATAGTTTTTAAACCAGATAAGTTCTCGAATATTGAACCCAAGACGATATTTCTGCAAACTCAAAATCAGGGAGTATAGAATAGGTCTAAAAACGAAAATTATTAATATCAAAGCTGCAGGAAGTATCAATGCATAAGAAATCAGGTTCTCTTTTATACTTTTCTTTGACATCTCACTTCCTCTTCGCCATTTTCTATACCTTTTCGATCGAACTATCGAGGCAGTGTTGAAAAGATAAACAGGAGAGGTTATCTCTCCTGTTTATTTGTAACTGTTGACTATTGCAGAAGTTTTTTTGCTTCTGCTGCAGCCCTATCCAGTCCTTCTTTTGGAGATACTTCCCCAAGGAGTATGGATTCCTGGATGTCGCTTAGAGCTTTGGAAACCTTGGCTCCATTTTCTCCCGGCCATGAATACCAGGGTACTACCTGCGAGGCTTGGTTTAGCGTAAGAATAAAATTCGGATCACCGGCATTTTCTTTTTTAAGAGATTCGACAAGCGGTTTGTTTACAGGTGTGTAGCCGCTGTTTTCAGCAACGATCCGGCCTGCTGTTTCTCCTGAGAGAAAGCGAATAAATTCCCATGTTGCCTGCTGATGCTTTTTATCTGTTGCCAGCATCATGTAGCCTTTACCTCCGGCAGGAAGCTTGGGTGCGGACCCGTCAGGTGTCGGTATTCGAGCCATTAGAACTTCGAATTTGGCCGTTTGCGGTATGGTGACCCGGTTAAAACTTGATAAGATGATCATTCCTATTTTGCCGGTATAGAAAGTATCTACTACCTGACTGGTCACAGGCATCAATCCTTTGGAAACCAAACCCCATAGATATTCCATTGTTTGAACACCGGGTTGCTTGTTGAATAAAATTTCTGTGGCCTCTTCATTAGCTATTCGACCACCAGAACATTCGATCATTGTTTGGAATATCCAGTTTCCTGTCGTTGTCCAGCTCCAGATAACACCATCATATCCAGCGTCTTTTAATACCTGGGCAGCTTGTTCCGTTTCTTTCCAAGTTTTTGGTGGATTATGTGGATCGAGTCCTACTTCCTTAAAAAGATCCGTATTCATGAACATAGTTGCTGTGCTTACACCTAGGGGCATCAGATACTGTTTCCCACTTACTTTTCCAAGATCCAGCGTCGCTGAGATAAGGTTTTCTATGTCGAATTTCGGATCCGTTTGCATAAATGAGTCAAGGGGAATGCAGCTGCCGCTTTCCACCATTGTCTTGATGAGTGTGTAACCCGCTTCAGCGACGTCCGGTGGTGTTCCTGCTGCCAATCCCAAGAGCACTTTGGTAGCCAGTGCTTCGAATCCTCCGCTTGATACTTCAACCGATTCAATCTTTATATTGGGATTCTCCTTTTGAAAGGTCTCAAGCAAAGGAATTCCGTACATGTTGTGGGCCTTGTTCGAATAGCGGTAGAAACTCAGAGTGATGACCTCCGATTCCATGGTCATCGACCCTTTCTCCTCCTGCTGCGGGGCTGCCCAAAGCAAGCCTACACCTGACACAATAATGACTGCCACCAGAACCGCCGTTTTCCACGTATTCCTACTCGTAGAAATCATCTTTTCCTCCTGTTTTTGAATGAGTGATCAGAATCCGCTCGGATGAAACCATCGAGTTCTGTACGTCTGATCTTCCGTACCCTGTGACGATCAACCGTGACCGTCAAGCTTCCATCTAACGCCTAAATCACCCCCTTTCTATGTCTGGCCAAATCGACAACACAGTTGGCCGATCCATCATGCTTGATTCCATCCGAGGACACGCGCCCTCTGCGGACCGCGATAGCTCTATTGAACAACATCTACCTTATATATTGTAAATACAATATTTTCAATTATTTTGTTGTATTTACTTACTTTTTAATTTAGGTCAACGAATTTGTCAAGAAGAAAATTTTGTAAGATTTTATCGAATGTTTTATGACCAACATAGCCGGCAACACACCGATCCAGGGTTGCATCGGAGCCACAGTCCTCATATATTCGAACTGACCCTGCAGCTGAGCCAGCCCCTCTACACATGGGGCAAGCTCAAGGGTTCGGTGGACCTGGCTGCCTTACAGCTGGAAGTATCCAAAGCCGAACTGGCGGAGGTTCAGCGGCGGCTTCATCAGGACCTGCACAAAGCCTATTTTACCGGAGTATTGGCCAGAGACTCCGCGCGGCTGCTCGAGCGGATCCTGGACATTCTCGTGGAGATTGAGCAGGATAGCCGTAGGGCTTTCGATCTCGGAGCCGTTGCCCTGTATACAGATCTCGATCGGGAAGGGGTGGAATTGAGCTCCCCGTTCCGAACGGGATTTCCCCCATTCACGGAGGATGAGCTGGCAAGATACTTGGGACCTCAATATGATCGTAGGCGTCGGCAGCCGGAGATCGTTGTTCGACTCGGGTCGTTCCGAACACAAAATTCGTCAAGCGGAAGAAAGGCTGGCCTCGGCTGTAGTCTGTGCCGATCAACTAGGTAGAGGAGAACGGATTAACCATCGCCAAGGTAAAGAACAGAACAACGTATCTCTGTACAGTTTGTCAGCATGAAGAGCCTAAGTGGCTGGGCCGCTGTCCCGAATGCGGAAGCTGGAACAGCTTCGAGGGGTCGGTAGGGCAGTATTCAGGGAAGAGGAATAAAGGTGACCTGCTTCCTCTGCCCCTGCCGTCGATAGAAACCAAAGAGGCTCTGCGGTTGGACTCCGGACTTGGGGAGATGAACAGGGTTCTCGGCGGCGGCATCATGAAGGGATCGGTGGCACTCATTGCCGGCGAGCCGGGGATAGGAAAATCGACACTCATGCTGCAGCTATCATCCGGTGTGCGCACCGAGGGACGGGTCCTGTACATATCCGGGGAGGAATCGCCGGGGCAAATCCGTCTGCGGGCAGACAGGCTGGGAGTCAAGAACAGCCGTATCGAGATCTTTTCCGAAACCGAGCTGTCCGCGCTGCTGCAGGTTTGCAAACAGATCAAACCGATTGTTGTAATCCTGGATTCGATACAGACGGTGCATTCCGAAGATATCGGTAGTGTGCCGGGGACCGTGAATCAGATCAAGCTGTGCGCCCAAGAGATGATCGCCTGGGCAAAGTCCCACGGAGCCGCACTGTTTTTGGTGGGTCATGTGACCAAGGAAGGGTATATCGCGGGTCCCAAGGTTATTGAGCACATGGTAGACACGGTGTTGTATTTTGATTCAGGCAACGCTGGGATCCGTATCCTCCATTGCGCCAAAAACCGATTTGGATCGGTGAATGAGATCGGGATCTTTGAAATGGGGGAGAAGGGGTTGGAGCAGGTCGAGAACCCGGCGGCGGTTTTCCTTTCCCAGCGGGAGGGCGAGCAGCCCCCCGGCGTCGCGGTAGCACCTGTGTATGAAGGTTCCCGAATCTTACTGGTCGAGATACAGAGTTTGGTTGTTCCGGCCAAGGGAGGTGTTTCACGGGTATTTTCCGAACGTATCGATTCGGCCCGCGTCTGTCGAATGGCCGCGGTTCTGGAGAAGCATCTCAAGGTTCGCCTGTCAGACCAGGATATCTATGTCAACGTCGGGGGCGGGATCCGCATCAGCGAGGTGGGCGTTGATCTGCCCCTGAGTTTGTCCCTGTACTCGGCACGGATCAATCAATCGATTCCCCCCCTTACCGCTGTGGTCGGGGAGATCAGCTTGGCCGCAGAGGTCCACCCCGTAGCACATCTGGATAAGCGCATCCGAGCGGTGCAGGAGATGGGCTTTTCCCGGCTCATTTCTCCTCGCCCGAAAGAACAAAAGCTTCAGATTCCAGATTTTTGCTACTCCGTATTCTCGCTGTCCGAGGCGGCAAGAACCTGCTTCCAGGGATGAGTATGCTCCAAAGAACAGGTACGATATCCTTTTCACTTTTTTTTCTCCTTCCGGTCGCCGTGTTCTTGTTATTGCTGGGAGGATTTCTCAATGCTGAGTTGGATGAACCGCCTCAGGGAACGGATCAGGCAGATGCGCAAGTGTATGGGGATGCCTTGGGGGCCAGTGAAGGAAACGCGTTACGCCGAAGCGCTGCTGGGCAGACCGGTGTTGATGGTGGGAAGGAAGAGAGGGAAACAGCTCTATTGGAAGATCTTCGTCGCGGTGTGCTGATATCCGTATCCTGGATTTTTCTGGTTATTGGCCTGGTGCTGGTTTCCCTGACCTTTCGGAAAACCTACCTCTGGTTGATGGCGGTGCAGAAAGCCAAGGTTCCGCCTGCCCGATATTTCAACCTCCAGCTTCAAGTTCGTGGTCGTGATGGCACTCTCAGCCTCCACAACTTCGACTACTATCCGGTGATCGTGGCGGCCAGTGGAACTGCGGATCTGCTGCTCCCCGGCCTTTCAAGATCGGAAGATCGCTTCCGCATAGACTATCACCGTGATCAGGCTCACTTGTCAACGGACGGTTCGGTGATTATCAATGGCGTACCTCGACGGCAAAAGCCGCTGAAGCAGGGTGACCGGATCGTGTTCGGGTCATATCGGCTCGATTTCAAAGATGCCTCGATCCAGGAGCAGACGGCCCCGATTCCGGGCAAGCCGGTCTTTGCCTGGCAGTTTCCGATCGTTGCACTTCTGCTGGCTCTTTCTGTGCTCTTCAAACAGGCCGGTGCTGTGCCCCAAGACACCATGTTGGCCAAAGCCGCCCAGCTGCAGAGTGCCGAGCAAAAAAGCGAGGGGCGGAGAAAATATCCGGCGATCCCGGAGCAGGGATCCTCTGATGTTGAGGTCGTAAAGGTGCAGGAACCGCGGCGGTCCCGACAACCGACCCCGGTCGTTGAAAGCAGCTCCAAGCGGAAAGAAATCCCTGAAGAAAACGCTGCCAGTGTGGTAGATAAGCAGATCACGCGGGCTGAACGTGACAGTGTGTCTTCTTCCAGCCAAACTGCACCACCGGCCCGTCCTACTCCAGCCAGAAGGCCGGCTGTCATCAGAGAATCCCCTGCTGATACAGTCATCGATGTGCCGGCTCCACTGTCCGTCGACGGTGCTCCACCTGACGCGGTGGAGCTGCGAAAGGGTCCGGGCTCCCGTGAAAGGTCAGCTCTTGCCCATAAACGCGCCGTTCAGCAACCGCCGATGCTACAGGCATCGGTTCTCGGTACGGTTGCTTCGAGACCAAACCAGATCGCTGGGATTGATCCACTGGAGGCACTGAGCTTTGAGGAAGCTTCTAGGCCGGAAACGACACCGGCTCGTACTCGATCGGCGCCTGATATCGGCAGAACAAAAGTTAAGGTCGTAGCCCCTGGCCGTCCAGTCGAGTTTTTCAAGGCGGATATCCTCTTCATCCACGCCCATCCAGATGATGAAAGTATAGATTTCGGCTCCTTGATGTCCTGGGCTTCCCGTTCGGGAAAGAGGATTGTCACTCTTCTTTTTACCGATGGTGAGTCGGGATTGGACTTGTATCCCCAGAGAAAGGTCGGAGATATCTATCCCGCTCGTGTTCTTAAAGACGGTGCTCTGTCACAGGTCCGGGTCGTGGAGGCTACCCGGGCGCTGTCAATTCTCGGTTCTGAGATGTACCTTCGTTGGGGTTTGGTGAATCGTCCCTACAACACCCAGAGAGATATCGTTGCCCCCGAAGAAGTTATCCGGCGTTGGGGTGGGGAGGAACATCTTTTGGCCAGACTCATCGAGGTCTTGGAAGGTTTCCAGCCTACGATCGTTGTTTCTCCTGACAGCCACTCCAAGGCGTATGAGCATTTCGAACATGAAGCGGTAGGGCATTTGGTGAAGGCGGCTGTTCAGCGTCTTCTCGAAAACGGGCGCTCGTATGTGAAGGGTCATCTGGTTTCAATCGATCCTTACCAGGTGGACCGCTACAGTGGTGTGACCGGCGTCGATGCGCAGGTTCAGGACTCCGAATCAGGATTTACCTACAGGGCAATCCAAACCCTGGCCCTAAAAGAGCACGTCACCCAGCGGGATGCTTCTGTCATTGGAGTGAGTCGGCTTTCAAATCTGCCCCAGGAATATTACAAAGCTTTGTACTGGGACCTCGGGCAATCATTGGAGCAATACCTGAAGGAGGTAGGTCGGTAGGGTACGCTCACCCCGAGCTATTTCACCACGACGGGTGAGAGCGCACCGCTTCAGGAGAACAACGACGCGATTCCTTGCTCCGTAGCTGGACAGATTCCCCGCTCGGTAATGAGCCCCGTGACCAGACGAGCGGGAGTGACATCGAAGGCGTAGTTCGCCGCAGGGCTGCCTTCCGGAAGGATGCGGACTTCAGCCATCTCCTGCCTGTCTCTTAGCGCTCCCCGTACGAAACAGACCTCCTCGGCGTCGCGTTCCTCGATCGGAATCTCGGCAATCCCATCACGAAGGCTCCAGTCGATCGTCGAGGAGGGTAAAGCAACGTAGAAGGGTATCCCGTTGTCCCGCGCCGCCAGTGCCTTGAGATATGTCCCGATCTTGTTAGCCACATCGCCGCTTCTGGTGGTACGGTCCGAACCCACGATAACCAGATCCACCTGCCCGTGTTGCATTAAGTGTCCCCCGGTGTTGTCTGTAATCACCGTATGGGGGACTCCGGCCTGAGCGAGTTCCCAGGCAGTCAACCGAGCTCCCTGATTCCGGGGGCGGGTTTCATCGACCCAGACGTGTAGAGGAATGCCCTCACGGTGAGCCCTGTATATCGGAGCAGTAGCGGTGCCATGACGTACACAGGCCAGCCACCCTGCATTGCAGTGGGTGAGTACGTTTATCGTGCTCTGCCGCTTGCTGTAGATCTCTTCGATCAGGCTTGCTCCAAACTCACCGATTCTTCGACAGCCCTCGATATCCTCTGCTTCGATTTTCCGAGCCACGGCCAGAGCCGCGGCGGTCCTCTTCGCCGGCTCGTCTATCCATTGCAGCTCATTTACCTGGCGCTGTACCGCCCAGGCCAGATTGACTGCGGTAGGTCGGGTGGCCAATAGCAGTTGGGACGCCACCGTCAGGGTGCCGGCGGTACCACTCCGTTCTGCTTCACGACAGGCCAGGTACATGGCGTAGGCGGCAGCCACTCCTATCAGTGGTGCTCCGCGCAGATGCATCTCCCGAATGGCGATGCACATCTGTTGGAGACTGGTAACCTCCTCGATGACCAGTTGAAGGGGCAGAGAACGTTGATCGATGATGCTCACCGTTTTGTTTGAATCGGAGAACCAGATAGACTGCAGATCTTTTGCTTGAGACAAGGGCATACCCGCTTTTTTGGCCGAAGACAATACTTTTTAAACCGCAATAAATTTCAGTCTGTCAGTATAACCGAAGTTCTTTCTGTTGATAAGCGCTGGTAGTTGTGTGTATCCTTTTGGAGCAATGAGTGAACTGGTATGGGTTGAGCTTGATGGAGAGGCTCCGGATCACAACCTCCGGGAACTTTGCAAAGGACTGAAGAAGGGGACCATCCTCTGCGCAGTGGTGAAAGCAAACGCCTACGGACACGGGATTAAGGAGATGATCCCTCTGCTTCCTTCGGCGGACTGGTTTGCCGTTAACTCTCTGGAGGAGGGAATCGAGCTGCGAGAGATGGGAGAAAAGCGCCCGATCCTGATACTCGGGTATGTACCACTCCGCGCCCTCGAGGAAGCGATCCTTCGCAATCTGGATCTCACCGTATACAACAGAGAAACCCTCGAGGCTTTGGCGCGGCTGGATTTCCGGGGAATCGGGTCCGCCCGACTGCATTTGAAGGTGGAAACAGGTACGGGACGTCAGGGTATCCTGCCCGAAGAAATAGAAGGATTTGTCGAGCAGTTGAAAACAGTAGAAGGAGTGAAGCTGATCGGCGTGTCCACTCATTTTGCCAATATCGAGGATACCCTGAATCACGACTACGCCCAGCAGCAGCTCGATCGCTTTCGTAAAGTCTTGGACATGATGGATCGTTTGAAGGTGAAACCTGATTTTATTCATACCGCTGCCACGGCCGCTGCGATCCTCTTTTTAAAAACTCATTTTAATCTTGTCCGCGCCGGGATTGGCATCTACGGTCTGTGGCCCTCTCGAGAGACCTACCTCTCCACTCTACTCGGGCGCCGGCCGATACCCGATCTAAAGCCTGTGGCGACCTGGAAGACCCGCATCGTTCAGATCAAGAACCTTCCCGAAGGGAGCTATGTCGGCTATGGTTGTACCTACAAAGCTACTCGCCCTATCCGTTTGGCTGTGCTTCCCGTGGGCTATGCCGACGGGTATGATCGGAAACTGGGAAACACGGCCTATGTGCTGATCCGGGGGAAAAGAGCACCGGTAGTTGGACGGGTTTGTATGAACCTGACCATGGTGGATGTCAGCGACATTCCAGAGGCACGGCTCGAGGAAGAGGTGGTTCTTCTAGGACGGGACGGGGAGGAAAAGGTCAGTGCCGAGACTATGGCTGAATGGGCGGGGACGATCAACTACGAGATCGTAACCCGAATAAGTCCCTTCCTGCCGCGCCGGGTTGTTTCCTCAGGATGACAATGTCCAGGCGAGCAGGTCGAACTTTCGAAACAGCGTCTCAGGTGCGGGAGAAACACTCTACTCCAGACCAACGAAAACTTTAATATACTGAAGCCTCTCGTAGTACTCCGGTTTTTCGCTGACTTCCATGGACATCTTACCCCGGAACTCCTCGATGCTCTGGTATCCATGGGCGTCCATCCAACTCGCCAGCTCCTCGAGTATGACCTTGATTCGTCCCATTCCTTGCTGGTAGAGGTTCGAGCAGATTTGTACCACCTGGGCTCCGGCAAGTAGCTGCTTGATGACTGCGCTTCCATCGTGGATGCCTGTGGAAGCTGCCAGTTCACAGCCGACCTGGGTGGAAAGGATGGCGATCCAACGTAGAGGAACGTAGATCTCGTCGGGAGAACTGAGGTGATAGCCCGGTGTAAGTTCAAGCTTTTCGATATCGATGTCCAGTTGATAAAATCGGTTGAATAAGACCAGGGCCGCGGTACCGGCGTTGCGAAGCTCGCGGGTGATCTGGGGCAGGGAAGTGAAATAGGGACCGATCTTGGCGGCGATCGGCAGATCGACCTTGCGGCGAATCCCCTCTACTATCCGGACATAGGTCTTTTCGATCTCTTCCGCACTGTGTTCGGGATTGGTAGGAAGAATGGCGATGTTCAGCTCGATCGCATCGGCCCCCGCCCTGGCGATTTCCGCTGCATAGTTATTCCACCACTTGGGTGTAATGCAGTTCAGGCTGGCGAGTACCGGAATGTCCACAGCCTTTTTTGCATTTTCTATGAGTTTGAGATACTCGTCTTGACCCAGCCGCATCCCCATCTGCCGTACGTAGTCGAAGGCTTCCGGATGGGGGTAGGGCCAGGAGTCTTTTTCGATTTCCGCGGTTTGGGCTTCGATCTGCTCCTCGAACAGGGATTTCAAGACTACCGCACCGGCCCCGGAATCTTCGCAGCGCTTGATCTTTTCTACAGTGTTTGTCAGGCTGGAGCTGGAAACAATGATCGGATTCTTTAGTTGTATGCCCATGTAGGTAACGGCTAGGTCTGCCATGCGGACCTCCTGTCATTTGCTTTCCTGCAACCCGATATCTTCACCGGGTCGCTAATGTCGCAATCTTCGATCACAATTGGAAGGAAGATTGCGATGTCCTCCGTAATAACGAGGCAAATTTTGCCCTTTTTACGGAAAATTGTCAAAGTGCTCTCTCATTCCGCTGTACAGGCGCAAACACGCCCTCCGGTGATGCGTCTCAAATCTTCGAAGCTCATCGGTACACCGGAGCTGTCAGTGCCTGCAGCCGGATAGACCGTATCGTAGTTTTGGAGAGAGAGATCGAGAAGGATCTCGATTCCTTCGACCCCGAAGGGGCATACTCCACCGGGTTGATAACCGGTGGCTGTGAAAGTTTCCTCGGCATTAGCCATGCGAGTCTTCACGCCAATCGCCGCCTTGAGTTTGGCGTTGGCTACCTTTCTGTCTCCGGCACATACAACCATGAAGTACCGTCCATCCTTGGCTACGAACAAAAGCGACTTGACGATGTTTCCAACCGCCACACCCAGCTTCTCTGCGGCCAACACCGCGGTAGGGGTGCTGCCTTTTGCAAACTCGAGCGCCCGCAGATTGTTGCTTTCCAGCACCTCTCGCACTTTGTCGGGTATCATGACTCTTAAATCACTCTAAGATAGTGAGGTAATTTCCTCACGGATGCGGGTGAATCCCGGCTTCAAGATATCGTAGATGATCCGTATCCGTTCGTCGTAATGGATGAACGCCGATTTCATGGCGTTGATGGTGATCTTTTCCAAATCTCGAAGCGTAAGGTTGTAGTGATTGACCGCCAGGAGCAACTCCTTTCCGAGGCTGGTGTTGCTCATCAGCCGGTTGTCTGTACAAAGGAACACTCGAAAGTCGTTTCTAAAGTACATGGGGAAGGGATGCTCGTCCAGCGAAGCGGCTGCTCCAGTGTGGATGTTTGAGGATAGACACATTTCCATGGGAACGCGTTTGTCCCTTATGAAGTGGGCCAGGGAGCCCATTTTTTCGATTCGAGTCCCCTGGATCGACATGTCTTCGAGAAGACGGGTTGCGTGTCCTATGCGGTGGGCACCGCAGTACTGGATCGCCTGCCAGATCGATTCCATGCCGAAAGCCTCTCCGGCATGGATGGTAATGTTGAAGTTCATCCGCCGAATGAACTCGAAAGCGTCGAGGTGTTTCTTCGGCGGATGACCGTACTCGTCCCCGGCCAGATCAAATCCGACCACTCCTTTCTCCCTAAAAGCCACAGCCAGCTCCGCCGTTTCCAGACTGACCGTCTGGTCCCTCATGGCGCAGAGGATCAGGCCGTATTGCACACCTGTCGATTCCTTGCCCGCTTCCAAGCCCCGTAGGACCGACTGTACCACCTTCTCCAGATTGAGTTTGCCCTGCAAATGAAGAACCGGGGCGAAACGAATCTCCACATAGACAACGTTATCTTCGGCCAGATCCTCGAGAGTTTCCCGGGCGATCCGCTCGAGGGCTTCCTCGGTCTGCATCACCGAAAGAGTCGTTCGAAAGCCTTCAAGATACATGCTCAGGTTTTTGCGGTCCGCGCCCCGATGAAACCAGTTGGCCAGGTCGTCCGGCTTTGTTTTCGGAATTTCAACGTTGTGCTTTTCGGCTAGTTCAACGATCGTTTGTGGCCGTACTCCCCCATCCAGGTGGTCGTGCAGCTCGACTTTGGGAAGCCGTCGGATCATTTCCTCTGTAACCATAGGAGCATTCTACTGGCAGCCTGGAAGAAACACAAGTCGCTGCCGGTTCTCTTGCGTGAACAAGGAAAGGCTGGCGAGGCCTTCGCAGTTTTCGAAGTTATCGCAGAAGGGAAGTGAGGTAGGGGATGCCGATGAACGTACCCAAAGAGCTCCCAATGCTGGAGAACAGAAAGACCAATAGAATGTGTGTGATCCTGTTTCGGAAGAACCCCCGAAAACTCAGGAGATCTTCGGGGAGGTTTTCGAAATCCGTGACACGGGGTTTGCGCAACGTGGCTTCCACAATCCCGGTAAGTAGGCCAACTCCTATGGTTGGATTCAGCGAAGTAATTGGAGCACCAATAAACGCGGCAGCAATGGTGATCGGATGTGCCAAGGCCAGAAGCGATCCGATTGCCGACAGCGTACCATTGACCAATATCCACTTCCACATCATGGAGAGGCTCAGTTGCCAGCCGGAGCGGAAAAAGCCCGCGACGATCAGTCCAACGATGATTGCCGGAACCAGGTATGGGAGAATCCGAGAAATTTTCTTACGAGGCGGGATTGTTTCCAGAGAGGAAGTGTCGTTTTCAAGAGTACCTGCATCCAGCCTTTTGAGGCTCTCTATGATTCCTTCAACGTGACCTGCTCCGATGACGGCAACGATCTTATTCCCCGCCGCATTGTAAATTCGGGTAGCGAGAAAACGGTCCCGTTCATCGATCAGCACTTCTTTGACCGACGGCAAAAACGAGGCAAGCTCGTCCATCATGTTTTGAAACGTGCTTTTGGCCTTCAGTCTTTCGATCTCTTCGGCGTCGAGTTTTTCCCGCGTAAAAATAGAGCTGAGCATGGCAGCGAGCATCTTGTTTTTTCCCCAGAGACTGGAGCGTGACCAAGCTCGGCGAAGGGTGACCTGAATGTCCCGATCGCAAAGGCTGAAAGCGATTCCCTGTTCTTCGCAAATCTTGACCGCTGTGAGCATCTCCTCTCCGGGGGATACCCCCATTTCCAAACCCAGACGACGCTGAAACGAAGAGAGCACTAGATTGGCGAGCAGAAGGAACCCTTTTCGCTCTCTCAGCACCTGTCCGATGTTCAGATTTTTCCAGGACTGTTTTTTTATAAGGGAGTTGAAACGGGTTTCATCAATTTCGACGCACACCCGCTGCGGTTCCTCGGCAAGGATGACCTCTCGAACTTCCTCTACACTTCGACTGGACACGTGGGCCGTGCCAACCAGTATGAACTCTCTGTCTCCCAAATTCAGGCGGGTAACGGTCTCGTGGTACGGGATGACGTTCTCTTGATGTTTGGTGCTCATGGGATTGTCCTGCTCTTTCACTTTTCTCTACTCCGTCGAATCTTTATACTAGAATGTGTCAGTTTCCTTGAAAAAGAGCAAGGCGTCAGCCCGTCAGTCCTCGTAATCAAACCGACTGAGAACAGACTCGGCGATTCTCTTCTCCGGCAGGTCGCGGCGATCTATCTCCGTTACCAGGAGCAGATATCGAAGCGCCGTCTCTACTCTGTTCTGAAGCAATAATCGAGAGGCGATGAAAAAGAGCATCCGCCCCTGGATCAGCTTATTCTGCTCCTTGTTGGCGAGGTCGATCGTACGAAGCTCCAGAGCCGGTTCTATCAGGTAACGGGCAATCGCACCATACCAGGAGTCCCGCGGGAAGCTTTCGAGCTGTTCGCTGAGATAGTCCTTCGCCACTTCGCTCTCGCCGAGCTGGATTAGGCTGAGAGCCGATAGAAGAGCGTAAGCAGGTTCCTCCTGTTCGTGAGTGTAGGCCTGTCGAAACTCCTCAGCCGCAGGTTTCCAGTTCTCCTCTATATAATGTAGTATCGCCAATGGGGCATAGGCGAAGTAGTACTCAGAATTGAGCTCAAGAACCCGGTTGTAATCGGCGATCGCCTCAAGTCTTCGGTTGAGCCGGTCATAGAGGCCCGCCCTGTAGACATAGGCGAGAAAGATATCCCCATCGATTGCGATTGCCTGTGTAAGATCCCGATCGGCTTCCTCCCACATGTGTAGCTTCAGGTAATGTCTCCCGCGATCTATGTAGTTCCAATAGAAGCCCGGGTCCAGTTCGATTGCTTTGCTCAGATCCTGTACTGCTCCTTGCCGGTCTTTCAGAGCAGCCCTGGCGCGTGCGCGATCAGCATAGTTCATTCCGTTGTCGGGATCAACAGCAATGGCTGCGCCGAAGATGTCGACCGCCTGATCGAATTTCTCCTGATTGAGGAATACGGTACCCAGCCCGCGCAGGGCTGTTGGTTCTCGAGAATCCGCTTCTAGGGCAGCCCTAAAGGAAAGTTCCGCCGGCTCGTACTCTTCAGCCTCCAGTTGCAGGTTGCCCAGCGCCGCCAGCACCGCAGGATTAGTTCTGTCGATCTCCAAAGCGTCTTCCAGGTATTGTCTCTCCTTGCCCGGGTTGCCCGTCAGTCTTTCCAGATAACTGAAGGCGAGTAATACATCTACCGTGGGACCGGTTTCTTCGATCAGCTTGTCAAGTTCCAGGCGAGCCTCCTGCCGATAGCCCGCAGCCATGAGCAGCCGGGCAAGAAGAAGTCGATTTTTGGAAGAGTCGGGGTGTTTCTCCAGATAACCGCGATACGCCTCGAGGGCGGCATCGGGATCCCCCGCTTCTATGTACTCTTTGATCTTATGATAGGGAAACTCTGGAGGTCCTTCTTCCTCTGTCTCTCTAACGGGGACGCCGCTGCACGTGGCAAGATACAAAGATAGCATGAGAATACCGGTTGCGAGAGATAAAAAAATATTCAATCGATGATTGTTCACCTGCCCAGTTTTCACTGCCTGCTTTATCTGTACCAATTGGACGGTACAACAGCCGCCGGAATGTGTTCAAGCACGCGTCAGCCCCGCCTGCGGATTCAGGCCAATATTGAATCTTTGGATACCCGATGATAGAATAAACCCCCCATGAAGCGAAAGCTCTCTCCAATATACTATATTATTCCGGTACTCTATATCGGCGTCATCCTTTTTTTCGTCTTCATGCAGTTTCGGACCGGAGAAGAGCTCGGGGAAAAAGTCGGCAGTCTATCAGTCTCGGGCGTTTACGCCAAAACCCTGGGAGGCCGGCAGCGCATAAGACATATCGAGGTACGGTTCCACGATCTTCAAATGGATTTTTCTCAAGTATCGAGCGCGATCGCCGGCTTCGGTTCGCTGCGGGAGAAGAAGCTTTCCTTGGAATCCTTTAGTCGATTCCCCGATGGTTTTGAAATTGCTTTCAGCGATGATACTGCTCTGCGATTTGTGGTCGAAGGCGCTTTGGGTGATCGGGTCGTGATCAATCCGATAATTCCGAAGCGGCTTGAAGGAATGAGGACGCTTTCACTGCCCTTCACGATTGTGAAGGGTGCAGAGGTGGCAGTAAAAGGGATTCCTCTCCTGTCGCACAAGGGGAAGGCGGGAATCGTGTACGTATCCCTTGGCCGTGGATCACAGATCGACACAAAAAAGGGAAGATTCGTATTGCAGATGGAGAGTGACAGTGCTGAGAACTCTATTGTCTTTGAGCGGCTGTTAGAGGAAAAGGAGCCTTACCTGTATTGGTTCTCCCGCAATTTCACTTTGATCGATCAGGAAGAATTAATTGAGAAGGTTGAATCATATCTGAACAGATCCTATCAGTACTGGAACAGTGTTTTCATCAGCAATCCGAGCAGTCAGGAATTGATAAGCGATCTGGGAATATCCTTGATCTCAGAGGCAATCAAAAGGGGTGAATATCGGCGGATGCTGGCTGTCATATCTAGAAATTTGCGCCAACTGCTCAGAGACAACGCAGACAATCCATCGCTGTATAATAGTGCAGCCTATCTGGGGAACCTTCCATCGTTCTTGTCCGCCCGACAGCAGAGCGCGACGGATGAAATCGATCGGATCACGGATTTGATAAAACGAGCGGAGTTCTCGGTATTTAGAACACCAAACCTGCTCCGCTTCATCCTGAATCATGCTCCCTTTTCTCTGGCGGAGGAGGTTCTTCGTCTAGCCGATAGTGTTCAGCTGGAAACAACAGAAGTCAATACGCTGATCTATCTAGTCAATGTGTATTTGGAAGCCGTTGAGTATCTCGCAATCGGCGAGGCGACTTTTACACGGGTTTCAGATATCATCGATCGTTTCCTTCTGCCGGAGATTAAGAAAACCCGAAAGGGACTTTTCTTTAGCGGATCATCGTCAACCCAGGCCTCAGAAGCCAACCTGTATGAATCAATACTGGTCGGCAACACGTTGATGCGAGCTGGAAAAGCCTTGGCCAAAGATTCATATATTCCCCTGGGCCGAACTCTCATCTATTCAGTGTTAGATCTTGCTGATTCTGAAGGA
Organism: uncultured Spirochaetaceae bacterium; assembly: GCA_964627715.1. Classification (GTDB taxonomy): domain Bacteria; phylum Spirochaetota; class Spirochaetia; order SZUA-6; family DRHE01; genus JAFGQJ01. Next base: position 11,104 of record CAZVHJ010000063.1, on the reverse strand, counting down.
TTTGTACCAACCCGGGTACGGATTCAAGGTGGGAAGGCTGAACCGATAGGGGATCTTCTGTCTCCGGAATCTATCTACAGGCTTGTGCCAAGTGTACACTATACACCTGCGGAGTACCCCCTGTATTCCTATTTGTATCCGGGTAGTTGGATATGGACTGCTTCCCTGCTTACGGATGTTAAAATTGATGATCAACAGTTTCGATTCTTCTTCTCCTTCCCGACCGGAGAGACTCACTACCTGCTCATTCAGGGGATTCGACGGATGACTTCGGTGGTTATGCACGGAATTCCCTGGAAATCGGATCCGGAGTACTTTCGCTATACCGACGGTTGGGCCTACGATGAAAGAACTCAAACCCTCTTTGTTAAACTGACGCACCACAAGATTTCAGAAGAACTTGTGCTGAACTATTAATCCGATTGTGCGCTGTGTAGGGTTGCCGCTGGGTGGATCTGTTCTTACATTGGAATCATGAACGAAAAAACAGCAATTCTTGATGTAAACGGGGCCAATTGCGCCTCTTGCGTATATGCTATTGAACACCTGGGGAGAAAGGTTCAAGGTGTTTCGGATGTTCAAGTAGATACTGCGCAGCAGGAAATCCGTGTTCAATACTCTGGGAATCCCGGCTCACTAGAACGGATCGCCGAAGTTGTCAGGCGTCTGGGCTACGATGCAATAGTACGCTGGGAGAGTGTCTCATAGTTTACAGACTGCTGCGTAGTACATATACTTTGTGTCCGGACAGCGGTCTATGAAAACACCACCAGAACGAACATTACTGCGTCTCCTCCATCATAACTGGAATCGAAGGACTCTCACCACTGTTTCCTATATTTGCGAGCACTTCTTGTTCAAGGGCTGCTTCAGCGACGTGCGCGTGATCGGTCTGGACAAAGTAAAGAGGAAGGCTGATTCGGGAAAATGGTTAATATTCATCCCCGACCACCAGAGCGAGTATGACTGGCTTCTCCTCCAGAGCAAGTTGTTCTTGGCCGACATCAAGACTGTAATCCAAGCGGGGGACAACCTGTTTATTGGGCCCCTGGATACGATACTGCGCGGCTGCGGCGCATTTATGAGCATCCGGGGGTCTCGGTCTTTTTATTCCAGCCACTGGTTGTACAATCTTTTGGCAAAGTACCTTGGTAAAAGACCGATTGTGATCGATCGAGATATCTACAGCAGGTTGTACTTGAAACAGCTGGAACGTATCTTCGGCAAGGAAGGCTACAACCTTCTTGTGTTTCCGGGGTATGAAACAGACCCGTACTCCGGGGAGGTGAAGTACGGCCGCTCGTATAGCGGGATGTTCAATCCCTTGTCACCTTATGTTTTCATTACAGTTACCAGGGTTCTGCGGGAGCTGGGAATCAAAGATGCTGAATACGTACCGGTGTCCATATCCTACGAGAGAGTTCCCGAAGACGTGTTATTTCGGGAGTTTCGAGCCAAGACCCGCAGACCCAAGATGGCCAAATACATCTACGACCACTACTACACATTTTTTAAGGCCCCGTTTTCGAAGGAGCTTCATCAAGAAAAATCGAGAGTGTGTATAAAGTTCGGTGAAGGGATTCCTACCGATTTTAGCGGTCGCGCCAGAGAGTTTGCGGAAACCGTACGCTATGAAATCGCCAAGCTAACCCGAGTATACGAAAGCACACTGATCTTTCATTCCATCGACAACAGGTTTACCCTTCCAAAACGGGATTTGAAGCTAAACGTTGTACACAACATCAGAAAATTGCAAAGTGTAAACATAGATTGTTCCCCGCTGCACTCAACGGCCGAAAGATTCAAGTCAGTCGACACCATGTTGAAGCGAGTTGAAGACCTTTTCAACTTTCGCGAAAGACCGGTGGTGCCCTTGAAGTCCTATCTTACTTTGGAGCACGACAGAAACGAGGTGTTCATCCACAATCCTCATCTGGCCGCTTATTACGGCAATAAGCTTCACTACATCCTGAGCAAGACCTAGTCGATGGGTTTGCTCATGTATAGGCTCATTGTCAGCCCCGGGAACTATTTAGAAATTTGTATGCGCTTTGGTTAACAGCCACAGTGTGGCAAAACTGCGTACCGTGGCGGGTTTGTTATCTCCCAACAGGTTTTCGAGAGATTAGATGAACAGACCCAGGGTGAGTTTCGGTAGTATGCCCCTCCGGCTGTGTATATAGCCGTGTGAAGAAGACGCGTTATTATTTGTTGGGATCCCAGGAGAGGTTGATACCAAATTCATTGTTGAATCGATCGCTGATAGTGCTTTCAGCTCCCAAAGGAATGCGCAGGATGCCCCGGTAGCGGCCGCTTAGACGTACCTCCGGGTTGATTCTCGATTCAACGCTTAGTCCCGCGGTGTAGGTTTGCTGGATCTTTTCCTCGTTCCGATACAGGTCGAACACGCCCCGGAAGGAAGGAGTGAGCTTCAACTGATCCAGTACTTTCACTGTGAACTCGGTTTTCGCCAAGAGGCTGGTTAGGTCTTTGGACTCACCATAAGAATCCAACTCGTCGTACCAGGTCCACTTGGATCGAAATGCTGAACTCCACCTGACCCGGTCGGAGATATCCCAGACGAAGTCGGGATTTACATAGAAGTAGGTATAGCTGCCACTTTGCTGGAAATATTCTTTCCGGGATACTGCAGTGTAGAAATTTGTAGTAAAGCTGTCACTCCACTGCTCTTTGATCCTTAGCGTCACTTTATGGCGCTGAGAGGAGGGCTCGACCTCTTCCCCCCCTCCATCTTCCGACTCCATTTCCTCGCTGCCTACTCCTCCATCGTAGCGTAGGAAAAACACGGGCAGATCGATTTCCTGAGCCGAGCACAGGACGGTCAGAAGAACGAAAACGGGGATCCAGGAGAGAATCTTATTCATCGAGACGTTCCTCCTTTCGAGGCATTGGTTCGTTCATTATAGACTGTTGCGCAAAGATTACAATTTCTTGTGGGTGGAACAACGTTGAAGTAATATGGATATATTGGAGAGCCCGTATAGATGAGTAATGGATTGGATGTACTAGCTCGTCTTTTAAACGAAGAGGATCCTGATGTCGAAATTCTGTCTAGTCTGGCTGCCGGGAACGATGAAGCTCTTAAGCAGCTCATCAACGGGCTGACTTTCTCAGTTGATAATTACAGGTACAACTGCAATATGGTTTTGGTGAACGTAGCTCGGAATGCACCGGAGCATGTATACCCCTATTGGGATTCATTGGTTGGACTTCTGGAGAGCGAAAACACCTATCATCGCTGTTCCGCTATCAATATACTGCCGCATCTTATTCCTGTAGACAACGGTTTGAAATTCAAAGGAATTCTCGACAGATATTTCAGGCACCTCGACGATACAAGTGTGATTCCCCCTTGTTATATTGCCCGCAATTGCGGAACAATCGCTTCCCATCTTCCCGAGGTTGTGCAGCAGATTGCAAAAAAGCTGCTCGCGATAGACGGAACTCAACATAAACAGGGTCGAAAAGATTTGATCAAGGCTGATATCATCCAAGCCTTCGACCAGATATACGATCAGTTGGAAAACAAAGCAGAAGTTATCGGATTTGTTGAGGATCAACTCAACTGTAGCAGTCCTAAAACGAGGAAGACAGCGAAAGCATTTCTAAAGAAACATAGTGGTAGATAGAAGTGCCAACCAAAGAGGTGCTCGACAACAAAAAATTGTACGGAAAATCCGACAGGCCTTCGGTGTGTGCAGATCTGAATCCAACAGCTCAGATGTGCGGTTCGAATGCAGAGCACGCTATCCGGTATTTAAGGGCGGGTCATCGATAGGCTGCAGTTGGGTTGGGTGAGGAAAGAGTGGGTTAACAACACCTAGAACGAAATCAGTCGGAACTCTCTTCGTTCTCCTCTATGTCCTCGGATTCTTCATCCATCTGTTCTTCGGATTCCACCTCAAGTCCAAGGTACTCCGCTACGAGAGATTCTTCATCCTGTTCGGATCTGTGAAGTTTTCGTTCTTTTTTGGCCGCCTTCTTCTTTTGCTTGGCCAATTCACGGCGTCTTTTCTGTGCACTGTATCCAGAGCGTCTCGACAATACTGTCCCCTTTCTCAATCTTCAGGTAGTATATATAATTGAATCCGAGTAGGTCAATTGCATGGAGCCGGTTCTTCATCCAATATTCGTTCATCCGAGGAAGAGGGAACTACTTTCACCATTCCAAACATGGGCGCGTTAAACAGCGCGATCTACCGAGCAAAAAGGTGAGATGATCGAAATACGAGAACTAAGATCTGGGGATCTCGGAGCAGTCGTATCGTTATTGGATCAACTGGGAGAAGTAACAAGTACGGGCAGCCCTGTTGAGCACCGTGGTGTACAAAGAACGTACGAGTTGATGGTTCGATTTCCCGATGTGTACAGGAACTATGTCGCTGTAGAGCATTCACGGGTCGTTGGGCTCATATCTCTGGTGTTCTACAAAACACTCCTGCACGACGGGGGCACGGCCCTTGTAAACGAGCTGGTGGTTTCAAGCAGCGAGCGGGGTCGGGGTATCGGTACCCAACTAGTCAAGGCTGGGATTGCGGCGGCCAGGGAGTGCGGTTTGGACGAGATCGAAGTCGGGACCGAAAGAGGCAACCGGGATGCCCGTCGTTTTTATAAAAATATTGGATTCAACCTGGAATACGTGCTGTTCGGAATGGAGTTTTGAAAGCTGGAGCACATCGAAGCGTATCTGCTGATCGCCTATAAACGTTTTTCCATCGTCACGGTGCGTCCGTATGTTTCATTATCCTGTTCTCCCTTGCGAATATATCCCATTTTTCTGTAGAAGGTTACAGCGGTAAGGCTCGAAGCAACAGAAAGCCTCTCCCATCCCTCTTTTCTCACCCTATTCTCAACGAAATCCAGTAGTTCTCGTCCGACCCCGCTCCCCTGCCTGTCCGGGGCAACAAAAAAATTATACACTCTATTGTCCTTCAAACCGATCGTTCCCAAGACAGTCCCGTTCTCCTCGCAAATAAAGATCCTGCGTTTCTTCGCGACGGCTCGCAGCTGGGAGGGAGAAAAAGCGCTGATCAGGTTGCCGACAATTTTCAGATCATAATCAGCGCTGTTGGAAACGAGCAAGGTATTTTGTATCAGAGCGCTGACCCGCACCAGATCGCGCTCTTCTATTCTCCGTATCATCAAATGTCCCCGATCGTTGACAATTGTAACGATTCCACTTCGAATTGGGTATTCCCCTGTTCCCCGGTTCTGGACACCAACCCGAGGAGCCGAGGTTGGTCTCTGGAATAAACGATCAATATATGCTAGACTTTTGGCTTTCGGCCAGAGTGTACAAATAAAGAGAAGTGACCGGTGAACTCTGATAATAGCTCAAACAATAAGAAGAAAGACGCCTCCGTGTGGGATTCTGCATCTGCTTCAGATTTTATTCGTGCGATCGTTGTTGAGGATATTAAAAGCAACAAGAGAGGCGGACGTGTCCACACCCGTTTTCCCCCGGAACCGAACGGGTATCTGCATATCGGGCACGCAAAGGCGATCTGCCTGAATTTTGGCATCGCCGCGGAGTTCTCAGGTTTGTGCAACCTGCGCTTCGATGATACCAATCCCACCAAAGAAGAGGTGGAATACGTCGATTCGATCAAGGAAGATGTACACTGGCTCGGATTCGAGTGGGGCGATCGGGAATACTACGCCTCGGACTATTTCCAGCAGCTCTACGAGTTTGCGGTTCGATTGATAAAGGACGGAAAAGCCTATGTAGACAGCCTGACAGCCGATGAGATTCGGGAATACCGGGGAACTCTAACCGAGCCGGGAAAGAACAGTCCCTACCGTGATCGTTCCATCGAGGAGAATTTAGAGCTCTTCGAGGGCATGCGCGCCGGAAAGTACAAGGAAGGGGAGCACGTGCTGAGAGCGAAGATTGATATGCGCTCTCCTAATATCAATATGCGTGATCCAACGATCTACCGAATTCGGTATACCCCTCACCACAGAACAGGGTCAACCTGGTGTATCTACCCGATGTACGACTATGCCCATCCTCTGTCGGATGCGATCGAAGGAATCAGCCATTCTATCTGTACCCTCGAGTTTGAGAACAACAGACCGCTGTACGACTGGTTTGTTGCACAACTGGATTTTAAAGAACCACCCCAGCAGATTGAGTTTGCCCGGTTCAACCTGAGTTACACGATAATGAGCAAGCGCAAGCTCCTCGAGCTGGTTCAGGATGGATCCGTCGCCGGTTGGGACGACCCGCGCATGCCTACGCTTTCAGGATTGCGGCGTCGAGGATTTACGCCGGAAGCGATTCGAGCCTTGTGTGACCGAATAGGTGTTTCAAAGACCAACAGTACTGTTGACATCTCACTTCTCGAGTATTTCATCCGGGAAGACTTGAACAGGCGTGCTCCCAGAGTCATGGCGGTTCTTCGGCCGCTGAAGGTAATCATAGACAACTACCCCGAAGGTAAGGTCGAGGAGGTGGAGGCAGAAAACAACCCGGAGGATCCTGCTGCCGGGACGCGGTTGTTGACTTTTTCAAGGGAACTGTATATCGAACAGGAAGATTTTCGGGAAGATCCGCCGAAGAAATATTTCCGTCTGTCGCCGGGGCGGGAGGTTCGGTTGAAGCATGCCTACTATATCACCTGCACACGGGTTGTGAAGGACGAGAGCACTGGGGAGATCCTCGAAATCCACTGCACCTACGACCCGGAGACGCGGGGCGGGTGGTCCGAAGACGGACGTAAAGTTCGTGGTACACTTCACTGGGTCTCCACTGAGCATGCTTTGGATGCGGAGGTGCGCCTCTACGACTTGTTGTTCACCAAAGAGAACCCCGGAGACGAAGAACAGGGAGGAGACTTCAAAGATAATTTGAACCCAAACTCCCTAGAGGTGCTCGAGGGTGTGAAGCTCGAGTCCTCCCTTCGGGATGCCGTACCGGGAGACCGTTACCAATTCCTACGGCAGGGATACTTCTGCGTGGATCCGGATTCCACAGGAAACAGATTGGTCTTAAATCGGACGGTGACACTGCGGGATTCTTGGGCTAAAATCGAGAAATCGTTGCAAAGCGTAGCAGGAGACGGAGACTGAGGTGAACTATCTGCACTACAAGGTTCACGCCGGACCATCGAAGATTATCAAGGTTTCTCTTTCCAACCGCGCAAATGTACGGCTGCTCGACACGTTGAATTACTACAAGTATCGGATAGGGAAATCCTACCAGAGCAACAGCGAGCATTCAGACAAGATCGCCTGCACTTTCAGGCCACCTCATAAAGGAGAGTGGCACGTCATTGTGGATCTGACTGGTCAGGGCTCCGAGGTGAGGGCTTTTGTAGAGGTGGTAGACGGCGACCAGAAGTTGTGAAATAATACAATTTCCTGAGGGGAGGATTCGATGCCGAACACAAAGGATGAACTTGCAGAAAAAAAGAGAAAGCTTCAGGAGCTGATAAGGGCGCGTTCCAAAGCCACGTGTTCCTCTGTAGTTTCTTCGGAGATCGATGTTCGCAGAGAAACAGAGATCGAAGAGCTCGAGGAGGAAATCCAAGAGCTGGAGAAGAAGATCAAGGCGTAATAGCATTTCTAGGGATCAGCTTGAGCAGGAGCTGGACAGTTTTGCCCTGTCAGACCAAGGCGAAAAAGATATCAGAGAACAGGTATCCCGGAGATAGCTTCTATTCCCCCCGTATTTTCCCGACGATTTCATAGTGACCGAATGGGGGCATCAAACATGCCCCGGTAAAACTCTGACGAGCATCGAGGAGCAACTCTATGCTCAATTCAAGCATGACCGGGATTCCAACAAGGCAAACGCGAAGCTCGTAAATTACCGGCAAGCGTACCTCCGGGGTGGGTTGTGAGGATTCCATGAGCAGGAAAAAACAGCTATGATGGTCCAGGGATTTTGAATCAAGGATAATGAATCGTTTTTGGATCGTATTGGTCTTCGTGCTCACCGGAACTGTTGTTCGAGCCGAGGAGATTGACCTGCCCCTTCTCGGTCGGGCGAATCTCAATATCTTTTCGGCCATGACCTTCTATGAGGATGAAGGTAGTGTGCTCACCGGAGGAATATCTGAGACAAGAAACAGACTTGTGCGAATAGATCTTGATCGTGGCGGAGTAACCGAGTACTTTGAAATTCATAGATTTTTGGGACGGGTAGACGGGTGGATCCTCGTTTCCACGATTGACCGGGATCACGTTCTGAAACTGTTTTTTATTGACCCCTCGACTCTTGAAAAAACAAAGGGTCCGGATTGGACCGTCCCCCTTGACTGGGCGCTGTTGCCGGAAAGAGACGGCAGTGCGTACTCGGCCCGTCTGGACAGCCGGGGGATCTACACACCTTTTCGATTCGACCTGAAAAAACAGACACAAACCTGGCTGGAGATTGAGGGAGTTCCGACCTCCCTGACACCGGACACGCTGCACCTGCTCATTCAGAATCCAGAGACGGGAGAAGTTTTTATTTGGAATACCGAGGATCGATCGATTCGCGGTCGCCTGAGAAGCAATGATCCAGCCGGGCAGATTCGTTTCCTGACCAACAGCGTGTTGCTTGTTCCGCCGCAGTACTCGGGACAGGAGCGCTGGCGTGTCTATGACGTAGGAGGTGAGCAGGTAGGAGAGGTGAGCTTCCGGATCAGTGCAGGGGATCCCCTGTTCTTTTGGTTTACAACGGATTTGAAGCGAGCCGTCGTATGTCTGCGGGGTCGATCGAATCCTGAAACGGCTGTGGTGAACACGGAGGACTTTCGGCGATGGTTGCAGCGGGAGGGGCATCTTTTCACCCCGACTCGAGGTGTTCTGAACGACAGCAGGGTGCGGGTAAGAGCCTATCCCAGTCTCGATGCGGAGATCGTCGGCCATCTCGACAGGGGAGACCGGGTCGAGGTCCTCAAGAGAAGTGGGCAGCGTGTGTCGATTGGTAGCATGAACGATTTCTGGTATCTGGTTCAAAGGGAGGACGGTCTTTCAGGCTGGTCCTACGGTCACTTCATAGATCTGCCCTAAAAACCACATGAAGACAAAAGAATCTAGGATGAGTTTCTTGGATCTGGTCGTTCGGCGTCAAAGTGTGCGTCAGTATGCCGACAAGCCGGTGGAGCGGGAAAAGATCGAAGCGTGTCTGGGCGCGGCCCGGCTCGCTCCTTCTACCTCGAACTCTCAGCCCTGGAAGTTCATCGTTGTTGATGATCCCGATTTGATATCGATCGTGGCCAAAGAAACGGTGGGCCCTTTTCGTTCGTTTAATACGTTTACCGATCAGGTGCCGGTCCTGGTGGCGGTTATGGCAGACAAGGTAAGTGTAAGGGCAAAGACAGGACAATTCCTGCGCCGATTTGATTTCGGCTTGATCGATATTGGGATTGCGACCGAGCACTTCTGTTTACAGGCCACAGAGCTCGGCCTGGGCACCTGCATTCTCGGATGGTTTCACGAGAAGGCTGTGAAAAAGCTTCTCGATATTCCGCGAAACAAACGGGTGTACCTGATGATTGCCCTTGGCTATCCGCGGGACGAGCGGGTCCGAGGGAAGCGCAGAAAACCTCTGGCGGAGGTCCGCAGTTACAATCGCTACCAGTAGTGTAGCTTTCCTCTATCGGCTATTGCATTCCCTCTTGAGTGTATTATCATGGTAGTATGGACTGTGCGGTGAATGGATTGTACAGCTCTTACCTTGTAATAAGATGGAGAAGGAGGTGAAGAGGATATGGCGCTCAGCTTGAAAAGCTCTACGGTCGAGGCGGGAAGCACGATCCCTCGAATATATACCTGCGATGGTCGGGATATTTCCCCGCCGCTACGTTGGGAAAACGCGCCGCCGGGAACGAAAGGTTTTGCTATGGTCTGCGATGATCCGGACGCCCCTATGGGTACGTGGGTGCACTGGGTCATCTATTGCATCCCCGCCGATTCCGATCGACTTGCAGAAGCGATTCCTGCTACCGAGAAGCTGGAAAACGGCACGCTTCAGGGCAGCAATGATTTTGGCCGGATCGGCTACGGGGGACCCTGTCCGCCCAGAGGAAAACCCCACAGATACTTCTTCAGGCTCTATGCCCTGGACACAGAGCTTTCGATCCGATCGGGATTAACGAAAAAGGCGTTATTGAAAGAAATTGAAGGTCACGTTTTAGAAACGGCGCAACTCTACGGAGTCTACGGAAGAGCCTGAGCGGGGGAGTTTCCGCTGAAAGATTTGCCGCGCTGCAAGGATTAGCCTGTTCGCTCAGACGCTCTGGTGTAGCCTATTCAGCAGGTCAGATGCAGCGCAGCAACTACTTTTTTCTTCGAACACAACTCGTTGTAGGTACGGATCGCTCTTTCAGTGGATCCGGCAACCACCTCGATTCCCTCCTGGCGCAATCGGTCGACAAGGGCAGCCTCCACTTTCATCAGCCCGGGTTTTCCTTGACCTACGACCAGCACCTCGGGCTTGTATCGTAGTACCTCTTCCAGATCGTCGAGGCACAGATTGTGCCCTTGCTTGCGCCACCAGGACGCATTCACCCGATCCGGGTAGATAATAACATCCGAGTTGTAGCTCTTTCCGTTCACCGTCACGCTTCCGAATGAATAGGAGTCGATCATAGTGCACCTCGCCTGTTTATTACGATAGTAGTTCCCCCGTGGACGGTCAAGCCAGGGCATCAGGACCGGAGAAGTTCCCAGGGGATCGTTGTTCCGGCCGTCGGGGGTTGTTTTCAGGGCACCACCGGATAGGGCAAAGGTGCAGCGGGAAAAGAAATGCGGTGCCGCTTTGAAACTACAGTAGATGCCGTACCTTCCCGACCAGTTCCATCAGATCGATCGGGTCATCGGATCGAATCGCCTCGCCGCTGCGCAGTAGAAACAGGAATGTAGAGATCTCTTTCTCCGTCTGCTCCTTCATCGCCAGGCGATAGAGCCCCAACTGTGCATCGTGTTCGCCAGGTTTGTAGATACGATCCGTTTTAAAATCGATGAGATACAGATGGTCCTTGCATTCGAAGGCCAGGTCGATCTGGCCGCTGATATACAGGGGGTTCTGGCCATCCTCGAATAAGTACAGAAAGGGCAGTTCTCTATTGATGCGCCTTGCCTGGATGACGAG
>CAZVHJ010000062.1:0-29624 GCA_964627715.1 uncultured Spirochaetaceae bacterium | reverse complement strand
CCAGCTTCAATCCGACCCGGTCGGCGATGATCGAGCTCTGGCCGATGGCGATGTTGGCGAACGGTCCGGCATGGACGAGCACGGGCTGTCCTTCGACGGTCTGCATCAGATTGGGATTGATGGCCTTGACCATCAGGGCGGTCATGGCCCCGTCTACCTCGAGATCCGCTGTGGTAATCTGCTTGCCCGACCTGTCGTAGGCTACCACGATTTTTCCCATGCGCTCGCGCATGTCCGCAAGATCCCGGGCTACCGAAAGGATGGCCATGAGTTCGGAGGAAACGGTGATCTGGAAGCCGCTTTTCATCATGAAGCCGTCCATCTTTCCACCGACACCGATGATGATCTCCCGCAGAGCCTGGGCACAGAAGTCGATGGCCCAGTTCATGGCGATGCTGCGGGGATCGATGTTCAGCCGTTTCAGATTTTTCTTGGCGAGCATATCGTCGCCGTAGTTGAACTCATGCTGCATTCGGCTGGTCAGCGCCACCATGGCCAGGTTGTGGGCGTTGGTGATGGCGTCGATGTCTCCGGTGAGCCCCAAGCTGAAATCCGTCAGCGGGATGCACTGGGCCAGGCCGCCTCCGGCGGCAGACCCTTTGATGTTGAAGGTCGGACCACCCGAAGGCTGACGAATCGCACCGATCACCTTTTTGCCGATCTTTCCGAGCCCCTCAATCAGTCCCATAGAGGTGGTGGTTTTTCCCTCTCCTAAAGGGGTAGGAGTGATCGCTGTTACCTCGATGTATTTCCCGTCAGGCCTATCCTTCAATCGATTCAGAATGCTCATGTAGTCGATTTTCGCTACGTAGTGGCCGTAGGGAAGGAGCTCCATCTTTTCCAGCTGCATCTCTTCCGCCATCTGGTAGACGGTCTTCATGTGCGTTTCCGCAGCTTCGGCGATTTCCCAGTCCTTCATCGTTGTGGGATCCAGTTTTGCCATAATTTCCTCCACGGTATTTGAGATTCTAGAGAGTAGAACCAGAATAGAGGCTGCAAAACGCTGTGTCAAGTTATGTGAATAGTTTCGCGGTATGGAAAAACACAGAAAAACCAGCCATCAAGAATTTCCATACGATTAAAGGTGAGCTGGCGACTCGAAGCGGAGTTGAAATATCAGCGCGATGGGGATAGAGAGACCGCCGCGGTTCTGGTTTTGTATTCCTTCGGGGTTGCCCCCGTATAACGGCGAAAGACCTTGGTGAAGTAGCTCTGGTCGTTGAACCCGCAATCCAAGGCAATCTGATTGATGTTCAGGTTGGTTTCATCCATCAGAGCGCAGGCCCTTTCGACCCGGAAGTGATTCAACAGATCTGTGAATGTATGGCCTGTTCTGAGGTGAAAAACCTTCGAGAAATAGCCGTAGGACATGTTGCAGGCCCTGGCTACTTCATCCCGCGTAATCGGCTGATCGAGATTGTTCTTCATGTACTCGATCGCCAGGGCAATGGAGTCTGGGGGTGTAGGCGCGACTTGGTCCAGGCTTGTAGAAATGAAGTCTTCCAACCAGCGGGTCAGCCAGTGGCTTAGCTCCACATCGTCGTTGATTTCGTGAAACTCCTTGAGATAGGAGCTGTTCACGCCAAGCAAATCTCGGGGGTTGGCTCCTCTGTCCACGGCGGTCCGATACATGAGCACAACCATTTCCAGAACCAGGGTCTTCAACATGTCCAGATCCTCGCTTTCCAAGCTGTATACTCGGATCAGGATCCTGTTGATGATCGAACGGGCCCGTTCTTTGTCTCCTTTTCGGATTGCCGCGAGCAGGCCGAACTCTTCCTGGAGATAGATTTCGCGGGAGTCTCTGAATAGATTCTGCTTAACGGAATGAATCGCTTCGGCCTTGTAAGCGTGTGCTCTTCCCTGTTCCCGGTTCAACTGCATTAGGCTGGAATTACAGGCGTTGAACTGGCAGGCCAGGTCGAGTAGGGTCCAGGCTGCCTGGCTGATCATAGATCCCCACTCCTCGCTGGCTCGTCCAGGATGCACTGCGGAAAAAATGCCGGCTACGATCTGGTCATTCAGGCAAATCGGAACACACCAGACGTAAAGCCCCTGGTTGTCCAGACTGATATTCGGTTCGCCCCAGCGCAGGGCTTCCTGAACCATTTGGGAAAGGTCCAAGTTTCTCTCCTGAGCCCGATACCACGGATAGTAGATGCAACGGTTGATTTCAACCCTGTTCCCGCTGACCAAAACGGCGCCGAAGTGCGTACTGAGCATATATCGCTCGACGAGCTCTTCGAACTCGTTCGGTGTCAATACGTGCTTCCAGTTCTTTACCGGCATTTCGATTCAAGGATAGCAGAATCAGTACACATAGTGAACACCAAAATACCTAAAAAACATGCCATTTTACTAAACATGAGAGCATTTCCAGGGTATAATCGGTTTCATTATTTACATGTCTACTTGAGGAGGAGAAACGTGGCTTCATTGAACGCTATTTCCGAGGCGCTGCAGAAGGGCAAAGCCGATGAGGTAAAGAACCTGGTAACTCAAGCTTTAGAGGAAAAGGTTGACGCCAAAAAGGTGCTCGAAGAGGGACTTATTGCCGGCATGGATATTATAGGCGGCCGTTTCAAGCGAAACGAGATCTATATCCCCGAGGTGTTGATTGCAGCCCGGGCCATGCATGCCGGGATGTCAGTCCTGGAACCGATACTGGTCGAGAGCGGGGTCAAGATGATCGGTAAGCTGGCCATTGGTACGGTCAAGGGTGATCTTCACGATATAGGAAAAAACCTCGTGGCCATGATGTACAAAGGCGCCGGTTTCGACGTCCAGGATCTGGGCGTGGATGTTCCGGCGGAGAAATATGTTCAGGCCTCCGATGACGGGGCCGACATCGTGGGTCTTTCCGCCCTGCTGACCACCACCATGGTGCAGATGAAGAACGTGATCGAGAGCCTGAAAGAGAAGGGCGCGAAGGCCAAGATTATCATCGGTGGTGCGCCGGTTACCCAGAACTACTGCGATGAGATAGGAGCGAATGGTTACGCCGCCGACGCTGCTACGGCAGTGGAGATCGGCAAGTCTCTGATCAAAGTATAACGCAATCTTCAATCTTAACTGATATGTCAGCGTTTCCCGGCCGAAGTGCTTCGACAACCGCATTCCGTCTTTCCTCCCGGATTAGCTTTTCTTGGCGGGGGGCTTATTACCCGTTGGCGGGAATTGAAAGGACAACGCCGGCCTGCCGACTCATCCGTGGAGGCTAAAGATCCAGCAAACCACTGCGTATTCCCACGCGGACCGCCTCCACCCGGTTTGTCACCTCAAGCTTGGTGAAGATCGAAGAGACGTGGAACTTGACCGTATGTTCGCTGATCTTGAGCTGAAAGGCGATCTCTTTATTGGCCATTCCGAGGGAGAGGAGGCGAAGCACCTCTGTTTCCCTCGGCGTCAGCTCCAGATCGGCAGTTTCTGCTTTTTCCGCCTCGTGATCGCCGGCGAACAGGTTTTGTATCAACTGCGGGGCTCCCGTCAGTAGCCCGGCGGCCAGGGCATGGATGGCTGCCAGAACCTCCTCTTCCGAAGCGTCTTCGTTGAGTAGACCGATCGCTCCTGAAGCCGAATCTATCCAGGATCGAAATGGGTCAATCTCCTCCGCGATTATCAGAAGGGCGGGAGCGGGCTCCGAGAGAGGAAACTCCAGATCGACGGAACTCCTCAAACTCGAAGCACCGCACAACACAAGAACGTCGCAGTTGTCTTGATCGGGGTGCTCAACAAACTCAATATCCGTCTCTTTCTGCAACAGAGCCTGCAATCCCACTTGAATCATGGTGTTGTCCCCGAGTATACACACTTGGATGACGCGTCGTTCAGCCATGACCTGCCCGTATCGATACAACCGAATCGTGGGGATCTTGTATCAGCGACAACAGACTCCGTGCCAAACCCTGGAGCGGCTGCGATACGGTCGGTCGAGTGTGCCGACGGTGAGCGGGATCTCTTCCCGTTTCCCAGCTCTTAAGCATTCTGCGGATACCCTTTTTCCAGCTATTCCGGACATCAACTTCTCCAGCAGATCCTCGTGATCAGCTGTAGCCTGGCCGTCGAGTCCCACCAGGATGTCGCCGACCATCAGGCCGGCTGCATCCGCGGGGCTCTCCGGTTCGATTCCCACGATCAGAAGACCCGTGGATTGCTTCCGCCCGAGCGCGGAGGTTTCCGGCAGAGCAACCTGTTGGCTGCGGATCCCCAAGTATCCGGATTTTACGCTTCCTTCAGTCCGTAATTTTTCAGCGACCTGCCAGGCCATTTCCACGGGGAGGGTGATTGAGGTGCCCAAACTGCTGCCGAAGGTGTTCACTCCCACCAACCTGCCGTCCACGTCTACCAGCGGACCGCCGGCAAACCCGGGAAATCGTACAGCGTCGCTGCGCATCACTCCCTCCAAGGCGATGCCCTTTCTCGTCCTACACACACCGTTTACGATGCTTACGATCCCCTGGCTGGCCTGGATTCCCTCTTCAGTGGGGCGTCCAAGGGCCAGTACCAGCTGTCCCACCTCAACCGCCTCCTTGGAACGTTCCGCCCGGCTGCCCGTTTTGCTGTTGAGCTCAATAAGAACCAGATCGCTGAGCGGATCTCTTCCGGCAACTTTTGCGCCTTGCTTTGTCCCGTCTGCCAGCAGGATCTCGATATCCTCCTCCCTCTCTACAGTGTGATCTGATGTAAGCACCAAGCCCTGAGCGTAAACCACACCGCTGGAAGGATATCCTTCCCGTCCCTCCACTCCCACCGTGAACCCGGCGGCCTGTTTCACCGCCCGGCTCATCCACGATGAAAGGTCTTTCAATATTTTCACTGTATCAGACATTGAAATAACTCCTCGATAAACAAAATTTTCGCACCGCCGTGAAAATAATATAGTATCGTTGGGAGGCTCCGGATATAGCCGGGTTGGCTAGGTAGGTTCCTATACTATCGGCCAGGTCGGTGATCAGATGCCGATGTCGAAGCGCCGTTCAAAGGTCCAAGCATCAAGATCGTGGCGCATCACCATCTATTTGAAATGGAACACCGACAACTCCGTTCGCCCGATGAGGATCGTATCGGCGGCATTGAGGCGAACGTAGTTCCCGGCGGGAATCCTTTGTCCGTTGACGAAGGTTCCGTTCGTGCTGTGCAAATCTTGAATGTAAAAATCGTCCCGTATCTTTTGAATGACCGCGTGTTCTCGGGATGTGAGCTTGTCCTCCAGAGTGATTGAGTTCTTATGATCCCGCCCGATTGTCAAACGCCGAGCGATCGGAACGTGGTTGCCCTGGAAGACGATATAGGTTGTACCCGGCTTTCGCATGCCGCTGAGCCGTTGTCCCACAGTACTGTCATAGATAATAGTATCGTGGCGGTCTTCCTTGTCTTGTTTTCCCATACTTCTCCCCAGCTCAAAACCAGGGTTGTGACTCATGAGTCGCACTATTTCAATATTAAACTTCTATGGCGGTGCAGATCAATAGCTGGACGGACAGTGTTGTTTTCAGTTAAATTTCATGCGATGAAACAAATCCTTGCCGTAGTTACCCTATGTGTCGTTCTTGTTTTAACAGGCTGCGCCAGCCTTTCCGGTGATTACGAGTATCAGGACATCGATGTCCTGATTGAGGAGGCTGCCTGGGAGACGGTGTCTGTTCTCTGGAACAGCTACGAAGATCTCGATACCGCGCCGTTGAGAAATTTAGCGGTGTACTATTTTCTCGAAGGCGGTGCAATCAGCCCCCTCAGCGATACTCTTATAGAAGGACTCACTACCGAGATCGCCAACGCCGTGAACTATGAAGGTATTCAGGTCCGCGTTGTCAGTCGGACGAACCTGGATCAGATTCTCCAGGAGCTCGCCTTTCAAAGCTCGGATCTTGTGGATGCGCAGACCCAGATTTCCGTCGGCAAGCAACTGGGTGCGGAGATCGTTGTCACAGGCACCATTAGCCCCGTCGACCGGGGAAAGAAGTTCAACATCCAGTTGATCGAGGTGGAAACAGGAGTGGTGCTCGGCGGCTTCATCATGTACCTGATTCAGGAGTAGACGGGCGGAGGAGAACCGTGGTCATCTACAGCCAGGGATATCGGGGTGGATTGGAGGAGTATGGTATCCTCATTCCGGTCCGGGATAGCAAGTTCAGAAAAACATTCGAGCAGTTACTTTCCCACCCGGTTCTGCGTCTTCGCCAGGCGGAATGGCATCTCGAGCACTCGGGGCACTCCATTTCTCGGGAGGATCTCGGCCGCGCCCATACCGACGCCTATGTGAACAGGTTGTTTTCTGACGGGCTGGAGCAGGAGATCATACGCACCTTCGAGCTGGTGGACTCTAAGGGCAAGTATTATCGCTACGATCCGGCGCAGGCGACTCGGTCTTTGAGTGAACTCCTCGAACGGACCTTGTACAGCATCGCCGGGGATTATCAGTGCTGCAAAGTCGCTTTGGACAAGGGTTTTTGCTACTACTTCGGCGGCGGGGCGCACCACGCCCAACCTGATCACGGAAAGGGTTTCTGTCTGCTCAATGATGTTGTGATTGTACTTCGCAAAGCTCAAGCGGAAAACCTGATCCACAGTGCCTGGGTGATCGATGTAGATGCCCATAAGGGAGACGGTACCGCCGTGATGACCCAAGACGATGATACCATCAGAACTCTGAGCGTACACATGGCCAGAGGTTGGCCGCTGGATGAAGCGGAGTTCGACAGCCAGGGGCGGCGGAATCCCTCGTTCATTCCGAGTGATGTGGACATACCGATGGACTCGGGGCAGGAGGATTTGTACGTACCTCGGTTACAGCAGGGCTTGAACACTTTGGCCGAGATGTCATCTCCAGATCTCGCTTTAGTGGTCAGCGGCGCCGATCCGTATGAACACGACGAACTTCCTTCGACTCGGTTGCTTCGTCTGTCCAAACGGCAGATGATGGAGCGGGATATTCTGATCTACTCCTTTCTCAAATCTCGGGGTATCCCGGCGGCCTACCTGATGTCCGGCGGTTACGGCGAGAAGATCTGGGAAGTGTATTACCAGTTCTTGGAATGGGCTCTCCTGGACAGCTTGGGTTCCTCCTCCGCCGATCCCCTTTCTTGACTCTCGGTTTTCCAAATCGAAATAAAAAAATATTCGCTTTATGGAACCTCAGGCTTCCTTTTTTCGACTAACAGAATGAAAATATCCTTTGGGAAGGGAGGAGGTCTTGCCGTGAAGAGACTGATACTCATCTGTTTATTGGGATTGATCGCCTTTGGCTTTGCTTACAGTCAGGGCTGGGATGTTCCTCAGGTATTGAAGCGCCTGGAGTTGAGTGAAGAGGAGATGGAGGATATCAAAGAGGTCTTTGAGCAGACAGAAAAGGAAATACGAGAGGCGCGTTTGGAAATCGATATATTCAAGGCACAACTCCGGAAGCTGCTCTTCCAGCAACAGGTCAACATGCGTGAAGTCGAGCGGCTGCTGCGGGATAGCTTGGAATGGGAGATGAAGGAACGAATGGCCCAGATTCAGCGCCAGGTGCAACTGCGAACCCTACTCGGTGACACGAAATATGCACGATTGATGGAAGCCGTTGAGGCAAGGAGGCGATTGCAGGAAGAAAACGAGAGAGCTTCGCGTGCGCGTGAGGAAAAGGAACAAGCCGAACGTGCACGGCCGTAATGCCGCCGCGGGTGCTCTCCCGAACGAAGAATCGGAGGACTTTATCCTGATTCGGCGCTTCTTGCGCACCGGGGACTCGAAGGAATTCCGGACTCTGGTGGAGAGGCATCTACCCCCGATCAGGAGACTTCTCTACACCTTGTTCAATGGACAGAGAGAAGAAATGGAGGACGCGGAGCAAGAGATCGTTATCAGTCTTTTTCAAAGATTGAAGGATTTCCAGTTTCGCTCCTCCTTCCGTACCTACTTCTACAGCCTGGCTCGAAACCGGAGCATCGATTTTTTACGTAAGAAGCGCAGTCAGGATAGGACAGTGGCCAGACTGCGATTGGGTCTGCGGAATCGGGAGGTTGCCGGTCCGGAGCAGCAGGTAATGCAGCGGGAGGAAACGGAGACTTTGCTCGCTGTTTTTCAAACTCTCCCTTCGAAGGACCGCCGGCTGATCCTGATGAAGGATATAGATGGTTTCACCCTGAATGAAATGGCGGACATAATGGACGTGCCGATCGGTACGGTTAAGTCCCGCCTTCATCGGGCTCGGGAGAAACTCGCCAAATATTTAAGAGGTAGAGGATGAAAGGACGAAAAAGGATATCTTGTAAGAAATGTCGAGCGGGAATGCAGGATATATTTGATCGAGTCAATCTTGTTTCGATGACAGATAGTGAAAGTATTCTGAAGTTCATGCCCCGGGAGCTTGGAGAGCACCTGGATCAATGCAACAAATGCAGGGAGTTTTTCGAAACACTCACCGGTTTCGCTCCTGCACTTCTCGAGCAGCTCGATCGAGCCGTCCAGGATCGTCCGACTCCAGAACCCGAAGTTATTCTGCAACGGCAGAGACAGCAAGACGCGCAGGAGCGAAACCGGGCCGGCCGGGTCCTCCCATCAGCCTTTCGAAAAACGGCTTGGAGGCTGTTTGGTCCTGCCCGGAGACCTGTGGCCGCGCTGCGTTGGGCGTCCCTGTTCCTGG
Organism: uncultured Spirochaetaceae bacterium; assembly: GCA_964627715.1. GTDB lineage: Bacteria > Spirochaetota > Spirochaetia > SZUA-6 > DRHE01 > JAFGQJ01. The sequence goes on along the minus strand of CAZVHJ010000062.1, from coordinate 21,001 downwards.
CGGGTTTGCTAATCGCCTCGGTGATCGGATTTCGAGCATACACATCCTTCAGAACCAACCGGGCGATCGAGCAGGAGGTGGATAGAATCATCGAGCGGATCTATCAGGAACCACTTCTTGCTGGAATCGAAACCGCTCTGGTTCGCACCCGGGCCGATATTTCCGGCTACGTGGAGGATCTGAGCAAAGCCAATGACCCTCAGCGGGAAGAGATAACCCCCGAATCGCTTCTCAACTGAAGCTGCTCCACTGTCCTTGATTTCTCCTATAATTGCCTGTACTCTTGTTTTCATATCGCAATCGTCACGGCCGGCGATGTGCCGCCTGCGACGCCTCCCCTGGGCCGGTCCCCTCGCAACTGAAAAGGAAGATTGCGATGTCCTCATCCAGCCGAAAATCTTGTCAGGAAACAAGATTTTCTCACTATCATAATATCAGAAGGAGGGGTCATGAACAGCCAACGTGCAGGATTTGCCGCTGCAGCAGGAGCAGTGTTACTCGTCCTTACCGGGCTGTCCGGTTGTCTCGGGGATATCGGCGGCCCTGGGGAAGATCGCTCCGCCGCTCTCGATACGAAGGACCTTCTATTCCCCGAGCAAGTCGCTGCCGGTGCTGTTTCGCAAGAGGCTTTCCAGGTTTCGGAATACGCCCCGGTTGGGGTAGTGTCCTGGCAGAATATAGAGGGAGGAGTATGGATCCTGTTCAGCGAGCCGGTCATTCCGGCAAGCAAGCTGGGAAAGCCGGTTACAGAGTCCGCGGTTGTGCAGATTTATCCTGAGGTCGAGGGGATCTATCGCTGGTACGGCTCTCGCCTTCTGAGCTTCGAGCCCACGTCCTCCCTGGTTCCAGCAACCGAATATACGGTGGTCTTGAGCAAAGAGCTCACCTCCTTGAGGGGTGATTCCCTGGAAGGCATGAACGCCTTCCGATTTCGCACCCCCTCGCTCCAACTGCTGTCCATGGACCCTTCTGGAACGGATGTGCAGCCGGAATCCTGCCGCGAGCTGCTGCTGTATTTCAACTTTCCTGTCGAGCTTGCCACCATCAGCCGCTACATCAAGGTTGAGGCGGGGGATCGTTACTTTCCTTTTGTTGCACTCTATGCGGAAGAAGACCTTAGAGAATCGGTAGAGGTATCCGGGACTCCAAGCGCAGTGACGGTTGAGAGTGATTTCAGCCGAGCTATCCTGCTCAAGATGAAGGAAGAGCTTCCCTGGGACACGGATGTTGTCGTACGGGTGTTGGAGGGCGCCCGACCGGGAGAGCAGAACTACGGCACCGAGGTCGAGCAGCGACTCGGCTTTCACACGCTGGAACCCTTCCGCCTGGAATACGGGGAGGTATACGATTGGCTGCCCAGCGTCGAAGCGGGCCTGATCTTCAACCATCCCATAGCCGAACAGGATCTGGGTTCCTATCTCGACGTGCAACTACCGGGCTATGAGCTTCAGGGAAATCTCGAGGTCTACGGCAACTCAGTGTATCTTCAGAATCTTCCCGTCGATTTCGAGTCTACCTTTTCGCTCTCTATTTCCAAAGGGCTTCGGGACATCTACGATCAGAGCCTTGCTTACGACAAGACTGTTGAGTTGGAGGTGGGCCCCGCCGCCAGTTACGTCAATTTCCGAGCAGCCGGGAACCGGATTCTCGAAGCGGGGTTCCCGCCTGTTGCCGCCGTGGAGTTTCAAAACGTAATCAGTGGTTCCTTTGCCGCGGGCAAGCTTCACGAACCTTTCGCCTCTCTCCCTTCCGGTCCCTTCAGCGACTACGAAGCTGCTGCCGTCCCCCGCAACACTCGTATTTTTCGGTTGATCGATTTTACCCCCTTCATCAACGAACACGGCAAGGGCAGCGTGTATGCCCGCTGGAGGTTCCAGGTGCCTTCCTGGTGGTCCGACGAGCCCTATGAGATGGACGCGGATCTGAGGCTGCAGGTCTCCGACATCGGCATGATCAGCCATATCGCCTATAACCGCATCACTGTTCAGGCTGCCTCGCTGTCTACGGGAGATCCGCTACAAGGGGCGGAAATCATCCTCCGGGGCGTTGGGGGCATGAGCAAATCCGGACTGAGCAATACCAGAGGCATCGTGTCTTTTCCCTTTCAGCCGCGAGAGTTGTCCCGCTTCACCGGCCGATCGGAGAAGAACCTCGAGATCGAGGTTCGCACGGAGGATGATCGTCTGGTGTTTCAACCCTCCGCTTCGCCCTCGTACAATTGGAACCTTGAGGGACCTTTCGAGGCTGAAGAGGTCCAACCGATTACCTATCTCAGCTCCGATCGTGGGATCTATCGCCCGGGTGAAACGGTTTCATTCTACGGAATCGATCGGGATCTGAAGCTGGGAGAGCTGAGAAAGCGCATGGGTGCCTATACAGTACAGCTGCGCCAGGGATGGTACGGCGATGCGATCCATGCTTCAGTGTCCGGGAGGCTTACCTTCTCTGGCCGATTCTGGGGTAGCGTGGAGTTGCCGGAAAATCTTGAACCGGATGCGTACTTCCTCGTTTACAAACGAAGAGACGGGACCCAGACCCGGGAGGTGCCGTTGCGGATCGCCTTCTTTCGGAGGGTGAACTTCTCGGTTGACCTCACCATCCCCGAGGGGATCCATTACATCGGAGAGGATGTCGAGGCCCGATTCTCCGCCGGGTACCTCGGCGGAGGCTCCCTTACTCAAGGCCGATGGAGTTACTGGTGGGCGCGGCGTCCGGTTTCATACCAGCCCCCCGATCCGGAAGGGATCTATCGGGGATTTCGCTTCGGTGCTTTTCCTGATTTCGGGTATTACGACTACTACGAGGACTACTACGAAGAGCTTTCATCGAACGAGGGAGTATTGAGTGGCGACGGAAGAGTTGTAGCCCCTCAGGGGCTCTCCGATGGTCAGCCCGGCAGGGTATACGAGTATACGATTACCGCCACAGTGGAAGATATCGACAGACAGGCCATATCCCGTCAGGCCAGTGCTTCGGTGTTCACCTCATCCTTGCTTATTGGCGCCAGACTGACGCAACGGATCGACGGGGAGGAGTCCGTCTACTTTGTGGGTGAACAGGAGCCCTTCTATGTTCAGACCTACCTGGTTCAACCCGACGGTCGACCCTACGAACCTGCTGCTGCTGATGCCGATTCGCTTGAGATTCAGGGACGGCTGCTGCGGGAGAACTGGAAGATGGTGCGGGAGCGTAGTGTCGGAGCACGCGTAGACACCCGCTGGGTCCGCGAAGAAATCGAGGAGCAACGTTTCGTTCTGGAGAGCGACGGCAGGAAAGATTCCAGAGGTCGGACCCTGGTTGCCGGGCAGCTGAAGACTTCCCAAGTGGGAGCGTACATCGTGGAGCTCAGAGCCGTCGATCAGCAAGGCAGAGAGGCCCTTACCCGTTTCGATTTTTACTCAACCGGAAGCGGCAATGTGCTCTGGCGGCGCTATGACGAGAGGCGGATAGAACTAGTGGCGGATAAACCAAGCTATACGCCGGGGGACAGAGCGCAGCTATTGATAAAAAGCCCCCTCCGGAAAGGAAGCTATCTTCTGATAATCGAACGGGAGGGGATTCTCGAGGAGCGAATACTCGATCTTCAGGAAAGCACCGACACCGTGGAGATATCCATTCGAGATGAGCACATCCCGATCGTGTATGTCACCATATCCAGCGCAACCGGCCGAAGCGCACCTCCGCCGGTCTCACCGGATGTCCCGGATCTGGGCAAACCACGAGGTTATTTCGGCATGCTTGCCTTGGCTGTGGATGCATCCCAGCGAAGAATCGATCTGGAGCTGTCCAGCTCCCAGGAGAGCTATCGCCCGGGCACAGAGGCGGAGATCACGGTACGGGCAAGCCGGCAGGGACAGCCTCTGCAGGGAGTGGAGATTGCCCTGATTGCGGCTGACCGGGGGGTGCTGGACCTGATCGACTATCACCTTCCCGATCCCCTGGCCCTGTTCTACGGAAGCTTCAACTACGGCCATGGAGTCGCCCACTTCGACAGCCGGGCGCTCCTCCTTGACCCGGTGTTGTGGAAGACATGGGATCTTCCCGGAGGAGACAAAGAAGGGGAGGAGCTTGATGAGAGTGCGGTACCGATCCGGAAGGACTTTCGTGCCACCGCCGTATTCGAGCCGGGACTGGTCACCGGTGAGGACGGAACGGCGACGCACCGCTTCCGTCTCCCCGACCAGCTGACCACCTTTCGAATAACCGCCGTGGCTGTGAAGGATGATCTGTTCGGTCTCAGTGAAGATGAGATCCTGGTTCAAAACCCGATCAATGTTCGCACGGCGCTGCCGAGAAGCCTGCGGGTGGGCGACGAAGCGGAAGCCGGGGTGGTGATCACCAATCTCGACCCCGAGACCAGAACTGTCACCGTTACTCTCCGGAGCGATCTTCTGGCCATCAGGGATCGCACTGAAAAGCGGATCAGCCTACAGCCGGGGAAATCGCGAGAGATCACCTTCAAGCTGGCCGCGTTGAGGGAGGGACGGGCTGCCTTAAGTTTTTCCGTCGAAAGCGAAGTGCTCGAGGAACGGCTGGAAGCCACGGTGCCGGTTGAGAAAAGTGTTATACAAGAGGCCTTTACCATCGTGGGGCAGACTGAAGGCAGCGTCAAGGAGGGATTGGTCGTGCCCGAAAAATTCCTCGGTGATCCTGAGGACGGCCTGCATGTCACGGTGGACTCGACCCTGGCCTCCTCCCTGATCGAAGCGATCCGCTTCCTCGAGATGTATCCCTACGATTGTCTTGAACAGCGCACCAGCAAGCTTTTCGCCTACATTCTCTACGATTGGATGCTGGAGCAAAGCGATCGAATCGAAACGGAGCTTTCCTCTCTGCCATTATTCCAGAGCTCCGATGGGGGCATGTCCTTCTGGCAGAACCCGGGGTACCGCCGGTCGAATTACTACGTTTCGCTTCGCACCGCTCACCTGCTTCAACTGGCGAAACAACAGGGGTATACCCTGCCGGCGAAACTCGATCTGGAAGCCCTGCTGGGCTACCTGGGCAGCGAGTATCAGAGCGCCAGCGTCTATCTGCAGAGTTATGCTGTCTATGTTCTTGCGCTTCACGGCCGGCGAGTCCAGAGGGAAATCCAAGACCTGTACACGAACAAGGCGAATCTCGGCGTGCTGGAGCAGGCCTTTATCGGACTTGCCTATCACACTCTCGGGGAACATCGACAGGCGGAAGCCGTCCTTGAGGCGATTCGAGCTAACTTAAGGGTCGGCATCCGCTCGGTCACTCTGACCTCATCCGTCGGTTCCTGGATCTACTACGGCGGGCAGCTGCAAGCTAAGGCCGCGCTCCTGCTCCTTTACGGCATGGTCGAACCCCGGTCCCAGATCGCCCAAGCCTTGGCGGACGATCTTCTTGCTTCGACCCGGAAGGGGTACTGGCAAAATACGAGCAACACCGGCTGGATTCTCCAGGCCTTTGCCTCCTACATCGATACCGACCAGGAGAGGCAGACCGATTTTACAGCCCGGATTCAGCTCGGAGAAACATCTTTTCCTCCAATTGAGTTCTCCGGCGTTTCTAAGCAACCCCAAACCTTGTCTGTAGCTCCGCGAGATCTGATCCGGATAGATGAAACAGAAGGTCGGAACCGGGATCAGGAGTGGTTGCCGCTGGTGTTTTCCAAGCAAGGCCGGGGCAGGCTGTACTACACGGCAACTCTTCGCTATGCATTGGATGCCGCCCTGGTTGACCCTCGGGATGAGGGAATTGGGCTTTTCACCGAAGTTCTGGATTTGGAAGGAAATCCCGTCAGCGGGCCGTTGCAGCTCGGCGATGTCTACAGGATGCACTGCGTGATCTACTCGAGCCGCGACCGGGACTTCCTGGCTCTGCGGCTGCCCCTGCCTTCAGGGGCGGAAACGATTGACGGTTCTCTGGCTACTTCCCAGATCATCCGGGGGCGGGAGGAGTACGAGGATCCCTGGTATTTCCGCCCGGTTCAGCGGATCTATGACGATGAAGTTCGGTTCTACTACGACACGTTTCACCGTGGGAAGGGGGAGGTCTCATTCCTGTTCCGTACCACCACGCCCGGAACCTTTTCCACTCCACCGGCGACGGCTGAACTAATGTACGAAGAGGAAGTCTTCGGCCGGACCGGCGGCCGGGAGTTCCGCATCCTTCCTTAGGGGGATGGAGTTTGTGAGATTCACCAGGCGGCTGATTCTCTTCCTTGCTGCCCCTTTGTTCACCGCGGCTCTGATCTACCTTCCCGACCCGGGCTTGCGACAGTTTCGCTTTTCCATGCAGGGGGTGGTCATTACAGACCGCTTCGGTGAGACGCTGTACAGCGTTCCGTCTCGGGAAGGCGGGTATCAACATCGCCTGAGCTGGGGACAGATCCCCGAGTCCGTACGAGACACCTTCCTTCGTCTGGAAGACAAGCGTTTCTATGGCCACAGCGGCGTAGATGCTCTGGCTCTGGCTCGAGCCGTGAGGGCCAATATCAGGCAGGGGCGGATCGTCTCAGGAGCCTCGACGATCAGCATGCAGCTCGCTCGACTGATACACCCCCACCGGGGTGGCTTTCTGGCTAAGGCGGGGGAGATCCTTCGAGCCTTGTATTTGGAAGCGAAACTATCCAAACAGCAGATCCTAACACTGTACCTCAACAATCTACCCTTCGGGTACAACACCATCGGAGTAGGGGCAGCGGCCCGGAGGTATTTTTCCCTACCTTTGGAAAACCTATCCCGCCCTCAAATACTCCTTCTTGCGATCATTCCCAAAGCGCCGAGCCTGTACGATCCCTTTGGCTCTTCAGAAAGCCGGGCGGCCCTTGAGCGCAGGGCGGTTGCTTTGGCTTCGCTGGTATCGGTTTCCGAAGAGGAGATCGATCAGGCAATGCGCAGCTTCCGCCGAGGGGAAGCGGAGATCCATGCCCCTCACTTTGTACGCTACCTGATTGAGACGCTCGAAGGGTTGGACCGAAGGACGCCGGGGTCTCTGGAGATTGCCCGGATCGTTACCACGCTGGATGCAGGGTTGTACAGATCCCTCAGCGGCAGCATTCGGGACAAACTGGCTGCGATCGGTCGCAGCAGCGCTTCTGAGGACCTCTTTACCACGGGGCGCATTCCATTGCGCAACGCTTCGGCCTTGGTTTTGGACAACCGTGGAGGGGAAGTGCTGGCCTGGGTCGGGTCTCATGATTTCTTCGACAGGGAAAACGGCGGGCAGGTCGACGGAGTACGGCTGGAAAGCTCGAGTGGTTCCACCCTCAAACCTTTTCTCTACGCCGCGGCGTTGGAGAAGGGGTACACCGCCTCGACCTTGCTTCCCGATCTGAAACTGACCTTTGGAGCCCGGGAGGGCTACCGTCCGGAAAACTTTGATCGACGCAACCGCGGACTGGTTCGTCTGCGTACCGCCCTGGCCAGCTCCCTGAATGTGCCGGCGGTCTATCTCTTATCCCAGATCGGGCTGGAGCCGTTCCTCAGCTCCTGCAGAGACCTCGGATTTGAGCTTCCCGATGACGCGGAGGCTCGCTACGGTCTCGGAGCGGCAATCGGGAATATGGAGGTGACTCTGCTCGAGCTTACCCGCGCCTTCAGCGTTTTTCCCAATCGGGGAGTCCTGCATCCGACTCGGGTGATGCTGGAAATACAGACAACGGATGACCGGCGTATCCAGGTTGGGGAGCCCTTCGAGGGAAAACGGGTATTTCGGGAGCAGACCGCCTGGCTTATCTCCAATATCCTGGCAGACCCGGCGGCCAGAGCAACGGGTTTCGGTACGACTTCCCGGTTCAATACCGCCTTTCCGGCTATCTTCAAATCAGGTACGGCCAGCGAATACACAAATCTCTGGTGTCTTGGCGCGCTTCCCGAGTACACGGTAGGAGTTTGGGCGGGCAATTTCGACGGCCGTTCCGCCTTCGGTACCACGGGCAGCTCCCTTCCAGCTGCTGTGGTGGTGCAGGTCCTCGAAGTTCTCAGCCGGAAAAGAGAGGAACGGGGGAATCCACCGTCTTGGGTCGAGCCGTCCGGACTCGCCCGAATTCGAATCTGCACCCAAACCGGGTACCGGGCTTCAACGTCCTGCCCTTCAACGCGGGTGGAGTACTTCTTAGCGGGCTCGGCGCCTGAGGCGGTCTGTCCCGTCCACGGGCAAGGAAAAGACATGGAGGAACTGCTCTTGGAGGTCGTACTGGGGGAGTCGAAACAGCCCCGGGTTCTCTTCCCGCGAAACGGCGCAGTGTTCTACCGGGATCGAAGCGCCGCGGAGGAGGTCCAGACGATCCCAGGATGGATCGCCTCCGATCCCGAGGATAGGATCGTGGTCCGTTTGAACGGCCTGGTTCTTACCCCGGATGACACCTCTCGACCGTTGCTGCCCGTACGTCGCGGAGGCTACCGACTGGAGGTGGAGGGACGGTTCGGCGGCGATACGGTTACCTACACCGTACGTTGAGAAGGGCTGTTTCTCAATGAGTCCATCTTTGGACACCTGTCATGTTCCCGGGAAGGAAGATCCATCGGATCCAGGGAAAAGCGCCGCAGCAATTCTTGAGATTGTGTTCCCAATTTATTTCTCGTATAAATGAGGAATGAATTCGTGAAGCAGTTAAGCAGGAGTGTATTGACATGGGCGTAGAACCGAATCGTCATCTCTCCCCGATCTGGACCCACTTGACTGAAATCCTCATTGAGCGGGGAGAGGGGATTTACCTGTTCGATGAACAAGGAAAGCGCTATATCGACTTTACCAGCGGCATCGGGGTGACCAGCACGGGACACTGCCACCACAAAGTGGTGGCGGCCATTCAAAGACAAGCGGGTGAATTAATCTTCGGACAGATGAACGTGGTGCTGCACAGACCGGTCTTGCAACTGATCGGGGAGCTTCTTCGGATTGTCCCTCCTCAGTTGGACACCTTTTTTTTCGCCAACAGCGGAGCCGAAGCGGTGGAAGGGGCGGTGAAGCTGGCCAAACAGGCAACAGGCCGGTCGAATGTCGTCGTTTTTCAGGGCGGCTTTCACGGCCGCACTCACCTTACGATGGCCATGACCACCAGCAGGACCGTTTACCGCACCTGCTACCAGCCGCTGGTTTCGGGCATCTTCGTGGCGCCGTACCCTTATCCCTACTACTATCGCTGGAGCGAAGAGCAAACCTTGGATTTCTGCCTTCGGGAGTTGAGGCGGCTGCTGAAATCCCAGTCGGCGCCGGAGGAGACCGCCTGCATTATTGTTGAGCCGGTGCTCGGTGAGGGGGGCTACGTGGTACCTCCCTATGGATTTCTCACGGCTCTCCGGGAGATCTGCGACCACTACGGAATCTTGTTGATAGCCGACGAGATCCAGTCGGGATTCGGCCGCACCGGAAGATACTTTGCCGTTGAGCACGAAGGTGTGGTGCCGGACATCATGACCATGGCCAAAGGGATCGCTTCAGGTGTACCCATCTCCTGCATCGCCTACAAGAACGCCCTTTCGGAGCGCTGGCTCAAGGGAAGCCACGGCGGCACCTACGGGGGAAACGCCCTGGCCTGCGCCGCAGCGGCAGCGACAATACGGGTGATCCGGGAGGAAAAGCTTGTCGAGAATGCCGCTGAGCGAGGCGGGCAGCTGCTGGAAAGCCTGCGGTGCATCCAGAAAGAGTTCAAACAGATCGGAGAGGTGAGAGGCAAGGGACTGATGGTGGCTGCCGAGTTTTCGAGGGACGGTGAGCCGGATGAGGCCGCGGCCAAAGCCGCATCTCAAGCCGCCGTGGAAGAAGGGTTGCTCTTGCTCACCTGCGGGACCTTCAACAACGTAGTGCGTTGGATTCCTCCACTGGTTGTAACAGAGGAGCAGATCGAAGAGGGCTTGATCCTGTTCCGAAAAGCCCTGAAGCGTCTATAAACGAAATGATGATCAACATCCAACTCCTGATCATCCTCCTCTGTTTCAGTTCAAAAATCCCTTCTCCAAAGGATTCGCGCCGGTGGCGGCTGATGTGCCGAGGATTTCATCGAGAATCCACATAAGAGAAGCGGATAGGTGATCATCAAGTTCTTCTTAAAGAAGGAACTAATCAGTGCCAAGATCGCCACCAGCTTGATCAATTGGAGGCACTTTGGATTCAGCGTCGATTATGCCTCGGTGCACATCCCCGCCGGATCCTCCAAAACCCGAGAGGTCCTCTCCCAATACATCGCTTGTCCACATGTGTCCTTGAAGAAGATAAGCATCAAGGAGAACGGAGAGGCGACAGTTACGGATTCTGCGCCTTTCCCTGCCCAACGCCAGTTTTAGCTTTAGCTATCATTCAAATCCTACCTCCAGGGCTGGATCGAGTTTTTCGACGATGAGGAAGAGGAGTTGGAGGATCGGGACCGGGAGCTGGCGCTCAAAGGACTGATCCTGCACGATGAGCTGTCTCGCCTGCTGGGTTCGCAGGCGGCCCATGATAGAGCCAAGGAGCTCAAGGAGATCTCCTTCGTCCTTGCCGGCAGCGAGGGATTTTCTCTGGACGAGAAACAGATATTTCTCGAGATGAGGTCCAACCGGCAGCGCATACACAGAGTGGTGCCGGCGCTCGAGAAGTTGATCGAGAGATTCAAACTGACCCTTGAGATAAAACGGATCATAGGCGGCAACGGGCATCCGCCGTCCGTTATGGGAGAGCTGGAGTAAGCTTTCGAAAGAACAGCTGGTTCGCTTTTTGCAGCACCAGAACCGAAGCACCGATGGCACCGGCGTCGGTGCCCAGAGAGCTTCTCTGGATTTGCACCACGGACAGCGGATAGGCCATGGCTCGATGCTGTACCTTTTCCTTGATTTTCTCCGCGAGTACGGCACTCGCCTCGCCCACGGGTCCGCCGAGAAAGATGACCTCCGGATTAAAAAGATTTATCAATCCCGCGATCGCTATGCCCAGATACGAAGCGATCTCGTCCAGGGTCTCTATGGCCACCGGGTCATGGTGATCGGCGGCGACGAACACGTCACGGGCTGAAATCAGCTCCGGATGGTGGCCAGCAGTGCCGTGGAGGAGGCTGCTGGAGCTTCTGCGCAGCTTTTGTCGGGCGGTATTGGCGATGGCATCTTCAGATACCAGTTGCTGCAGACAGCCACGATTGCCGCAGGGACACAGCGGCCCATCCGGAACAATCGTGAGGTGACCGAGCTCCCCAGCGCTCGAGTTTGCTCCTAAAAACAAGCTCCCCTGGTGGATGATGCCGGCGGCCACTCCCGTGCCTACGGACACATAGATCAGATCCTTCACCCCCCGTCTTGTCCCGTACCAGTACTCCGCAAGGGCGCCGACCTTGCTTCTGTTGGCGATATGCGTATCGAAGTCGAGGGTTTGTTCGACCATGCTGCGGAAGGGAACATCCACCCAGCCCAGGTCAGCAGCCAGTTTGATCACCCCACTGTGGATATCGACAAGCCCGGGAGTTCCTATCCCGATTGCTGTAAGGATCTTGCCGGAGATGCCGTCGGTGATGCTTTCAATGCCTTGGGCAAGGGAGGCGACGGCAGACTCCGGAGTGGCTCGTTCGATATGAACTTTGAGGCGGCGGAGCACCCGAGCGTCCAGATTCACCACCACGATATTCCAGTCATACTCATGCATACATGCGCCGATGGCATAAGCCGCATCGGGATTGAACCGTAGAATCAGGGGTGGTCTTCCGCCGCTCGAATCTCCGAATCCGGATTCTACGACCAAACCTGTTTCCAGCAGCTCGTCCACGAGCATGGAGATCGTCGCTTTGCTCAATCCTGTTTTTTGAGCCAATTCAGGGCGTGAGATCGAGCCACAGTGCTTGAGTATATCGAAAGCGAGCTGGCGGTTGATTTCTTTGAGGAGTTTCGGTTTTCCGGTCATGTGCCTGGTCATCGCGCTGTTGTTTTGTCTGTCAAGTATAGACAGAAATCTCAACTTTGTCAAAAAAGGTTAACAAACATTTGCATTTATGGAGTAAATGTACGGCATTTGCCGCCAACAGGTCACTTTTTCATTCTGCGGGATTGGTACAAAAAGGGTACTTTTGGTGGAAACTTGACAAAGCCAACTTCTTATGCTACACTTGAGCTGCCTGCAAATAGAACCTTCCTCATAGCGAGGATTTTAAGGAGGTATCGATGAAAAGTTTTTTCAAGCGCAGCCTCTTTGTGCTGCTTTTCGCTCTGATCGCGGCGTCTCTTTGTTTTGCCGGCGGACAGGGGGAGGCAACAAAAGAGGTCGTCAACCTGACCTATTGGTCGGTCTGCAATTTCCCGGAATACGATCCCTTCTGGGAACAGATCGCCGAAAGGCTCAACGCCGAACGGCCCGAGGTTGATTTGAGCCTAACCCTGACCTGCATCCCGTACCAGGGCTACGAGGCGAAGTACAAGAGTGCCTTCGAAGCCGGCAAGGGTCCGGACATATTCTTCGACATGACCCATGTTACCGCAGGGCAACTGGAGGTCAGCGAGAAGATGCCCGATGACATCGCCAAGAAGATCGACAGCATCATGGCGGGACCCGGATCCATCATCGGTATTTACGACGGGGTCCGCTACGGTGTGCCTGTGGAAGGCGGATACTTCATGATGATGTTCATCAACGAGGATATGTACCGGGAGGTGGGCCTGGATCCCAACCGGGGTGCTGCGACCTACACCGAGATGCTCGATCATGCGAAAAAGCTCACCAAATACGATGCCAGCGGCAAGATCACCCGCAGCGGCTATGCCATCCGTTATGCCGGGCATCCCTTCGGGATCGCGGACAAGGCGCTGCCTTTTGTCGATGGATGGGGCGCCAAAATCCTGGATTGGGATCAGAAGAAAGCTTCCGGCTACATAAATAGCCGCGAGGCGATTGAGGCCATTGATTTCTACGGCGGTCTGGTCACCAGGGAAAAAGTGTCCAGCGTCGAGCTCGGCGTACCGATGGATATCTTCGCCCAAGGCATCGGGGGGATCATGTTCAGGGAGTGCTTCGCCGCAGCCTGGATCAAAAAGAACAACCCCGATCTCAACTACAAGGTGTACCCGCTGCCCAAGCATAAAGTGGCATCCGGATATGCGGGGAACTTTCCCTGGTCTCTGCAGGTGAACAAGGACGCACCGGAACAAAACCGCAAGTGGGCCTGGGAAGTGATGCGCTACTTCGTGGATCATCGAGAAATTCGCAAAGAGTTGGCGGTAAACGCGAGCATCATTCCGCCCTTCGCGGATTTGCTGAACGAACCGGAGTTTACCTCTCATCCGGCCTATGAGGCCTTCATGACCATGGCCGCGGGCCGGCCAGCCACCAACTACCACATACCCCCGGCTCAGGAGGTTCTCCAGGTGTTCGGCCAGGCGGTTCTGGATGTGATGTTCGCCAAGGATACGGCGAAGCCCGCTCTTGACAAGGCGGCGGTCGCCATCGACGAAATCCTGGCCCGCTACTAGTGGCCGCTGCCGGTGCTGGCTACTAGCGAGGGGCGACTGATATCTTAGGGACAGCTATCGAGGGAGAAGGCCGTGCGGCTTTCTCCCTCGAGTTTTTTTCTAAAGCCAAACTTTGTTGAAAACGTATATAATGCTGTTATGAGGAGCTCACTGGGAAGCTACGGTAACCGGCGGAAGCTGGCCGGATTCCTGTTCGTGCTGCCGGTGGTCCTGTACTTCGGCCTGTTGTACTACCTGCCTCTGGTCACCTCCTTTCAGTATTCCTTCCTGGAGGTTTTGCCCAAGCAGCAGACCCGTTTTGCCGGGCTGCAAACCTACCGCTGGGTTCTGACTGATCCCCTGTTCTGGACGAGCGTGAGAAATACAGTCATCTTCACGCTGATTTCCGCTTCGGCGATCGTATTGGTAGGACTTCTTGTCTCCATAACGATCCACAATCTTGCGGGGCAGGCGCTGCGGGATGTGTACACGGTCTTCTATGTGCTGCCCACCCTGATTTCCTTCGCCGCTGCGGGTCCTATCTGGGAATGGATTTTTCATTCCCAGTTCGGATTGGCCAATCTGGTGCTCTCCTTCTTCGGAATACCCGGCCTGAGGTATCTCAATGACTCCGTTCAGGTGCTGCCCAGCCTGTCGGTGATCAATCTATGGGTGCGATCGGGATTCGCCGTTTTGATCCTGTCGGCGGGTCTGAAGAGCATCCCCGATTCGTATTTCGAAGCGGCCAAAGTTGACGGCGCCAAGGGCTTGAGGCTGCACTTCTCCATGACTATTCCCCTGCTTCTCCCCCAGATCGCGGTGATCAGCCTGCTGGAGGTGATCTTCGGCTTCAAGGTTTTCGATGTGGTGTATGTAACCACCAGCGGTGGACCGGCCACCTCCAGCTACATGATCCTGTTTTACTTCTACGACAACGCCTTCCGTTTTTATCGCCAGGACAGGGCATCGGTGATTGCCGTGCTAATGTTCATTGCCCTGCTGGTATTCAGCATCCTCCAGAGACGGATCGTCAGGGGCAGGCGATATGAGATATAGCCTCCGCACCCTGCAACGCGCAGCGGTGATTCTTCTGCTCTCCCTCGGGGCGATCGTCTATTTCGTTCCTGTCTTGTGGACCATAACCACCAGCTTCAAGACTCCGAAAGAGATCATGACGATTCCGCCGACGTTGTTGCCGGCGAGCTTCTCGTACATAGGCAACTATCACGAGGTTTTCGAGCGGGCCAATTTCGGCCGCTTCCTCCTAAATACGTTTCTGTTGGGCACTACGGCGGTGTGCGTGAGCCTGGTGGTGGCCTCCATGGCCGGGTACGGTTTTGCCAAGTTCAGATTCCCCCTTCGGGAGCTGTTCTTCTTCGCCGTCATCGGCGTATTGATGGTGCCCTTTCATTCCGTGGCGGTGCCATTGTTCATCTATCTGGAGAAGATCAATCTGGTGGATACCTTCCTGGGGCTTCTTTTACCTCTGGTGATCAGCGCCTTCGGAGTGCTCCTAATGAGGGAAGGGATATCTTCTATTCCTGACGATTACATCGATGCCGCCCGCATCGATGGATGTTCGGAGTGGAGAATCTTCTGGGTTGTTGTCATGCCCATGATAAAGCCATCCCTGGCTGCTCTGGCTATAATCAAGTTCATGTGGACCTGGAATGAGTTTTTCTGGCCTCTGCTGGTAATCACCACCCCGGCCAAAGCGGTAGTTACTCTGGGCATATCTTATTTCACGAACTTCCATTTTAAAGAGTATCATTTGATCATGGCGGCGGCTACCTTGAGTATGCTGCCCCTGTTCCTGCTGTTCGCTGTCTTGCGCAGATGGATGATCCAGGCACTGACGGGTACGGGATTGAAAGCCTAGACCGAAGGACGTCGGGCGGATCGTGAGCACATCCAGGAGGTAACGATACGAACTCCAGAGAGCGATTCCTGGCAGCCCTACAAGGCCGGAAGCCGGATCGAACGCCGTTGGCCTATGTCTCTGCCATGACCAATCAGGAGCTGCAGAAAACGACCGGCTGCTTCATGCCCGATGCTCATCTGGATGCGGAGAAACTGGCGAGATTGTGCGCGGCCAGTCATGAGATATTTGGATTCGACGGGGTGACTTTCATTCTGAACTACTTCAACGAACCGGCGGCTCTGGGATGCTCGATGAATTGGGGGGGACCAGAGGCGCTTCCTGCCTATTCCTCCCACCCGTGGGGGCGAATCGAGGAGGCGGCTGTACCGGCGGACCTCCTGGACAGAGTGCCGATCAGCACCTGTCTGGAGGCGATCCGCATTGCCAAGAAGCGCTACGGAGACAAAGTGGCGGTTCTGGGCAAGGTAATGGGCCCCTTTTCCATGGCCCAGGTCATGCACGGTGTAGAGAATGTCATGCTGGGATTGGTGGACGACCCTGGGCTCATTCGTCAATTCCTGGAAATCTGCACGGAAGTCCTGGTCATCTGCGCCAATGCCCAGTTCGAGGAAGGGGTCGATGCTCTGGCTATCGGGGAAGGCGGTGCCGGCGCCAACATGCTCTCTCCCAAGATGTACACCGAGGTGCTCCTCGACATACACAAGAAGATGATAGAGGACATCCAGGGTCCGACGATCATGCATATCTGCGGGGACATTACCCCACGCCTGGATTCACTGCGGCATATAGGTCTGTGCTGCTTCAGCTTTGACTGGGCGATTAAACCGAAACTCATGAGGGAGAAGTCCTCAAGGTTCTTCAGGATCATGGGCAATATCAACACCACCGATCTGTTGACCGGAACTCCGGTGGATATCAAAACCCAGGTCTTTGAGAATCTGGAGGCCGGTGTCGACATTATCAGCCCGGGCTGCGCGATTTCGCCATCGTGTCCCAGCGTGAACATAAAAGCTATGTCAGAAGCAATACATACATGGTATGAGAGGATTGCGGTATGAGCAACAATCTCGATGTGAAAGTAAACGGTGTGAAGCTCTATTTTCTGCCCGTTACCATGCGGGTTCCTCTCAAGTTCGGTCCTGAGATCACCACCGAGGTCACCTGCGCTCGAGCGGCTGTGCGGGTAGAAAACGTGGAGGGAAGGATCGCCTGGGGCTGGGGGGAAACTCCCCTCATGGCCCAGTGGTTCTGGGTGAGTTCGATTGCTCTTGCCGAACGCCTGAAATGTGTGAGGGAGTTCACCGTGGCTGTTGCTCAGGCCTGGCAGGATTTCAGCGTTTCGGGGCATCCCCTGGAAATCGGCCATGCTTTTCAACACGATGTGCTCCCGATGTTGCTGGAAGGGTATAATGAGAAGAGGCGGGAAAACGATCCGAATCAGGAAGCAATGCCCTGGCTGGCCGCCCTGGTGTGCTGTTCCGCCTTCGATATCGCCCTCCACGACGCCTACGGCAATCTTCACGATCTCCCCGTCTACGACACCTACTGCGAACCGTACATGAACCGAGACCTTGGCACCTATCTGACGGCCGCAGAGGGTACCAAGATCGGTTTTCATGGTTTCTATCCGAATGACTTCCTGGTGAACCCACCGCCGACCCGCATTCCGGCCTGGCATCTGGTGGGGGGAAAGGACCTGCTGAGGAAGGAAGAGCTGACCGGCGAAGAGCCGGAGGACGGCTATCCCGTGCTTCTCCTCGATTGGATACAAAGGGACGGCTTGAGCTGCCTCAAAGTCAAACTTCGCGGCAACGACATAGAATGGGATTACACCCGATTGATTGATGTCGGGGAGATAGCTGTGAGCATGGGGGTGGTGTGGCTCACGGCCGATTTCAACTGTACCGTAGAGGACCCTGCCTATGTGACGGAGATTCTCGACAGACTGCGGGATGAGCAGCCCAGAGTCTTTCAGATGATCCTCTATGTCGAGCAACCGTTCCCATACGACTTGGAGAAGCATCAGATCGACGTTCACAGTGTAAGTGCCCGCAAACCTCTCTTTATGGATGAAAGCGCCCATGACTGGCAGCTGGTGCGCCTGGGAAGATCCCTGGGGTGGACCGGAGTCGCTCTCAAGACCTGTAAGACCCAAACCGGAGCAATCCTGAGCCAGTGTTGGGCGAAGGCCCACGGAATGACGTTGATGGTACAGGATCTCACCAACCCCATGTTGGCCATGATTCCCCATGCCTTGCTCGCCGCTTATGCCGGAACCATCATGGGGGTGGAGACCAACGGATCTCAATTCTATCCCGAGGCGTCAATTCCCGAGGCAGGGATCCACCCAGGCCTGTACAGGAGACGAAACGGATCGATTGATCTTTCCACCTTAACCGGATCGGGATTCGGCTATCGTCTGGAGGAGATCAACCGCCTGCTTCCGGCCGCCTCATTTGAAAAATGATCACCATGACAGATGCGCAGAAAGCCCGTTTGGCCATGCGGGAGGGTAAATGGACAGGTCCGACCGTACACCAGATGAAGGGCTGGGTGCAGGCAAATCTGGTTGTGCTCCCCCGCTCTGATGCCTACGAGTTCTTGGTGTACTGCAACAGAAATCCAAAGGCCTGCCCGGTGATAGAGGTCACGGATCCGGGGGATCCCGAACCGCGCACTGTTGCACCGGGGGCGGATTTGAGAACCGATCTCCCCCGTTATGCCATCTACCGCACCGGAGTCAAGGCAGGGGAGGCGGGCGAGATTCGCGATCTATGGACTAAAGACAGCGTGGCATTTTTGCTTGGCTCGAGCTTGAGCTTCGATGATGCTCTGGCCAGGGCAGGGGTGGAGACGGGGGAAACCGTATGGGCCCTCAATACCACCATTCCGACCATACCCGCCGGTAAGTTTCATGGAAATCTCGTGGTGACCATGAGGTTGATGAGCCCCGAGCAGGTTATCCCGGCGACTCAGCTGACAACCCGCTACATCTACACCCACGGGTCTCCGATTCACATAGGCAGTCCGGAGGTCATCGGAGCGGATCTGGAGCGTCCGATCTACGGCCCGCCTCTGGCCTCGATCCCCGGCGATAAGAGCGCGGTCTTTTGGGCCTGTGGGGTTACACCGCAGCAGGCAGCCATCACCTCCAGGCAAAAGCTGATGATCACCCACGCGCCGGGTCACGGCTTTATCACGGATTTGCGCTCCGATCGCTTCTGTATACCGTAGCCTCAAGGCTCTTTCAGCCGCTGCCCATCATAGCTCGATCTGCTTGAACATGCCCTCGTCCAGGGCTTCAGCGGCGTCTAAGAATCGATCACGGATGTCGTCGTCCATGGTAAGGTAGATCACCTGCCATCCGGATCGTACAGCCTTCACAGCCTGCAGGACGAGGGCTTCCCGCCGCTGCCAGTCGGAGTACTGGAAGGCGTCATCCAGAATGAGAAACAGGCTCTGTTTCCCGCATACGATCGAGGCGAAGCCCATGCGCAGGGCCAGCAGAACCTGCTCCCGCGCGCCGCTGCTCAGATCGGCCAGGGCGTAGCTCTGGGCCTCGTTTTTGACGAGCAGCTGTTCTTCCTGCACCGACACGCGGTCGTACCTGCCTGCGGTGAAGGTTTTAATGAGATCGGAGATCCGGGGATCGTTCAACGCGGATTCCAGCTGTTGATCCTCCAACCGGCGGAAACTCTCCAGAACCTCAGCTGCTACATGCCCGGCGATCATTTCCTCCAGGCAGTCCCGCACCCGCTTTTTGTACTCCTCCCGTTTCTCTTCGAGCGCCTCGGCCAGAGTCTCGATGCTCTGGGACCGGGCCGCCTCCCGGCCGATATGCTTGATGAGCTCCTCCCGCAGCTCCTGACCTTTATCCTGTTCCTTCCGGATCTTGCCCTCGATCTCCTCCAGCTCAAGGAGGAGCTCTTCTTCTCTCTGGCGGGAGTATTGTTCCTCGGCCGCTTGTTCGAGATAGTCGGTTTCATCCACGCCGAGGCTGCGGAGCCGCTCCTGGTAGCGATTGAGGTTGTTGCGCAGCGCTCTTGTTCTCTTTTTCAGCTCTTCCGCCAACCCGATCCACTCGGCGTCCGGAACTTCAGGCTCCCCGGCCGTGCTCAGGAGCTCCCGTATCGACGGCAGCAGTCCTTTCAAGGCCGCCTCCGCCAAATGACGAGCTACCGCGCCGACCTCCTTCTGGTGCCCCTTGCGCTGACGGATCCTCCGGTATAGGTGACTGACATGCCGATACGGAGAGCGGCGATGATGTATACCGATGACGTTGGCTGCCTCGACAAAGGCCCACTTCAGATACCGATTCACATCCGGACGCAGCCGGCCATAGCGGATCTTGTCCCCCGAGGCATGCGCCCTGGGTGTCGTGCCGGAGTAGGAGGCCAAACGGGAGGCTGCGGGGAAACGCGAGACCTCTCCGACCTCCAGAAGAATCACGACCGCCAGGATGAATCCCACCCCAGGCAGCGTCTGCAGAAGCTCCAACTCCCGGCTCGTGCGGAAGGCTTTCTTCATCCTGCTCTCAAACAGATCGATCTGCTCCTGCATCGCCTCCAGCTGCTCCAAGAGCCGTTCAGCGCAGAAGCGACTGTGCGTTGGCAGAAGGGCGAGTTTGGCCTCAAGCTCTTGCCGCCCCCGCTTGCCGAAGGCATCGCTGGCCCCTTCGATGGTGATGCCGTACTTGGCCAGCGTGACATGAATACGGTTCTTCGCACCTGGCCCTCTGACGAGTCAGCACCATCCGGTGTGCGCGGCAGGTCCCGAAGATCCCGAATCTCAGCCGGCGGAATCCACACCCTCGGAGAGGAATCTGATGTTGGGGAGTCCGGTATGAGTGGGCTGATGCTTTGTCCGAAATGTGGCGAGGGGCACATGATCACCGTGATGATCATTGAACCCGAGCCGGGTTTCCAGAGTGCGTTCAAGCTGGATTCATCATGAACAGAAGACCACTAGGCCGTTCACATAGCTTCTCTCAGCTGCTTGACCCGATAGTATTCGTATGTCCGGAATCCCGAACTCAGCAGCCGACAGTCCAGCATTGCTCCTTTCCGATCACCTACCGGCCTTCACTACCAAAGGGTTCTTCTTTTCCCCTTCAGCAACCATCTGCATTGCTGACTATCCCTGCTGATTGAAACCCCATAGAGCCATCGCGAAGCGACTTCGCACATTCATTTCTATGAGGAGTCGTGCTTCATGCTTTCTCGACTCTCTGGCCAAAGGAGATGGTGTTGCGATTATTCGTGCGACTCCTCATAGAAACCTACTACCATGGGGGAATTTCTGCAGATTAAACAGAGATTCCCCAATGGGGCGCACCCTAGGCCAGGCCTAAGCGCCTGTAGCGAATGAGGGAGGACCGCAATAGGGCTGGCCCGGTAGAAGCACATAGGTCTCCCGTCCATAAGAAGACAAGAGAGAAGTAGGGGTTGTTTCATGACATCCGAACACATCCCGCCGGTCAGATGCCGGGCGGTCACCAAATAGTCAAAAGCATCCTGATAGTGCCACCACATCTTCGAGAAAGCACTCTTCCAGGTAAACTTGCTACCCCGCATCAGGGCCTTGGAGGCCGTTTCGTTACGGTGTAAAGTAGCGAAGAACGCATCAAAGACAGCGAGCGCCAAGCAAAACAGGCGTCGCATGGAGAAAAAGGGTCGAGGATCTTTGAAATACACCGTCTTGGTTCCGGCGTGATGGGACAAGCGTTTAGACTCGTTGTTTTCGATTT
>CAZVHJ010000061.1:0-29927 GCA_964627715.1 uncultured Spirochaetaceae bacterium | reverse complement strand
TGCCCGTCTCCTGCAGGTAGGCTTCCGGGGAGTAGGGAATATCGAGGTGAATGACGGTCCGGATATCCGGTTTATCCACGCCCATTCCGTAGGCGGATGTTGCAGTCAATATCCCCTCGCGGCTGTATTTATACCAGGCTTCGATACGCTCCCGCTCCTTCCTGTTCAGCCCCGCGTGGTAAAAGTAGGTTTCCAGGTCCGGTGAGTGGCGGTGCAGGGTTCTGGCGGCCCATTCCGCACCGGAACGGCTGCGGCTGAAAATCAGAAGCGGGCGAGGCGAGATTCCAACAACCTGCCTGAGACTATGGGCTTTACTGAGCGTCGGGAGCACAGAATAGCGTATGTTCGGTCTGTCCGGATCGGCGGCTACAGTCGTCACACTGCGACCCGGGAACACCACCTCACGAACCGTCTCAAGCATTCTTGGGCTGGCCGTGGCGGTGAAGGCGGTCAGGCAGCGTACCCTCAAGCTTGGAATGATCTCCTGCAGTTTGAGATAAGACGGCCGAAAGCTCTTTCCCCACTCAGCCACGCAGTGCGCTTCATCCACAACGAGATGGTAAATTTCAATATCCGAAAGCAGCTGTTTCCGGGCGATCCGTGCGAGAGACTCCGGAGTGGCAAAAAGCACATCGATTCCCCCGGAGCGGGCTTGGCTGCTCACCCGACTGCGCTCTTTCCCGCTCTGTCCCCCCCGAAGCGCATGCGCCTTCAAGCCTGCCTCCCGGCAACGCCCGAGCTGTTCCTCGAGAAGGGATAGCAGAGGCACAATCACGAGGGTGATTCCACTGCAGATTCGGGCGGGAAGCTGGTAGCACAGGGACTTACCGGCTCCGGTCGGTAGCACAACGATTTGGTCTTTTTCCTCTATTGTATTGGAGATGACAAAACGTTGTATCGGATACAGATAGGGAATGTGGAAGTGCCGCTGAGCCGCTTCGACAATAGGATCGGGAAGCCTACTCCTTTTTGAAGCTGGTTCGAAAGAAGTAATCATCCATAATTTCGACCAACTCTGGAGTGAATCCGACCTCCATGCTGATCTTCTTGCTCCCCGCCCCAAGGACGTCCACAGCGACAACCTTCCCATTGATGAGGAATTGATGGGTCTGGAAGTACAGCTTGGAAGGAACGATCTGACCGGACGCAGGCGCCGGTAGACGACCGGGGATTTCAAGGGTGATCTTGTTGACTCCGATGGAAAGCAGTTTCGTCTGCAGCCTCTGTCCCCCGATTTGGGTTTCCACATAGTTATTGAAGCGCATCGTCCGGGCCACTTGCTCGTCCATCTCGACTTCTCGATCCTTGTAATTCCCGAATTGCCCCTGAAGAGTTTCGTAGGCGAGCAGATAGTCTCCGATGATCTCTATCAAGTCATTGGGGCAGTTCTTGTACATTACTTCGAACAGGCTTACGTTGTCCCGTCCCCTCACGGGACCAAGACGGGTCAGGGTCCCGCGGATAAAGAGGTTGACCGGATTCTTGTTTATTGATTTCAGAAAGGACATGTTGACCGAAGTCAGCTTGTTTTGGAACTGCTGGAAGAAACTGATCTCGTCGCGACTCAGGATGACCAGGAGGATGATCCGGTTCATGGACAGCTGATAGGGAGCACAGATCAGCATGTAGTCTTCCAGTTTGAGCAGGGTCTGGGACTGCTGTAGCCCCATCTTTTTCACGGCATAGGGGTTGAAGCGGATCGTTTGATCGGAGTACTTCTCTTTGTACTCCTGGAGTCGCGTCACCATACTGTAGTTATTGTATTTACCTGGACAAAGAAGTCAAGCATCGCTATTCTCGTAGCCATGACTCCTCCTACTGAACCCCTTGGCGAAGGCAAGCTGTCACAGGAGCGGCTTGAAGAGCTTCTTGCCCTGACTGCCCGGAGCTGCCCTGAGATCTTCGTGGGCGCCGATGTCGGCGAGGATGCGGCGGTGGTCCGAGGCGCTAAACAGCTGGTCCTCACCGCTGATCCAATTACCTTCACTGAGGAGAACATCGGATTCTACACAGTGGCGGTGAACTGCAATGACATCGTGGCCATGGGCGGCAAACCGCTGTATCTGACCACGACCATACTTCTGCCGCCGGGAACGGAAGAGCAGCGGTTGAGGACGATTTTCGCCGAGCTGGAAAGGGCTTCCCGACAAGCAGGAGTGTTTTGGGTCGGAGGCCACACTGAAGTCACCTCGGCGGTGAACCGAATTATCATCTCTGCCCAGGCTCTTGGTTTCCTGCGTGGGAAGCCCACCAAAACTTCGGATGCCCGTCCCGGAGAGTCTCTGGTAATGAGCAAGTGGACAGCTCTAGAGGCAACCACCCTGATCGCAAGAGAGAAACCAGAAATGAGCAGGAAACTCCTCGGGCAGGAGGGTTACCGCGAGGTGCTAGGCTGGCTGTTCGAACCGGGGATATCGATCATAAAGGAGGGGCAGATCTTAAGCAGGATGCGGTTGAGCGCAGCTCACGATCCCACCGAGGGCGGGATAGCGACCGGCATTCATGAAATCGCCGAGCGTTCAGGAGTGGGGGTCCGGCTGTTTAGGGATATAATACCCATTCGCCGGGAGACAGAGATCCTCTGCGGACATTTTGGCCTCGACCCTCTCGGAGCCCTCAGTTCCGGGGTGTTCCTCTTTACAACCACTGCTCCGGAAGCCCAAAAAGCCTGTCGGGCCCTGAACCGGCGGGGTGTCCCAGCGGCGGTGATCGGTGAGATTACAGCGCAAAACGGCTCGGTAGAACTGATCGACGGCGGGCAAAGCACGCCCCTGCCCCTGTTCACCCGGGATGAGATCATCAAGCTGTCCTGACAGATCGCGGATGTCCGTAGCCATCTTTATCGGCGTACGGTATAGATCCTTTCGATAACAGCACGGGCCAGGGCAGCGGCCTGCCGGCGGGGCCTGCCCTGTTCGAGGGTGAAGGATTCTGAGAAGATCAGATGACCCAGCTCACCCTCACGAAGACTCACCTGTATACGATCATCGATCTCCCTGTCCAGGGAAAGCTGATATCGGAATCCCTCGACCTCATCCGCAACAGAAGCGATATCCGATCCCGACTTTTTGAGAAAACCCACGGTACGCCGCAGAATCTGATCCCCTCCGCTCTCGATGCCAACAGCCAGCGGCAGAGCGAAACCGTACTGCAGCAACCCGCCGGGATTCAGCTCGTACAAGCGATTCAGAACCTTTCGGCGTTCCGGACTTCTGTCTTTCAGAAGGGGGATCAAGTGGCGCAGGGAGTCGAAGGTCCCCTCCTTTTCCCAGAAAGAGTCCAGACCCTCGATCGACCGCTCCAGAAGCTCCCGGTTGCCCCGGATCTTGCCCTCCTCCTGCAGGTAATACAGTGCCGCATGGGGGGAAACCTGAACCTCCATGTCGCGGGCCAGCCTGAGATACTTCAGGGCAACTCGTTTATAACGTTCATTGCCTCTGTAGAACTCCCAATACGCATCGAGGAAGTTCTTCTCCTGCAGGTAAGACCGGCCTACCTTAAGCGAATACAGCCGCAGCTTCTGTCGATGGTAATAGGCCTTCAGCCTATACTCGAATGTGCGGATGATCCTCCTGACAAATTCGAGAATCCCGATCCGCGGCTGGGCCCGCTGGCTTCGGGCGAGCCCGCCGTACACATCGGCGAGAATCTCGTGCACATCCTTGAGGTGCCGTTCCACATCGGTTCCATAGTAGTACAGCCAGGCCAGATCCTGGGAACCCAGCACCTCCTCGGCATAGCGCCCAGCCAGCTCGAGCATCCCGAACTTCTGGTACAGCATCGCCAGGTTTACCTTGCTCAACGGAGTGGTATCCTTGGCTATAGCCTGCTGGTACTCCGAGAGAGCCCGAGAAAAATCCAGGCGGGATTGAAACAGCTCGCCCCTGGCCAGATGACCCGGCGCCCGATCGGACATTTTTATCGATTCCTCGGTATAACGCAGGGCGGAATTGAAATTGTAGAAGCTGTGTTCGAGAAGGGAGAGGTTGTAGTAAGCCACCGAGGCGAAGTATACATCTTCCCCCGTTAAAGCGTCCTCGATGGCCTTGAGGTAGAAGCGTTTGGAGTTCTCGTAGTCGTACATTCCCGAGTATAGGGTTCCCAGGGTCATGTAGATGCCCCGGTCCGGGCCGAAACGCTCGAGGGCTTCCAGGAGCAGCTCTTCCCCCTTGTCCAGCTGGTGGGTCTTGAAGTACATCCAACCCAGATCGTCGATCGAGGAAACGCTCTCCGGATACAGCTCGAGGATCTGCTCCAGGGTGGCAATGGATTCCTGCTCCTGATTCAACTTCCCGTAGCAGCGGGATATCTGGACAAGAGTCAAGAAGTCCTCCCCCTCCTTCTCCCCTGCACTCAGGTACTCCTCCAGAGCCAGCTTGTATAGCTCCTTGTCGTAATACAGATCTGCCAGCAGCAGGTTGAGTTTGGCCGCGTCGGGAAACCGCTGTTTACCTTCCTCGATGATCCGCACAGCGGTCTCGTAATTCTCAGCCTCGATCGCTTCCGCCGCCTGTTCGTAGTACCGGTCCAGGCTCTGCTGTTCCTGGGACATAGTGACGGGACAAACCAACAACAGTAGACAGACAATCAGAGCCATCACAACCCCCCGCCTGTCACATTGATTGGATTGAGAAAACCAAGGATGCGGCGGGGTAGAGAAACGCACCGGTGCAACGAAAGGAGGAACTCCCGGCGTGTATTCAGAGCCCGGTTGAAATCCGCAATTTCAAAAACATCACCGAACACAGCCTGGAGATAGGCCTGGACCCAGGAAGAGAGACGAAGCGGATGTTGGCCTTCAACTCGCTGGGCATATTCCAACAGCGATTCTTCTCCGGATTTTCTCAGTCCCAGGCCTTCCAGTCGGACTCGGGTATCCGCGAACAGATATTTGATCTTTCTTCGCTGAGTCGCCGCAAAAAAGGCTCGCAAGAGTGGGAAGGATTTGAAGGCTCCGATTATGAGCAGGTATAGAGCGGGGAGAGTCACGTACCACAGGCGGGCGACAAACTTCAATCCCCTGAACAATTCTCCCCCCAGGAGGCGGACCCTGTCTTCCACTTCGATCGACTGAGGCTCCTGCTCCTGGAGATTGTGCTGGTTTTTCAGGATTTCCTCGAGCAGCCGGGCAAAGGTCTCGAAATCAAATCCGAACTGGATCGTATACTCCTCCCCCGGCGCGATGACTTGGGAAGAAGGATCGAACTCGATCCAGCCGTAATCTCCGAAGTAGACCTCTACCCAAGCGTGAGCCTGATAAGCTCGAACCTCGTAGAAGTTGAGCACCTCGGTTTCCGGATTCACATAAAATCCCACAGCCACCCTGGCGGGGATGCCCAAGCTGCGACAGAGCAAGGCCATGGAAAAGGCGAAGTAAGAGCAGTAACCCTTCTTGCTGGAATAGAGAAAGTGTGACAGCTGATCTCCGTCTTCCGCCAAACCCGGGGTAAGGGAGTAGTAGTAGTTCTCCTTCAGATAATCGTGAATCCGCAGCACCTGGCCGAGTAGGTCAAGCTTCTCACCATCAGGTACTGCGGTGATTTGCTCGGCCAGCTCCCGAATGCGCGGATCCGCGCCGTAATCTGTGTAGATTTCGACCTGCTCCGGACCGAGAGCTGTGATTTCAGCCGACGCCAGCTCCTCCAGACTGGCGTCGCTGACTTGGGAGACCACCCTGTAGATTCGCAGAAAAGAGGAGGAGTCCCAGTTGGTCAGAGGTGCCACCCGTATCGGATAGTTCATTCCAATGAGCGAGGTGGGATCGAAGTTGACAAAGAAGTATTCCTGGATGACCTTCTGCCGGGCAAGATAGCCGGGATCGGGGAACTGTTCAGAGGAATCGGGTACGGTCACGGGTAGATCTTCCCGTCCCTTCCGCCCATCGGGACTATGAAAGAAGCCCCTTCGCCTGTCGTACCCGGAGAGAATATAGCGGCGCAACAGAATCCTCTCCGCCGGACCCTGCTTACGAAACAGGAGAACCAGATCGTCGGACATCTCGATCTCGCTCTCCAGCTTGATATACTGAGAGAAATCGAAACGAAACAGGGTCGGCTTCATCAATCCGCCTCCCAGCCGAACCGCACCTTGGTTATAACGCCCCAGAACGAAGAGAAGCAGGAGCAAGAGAAGAGGCAGGAGCACCCAGAGAAAGGAGGCGACAGACTTGAGAGTTCCTTTCCAACTACCCGGTCGGCCTTGGTCCCGAACCCGGACCAAAACCATCAGCGTAATCGTCAGTACAAGAAATCCAACGATGCTGTACGACAACAGGGAAGGATGCCGATAGAGAGTGATTTCATAGTTGCCCTGCGACCAAAACACAGCCAGCAGCAGCAGGGCGTCGAAGCCTGCCTCCCAGTGTACGAAACGGGGATAACGCAAAGAAAGCAGGTTGAACAGCCAGACAACCATCCAGGGAATCAGGCCGGGGAAAAAATCCTTGTCGAAATAGAAGAACAGAAAATCCGTGTGCGGACCCGGAGAGAGGGCGGCTTGCAGTCGAAACACGAGGAAGAACAGCAGACGCAAACAGAAGACAATCAGGAAAAAGAGCACCCAAGCAACCCACAGACGCAGCAGGAGTCTGTCCATCCACAGGGCAAGAAGCACGGACAACACAAAACCGACGCTCAAGAATATCAGGTCGAGGTCGGAGCGAAGGTAGAGGTAAGAGTTGAAAAACAGGAAGTAGAGGAGGAGATTTCGTACGACGAAGATCCCCAGATTCACCTTAAATCGTTTCAACGAAAACCTTCCGCTTTCCCCCTCGAGTCCACCGGCCTACCTCCTGGTTCAAGACCTCCCGAAACGCCCGCAGCTCCAGCGGACCGATGAGCCCCCGCGGTCTCAGTTCTTCCACAGGAGGGCGGAGCACCAAGTGCCGAAGTCCCCGCCTGGCGGTTTTTTCTTCAGGGGCTGACAAATCGTGCAGGAAAAGCTGCACGCTCCAACCACGGGTTTCCAGATCGTTTAACAGTCGAGACAGGTTTCCCGATCCAGGAGAAGAGTACAGCAGAACCTGGCGATACCGCTGCCCCGGCAGTTCGGGAGCATACCTGTGGCTCCACCACAGCCCAGCCAGGAATCCGAGCAGCTCTCTGTTTTTCTCCAACGTGATCTCCCGCGGCGCCCCCGACATGCTGGTAGCAAAGAAAACCTGAAATCCACGCCCGACCAACTCCAGTACCGCAGCGGCACAGCGCTCCACCAGACCGTCCAGATAATCGGCTTCAACCTGTTTCGGAACCGCCGAAGAAGGCGCGGCATCGAGAATCACGAGAAACCGGGATTCCGGGGGAGGTGTCTCTTCACCTATGCGAAGGAACAGCTCGGAAGTATGGGCAAACACCTTCCAGTGGACCTTGCGGATATCGTCGCCAGGGAAGTACTTGCGAATCTCGAGGAGCTCTTCGCTTCTTTTCCTCCTTCTCTTCTTCTTTTCCTCCTCACCTCCCTCTTGACTCGACGGCCGTCTGGACTGTTCGGGCCGTACCGAAGGGTACACCCGGAGCCTCTCTGATAGGGGAATCGGTACAGAAGAACGGGTGAAACCAAGGAGATCCCGAACAGAAATATGGGCTTCCCGGCTACGGTAAGAGCCCCGGTAAGGGGGGAAAAAATCAATGGTTTTGCGATTTCTGCCGCCAACGAGATCGGTCTGCAAAAGCAGAGATTCTCTACCCAACCAGTCAAGAGAAATCTCAAAACCGATTTTCATTCCGGGGGCGGCGCGGCGGGGAATGTCCGCCTTGACCTCCGCCCTGGTAGGGCTTCCGGGAAACACATCACCCGCCGGAAGCGTGAAATCTATAGGATCCGGAACCTTACCGAAATACCGGCGAAGCATCCACAAAGTGATGCGGCTGGCAGCCAGGCAGTACGCAGCGAGCAGGGTAAAGGCGCTTCCCCACAAAATTGCCGCCAACTCCATACGCAGCACTCCTACCGCCAGGATCACCAGGGAAAGACAAAGATAAACAACTCCCCAACGGGTGAAGGGAAATAGCCTACCAATACGCCTATTAATAGGCGATCCTTGATAGCTCATGCAGGGTAATCTCGCGAATCAAGGAGGCGCAGTCGATCCGTATATCCTTCAGACGAATGCGGTGGGGAAGCACCAGCGGAGCCAACTCGAGGAGATCTTGGTCGATACAGTAGCTCCGGCCCCGGATCAGGGCGAAAGCCCGGGCTGCCTTGACCAACATCAAGCTCGCTCGGGGAGAACAACCCAGCTCGATTCCGCGGTGACGGCGGGTGGAAACGGATACCGCTACCGCCACTTGTAGAAGGCGATCATCGCAGAATATGTTTTCCACGGTCTTCCGGGCTTGCAGGATCTCAGGCTTGGAGCAGATCGGCTTCACCTTCGGCATGATTGTGGCTGATGGGTCGTCCCGCACAATCCCGAGCTCATCTTCTTCGCCGGGATAGCCGATGGATATTCTCATCAGAAAGCGGTCCAACTGCGCTAAGGGCAGAGGGTACGTACCGTCGGTTTCCACCGGGTTCTGAGTGGCGATAACAAAGAACAGGGGATCCATGGCGTGGGTCTTGTTTCCCACCGTAACTTGGTTTTCCGCCATCACCTCCAGCAAGGCGGACTGGACCTTGGGGGTTGTGCGGTTGATCTCATCGGCCAATACGATGTGTGCGAAAACGGGACCGGCCTTGAATACGAACCTGCGGTGCTCGGGATCGAAGATATCCACACCGGTGATGTCGTAGGGAAGAAGATCCGGTGTAAACTGGATGCGGCGAAAGGTGATTGGTCTTCCGTTTTTGTCCCTGGAAATCAGGCGGGCGGCGGTCTTGGCCAGGGTTGTCTTTCCCAGTCCAGGGACATCTTCTATGAGCACGTGCCCGCCGGCGAGCAAACCTGTAATCAGATACTCCAATGCCCGGCGTTTACCCCGGATCACCCGCTCCAGCCCGTCGATCAATCGCGTGGCGAGGGCATGGTTCTTCTCAACTTCTCTTTGGAACCGTTTCGATGTCTCTGCCGCCATAATCGTCGCTGCCGAGAGTACAGCTTATCAGCTTCTGTAAAGATTGACTATGCAGGTGGTTCCAGGCTCGGATAGGTGCAAAGCAGCTGATCCCGGAGCTCCGCGGTCAGCGCCTCCAACCGTTCTAGGTTGTAGGGGAAGGTGTAGGCTACGAATCTGCGAAGAATGTACTGGCTTCGATCACGAACGATCTTGTGAGGAAACAGTCCCGAGACTCCAAGTCTTTCTTTGATCACGGGCAGCAGAAACTTGCGGATCAGGAGGATGAAACGACTCAGCTCTACGACTGCCTGATAGATGAACCACTCATCCCCCACGTGTATCGATTGCAGAGTTACCAACTCGCGGATGATCCGTATAGTTCGGAAATCGATGGGAAGACCATCGATAATTATAGAAAACCAGGTCCTGTCAAAATGATCCTCAAAGACCTGCCGAATCTTGCGAATCACCGGTAGAAGCATCTCGTTGTTCTGATCGATCAGGTCCTTCTGCTCGAGCTCCGGATACAGTACCAGCACTTTTTCTTTACTCCTCAAACTAATATTCGGTATGCCCGTCCATGCCCTTGATGCCTTTATTACTGTTGTTGACAAGGGGCGTTTGGGAAGGTAGGCTTTTTGCCCATGATCCAGGTCAAAGGCAGGGGCGAGGCAATTTCCTCCAGTTCGGTTATTTCGCTTCTCAACCTTCTCCAACGGAACGGAATCCCGATCGAAACGATCTGCGGGGGCCGGGCTCAATGCGGACACTGTCTGGTCCGGATCCTCAAGGGCGCAGAAACGATGAATAAGAAGAACAAGGCCGAGATCGCCCGCCTGGCGGCGTTGAATGCCGGGGAGGACATGCGCTTAGCCTGCCAGAGCTACACCCGCGGGGACATCGAAATCGAGGTCATGAATCCTGGCGCCTCCGGATGACCGAGGTTGTGCTGTTGAAGAGTTTAATACGGCTTCTACTACTGCTTCCCGCCCTTCTCGTTTGCACCGGTGGCTGTGCCTCCGGCCCACGGGAAGCTGCCCGACCCGCTGACCCGAGCGATCCTATACTGTACAAACAACGGATGCGGGAGTTGGTAATCTCCCTCAACCGCTACGCCCGCAGTCTTAACCCAGAGTTTTTCCTGATTCCTCAAAATGGCAACGAGCTTCTGACGGTAGATGGAAAGCTCAACAGTGCACCGGCCCTTGATTATATCCAGGCTATCGACGGTGTCGGCCGGGAGGACCTGTTCTATGGATACACCGCCGACAATCGGGAGACCCCGGAGGAGGCGATCCGCTACATGCTGCCCTTTCTCGAGTTGGCGCTGGACAACGATCTGACGGTTATGGTAACCGACTACTGCCGGCAGCGCTCGAAGATCGACGACTCCTACAGGAGAAACGATCTGCAGGGGTTCATTTCCTTCGCTGCTCCGCGCAGGGACCTGACCGTGATTCCCGGCTACCCGAATCCCATCTTCAGAGAACACGGTCGCGATATCCATCGCCTGGCCGACGCCCACAACTTTCTCTTTCTGATCAATCCGGGGGCCTTCGCGGGCAAGGAACGTTTTCTCTCCGCTTTACGGCGAACCAACTACGACCTGATCGTCATCGATGCCTTCGTTGATGGACAGAGAGGACCGGAGTGGCTGGAGCCGGAGGACGTCAGGTCTTTGAAGACAAAAACCAACGGGGCGCGGCGGTTGGTCATCTCCTATCTCAGCATTGGAGAGGCCGAGGATTACCGCTACTATTGGGATCGCAGTTGGGATCGAAACCGGGACGGCCGGCCCGACGCAGGGGCCCCGGATTGGCTGATCGGTGAAAATCCTAACTGGCGGGGAAACTACAAGGTTCGCTATTGGGAATCCGACTGGCAAGCGATCCTGTTCGGAAGTGAAGAATCCTACCTCGACCAGATCATCACCCGCGGTTTCGACGGAGTGTATTTGGACATCATCGACGCCTTCGAGTACTTCGAGAATCTTTCGTCTTGGGACCGATCGAAATTGTTGAAATAACCTTTGCAAAAACTTAAAATAAGAATTAAGGAGGCATCAATGAAAAGGTTTATCCTAATTGCTCTGGTTGCCTGTTGTGCAATTGGAACTGGATTCGCTACTGGGGGTCAGGAAGAAGAAATCCCTGAAAAGCTCGTCTATATGTCCACCGCCTGGGGGTCACCTTCCCAGGAGCTTCTGGACAAGTTCAAAGCCGAAACCGGAATAAAGGTGGAAGTAACCACTCTGGATGTCAAGCCGCTGCGTGACAAGGTGATGACCGCTGCCGCGGGAAAGGTGAATCCGGCGGACATCATCTTTGTAGGGATCGACGACATCGGCAGCTTTGCCAGCTCCGGTATTCTGAGAGAGCTTGATAGGGACGTCCCGAAAAAGATCTTCGACAGTGTGTACGGACGACAGTTTTTCGAGGTGGAGGGAAAGACCTACTCGGTTCCGCTCTACCAGCAAATGGTCATGGTCGACTACGACAAAGCTGCCATGGCAAAAATTGGCGTCAAAGGGGAGAACATAAAAACATGGAGCGACTTTGAAGAGGTGGCTCAGAAACTGAAGGGCCAGGGTGTTAGTGAATACCCTGTTTCCTTTGGAGTCCGTTCCTGGTCCTGGTACCTTATGGCACTGTCCATGGGATCGACCCTCTTTGACAAAGACATGAAGCCAACCTTTGATGAGGCTTCGGATCCCGGGTACCGGGCTTTTGCCATGTTGATCGATTGGTACGAGAAAGGCCTCATCTCTCCGGAAAGGGTATCTTCTCCCAATCCACACCCTGCGTTTTGGGCTGGACAGGCCGTGTTTCATCAGGCCTGGCAGGGCTCCCTCGGTATCGCCAACAATCCGGAAAAATCCAAGATCGCTCCGAATGCCGATTACCTTCTCCTGCCCGAAAAACATTTTACTTGGAGTTTACCCGCCGGTTTGGGGATCTCAACCTACACTGACTATCCCAAAGCGGCCCAACGGTTCATCGAGTTCATGATCAGTGAAGAGGTGCAATTATACACCTATGATACCCACGGTATGTTCCCTGCGCTGCGGAGTCTCTTTCAACGTCTGGGGAACGAAGGCAAGATCGATGGATATCAAACCATGGCCGAGCAGGCCAAGTACCTCATTCCACTTCCCTACAACACACCGTGGTATGCTGAGTTCAACAACGAAGCAACCAATGCCCTGGTCAGGGCCGCTCGGAAAGAACAGGCAGTGGATGAAGCAATTAAGGCACTCGCCGAGTACCAGCGGAAGCTGAAACAAGAGTACGAGTAGCTTCTGCACTGACGTACGGAGAGGCTTGGGCCGACCCAGCGGCTTCAAGCCTCTCATTTACAGATGCTGAAGAATTTTTCAAAATGGCTCGATGATCAACAGCACCTCGCCTATGCTATTCTTATTCCAGCGCTTATTCTGATTCTTGCCCTGGCCTACCTTCCCGCCGTTCAGTCCTTCCGATTCAGCTTTCTTCGCTACAACATTAAGATGCCGGCACGGATCCGCTTCAACGGGCTGGCCAACTATTCGGCCGTGCTGCAGGATCCGATATTCGGGAGCTCTGTCCTCCGGGTATTGTACTTCATGCTTGTCGCCACTGTGATGGTTCTCCTGCTTTCCCTGGCGATCGCTCTCGTGCTCAATCATCGCTTTCCCGGCCGGGGTGTTTTAAGAACATTGGTCATAATTCCATGGGCCATTCCCCCGGTGGTTAATGGACACCTTTGGAAGTGGATCTTTAACGGAGAGTATGGAGCATTCAACGGCTTACTCTATCAACTGGGTATCATCGAATCTTATCAGTTCTGGTTGAACGAACCCTTCGTAGCTTTGAATTTGGCCGCTTTCACCTTCATCTGGCGATACACGCCTTTCATCACGGTGTTGTTTCTGGGCGTGTTGCAGTCGATCCCGGGGGAACTATACGAAGCGGCGCGGGTAGATGGTGCCGGTCCCATCGGCCAGTTCTTCTACATTACCATTCCGGCAATGCGACGGATCGGCGCTATCGCCGTTGTTCTCATACTGATCTACGGCTTCGTCGTCTTCGATGACATCTACGCTTTAATGGGATTTGACGAGTCCACCAAGACACCGATGATCTATAATTACGAGGTTACCTTCGAGATGGGCCGTTTTGGTAAGGGCTCCGCCATGGCCTATCTGATTGGGATTTTCCTATTCTTGCTGGCCTTCTTCTACATCCGAATGAGTCTGAGGAGGGACAAGGATTGACCCGCAGGGTGATAAACAAAGTCCTTCTCACTTTCATTGCTCTACTCATAGTATTCTGGTCGCTGGCACCGCTCGTCTGGGTACTGATCTCCTCGGTCTCCACACGGGCTGAGCTGTACTCAGTTCCACCTCACTGGATTCCCCACCAGCCGACCTTGGAGCCGTACAAAAAGGTTCTCATCACAGGGGAAGGGTTCAGAGGGGGAGCGGGGATCAGCGCCGCAAGGTTGATCCGCAAGGGAATACTGAACTCGATTATCATATCAGTATCGACTACAGCTCTGGTTATGTTTTTCGCGCCCATGTTAGGATACGCTTTTTCTCGTCTGACCTTCAAAGGCCGGGAACTGTTCTTCTACATCATAATTGGAATCATCGCATTGCCATCGTGGCCAATCCTGATCGGGCTCTTTTCCGAGTTCAGCGCCCTAGGCCTTCTAGATACGAAGATCGGCCTGATTCTCCTCTCTTTTACATTTCGTATTCCCTTCGAAACCTGGTTTATGAAAGGATATTTTGCCTCCGTCCCTAAGGAGATAGAAGAGGCGGCGCGCATCGACGGCTGTACTCATTTGCAGACACTGTTTCGCGTAAGTATTCACGTGGTGCGTCCCGGCTTGATCGCGGTCTCCATAATTTCCTTCCTCTTCACGTGGAATATGTTCACGGCTCCCCTCGTACTGACATATACACTTCGATCCAAACCGCTCACAGTGGCCATGACCGAGTTCATCGGCCAGTACTTCGTACATTGGGATCTCATGTCCGCCGGGACTGCCCTGGCGGTGATCCCGCCGATACTGATCGTGCTTTTCTTTCAGAAGTACATCGTCCGCGGCCTTTCGGCAGGTGCGATCAAGTAATATCTGCATGGACATCAATATCGTATTATTTTCACCAGCGAACCTGGAAGAGCTTTGCAGCTTCATGATCGAGAATCACGGGCTTGATCACTTCACACCGGAGCTACTGGATGAAAAAATTTCCAGAGATCCGGATTTCGATCCGGAGCTCGTCATCTGTGCGTATCATCATGAAGAGCTGGTCGGTTTCGCGATGGCAGTGCTTAGACAGAACGGGAAGGGCTTCGTAAAGCTCCTCGCGGTAAAGCAATGGCATCGTCGCCTGAGAATCGGCGCCAAACTCTATCAGGAACTGGAGGCAAGGTTGAAGAACCAGGGCTGCAAACAGATTGAGGTGTATAACTGCGTTCCCAACTTCTTTCTGCCCGGAGTGGATCCCAGATACACGGAGGCGGTGTGCTTTTTCGAGCGGCAGGGTTTTTCAAAATTCAATGAGACCGTAAATATGGTCGTGGATCTCCGAAATCCCGAATTTTCCCTTCATGAAAAAGAGGAAAAGCTCAAACACCTGGGAATAATTGTAAACAAAATAGAAGCTGCAGATGAGAATCGACTGCTCGATTTTGTCCAGTCAGAATTTCCAGTCTGGCGGATTGAGGTTATGAGCATGATCGCTCATAAGACCGCGTTTATCGCAACAAGCGCTGGGAAAGTTATCGGTTTTTCAGGGTACGAGGGCAACAATATCGATCAGGGATGGTTCGGACCGATGGGTGTTCACGGGAATCACTCGGCCAAGGGTGTCGGAGCTCTTCTTCTGGAGACTTGTCTCCAGCATATGAGCAATAAATATGAAAAGGCCGTTATTCCCTGGGTGGGACCGTTGTGCTTCTATTCAAAGGTCGCTGGGGCAACGGTGGATCGAGTGTTTTGGCAGTATCGGAAAAAGCTCTGAGTGATAATCGCCGAACGTGTCATCTAAGACCCGGGGCTGTTTCATGTAACGGAGAGTTTTCCAAGGACAACCGTCCTTTTCGCGCCGGTGGCCTCCGGTACATTGTTCGTTCTACCCAGAATCCTATACAACCCGAGAAGCGCAAAAGCAATCGCCTCTTTGAAATCCACGTCAATTCCCACCTCATCTCCGGTGAGCACTTCCGACCCCTCAAGAAGCTCGGTTAAGATCTGACGGATAACGGGATTACGAGCTCCACCGCCGGTTAAGACAACGGAGGCGGGCATGCGGGGAAGGAATTGTCTGTATGCCTGGGCAATGGAGTAGGCGGTGAAAGCTTCCGCCGTGCGCACGATATCCGCTGAAAGCTCCAGGAACGCGAGGTACTTTTTCCAAAACAACGTACCAAACTCCTCTCTCCCCGCGCTCTTTGGAGGTTCTCGTGACAGATAAGGGTGATTCATCCACTTTTGTAGGAGCTCTTCATCGATCCTCCCCTTTCTACCAATTTCTCCGTCTCTGTCGAAATGCAGCGCCCCGCCTGTATAGCGATCGACCACCATATCGATGATCATATTCCCCGGACCGGTATCAAAGGCAATCAACAATTCTTCTCCCTTCGGAATCCAAGTAACGTTGCCAATGCCTCCAAGGTTCTGTGCCGCCACTTCTTTCGGGTAGTCTTTAAAAAGTACAAGATCCAAAAAAGGAACCAGCGGCGCCCCGGTGCCGCCAGCTGCAATGTCCGCCATCCTAAAGTCAGAGACCACGGGGATTCCCGTTCTTTGAGCGATCACCGATGCCTCACCGATCTGCAGGCTTCCCCGTACCTGTTCCCCACAGCAGTTCTCGCTCTCGGCGACGTGATGAACGGTTTGACCGTGGGAGCCAATAACTTCAACCTCCTTAGGCCTCAGGTTCGCCTCCTCCATCAGGCAGGCAGCAGCCTCGGCAAACAGAAGCCCCATCCGTATGTTGAGCAGAGATAGCCTGTGAAGCGAACCGTATGGCTCATCGAACAATTGAAAAACCTCTGCTCTGAGTTCGGCGGGAATCGGGTAGGAGAGACCTTTGATCAGCTCGATATCGGTCTGCCCCGAGACCTGCTTTATGCGCACTGCTGCCGCATCAACAGAATCGACAGATGTGCCTGACATCAAACCTATCGCTATATACTCGGAAACATCCACGGAATGATTGTATCTATGCTCTCCTACGCTGTCAAAACATGTTATAGTTGACTATTATTGTAAGATAAAATAATTTCTTAATGAAGGTATTCTGACGGACTAGCAAATATTAAAGAGGTATTTCCATGCTTCAGAGCTTTATCATACTGTTTCGGGAAACCCTTGAGGTTGCCCTGGTTATGGGTATCGTTCTGGGCTATCTGGTGCGCAGCGCTCAGAGCATGTACAAACGGTCGGTCTACCTCGGCCTGTCCGCCGGCGTGGCAGCCAGTGCGCTGGGGGCGTTGGCCTTCCAACTTCTCGCCGGAGGATTCAACGGCCGGGCGGAGGAGATCTTTGAAGGGATCACCATGCTTGCAGGTGCGTTGCTGTTGACGACCCTCATCCTCTGGATGATCAGAAAAAGTGCACATGCAGAGGAGTTGGAACGCAAGGTCGCCGGCAGGCTCTCCGGAACGAGGAAGGCCGGGCTGTTCTTGCTGGTCTTTTTCTCGGTGCTGCGGGAAGGAATCGAGTCCGTCATTTTTCTCAGCGCCGCCCGGTTCGCATCAGGGGAGAACAACCTCCTCGGCGCGGGACTGGGATTGGCAGTAGCGGTGGTTCTGGGCGTCCTTCTGTTTCGCGGCGCCCTGCGCATCGATCTAAGAAGCTTTTTCAAAGTAACCAACCTCCTTCTGATTTTCTTCGCCGCCGGTCTTGTAGCGGGAGGAGTACACGAGCTTCAGGAAGCCGGAGCGATTCCCACAGTCATCGAACATGTGTGGGACATCAATCCGGGTGTGACCGGAGAGAGCTACCCCGTCTTCCATGAAAACGGCCTAATCGGTAGCATCGCCAAGGGATTGTTCGGCTACAACGGGAATCCCAGCCTGATCGAGATTCTGGTGTATATAGCCTACATGATCTGCATTGCCGTTCTTTGGCTGCGCACACGGGCTGCAAAGGCCGGTCGTGTTCATCCGAGAGAAGCCCATGCCTAGAGAGTCAGGCGATAACGGATAGCCTCGACACCCCCATTTACAAAGGCTGTGTCGCCAGCAGCCCTAACATTCGCTGCGCAGCTTTTCCCCGATGGGACAGGCTGTCTTTTTCAGCGTCAGTGAGCTCGGCCACTGTCTTTCCTATCTCGGGAAGGTAAACCACGGGATCGTAGCCAAAACCTCCCGAGCCGGAAGGTTCCCCTGCCAATACTCCATGAAAAGTTTCCTGGGCTACAAAGAATCGCGTCTCATCAAGCACCATAACCATACAGCATACAAAAAAACAGCTGCGGTCGCTCAGTGATGCAGCCCGGCTGAGGAGGTAGGTGTTTCGCTCAGCATCGGAGAGCTTGGTTTTTCCATCCGTCGATCCATACCGGGAGGAGCAGATCCCAGGCTGTCCGCCTAAACCGGAGACTTCGAGACCCGAGTCGTCGGCGAGTACCGGAGTTTCGACGAGATGGTAAAGGCGCAGAGCCTTTCCCAGAGCGTTTTCCAGGTACGTCTTGCCGGTTTCTTCGAAGGAGAACACGCAGCCGATATCGGCAGGAGAGCTGAGACGGTAGCCGGGAAACAGGCGGGAAAACTCCCGCAGCTTATACGGGTTGTTGGTGGCCACGATCAATACAGGGTTCTTGGGTCTTGCCATAGCTTGAGGCTCTATTGTACAGAGAATCGCCTCCCCGTCAATCCGCTTCAGCGATCTTAAGGACAAGGGCATCAGGACTCAGACAGGGAGGAGGAATCAGGCGCAAAGCCGAGGAGTTTGCCCGGAATCGCACGCTGTGATACGTTCCCTCAACTGCCTTCGAAACCAGAACAGCGAGGTGTCAACGGTTCCTTTGGGAATCTGGAGCAACTCTGCAATCTCGCGGTTGCTGGGACGAAGCTTGACCCCCCGGATCTTTCTCCGTAGGGTACGGAGCCTTTCCCTCAATTGGGACAGGGAAAGGGCAATTTCTGTCTTCCGCGCGGGATCTACTTCCCAGACCAGATCGCGCTGAAGAAGAAGAATATTGGTAAAAATTTTGTTTTGGCGCATGTACAATTTATGAAGACGAAGCTCCCGCTGGTGGAGATTTGCCCGCAGACGTTCAACCATACCGACCAGGTGGTCCTCTTTTATACCTGACAATTTGCTGATCCAAGAAAATGCCGAATCATCCAGAGTGCGGGCGTTTTTCAAAGCCAGGAACAGCACACGCCGACGGTAGGTGGCTTGTCGCGATTTTCCCCCTTGATCCATCGGAATGACGCTCCTACAACTACCCTCCCTCACAGGCATCCTGGTGTAGATCGAAGTGGGATCCGGCAGCTCCCAGAAAACCGCATTACGGGCCACAGTCCATCGGATTTCCTCTCTCCGCTTCTGGGAGCAGTATTCCTTGTAGTGCCAATGGAGCACTGAGTTGAAGTACCACTCGAAGGGTTTTCCCCGGTCCTGGAATTTTTTCAGAGTCCGTAGCAGGCGGGGATAAAAAAATAAATAGAACTCGCCACAGTCATCTTCGCTCCCCCGGCATTTACTCAAAGGGTAGTGGTATATGCGCAGGGAGAGCCTTTTCAGAATTTCCGCCAAGCCCAACCCGGTGTTCTGATAGTAGACCACCAGGGAATTAAGAGATTCCGCATCCATCTCCATCCTCCTGACACTTTTTATTACCCTAGGTAATGCAACCTTCGTGCCAGAAAAGGAGGAGAGATAGGGGTTGATTTTTATTCTTTGTTTACATTTATTTACAATTTACACTAGAGATTCGCCGTCACCGGTCACCAGGGGTTCAAGGGCAAGAAGCAGCCGTTCTCGCACGGCGGTAATACTCCCCGGGCTGGTGTATCCGGCGGCCAGGGTATGACCGCCTCCGCCCATGGATCGGGCCAGATTCCCCACATTGCAGGTACTGCCGGATCGCAGACCCACCGAACAGCGCCCTTGCTCCTCTTCCTGAATGAAGGCAACGACCTCAACACCCCGCACCGCCTGCAGGATGCGGTAGAGCTCGTCGGAGCCGCGGGCAACGGTTGAGCCCGCTGAATACAGTTCTTCAAGGGTCTGGTAGGTGATCAATACCCTTCCATTAAAAGCGCTTTCTACCCGCTCGAGAGACAGGGCCAGAAGCCTGACCTTTCCCAGCTCCCACCCGGAGTGTATCATCCGATAGGTTTCGCGGGGAGAAACCCCGATATCCACCAGCCGGGCCACCGCCTCAAATACAAATCCGTTCTTTGCGGCCAGATGACGAAAGAAACCTGTGTCCCGGGCCAGACCAAAGAGGATCAACTCCGCCTCCTCGAAAGTCGGGGTCGCCGGATACTCTTCGATCAGGCGTTGAATTAGATAGCTAACCGATGGGGCCTGGGGGATCAACCAGCGCACGTCTCCAAACTCTTCTCCAGAGGCATGATGATCGATAACCATGACCGCAAGACCTCGAATGTCCTGTCCCATTGCACCGATTCGGTCCGATGTCGAGCAGTCCAGGATAACGGCGGCGGGATCCCCTGCCAGGTCCATTTTTGTAATCCGGTCGCGAAAGCAATCCTGAAGAGAGATGATTTCGGGACGATCAAAGGGACCTTCTGAAAAAACAACATTCTGCTTTCCCCTTCGATTCAAGAAACTTCCCAACACCAATTGAGACGCAACACAATCTCCATCCGGCTCCACATGACCGAAAATGAGAAATTTGTTATAGCGATTCAGAAAATCATAAACAGCATCGGGGGGACGATGAGGGAGATCCACATCTACCTCTCAGAAGTAAAGAAGCTCGTATTGAGGGGTTTTCCCGGAGACCGCGGGTTTGCCGCTCGAGATGTAGACGTCGATCTCGGAGCGCAAGCCGAACTCTTCTAGATACAATCCCGGCTCTATGGAGAAACAGGATCCTTCCAGGAGCAGGCGCGGGTCCGGAAACTCGACACTGTCCAGGTTCACTCCGAATCCGTGAACCTCCTCTCCGATGGCGTGGCCGGTGCGGTGCCTCAAATACTCTCCATATCCCGACTGCTCGACAAAGGCACGAACCTGGCGGTCCACCTGCTGCCCTGACACACCTCGTCCGCCCGATAGAGATTTCTCGATGAAACGCAGGGCTGCCTCGCGAGCCTCCACGACGCTGCGGAAAACCGCCTCCACCTGTTGGGTAATACGGGTGCCGAGAACCCCGACCCAGGATATATCCGCATAGATGGCACCGTTTTTTTTCTCCTTGGCCCACAGATCGAGCTGCAGGACCGAATCAGATTTCAGGACCGCTCCACGCCCAGAACTTCCGACCTCGGGGCTGTAGTGGGGATCCGCCGAGTGATCTCCTACAGCTACGATCGGAGCAGAATCGGTTGTCAGGTCCAGCTCTTCAAACAGACCCAGGATCCAACCCTGCACAGTGGTCTCCCATACGGGTGTTCCCGAACGCATCTCCTTTCGAAGCCGCTTCCATACTTCCTCTACAATATCGTAGAGATGGTCCGCCGCCCGGAGGTGGCTGTCGATTCCCTCCTGATCCAGAACACCGAGAAGACGTTGGATCATCGAAGAGGCACCTGTCAACGTAAACCCACAATCCTGGAGCAGCCGAGCCGTACCATGGTCGAGAAAAGATATTCCGGGCAGCTCACTGGAGAACTGACAGGCAACCTGCTGCGACCCGCCGGCCATTTCCTTCAGATGGGATAGAAACTGCTGCCGGGAGGAGTATATCCGCTTCCGCCCTGCAAGATGATCGAGTATCTTCTCTTCCACCCCGTGAACCAGTTTCTCCGCCGATCCATCCCGACGCAACAGATAGATCCAGGGACGGGTATTCACCGCCGTCGGTGAAACGTTGAGGATCCTGTCTGAAATGGGGTCTTTGTGATAAAGATTATAAAAAAGCCATGCGCTGAGATTCTCTTCAAGCATGGCTGCTGAGGCTCGTTCTGTATGGAGCATCAGAGGTTAGAACTCTAGATCGAGCGTCTCAACCTCGAACTTGCTGCTGTCTCCCGCCTGTGTCTTCAGCCTTCCCCAAGACAAATGCTGGATGTTGTCATGGGCGTAGATCTTGATATGATCGAACTTACCGTCTTGATAAAACACGGAGAAGTAGGGAAAGGCCGGGGTGTTTCCCAGAACGAGCGCCGCTTTGCCGCCGGCCTTGAACCAGGAGTGGGGTACGTAGAACTCACCCACATCCATCGAGCTTTTCAGATACAAGATCTTGTAACCCAGGGAATGATTCAGAATCTTCATGATGGAAACGGTTTTAACATAGATCTTGGGATTCTGGTCCTGGGCGGTAACGGCAAGCACTCCCAGCAGCAGGAATATCAGTACAACGAGTACGATCGTCCGTTTCATAGTACCTCTAATCATAGTAAAAACCCCTTCATTTTCAAGTCATTTTTATCAGATCGTGGCCAGCATTACTGCTTTGATCGTGTGCTTTCTGTTCTCCGCTTCGTCCCATACCTTCGATGCGGGACTCTCGATGACCTCGAAGGTGACTTCATTGCCCTTCACGGCGGGCAGACAGTGCATAAAGATCGTGTCGCTCTTGCCCGTCGCGGTCATCATCCTCTCATCAACCTGGTAGGGGCGTAGAAGCTCAAGGCGCTCTTTGGATTTCTCTTCCTCTCCCATCGAAATCCAGACATCCGTATACAACACGTCCGCGTTCTTGACTCCCTTGAGCACATCCGAGGTGAGCTCGATCTTCGAACCGCTCTGCTTTGCATATTCCTGGCAGAGTGCCACCGTTTCCACATCCGGCTGTAGTGTTTCCGGCGCCACCACTGTATAATCCGTGCCCAACTTGGAACAACCGATGAGCAGAGATCGAGCCACGTTGTTGCGTCCGTCCCCTGCATAAACCAGCTTGATGTCCTTCAATCGCCCGAAAACTTCCTGCACCGTCATCAGATCGGCCAGGATCTGGGTCGGGTGGTACAGATCGGTGAGCCCGTTGTATACAGGCACACCTGAGTATTCGGCCAGGGCTTCCACCATTTCCTGCTTGAAACCCCGGAACTGGATTGCGTCGAACATGCGGCCCAGCACTCTCGCCGTATCTTCGATCGATTCCTTTGCCCCCAACTGAATATCCGCAGAAGAGAGGAACACCGGATGACCGCCCTCTTCTCCGAAGGCGGTCTCAAAAGCACAGCGGGTTCGGGTCGATCGCTTTTCAAACAACAGGGCCAGAGTTTTCCCGAGGAAACGCTGGTTGATGTTCCCGGCCCGACGCTCCCGCTTGACCTGGTGAGATAACTCCAATAGGAAAGTGATCTCCTCCGGAGAGTAGTCCTTTAAGGTCAGAAGAGATCGACCTTTCAAATTGAACGTCATTGTTTCTCCTTTGTTCTAATAATCGGGCTAATTTTCCGTAAACTCAAAGGTTCAAGTTTTTTTTGATCAGTTCCGCAAGGTCGGGTTTTCCGATCTCCTGCAGCTCATATCCCACCTTGAGCATGGGCTTGTTGATCGAGATGATCCGGGTCAAATCTACCGGGGTAGCGATAATGACCAGATCACAGGGCACATTGTTGATGGTTGCTTCCAGGTCCTCGATCTGCTGTTCCCCATAACCGACGGCGGGAAGCACTCTGCCAATATTCGGATAGGTTTCGTAAGTCTCGCGAATCTTGCCGCTGGTGAA
The DNA here is from genome assembly GCA_964627715.1 of uncultured Spirochaetaceae bacterium. Lineage (GTDB taxonomy): Bacteria > Spirochaetota > Spirochaetia > SZUA-6 > DRHE01 > JAFGQJ01. Next base: position 7,115 of record CAZVHJ010000061.1, on the reverse strand, counting down.
GCTCCTCGGGTCGACAATCTCAGAGGCACCATACTTTCTGGCCGCGATCACTCCGGCCCCGTACTGCATCTCCCCATGGGTCAAGGTGGGACCGTCCTCCACCACCAGCACCCGCTTACCCCAGATCTCTTCTCCTCCATCGAGGAATATGGGTGAAGCCGCTTCCACCACCGCGGCCTTGGGATTCAACCGATACACATTGTCCCGCAGAACACTTACCGCCTCGGCCGCCGCCGTATCCACCTTGTTGATTACCACGACGTCTGCCATGATCAAATTGATTCTGCCGGGAAAGTAGGACAATTCATGTCCCTGCCGATGGGGATCAGCCACAGTGATATGGAGATTCGGTCTGTAGAAGGGAATATCGTTGTTCCCGCCGTCCCAAAGAATCACATCCGCCTCGTTCTGGGCCTTCTGGAGGATCTGTTCGTAATCCACCCCGGCATAAACGATGAAACCAAGCCGGATGTGGGGTTCATATTCCTCCATCTCCTCGATCGTGCACTGCTGCCGAGCCATGTCCTCCAGTGTTTCGAAGCGCTGCACGGTTTGAGCCGTCAAATCCCCGTAAGGCATGGGGTGGCGCACCACCACCGTCTTTTTCCCCAGATCTCTCAGGATCTGGGCGATCTTCCGGGTGGTCTGACTCTTTCCGGAACCGGTGCGTACGGCGCACACCGCAATCACCGGGATTCGAGCCTGCAGCATGCTTTCCCTGGAACCGAGTAAACGAAAGTCCGCCCCCAAAGAAATGACCTGAGAGGCCTTCTCCATCACGTACTGGTGGGACACGTCGGAGTAGGAAAATATCACCTCGTCTATTTGCTCTCTTTCGAAAAGCGTCGACAGGTCTTTTTCAGGAAGTATAGGGATTCCCTCGGGATACTGCGGACCGGCCAGCTGGGGAGGATAACAGCGGCCTTCGATGTCGGGAATCTGAGTAGCCGTAAAGGCTACTACGTTGATGTCTTTGCGCCTGCGAAAAAGGACGTTAAAGTTGTGAAAATCCCGTCCCGCCGCACCCATGATGACAATCTGCCTGTTCATAGCACCTGAAAACCTACACCAAAGGCCGGGGTGTGGCAAGACAACCGGCTGGTACACAAAGGTCTAGTAGCGCAGATGCTTCACATCCTCGTCGCTTTCGCAGAGCCTCTCCATAGTTGCGATGCCTATGTCCAGGTGCAGATCCGCAAAATTCCGGGACACGGCACGGTCGCTCCGGGTCGTTTTGACGCCTTCCGGTGCCATTGGCCTGTCCGACACCAACAGCAGAGCGCCGCGGGGAATTTCATTAAAGTGCCCCACCAGGAACAATGTAGCCGCCTCCATGTCAATCCCTATGGCACGGATACGGCGTAGATATTCCTTGAACTCCTCATCCCACTCCCAAACCCTGCGGTTGGTCGTATAAACGACGCCGGTCCAGTACTCCTGATCCCGTCGCTTCAGCTCATGCCCTACATAGTCGTGAAGGCGAAACGAGGGCAGCGCAGGCACTTCGATGGGATAGTAGTCCAGCCCTGTGCCTTCTCCTCGAATCGCCGCAATCGGCAGCACGAAGTGCCCGACCCCTACCTGCTGCTTGAGCCCTCCGCATTTGCCGAGGAAAAGAACCGCCTGGGGACCGACGGCGCTGAGCAGATCCATGATCGTGGCCGCATTGGGAGATCCGATGCCGAAGTTGATCATGGTGATTCCCCGGGCATTGGTCGCCGCCTGCATCGGGCCGCCGGCGCCAAAAATCTCGACTCCAAAACGTCGAGCGAATCGTTCCAGATAGTCGAAGAAATTCGTCAGCAGAATAAACACACCGAATTCCCCCAGGGGCATACCCGTATAGCGGGGAAGCCAATCTTCGACGATTCCTGTCCGCGTCTTTTTTTTCATGGTACAAATATACTCGATTGCAGTGAAAATCTTTATCATTCTACGAGGACTTTGTGCCGTCCCATTTCCCAACATCCACCGATCGGGCTATAACATGATTTGAGGAAACATGATTCGGCTGCCTTCGGTCTTGTCGTACGGGTTGTCCTCGATTGTATTACGACGCAAGATCCCCCTGCTGGCCAGCTTCAAAATAACCTATCGTTGCAACCTCCGGTGTACCGGCTGCCCGTATCACCGGCGTGCCCGGGAGCCCGGCGCCCATATACGCTGGGAGCAGGCCGTGGAAGCGCTGAATGAACTGGAGAGGCTCGGCTGCCGTTTCGTGATCTTCGAGGGCGGCGAACCGTTGCTGTGGCGGGACGGCAACCATGACTTTTCGGATCTAGCGGAGAAAGCCCGAACCATGTTCTTGAAGGTCGGCGTGACTACCAACGGCACCGTATCGTTGGACGTGCCCACCGATATGCTATGGGTCAGCCTGGACGGAGCCCGGGGCCAACACAACCGAAGACGCGACGGATCATTCGACCGGGCACTCCACCATATTCGGGTCTCGGAGCACCAGCGCATCTACATCCATTACACCGTAAACCGGGAAAACATCGACGACATTCCAGTTCTGGCTCAGACGTTAAAGACCGAAGCGAACATCCGTGGAATCACCTTTCAGTTCTTCTACCCCTACAACCAGGGCGAGCTCGATCTGGAATTGAGCCGGACAGAACGGAAACGAGCCGTCCAGAGGATCCTGGAGCTCAAGCGAGCCGCCGAATTGCCGGTTTTGAACTCCCCAGCCGGTCTGAAACGCATGGTCGAAAACACCTGGCGCTGCCGTCCCTGGATGCTGGCCAACGTGGATCCTGACGGCAGCCTGTGGACCGGTTGCTACCTGCAGGAACGGGGCGAGATCCGGTGCCAGTATTGCGGCTTCACCCCGGTCGCCGAGGCTTCCCTGGCGCTGGCACTCCACCCGGGTGCGCTGTACGCCGGCTGGAGGATATTTCTCAAGAAGTGAGTGGAATATGTTCCATGGTCAATTTGGCAACAATAAATCGCGCCCCCAGACACAAAGGCTCGTCACAACTTGTAGTGAAGTTCTGCTTGATCTATACTGAACCTTCCGTTCACCACAGAGCAAGCCCAGCGGTAATCACAAGATGGAACTAAAGGACCAAATGAAATCTCAGGACCATTCGTCCGCCAACGAAACCGGAAGTGCCCTACCGGCAAACTACGGAGACCTGTTCACGGCGATCGAGCGGGCTGAGGAAATGATTGTAGTAACAGATCTTAAATGCAAGATCGAATACGTCAATCCTGCCTTTCAAAGAATCACCGGCTATACGAGAGACGAGGCGATTGGACAGAACATCCGAATGCTGAAAAGCTTCAAACACGAACAGATGGTGGACGAGGAAATCGCTGCCACCCTTAGATCCGGAAACAGCTGGCGCGGAAGGCTTATCGACCAGAAAAAGGATGGTTCATTAGTAGAGCTAGAAACCACGATCAGCCCAGTACGCGATCTTTCAGGAAAAACCGTAGGTCGAGTTTCTGTACAGAGGGACTTCACCGAACAATCCTATCTTGAAGCGCAGCTGCGGCAGGCCCAAAAGATGGAGGCTCTCGGTAAGCTGGCAGGTGGAATAGCCCACGAGTTCAACAACCTGCTGACCACGATTCTGGGCAACACGGAACGGATTCTATATGAATCCAGTCTAGATGCCAATGTAAGAGAGAGTATCAATAAGATAAAACAATCAGCCGAAAGGGCTTCTTCGTTGACCCAGCAGTTGCTTGCCTACAGCCCTCAACAAGTTTTGCATCCGAAAATTATCAATCTCAACGAGATCATCAAAAACCTGCAGAACATGCTCTTCGGTCTGATCAGCGAAGACATCACCCTGAAGGTGAAACTGTCTTCCGACCTCGGGTTGATAAAGGCCGGTCCGGGGCAAATCAAGCAGATGATCATGAACCTCGCAATCAACGCCCGCGATGCGATGCCCACAGGTGGAGTGTTGGATATACAAACCACGAATATTCAATTCGGCGAACACCAGCGGTCGGAGCACCCGGAAGTACCAAGCGGAGATTATGTTCATCTGAGTGTACACGATAATGGTCACGTGATGAGTGAAGCGGTTAAAAATAAGATTTTTAATCCGTTCTTCGCCACCAAAAAGGTCGGCGATGGCACAGGATTGGGTCTTTCGACTGTGTATGGGATCGTAAAGCAGAGCGGAGGCTATATCGAGGTCGAGAGTGCCCCCGGCCAAGGCACGGCGGTTAATATCTACTTACCGATTGACAAGAGCGAAAAACCTCAAAAGAAGACAAAAATCAGCAAGCGGCGCCATCCCAAGGGAAGCGATCGAATTCTGCTGGTCGAAGACGAAACCGTACTTCGTAATCTAGTCGCCATGATTCTACGCCGTGCCGGATACACCGTAATCACCGCTCTAGGGGGAAAGGACGCACTATCCAAGAAAGCTAACCAAGAAGAAGGGGGTTTTGATTTACTTATAACAGATGTGAACATGCCGGAAATGAGCGGTAAAGAGTTAGCCGAGAGAATCTCAGAACTGCACACCGGTGCCAAAACCCTGTATATCTCCGGGTACCCGGCCGATAAGATGGCCCAACATGGAATTCTGGAACAGGGGGTTAATTTCCTGCAGAAACCTTTCTCAGCCTCGGCCTTGATCGAAAAAGTCCAGGAAATATTAAAGGGAAGTTAAATCTCTACACTGCATCACATGCGCCGAGTTCGCCACATTCAATGGATCTCGTGATATTATAGCAAGTGTCTAGAAGGTGTTATTCTTAACTTATTGACATTCACCAGGGTTATAAGTATTCTTTTGCAGAACCGCTGTGGTGGTGGAATTGGTAGACACGCTAGCTTGAGGGGCTAGTGCGGGTTTTCCGCATGGAGGTTCAAGTCCTCTCCACAGCATAAGCTAATTATTTATCTGGCGGTAAATTAGCCTTTTCCGAGACATCCCTTTCTTCTCTCTGTATCGGTCGATCCGGTTCCGTGTGACCAGTTGTGTGACCAGAACCGGCGACGAGAAGGAGAAAACAATGCGATATAGAGAACCTTTTACCCTCTTTCCCAGGACGCTGAAATCAGGAAAAACTGTCTATTATTACCGAACCTACGATAGGGACGGTCACCGCACCACCGCCCGGAGCACCGGGCAATCCACCAAGACCACCGCCCGTGCGTACTGCACACAGTTGCTCAGGGAGGACAGGTTGGTCCCTGCGAGAGAGCTGCTCTTCCGGGATTACGCCATTGACTGGTGGATCTACGAGAAATGCCGGTACATCAAAGGCAGGCTCGCCCGCCGGGGGGCCTTTTCCCGAACCCACGCGGATATTCAGCGGATGAACCTGGAGAAGCACATCCTCCCCGCTTTCGGCGATACCGAGCTGAATAAAATCACGAGTGGCCAGATCGAAAGCTGGCTCCTGTCCTTTCAAGAAAGGGGGCTTTCAAACGTGACGGCAAACCACTGCCTAGCCACCTTGCGGATCATGCTCAACGAGGCGTACCGGCTGGAGCTTATAAAGCACAACCCGGTCGCAGCTGTGAAGCCGCTCAAGGAGCAGAGCAAGGCAAGATCCATCCTCACGCTCCAGGAAGTGAAGACACTGTTTGAGAGCGAGAGGAGCAGGGAAACCTGGAGCAGCGCGGTTACCTTCGCAGCGAACCTCCTGGGTGCCTGCACGGGCATGAGGCTGGGGGAAGTCCAGGCCCTCCAGGTAGAGGATGTCTACCCAGATCACGTCCACGTCTGCCGTTCCCTAGATCGGCGCTATGGCCTTAAGGATACGAAGAACGGGGAGTCCCGTGACATCCCGATCCCTTCTTCGGTCTCCCAATGTCTCCAGCAGTTGAAAGAGATCAATCCGAGGGGATTTATCTTCTCGAACAATGGGGGCAATAACCCGGTGTACCACAAGACTCTAACCGGAGCGTTGTACAGGGCACTGTGTAAGATCGGAATCAGCGCGGAGGAGAGGAAAGCCCGGAACATCACGTTCCATTCTTGGCGACACTTTTTCAACTCCCTGCTGAGATCCAGGGTGCCGGATAGCAAGCTGAAGAAACTTACCGGGCATAGAACCCAGGGGATGACAGAGCGGTATACCCATTTCGGCTTGCAGGATTTCGAGGACGTAAAGGAGATTCAGGAGCAGCTTGTATGATGCTATAATCGTTTGGAGGTAGAATGGAAACCATAGACCAAGTTGCGCAAATATTTTCCTGACCAGTTTTCGAAGACGGTAAGCCTAAAGGCATTACAGGGGGTGCTGTAATGATGTATTACGATATGAAGATTTTGGCATTAACGAGATGCTAAGTACAATCCGGTTTCGAAAATGTACCAGGTCCGAAGGCTCACAACGCATGTCCCGCTGAAACTCCGTCTCTCCGGAGAAGTTTTGCATGTGGGGATTGTACACCCATTTTTCCAACACCGTCAGCCGCACCGGCTTGGCCGGGCGTCCGTTGATTGCATACTTGTCTTCAAACCAGCTTTCCGCCTTATCCCAGGGAAATCTGTCGGCGAGCTGGTACAACGGATCTCGAGGGTTACACATCTCTTTGAGTCCCTGGATCATGAAACTGGGTTGGTCGCGTCTCGGTGATACGCCCTTCACAAGTTCCCCTCCCGGTCGGTAAAATGGAAAGATTCGAAGGTATTTTCCCCGATATCTTGCAGTTTGTTTCAGCGACATTTTACCATAATTCTCTACCTGATAGAAGGTTATGAGCTTTTTAAGGAACGACTGAGTACTGATTCCCTACCAATTATCTCTGCATGTCACCTGTTAGTATCCTCTTATATAGAGTGAGAAGAGAAAAGGATTCTCACCGCCAGATAATAAATATTATGATTGCAAGGAGGATAACCGAAATGCAGAAGTTACTAACCCTTGATGAGGTCTCTGAGATCACCCGCCTGAGCAAGGCTACAATCTATGCCTACGTTGCGGCTAAAAAGATTCCGCATACCAAGCTCGGAGCACGGGTCTTGTTCGATCCAAGTATGATAGAGGAGTGGATCAACAAGAGAGCTGTTGCAACTATATCAGTGGAGGCCATAAACTGAGTCTCATAAATCCACCGCAACGTCAATTCTTGCACAAATGTGGAAGCCCTCGCTGCTCTTGCCAAAAGTTGAGAATTTACCCAGATTGTTGTC
>CAZVHJ010000060.1:0-30007 GCA_964627715.1 uncultured Spirochaetaceae bacterium | reverse complement strand
CATATCGCTCTTTGTCATGCGTTCATTTTGGTTGCGGCCTTTGGCTGCGCTATGACTAACAATTCACTGAACACGGATGTTAATATGCACGGCTGCGTATTGAAAAAAAACACAGGTTAGCTCGGTTATCATATGGAATAAAGTAATACCAAGGACGCGAATATGGCTGTAGACGAAAAAGAGTTCTTCCGGGAGGCAACGTTACACATCTGCGGGAACCTCGATATTGAGAAGGCCATGGATCAGTTTCTGCGGTATCTCCAAAAGTTCATGCCCGTTGATCGACTCATTCTGGAGCGTTACGACGAGGGATTGGGAACGATAAAAAGCGTCATCAACGTCACTTCGGAGGGAACCGAAAGGATCGATGTGCCTGCCCCACTCTCGGAGGTAGCAAAAACGGTGATATTGCGGATGTATCAGCATGGAGTTCCGTAGCCCTACTTTGAGAACAGCCCGAGCGAGAATCCAGCTGCCAAAGAGCTGCTTGACTTCTACCGGTTGGAAGCCTCGGCTTTTCTGGGATTGCCGCTGGGAACCGTTGATCATGAACCTGGAGGCATGGTGCTCCTTACTGATCGGGGCCAGTACAATGAATCACAGTTGCGGCTGATCTCGCTTCTCAAGGAGCCCTTGCAGGTAGCCATGGCCAATGCGCTGCAACACTCGGAAATTGTCAAGCTCAAAGATAGGTTGGCTAAAGACAACAAGGTTCTTCTCTCACAACACACTCAGACGTATTTCGCTTTGCGAAGAGCCGTGGGTTTGATCGGGATTCTGCTGCCCGTCACGCTGATGCTCGGCAATTTCGTCGTCTTCAAGGGACCGATCGTACTGCGCTCCATCAGCCGTTACTACCACTCTGATATGCGCGATATTTTTGTTACCGCTCTCTGTGTCATGGCTCTGTTCATGTTCTTCTACAGCGGATATGGCAGAAGGGAACGGTGGGCCGGTATTTTTGCGGGATTTCTCACCTTGGGAGTAGTGTTCTTCCCTACCACCTTGGTAGGTCCAACCGACCTGACCGGCAGACTGCACTATGCCAGCGCTGGCTTGCTGTTCCTACTCCTCGCCTGGATTTCGCTTTTCCATTTTCCCAGGAAACGACCGGGTACTCCAAAGCAAGTGACAGATACCATTCAGGTGATTTGTGGTATCCTCATGATCGCCTGTGCGTCATTGCCATTGCGCTGTATTATGGGTTTTTTCGTGTCGAAGGCAGGGATACCTGTGTCGTGTTCGTAGGAGAAACCGTTGCTCTGGTTGCCTTCGGCGTATCCTGGCTTACCGAAGGATTCGATCTAAAGAAAGAAATAGCATGATCCCGACAGCTGCTCCGGCGTCGAGGAGTGGCTCGGAGAGTTCGGCTCAAAATGTAGAAAGGATGGTTTAGTGTGAAGTACAAACGTGTCGTTGTTGCACAGCATGGTCCCCCGAGCGTCTTGCAGGTGGTCGAAGAAGAACTACCTGAACCCCGGGCTGGTGAGGTTCGGGTGAAGGTCCTGGCTGCCGGAGTCTCTGCCTATGATCTCATGTTCCGCCGCTCAGGTTCGTTCCCCGGCACGCCGCGGGTGCCGTTCACCCTGGGTGAGGACATTGCTGGCGTGGTGGACAAGCTGGGCGAGGACGTGTCGACCTTCAAGCCGGGACAATGGGTCGCCGGTGCGACCTTCTGTCTTGGTGTGGGCGGCGGCTACGCGGAGTTTGTCTGCCTGCCCGAAAGCGAATTGGTGCCTGTCCCCTCGGGTGTGGATCCTGCTGAGGCGGTCTGTTTGGTAGTAAACTACCTCACCGCCCACATGGCCATGCACCGAACCGCCGGTATGCGAAGCGGCGAGCGCATCCTAGTTCACGGTGCGGCTGGAGGTGTAGGAACCGCTCTACTGCAGCTTGGCAAGCTGGCAGGCCTGGAGATGTACGGCACCGCATCCAAGTATAATCACGAACTTGTCTCCGCACTTGGAGCCTTTCCAATCGATTACCGTGCGGAGGACTTCGTTGAGCGTATACGTAGTCTTACCGGTGATGGGGTGAATGCGGTGTTCGACCCGATAGGGGGTGCAAGGCAACTCCTACGTTCTTACCGAGCCCTGCGCAAAGGGGGACGATTGGTATGGTTCGGCGTGGCCGCCACGAAACAGATGGGACTGCGAATCATTCCCCTCACCCTGCTGATGCGGACTTTGCTGGCGTTCTTCCCGGATGGGAAACAGGTGCCTCTCACCCCGGATCTGGGGAAGGACAAAGCCTGGTACCGCGACACGCTGAAGCTATTAATGGAGTTGTTGGCCGAAGGTAGGATCAAGCCCGTTGTGGCGGATCGCATCCCTTTGGTGGATGCCGCCAGTGCTCACGAGCTGCTCGAACGTGGCGGATACGCCGGCAAGGTAGTTCTTATTTCCGGTGCCTAGGGCCCATCCCTATGGACGACAGAATTGTAGACAGCTTCATCAGATCCCTCTAATCCAGTTCGGCTAGTCTGTCCCGGACCAAATCCTTCACTAATTCTCTACCGATTTCCCAATCGACAGGGATCTGAAAGCAGTTCTTCTTGAGGACAAACTTCCCCAACCTCACCTTAAAGTCTTCAATTACATGAAGACTCCAGGGTGAAAATGGTAGATGATGCTTGTAGGCATAAACGCCAACTACATACTTCCCATTCCGGTGGATGGTAGGTATGTTCCAGGAAATTTTGGACTCTCGTTCTGGAAATTGGGTAAGAATCAAATCAATTACGGACCTTCGGGTCAACGGTACCGTTCTTGGTGATGTCAGGCCTTCCGCTGCGCTTTCTGCTACCATGGTGATTGTTTGTACCACTTCCTTCTAATATCTAATCTTATCTTAGGTATTAGATGAAAATCAATTCTGATCTTCTTTCTGACCAAAGATTTTGAAATTTTCAAAAAAAACGCTCTCGATTTGAGTCCGTCAAACGGTTGTAATCCTTGTCAACGGGGGAAAGCACTTTCTTAATTCGTCACCCGCTGTTCTATTTCCTGATATCCCAAAACCGCCATTATAGGACATAAGAAAATTTATTATGTTGCTTCATAACAGGTTCTGGGTATAATTACTTAGCAAAAGCATGAATTGGAGAATCATACTAATCATTATTTTGACGCTCGGGCTGATTGCGGGTGGTACGGTTGCTGGAGTGATGCTTCAAGCAATTATATTAAGCGACAACCTGCTCACTTGGAAATGGCTGTGGGTTGCTTTGGGCGTTGCGGTAGCCGCGGTATCTACGGTATTCCAGCTCTGTGAAGCCACACGAATGACCAAAGAGATTGAACGAAAGCAGAAGGAGAAAGAATTTCCGGCTATCAAGCAGCAAGTATATGGTAATCTTGAAGGTGCCTATTATCTGGCAGATTTCTCACCACAGAGTAAGGTCAGAGCAACAATATATGTACCAGTCAAAGATAAAAAAGAGATGTTGAAACAAATATAGCAATATGTAATATAACATACTATTCTTGAAATATCGAGAGCGGTACCGTGATTTCTTGGAACCGGTTAATATGATTCCTTACAATAAAGCACGGAAAAAGGTGGAAATTGGTTTTTTTACAATAGAATGAAAAGAGTGGGTTGTAAAATTATAGAATTTGCCACCCTCAAATTTCGTAGCAACTAAACTTCTGGGAGGAGTTTTAAAGATTATTTTAGCAATTTCAACAATTCCTTCTTTAACACTTGGTTATTGTCCAATTGCAGAGTATTAGGTTTTCTGCCCTTTCGATGAACTAAATCAACAACCAAATCGAATTCCTTTTTCAATTCCATACCTTTGAAATCTTTCATTTTACTCTTTTTCCAAAATGCCAATAATGATTCCATGAACGCACTTATCAACGCATCTTCATTTTTCTTGTCGGGTTCACCTTTCCAATCCGCGATGGCATTTTGTAGTTTCTCGGTTTGCCTTTTACCTAAAGCAGTTTTAAATTTTTCGTCCAATAGTGAATATTTAAGTTTAATTTTTTGTTTGGTTTTTGCCATTTTCTTTTGTCCCCCTAAAGAAGACACAATATTGTAAATTACTACAGTTTGCAATACGTTTTTAGAAATAATAGAATATATTTCAGGAGTAAAAGATGGACTACGAAGAACAGTTTGAGCGCGCTACGAGCTAACTGATGTCCTTCTAAGTCCCTCTCAACTTCACGGAATACGGGAGAAACGTAACGAGATTGCCCGTGAAATCGATAAAAATGGTACTTCATTAAACGTCATATTTTTGTATATTGAATTATTCAAAGGCAGAGGGGCGTAAGTAATATGGAAAAATACGTACGCACATTAGAAGAAGCGATACTGAGATATAATGGAGAATATATATTAGATAGAATCAAGGAGAAAAAGGATGAAAGTCTCAATATCAAGACTGAACAAAAAGAAGCGACATATCTGTTCATCGATATAAAGGGTTTCACACAATATGCAGAGAAATTACTTTCAAATTATTTAGTAGATGATCTGAATCTGTACTTTAAAGAAATGTCTAGATCAATCCTAAGTAATAATGGCTATATCGATTCCTTCATTGGAGATGCAATTTTTGCTATCTTCGGTCTATCCGAACTTAATCATGCTGATGATGCTTGCACCGCAGCAATAGAATGTAAATATAATTTAGAAAAAGTAAATATGGAGGCAAGGAACAAAGGAATTTTCGAATTCGGTATAGGTATTAATACTGGAACTTCCATGATTGGAAACATCGGATCAGAATATAAAATAAAATATACAGCAATGGGAGATATGGTGAATCTTGCCTCAAGAATGGAGTCGTTAACGGGTAGATATGGTACCCAAATAGTCATAAGTGAATATACAAAGGAAAGGTTAACGAAAGAATTCAAAATAAATGAATTAGAAACAGTGAAAGTAAAGGGATTCACAGATAAAATAAAAGTATATGAATTGTTGTAGCAAAGAAGATAAATGGGAAAATGGCATTTAACAAGGTTTTAGAGCGGCCTTGCATATTGTCACAGAAGCTTCATTAGCACCTTTCGCACCAGCTGAACGGCAAGCAGCTCAAAATGGTGTTAACGCCACGCGAGGGTAAATTCCTCCTGTTCTGTTATTCATGAGTTATGATGAAACGAGCACATATCTTCATAGACGAAAGTGGGACCCGCGAACCGAATGATACAACACAAAACATATACACTTTGTGCGGGGCTGTTATCGATGATGAACACCTAGACGATGTTATAGAAGATTTTAGACGTATAAAGACCGTTGCTTTTGGAGATCCTGAAGTTGAATTGAAATCCAACTGGATGAGAATTCAGGATGAAAGATTAAAGAGATATCTTATTCCCTACTGCTACACAGAACATAGATTTCGTGCATTCGCCGAACATCTCTACAAATGGATGCACACTCTTCCAGTAGGACTAGTCGCAGTATCCGTAAACAAGAAAGAACTCAAGAAAAAGTACAAGAATCCATTCTACCCCAATCCTCTAGCATATGAGCTTTTGATCCAACGAATTGCCGACCTTTGTCACAATGAGGAATATGAAGGCCAATTAGTCTTCGATGATTTTCCCGAAGGCAAGACTAAGGCTGGACACCGCTGGAAGGATCTCTTGATATCGAAACATAGAGCTCTCAAGAAAGGAAAACGATCTACCCTTACTAGCAAATGGGACAAACCCATGAATTATGATTGTATATCTGAAGAAATATCGTTTCTAGATTCAAGTAGTGCTCCTATTCTACAAATTACAGACCTATGTGCCTACAACATCCGAAGGCAATCCTCGAAGTACTGGAGTCAACAAATCGGAGGAAAAGGTCCATTCTATTACTGGGGCTATAGACAGATTATTTTTTCAAGTGATAGAATCCCGGAACCCTTAAAACCCGGGATAAATCACTAACCTTTGGGTCTGTACCGAAACGTTTCGCTATTGCTTTTTGAATCTCTGTAAATTCATCAAGCGACAAATCAGACACAAACCAATAGACATGATACTTTTCTGGAGATGATTCAACGACAACGTGTGGTTTCAGAGAAGCGTCTAGAAGAGGCTCTATCGGTGCACCATCAGTATCTGCGAACACAGCTCGTATTCTTTTTATGTTATGTTGCCTTCTCCCAGCGAAGTCGGTTTCATTAACAGTGAAGAAAATCCCTGCTCCCTGATTTTGTAGCTCTTGAAGTTGTTTGTGGTGTTCTTCAAGGGTTCCATGAAGTATTTTTGTTACCCCAGGATTTTGACCGTTGTCGGGGAATGTTTGAAATGTAACTCGACAGTTTTGATCAAACCGTTTTATAAAATTAGTTGCCTGTTCGATATCAATTGCTAGCGTATTTTTGGATTTCATAGTAAAATCCTTTCTAAGAAAACAAAAAAGAGATTTGCTATCCACTTGAAAACGGAGGTATATTGAGATTAGGCGATTTTCTATCCCCGTTTTCAAAGCGGATTACCTCCGGTTTTTTGCCAAATCGGAGGTTTTTACATTTCTGAGTCCGTAACACGGCCATAGTAGAGAAAAGCAAGTGTTGCTTTTCGGTGCCTGTCAAATATCGCGAAAGACAAATACGCTAGATTTCTGGATATTTTTGCGATAAGATCGGTACCTAATTCTCACCTCCCTCCAAATACTGCAGATACTAAATCATGAGATAGAAGTTTTTTCCTTCTTATCTTTTTTCCAGTTGAAGCCCTTTGATAAACAACCATGGAAAGTCCTCTATTTCTTATCTGTCATACGATGTTCCTCACCATCCCAGTATCGAGGCGGAATTTACCACTTTTAATTGGATGAACTGTCTTTTCATCTATCCATTCTTCAAGCTGAGTAATACTGAAGAGGACCCGTCTATTCAATTTGATGTGCGGTATTCTCTTTGCAGAAACCATTTTGTACAGAGTTACCTTGGCAAGACTCAGATACTCAGCGGCTTCGGAAATCGAGATCAACTTATCCGTCAAAAGCGTATCCTCTTTCAGTTGACTTGGAACATATTTCGTTAATTCATCAAATGTTGTGCTGTCTCTATTTTCTGACATCTTTGCCTCCTAGGAGATTTTCTTGAACTCGGACTACCTCCCGATAATCATCGAGTTGAAAGTGTGTATAATGCTCTACCATTTCTTGTGTGCGATGTCCGGTGATTCGTTTCAGAATTGAATCAGGAACTTTCGTGCGGCAGAGCGTGTTGAAAAAGTGACGCCAGCTATGGAAGGTGATATTTCGTTTTTTCCTTTCAACGCTCGATATTCCGATAGCCTCCAAAGCGGCATAGAGTTTTTGTAGGATAAGTTTGTGATCAATGGGTGTTCTGCTGTTTACACCGGAGAATACCAGATCAGTCGGGTCTCGAATCCGCGTCTTTCTGATGAGCCTGTCCAGATGCCTGCTTGTGATTTGAGGTATAGGAACGGCTCTACCGGATTGCCATTTGGGTTCTTTCAAACCATATCTCCGTGACCAGGCATGGATGATCTCAACATACTGATCGTGAACGTTTTGAAGCTGCAGCCCCTGGATCTCACCCAACCGCATCCCGGTCGATGCTGCCAGCATGTTCAGCGTGTAATGTGCGTGGTCATTCAGCCAGGTTTGACGTATCTGGTCTTCCCGGAAGAGCTCCCTCACTTCATTGAGGGAGAGAAACGACTTCCGTTGCGGATTTTCTTTCATGATGCCGATCGGCCCTGCCGGATTTTCCCGGATGTATCCCAGCCGTTTTGCTTCTTTCAACATCACTTTGAGGGTGGCCAGGATGCGATTGATTGTGGCAGGGGACAAAGGTGAAGATCCATGAAGACATAATACCCAAGTTTCAATGTCCTTCGGGCTGATGTCTGTCAGCTTTCGGTCACCGAATTGGGGGATGAGGTGCTTCTCCAGGTTACGCCTGGACTCTTCAGCGTACCGTTTTGATACCGTGTACCCACGGGCGAGCCTGCTCTTGATGTAGGCGCACCTGTCCCAGATCCACCAGTCTTTCGAGTAACGCTCGAAGGTGAATCCCCGTTGGATCGGTACGTGGCCTTGCTTGAGGTATTCGGTGGCCCAGGAAGAGGCAGCGCTCTTCGAGGTCTGTCCGGTGCTCAAGGCGGAGGTGTAGTTCCCCTCCTGGTCCCGGAACTGAACATAGTAGATAAAACGATTTTTTCGTCTAGTAGGACGTTTATGCAGGCTGAACGGCGCTTTGGGCTTTACCATCACATCCCTCCTAAGGCGCAAATAATCTCAGGAATAATCTCAGACTAACGGGCTGAGGGCCTGTGTTGGTATTTCGCAGTTCCTTATTTCGTTATATAGTATAATATAACATTGCCGGCGGTCGGAGTCGAACCGACACGAGGGTCACCCCTCACCAGATTTTGAGTCTGGCACGTCTACCAGTTTCATCACGCCGGCTATCCTCCCGAGAGTAGTCTGCAATCCCGCACCTTGTCAAGAAACCCCTCCTCTGCTTAACTGCCTAGTTGAATGCACGAGTTATACGAGAATTGCAGCCTCTGTCCACGGAATTGCGGTGTAAACCGTCGGCTGGGTGAAAGAGGATTTTGCGGAGAAAGTTCTCGGACGAGAGTCGCCTGGGCCGGCCTGCACCTCGGAGAAGAACCGCCCCTGATCGCTAAGAGGGGCTCGGGAACAGTGTTTTTCACCGGGTGTACCCTGAAGTGCCGCTTTTGCCAGAACTACCAGATCAGCAGGCAGGGGCTGGGCCAGGAGGTATCCTCTGGTGAGCTGCAGCGGCTGATGCTGCGGCTACAGGAGTGGGGCGCTGACAACATCAATCTGGTGACTGCCAGCCACTTCGCTCCCTCGATCATAGAGTCCGTGGCTGCAGCCCGGAAGCAGGGGCTCTCGATCCCGGTGGTTTGGAACTCCTCGGGATATGAACAAATCTCCACCCTGCAACTACTGCGACAGACCGTTGATATTTACCTCCCCGACTGCAAAACTCTGGATCCAGCTTTGAGCTGGCGCCTTATGGGGGCGGGGGACTATCCCAATGTAGTGCAGCAAGTGCTGCTGAAGATGACCGAGGACAGAACATTAGTTGTGGAGGAGGAGCAGGTCCGACAGGGGGTGATCCTGCGCCATTTAGTGCTTCCCGGATTGCTCCCGCAGAGCCGGGAGGTGCTGGAGTGGTTCGCCAATCATCTGATGGGACGAGCCATCCTGTCTCTCATGTTTCAGTACACTCCCAGGCCATCAGGCATGGGGAAGGCTGGGATTCAGGGAAACTGTTCAGCGAAACACGCTGTTTCAGTGCAACCATATATCGTACAAGAAAACACTGGGGTGATAGCTGGGAATCGGAACCTGCAGCAAAGCCTCCAACGCTCCGTCAGCCGACGAGAGTACGAGAACGTTCTGTCCTGGCTGGAGGAGCTGGGGATCGATGACGGTTTTCTCCAGGAACCTGCCCGCAGCGACGACTGGCTTCCAGATTTCACCCGACCCAATCCCTTTCCCCAAGGTCAAGCGGTGCCGATCTGGCACTTCGAATCAGGATACCTGAATTCATAACGCAATCTTCGATCGCAACTGAGTCGACCGGAGATTGCTGTTGGGGTGCTAGCAGAACGACGGGGCCGGACCGCTCAATCCGGACCGATGACCGTTCCCTCGAACTCCTCGTCGTAGAGGATCTTTTTCAGGTTGTCGATATTGCGGCCACCGGCCACGATGACCCGAAGTTTGACCTGGGCGGCTTTCTCCGTAGCCACCGGATCGAAGGGCACGTTGATCCCGGGTTTCCAGGTATCTCCGACCAATTTCTGGAACTCCCTCCAGCTGACTCGGTCCAGGGGCTTAGCCTCCGGATCCGTTTTGGGATCGGCAGTGTACACCTTGGTGATGTTGGAGAGGTTGAGCAGGGTGTCCGCCTGGAAGCGTTCGGCCAGTAGAACCGCGTCGTAATCGGTAGAGAAGCCCGGCTTCCATCCCGCGGCTACCAACACCCGACCGGGAAACACGCTTACCGCGGTGGGATCGATTATCACCTGTTCCAGGCAGAAGTCACGGAACAGCTGTTTGAGCAGCTCCGCGTTCAGGCGAGTGGCGGCGATCCCGATCCAATCCAGGATATCCGAATCCGCCTCCGGGATTACCGCCCGGTAGGCCCGCTGGTACTCCCGGGCAGGTGCTCCGCCACCGCAGACCAGGATCAGGCGGTTGTCGGGATTTCTTGCCAGGTATTCCAGAACTGCAGCACGAAAGGCAAGCAGGAAGTTTGAATCGACTTTATCCGGGACGATAATTGATCCACCCAGGGAAATCACCTTTGTTTGGCTCATCTGCCCTTCCTCCGAGAGAAGTGTAGGGGGAAAAAAGGAAAATTTTCAAGCAAGTTGAAGGATTGAATAAACTGCGATCTGTCGGTATACATAGCCCTTATGAAAGTATTGATTTTGGACAAGACGGACTCGAGTTGTGCCCGAACGCTGCGGGGGTTCGGAGGCATAGAGGTCGAGGAAAAACCGAACCTGAGTCCCGATCAGCTCCTTCAGGAGATTCTGGAGTATGAGGCTTTAGTGGTCCGCTCGGCCACCAAGGTCACTGCCGCAGTGATTGACGGGGCGAGGCGGCTCAAAGTGATCGGTAGGGCCGGAGCCGGGGTGGACAATATCGACGTGCGGGCGGCCACAGAGCGGGGCATCCTGGTGATGAACACCCCCGGCGGTAATGCCAACGCCGTGGCCGAGCTGGCCATCGGCATGATGTTCTCCCTTGCCCGTAAACTGATCGCCACCGTGGAAGGGATGAAGACGGGGCGTTGGGAAAAGAAGAGTTACAGGGGCAGTGAGCTGGGCGGGAAGACTCTGGGGCTGGTAGGCATCGGTCAGGTAGGAGCCCGGGTTGCCGGTAAGGCGTTTGCCCTGGACATGAAGGTGCTAGCCTACGATCCTTTCGTCTCCTCGGAAAAAGCAAAAGAGATTGGAGCCGAGCTCTGCGAGCTCGATCGGCTCTATAGCGAGAGTGACTACATCAGTCTGCACCTCCCCAAGAATGAAGAAACGACAGGGATGATCAACCGGGAGGTTATTGCCAAGATGAAGCCCGGAATTTTTTTGATCAACTGCGCCCGGGGTGGAATCGTGGTGGAGGCGGATCTGCTCCAGGCGTTGGAAGATGGAAGAGTGGCCGGTGTTGGGATCGATGTGTATGAAACCGAACCGCCTGAGGAATGGTCTCTGGTGAATCATCCCGGGGTTCTATGCACGCCCCATATCGGGGCGACAACGGCCGAGGCCCAGATCGTGGTGGCGGAGATGATCGGCCGGCAGATCGGGCAGTACCTGATCGAGGGCAAGGTGGTTCACGGGGTCAACCAGGCGGCGTTATCGCCGCAGACATAGCCAGCGACGACCCGGGATGTACCCAGTCACCGCCGTAAACCTGATCAGCGCAAGTCAATCACCGATTGCGGTAGCCCCCTGACAGATTATGCTGTATATTTGAGCTTAGGTAGTTTTACCATGGCTGGAGACATCACCGATATCCTTGAATCCTGGGAGTTTGATCCGGACAATCAGGTACGTATAGTTCAGGCCGTAGACGGTCGCGAGGTTCTGCAGATCCGGCAACCCCTTGGAATCGAGCAGTATGAACTGGACGGCCGACCCGACGGAAAAACCTACCAGGGCAAAGAGTGCTACATCGACACCTTGCAGAAAAAGCTCCAGGACTACATAGATGTAAATGGCACAGACGAGGGATTTCAGGTCTCCCACGAGCAGTTTCAGCTGCTTCAAAACGAAGGCATCCTCTACTACTATCGGTACCTTGTTCTGTTTCAAATCGGGGATTTCGAGCGTACAGCTCGAGACACGGAGCACAACCTGCAGATCTGCGACTTGGTGGACAAGTATGCGGAGAATGAAGAGGATAAAAAGGAGATCCTTCAATATCGTCCCTACATCCTTCGCATGTTTGCCATAGCCAAGGCGATGATCTCCCTGCATCAGCAGCTGAAGGCAGCGGCCAAGCGGATCCTGGAATCTGCGATAGAAGAGATCGAAAACATGCCGAATATTGACACTCCGGCATTTCAATTTGAACGGATTCGTTCGTTGAAATATCTCCGGTCAACCTTGAAGCAGGTATTGGAGCAGAAAGTGTCTCCTCTTGAACAACTAAAGAAGGAACTGGATACAGCTGTTGAAGAGGAGAACTACGAGCTGGCTGCGAAATTGCGCGATAAAATTCGAACCTTGAAGAAAGAGTTCGAGCTCTAAAGCACCCCTTCCTACCTTCCCGATTCCGGACTATCCTTAAGGACTGGAGAGACGAGGTTGCTATTTCGTAAGAAGAAGAGTGTGGATCCGGAGAGCCTGCTGCAGGAGACGTGGCGCTCCGGCTTCCGCTGGTTTCAGAAAAAACGCTTTCCTACTGAAGTCGCACCGGATTACAGGGCCAGAGTCAGGAGAAGGCGGCTGGAGATAGAAATCCGAAAGCCGAGCTGTTTTGCCTGGGTCATCAGTCCCTACCGGTACGCCGATTTCGTGATAGAAGCAAATCTGCACATCGGTGGGGAGAACGGCCACTCCTCTGCAGGGTTCGTATTTCGCTACAACAACGAAGACAACTTCTACTACTTTCTTCTGTCCAACCGTGGCTACTTTCGCTTCGACGTGGTGTTCAACAGGAATCCGATTCATCTGATCGAGTGGACGCCTCTACCTGCGACGGTGGAGGATACAACCGAGCTGCGGATCATTGCCAGGGAAGATACCTTTTCTTTTTTTCTCTCCGATGAGTGGCTGGCGGAGCTGACCGACGATACCCTGAAAACGGGATTTGTAGGGTTTGCCGCCCAGAACTACGAGGAGAAGAACAAGGGCGCTTTTTTTCTGGATAATATAAAGATCGAATCCCGGCCCGTTGAAGTAGAGCAGGAGTACCTGCGCTGGACCCGCTACATTCCTGTTCCTCCGCAATCCAGAATCACCCTGGCCCGCACCTTCACCGACATGGCCAAATATTCAGAGGTTGTAGCGCAGCTGAAGAGTGTCGTAAAGCAAATCCCTGATTCCGTTGAGGCTCACTTGCTGCTTGCCCGAGCGTACACACAGCTCAAAGCGTATCCTGAAAGCCTGGTCTGCCTTGACAGGATTCTCGAGCTGCAGCCGGAAGATCCTCAAGTGCCTCTCGAGAAGGCGGACGTTCTCTTCCTGAATGGGGATTACCTGATCTGCAGAGACTACATCAAGCCGATCCTACCCCGGTATCCCGAAGACGCGCAGCTGCGAAATCTTCTCGGAGGATGTGAGTATAATCTGGGCAACTGGGAAAAAGCCAGCGCCCGATATCGGGAGGCTGCTGAGATAGATTCGGAGAACTCTGTATTTTGGGTGAACCTGGCCCGTTGTCAGGAGCGCGCGGGGGATATAGAGAGCGCTCTCCAAACCTACCTCAAAGCCGCTCGCCAGCTGTTCCGACAGGAATTGTACGACGAGTTGTCGCTGGTTCTTGCCCGGGTTGGCAAACTGGTGCCGCCGGATTCCGATCACGCCTATGAATTGAAGTCCCTTGAGGGAAAAATGCTCTTCCACGAGGGAAAGAAAAATCAGGCGGAATCCTTGTTTTCCGAGGTGATTGCATCCGGGTACTCCGACAGTGGGGCGTATTACCTGTACGCTTTGCTATTGATCGATAAAAACGAGAGAAAAAAAGCCGAGCTTCATCTGGCCAAAGCCGCTGAAATCGACCCGGCCTATCCCCTGTACTGGTTCAGGCTGGCAGAAAACAGGTTTCTTCTCGGTGAAGATCCGGGTGAGGCCCTGGAAAAGGCGTATGCCCTCGATGCCGAGGATCCGTGGATCAATAATCTCCGCGGCCAGGTGCTGCTCAAAGAGGAACGCTTCGCCGATGCCATTCAGTGCTTTCAAAAGGCCAAGGAATCCGCCCCGGACCAGGCCGATATATACAAAAATTACGCGGAATGTCTGATCAAACTAGACCGGGGCGAGGAAGCGTTGCAACTTCTCTCCAAAGGGATAGAAGCTGCGGGCGGGACTGCGGAGGAAACGGCTTCGCTGTACAACCAGAGGGGGAACTGTCAGGTGGAGCTCAAGAGGTACCCCTCGGCTCTACTGGACTACGAGAGGGCCCTTGAGTTGGTTCCGGAGTGGAGGGACTATATGCAGAACTGCGCAGCTTGCTGCATTGAGTTGGACATGATCATGCGGGCCGAAGAACTGCTGAACCGGCTGCTGGAAGAACAGGAATCCGCTTCTTTGTACAATTTAACAGGAAATCTTGCAGTTGTTACGGGGGAGTTTGAACGCGCCCGCCTGGCCTACCTGGAAGGGTTGAAACTGGAGGGGGACAACCAGGAGTTGAAACTCAACTTGTTGTCGCTGAACATAGAAACCGGCAAGTATCAGGAGGCGAAGGATCTGCTCGCGGAGATCTTGGATTGGAAGAGTTTACCGGAACGAGCCCAGCACCTGAAAGAGCGTTTTCGGGAGCGTTTTGAAAGCCGGTTGGAGTGTACGAGTTGTAATAGGGAGTGGTGGGTTCCGAAAGAGCTGCCCCCACAACCGGCCTTCACAATCCGAGGTGAGCCCCCCGGCGAGGCGCCGGCGGGAAGATGCGAAGAATGCGGAAGTGTATATTGCATCTCCTGTGCCGCCGAATGGGTTCGGGATGGCAGACTGATGTGTCCTAAATGTGACAGCCGTCTTCGTTTAAACGAGGAATCCTTGAAATATCTCGTGCTTCGTTATGTCGAGGAAGGGCAAAGCAATCCTGGTTCAGCTTGACAAACGGGGGAGTTTCAGTAATATGGGGGCGAGCGACTAGATTGAGAAATCCGATTTTTTTATTCTATATAGTATTAATTCTCATCCTCGGCATTCCCGGGATTGGTTCCGCTCAGGAGATCTTGACGGCGGAAAACTATTTCGACGAGATCTCCGCTCGATACGGTAAGATCCAGGATTATACGGCGACGATCTCCATCACTCAGGGCGAGACGACCATGACGGGAAAGTTGTACTACAAAAATCCCAATCTGCTGCGCATTGATTTCACAGAACCGGAAGATCAGGTCCTGGTCACCAACGGTGTGGAGCTGACGATCTACATCCCGAAATATGAAGTGATCCTCGTGCAAAGGCTGAAGCGCAGAAGCCAAGCAGCACTGGCCAATATGGCTTCAGAGCAAGGCCTGCATCTTCTGAAGAAAAACTACGGAGTTGCCTACCTCAGCGGTCCCAATTTTGTTCCGTTGGAGGATGGTTCTGAGGAAATGGTGCGCAAGCTGAAACTGGAAAGCCGATCTTCCGCTGAAGGATTTCGCCAAATCGTTCTCGCCGTCGGCAGAACCGGTCTGATCAGGCGAATCACAGGGGTTACCCTTGGCTATGAAGAGTTTGTTCTCGACCTTACCAACATTATTGTCAATCAGAACATTCCCGATACGCGCTTCGAATACGATTCGCCCCCTTATGCGAATGTCTACCGCGATTTTCTCTTCGAAGCGGAAGAGTAACGTACTATGGAATCTTTAGGTCAAAAGCTCAAAGAGACCCGAGAGCAGCACAATTTCTCTCTCGAGCAGGTAGCCCGGGACACCCATATTTCAAAGCAGTATCTGGAAGCACTTGAACAAGAAAATTTTTCAATGATTCCTGGAGAAACCTACATCATCGGGTTCTTGAGGAATTACGCCGAGTATCTGTCCTTGAATCCGGAAGAGTTGGTAACCCTGTACAAAAACATCCAGATACAGGAGCAGCCCCTGCCGATGACCGAGCTGCTCGATCGCAGCCGCCCAAGATCTTCATCCAGGATTATTGTCTTGTTGGTGATCATCCTGGCCGTGCTCGGGACAGGGGGCTATCTGATCTATCGTTTTGTGGTTTCCCCTGAACGACGGACAGCTCCACGAGCCACCGTAGCGCAGGAGGTCAGTCAGCCCGCTGTCCAGCGGCCGGAAGGGGAGGAATTGCTTTTTCAGGATGAAGCGGTGACTCGCTGGTTCGACCTAGATGATACGATCGGCTTTCCGTTGAACGGGGATACCTACCGTCTTCAGATCACCGGCATAGACAAAACGCTGACAATAAAGGTTCCAGGCGGCACCCTGGATATGCCGATCGGTCAAGACAGACAGCTGGATGTAAACGGTGATGGTCGAAATGACCTGCGGATCCTGCTCAACGATCTTGATACCACGGATGTTGCCAAGAGGGCTAACTTGAGTCTATACAAGATTACTAAAGCTACCGTCCCGAAGGTTGCAGAAGCCGGAGAAGTCGAGGAAGCTGTACCGGCTGGGGAAGAGCAAGCCGTCGAGGCTGCCGTGAACGAGCCAATAGCTGCAGGGCCGTCCGCAGGGGCAACTACCTTCATTAGCGCCGATACTCCGGAACCGTTTCGAGTTTCAATATCTTTTCGCGGCTATTGCCTGTTTCGCTATCTGGTGGACAACGACATTCGAGAGGAGAGATTTTTCCACAAAGGAGAGAGCTTTTCCTTGGACGCGAGGAACGAAGTTCAGCTCTGGATTTCGAACGCCGGCGTTGTGCGTCTCATGGTTGCGGGCAGAGAGATAGAAGTGGGTCGCCCTGGCGCGGTAACAACCAAACAAATCCGTTGGAGCCGGGATGATGCCGTCGGGCAGTACGCCTTGAAAGTGATAACCAGAGAATAACAACTCACCCACATGACATTTTACATCGAGAGTCTCGGCTGTGCCAAGAATCAGGTCGACTCCGAGCTCATCATCACGGCCTTGGAGAACAGAGGCCTTCGTTGGGTCGAGGAGCCTGAAGAGGCCCAATTTATTATTGTCAATACCTGCGGCTTCATCACCAGTGCCAAAGAGCAATCGATCCAGACCTCCCTGGCTGTCAAGGACCGTTTTCCTGAGAAAAAGGTGATCATGCTGGGTTGTCTGGTTCAGCGCTACGGTCCGGAGTTGGAACGGGGGATGAACGAAATCGATGGGTTTGTAGGTCTGAACGATCCGAACGCCCTTTCCCGCCTCATCTCCTCTCTGAGCGGAAGTCCTGTCCAGGAAGTCACGACCCCTGAGCCTGAGATTCCCCCTCGGCGTAAGTTCCTCTCCTTTCCAGGAAGCGCTTATGTGAAAGTAGCGAAGGGGTGCGCGAACCGCTGCAGCTACTGTGCAATCCCTCTGATTCGGGGTGACCTGGTCAGCAGATCCGGCTGGGAGATTCTGGCAGAAATCGAGTCGCTTCTACAACGGGGAGTCGTCGAAATTATTCTCATCGCCCAGGACTTGGCCTCTTACGGGCAGGATCGGGGAAAGCGGGAGCTGGTAGAGCTTGTGAAGTCGATCACCGCACTCAAACAGCGATTCTGGCTACGGCTGCTGTATCTGCACCCGGATCATTTTCCCATGGACCTGCTCGACATTATGGCTTCGGATCAAAGAGTATTGCCCTACTTTGATATTCCCTTTCAGCACGCAAGCCGCGGGGTGCTCACCAGGATGGGTAGAAGAGGCTCTGCAGAAACCTACCGGCGACTGGTGGAGGATATTCGAAGGGCTATCCCCGAAGCGGTAGTCCGCTCGACCTTTATGGTAGGATTCCCCGGGGAGAGCGACGAAGACATATCCACCCTGTTATCCTTCCAGAGGGACTGCGCTCTGGATTGGGTGGGAGTGTTCGCCTACTCCAGGGAGGAAGGAACACCAGCGTACAGTTTCCCCGGTCGAGTCGGGAAGCGGGTGGCGGAGAGCCGCAAGCTGGCAGTCGAACAGAACCAGATACAGATCAGCGAAGAACGCCTGGAAAGACAGGTCGGGCGAACCCTCGATATCTTGGTGGAGGAGCGGGTACAGGGGGAGGAGCTGTATCTGGGACGGGCTTATCTGCAAGCCCCGGAGGTAGACGGGCTGGTGGTGATCAAGGCTCGAAACCTCAAGCCGGGCAGGATCTATCCCGTGCGTATCGACCGCCGGGCAGGGATCGATTTGGAGGCTTCCCTTGTCTGATAGTTCCAGGGCAGACTATCTCGAATCCTTGAATCCTCAACAGCGGGAGGCGGTATTGCACACCGGCTGCCCCCTGTTGATCCTGGCCGGAGCGGGTAGCGGAAAGACCCGCGTGATTACCACGAAAATCGCGTACCTCATCGACAGCCAAGGTTTCGATCCTCATTCCATACTGGCGGTGGCCTTTACAAACAAGGCGGCTGAGGAGATGCGGGAACGCGTACGCACCTTAAGTCCTACCGGGGGCGAAGTTATGATTAAGACCTTTCACGCCTTTGGCGCCTGGCTGCTGCGGCGCTACGGACAGGAGATCGGAATCACCAGAGGGTTTACGATCTACGACGACCAGGATTCCTTTTCTCTGCTGAGACAGGTTCTGCAGCGTGACCTAGGGGGACAGAGGCCGGCTCAAAACCAGCTGAAAGAACTGGCTGGTTGGATCGCCCGCGCCAAAGATCATTGCCTGCTCCCAGAGGATGACCTCTCCGCGCTGGAAGTGCAGGTTGGGGTGTCCGGACTGGATGCCCACCGGGTCTATCGGGTGTATCAGGATAGGCTGGAGCAGAGTGGATGTCTGGACTTCGGAGATCTCCTGGTGCGAACGGTCAGACTCCTGGAAAGTTGTGCTGAGGTCAGAGACCGGATCAGGAGCCGCTTCCGGGCGATCCTAGTCGACGAATACCAGGATTCCAACTACGCACAGTTCCGGCTGCTTCAGCAACTTCACGACGGGTACAACTACCTCTGTGTCGTTGGTGACGAAGATCAGTCCATCTACAGTTTTCGCGGTGCCGAGTTGGAGAACATCCTGAGCTTCTCCCGCAAGTTTCCCGGAACCGAAATCGTCCGCCTGGAGGAGAACTACCGCTCGACCCAGAATATCCTCGAGGTGGCTTCCAGGGTCGTGGAGAACAACCGCGATCGACTGGGGAAAAAGCTCTTCACCCGGAAGCCCGCCGGTCCCCCCGTAACTCTGGCCTACCTTGAAGATCCCGAAGCGGAAGCTTTGTTCTGTTCTGAAAAGTTGAAAGCCGGAGGGCTGGGAGAGACCGCCATCCTTTACAGGATGAACTTTCAATCTCGGGTGTTTGAGAGTCTCTTCTCCCGCCTCGGGATCCCCTACCGGGTTGTGGGCACGGTACGATTCTATGAACGAGAGGAGGTCAAGGACGCCCTGGCCTATCTGACCTTGGTTGTCAATCCCGCTGACGAGCTGGCCTTCCGCCGGGCAACCGGAAAACCGCGAAGGGGAATCGGCGCCAAGAGTCTGGAAGTGATCCTGGACCATCGGGGCAAGGTTAGGAATCTACTGAACTCCGCACTGCAATCACTCCCGTCATTTACAGGCAGGACTGCCAAAGCATTACGGACATTTCTGTCTCTGATAGAGTCATTGAATCAACGCCTGGCCGATGCTAGCGAAAGATCATTGAGCCGGATCGTACACTTTCTAATCATGGAGTCGGGACTTGTCGATTATTATCGTGAACGGGACGGAGTGGAAGGTACGGAGAAGGTTAGAAACCTGGAAGAACTGATCAACGCAACCACGGAATATCCCGGCACCTTGGAGGGCCTAAGCCTGTTTTTGGAATCTCTTATGCTGGGCGGTTTGGAGGACGATCCGTTTTTAAGAACAGAGCAGGTCACCCTGATCACCGCCCACAATACCAAGGGATTGGAGTTCGACAGGGTATTCATGACCGGCTTGGAAGATGGTATCTTTCCTCACTATTCGAGTACCATCGGTGGGGTTCCCGTAGCCGGGGGCGAGCTCGAGGAGGAACGCCGGCTGTTCTACGTCGGCGTCACTCGAGCCAGGGAAGAGTTGTACCTGACCGCCTGCAGGAAACGGCGTGTGTTCGGAACGCTACAGGGCAGCGAACCCTCCCGGTTTTTGAGCGAGATCCCCCGGGAGTATCTTCGGGTGTACGGTTCCCGGCCGTCGGCGGAGGATGGATATCCTCTCGGCTGCGGCGTGTACCACGACGACTACGGTTCCGGGATCGTCAGCAAGAAATGGGAAGTCGACGGAGTATCGATGGTCGCGGTTCGTTTCGATTCGGGCAAAATTGCCCGTTTCCCACTGAAATACTCGAGATTGGAGCGGATCAGCTCGGATCCGTAAGAGGAACAGGATGAATAAGGCTCATCAAAACGCCGCTATCGATAGAAAGATCAGAAACAGCCTGCGTTTTTCCCTACTGGATGGCGCCTCTTTTTCTGTGATGCTGGGGTCGGCGGAAAGTTACTTTCAGGCCTTTGCTATTTTTCTCAAAGGAACCGTGTATCAGGTGGGTATCGTGTACACGATCCCCGTGTTCCTTGCTTCCATTTTACAGTTGTATGCCGGCGCGCTGCTGCGCTGGTTCAAGAGCCGGAAAAACCTGACCGTGTTGGCAGGTGCGCTCCGCAGCCTCCTCTTCGTTCCTCTGATCCTCGTATACTATCTGGGAGCAGCTCGGGTTTGGGTGCTCCTCGGTATTATCTGCCTGTACTTCGCGCTGAACTATTTGCCGATTCCCGCGTGGACATCCTGGATGAGGGATCTGGTAGACGAGCACCGGCGAGGGGCCTACTTTTCCCGCCGAAATCGCGTTTCCAACCTGATTGCTCTGTTGTCGATCATCGTGGCCGGCATCATCCTCGAACTATTTCAGGTGCGCTCGCACCTGGGTTTTTTCTTGATCTTCGGCTTAGCCCTGCTGGGAAGTATCGGATCCACGATCTTCCTGTCCTTGAAATACGATGTCCCCTATGCGGAACCGTCCAAGGACAGGGAGGGTTTTTTTCAGTTTTCAGCCAAGATGTTTCGCTCCAACTACGGCAGGTTTGTGCTGTACAATTTCTCCCTATATTTTGGGGTGTTCTTCGCCGGTCCGTTCTTCGTGCCCTATATGCTGAAAGATCTGGGATTCAGCTACATCCAGTTCATGATTGCCACCTCGCTGGTTGTGCTGGTGAAGTTCGCTACCCTGCCGTTGTGGGGAGAGCTCGGTGACCGCTACGGCAACAAAAAGATCCTTGTGCTTGCCTCTCTGTTCATCTCGATCCTGCCCTTCCTTTGGATATCCAGCCGGGCCTTCTGGTGGATCTGTCTGATCCAAGCTGCAGGCGGTCTGGCCTGGGCCGGATTCGACATCTCCGCTCTCAACTTCGCCTACGATATTATGCCCTCGGAGAAGGTGACCCGGCATACCTCGTATCTGATCTTCTACCGCGGCCTGGCCGTTTTTGTTGGCGGTCTGGTTGGAGGACTGCTGATCCGCCACTTCAGTCTCTTTGGTTCCTCATACCTTGGGAATTTTTTTCTCTCCGGCTTGTTACGGATCCTGATCGCGATTCCTTTTCTCTTCTTTCTCAAGGAAGAACGTTTCGTCGAGCACATTTCCTACCGGCAGCTGATGTTCAAGCTCATGTCCATCGGGCCGCGGCGAGGACTTCAGCTCTTTCTGATTGGAGCGGCGAAAGAAAACGAAAAAGACAGAGCAAGTAAGGAGAAGGGGGAGGCCGAGAAGTGACTGATTTTTTGGAACGGGTTCCGGTTATTCGTCGAGCCCGGGAGTATCATCTCTACAGTCTTTCCGGCACACGCTATCTCGACCTCTGGCAAAACGGGGGAAGATCACTGTTGGGGCACAGACCTGGAGGGCTGACCACGGTGTTGAAAAACACAATATCCAAAGGGTTGGCCGCTGATTTACCCTCGATCTATAGCGGGCGTTTGCGCCGACTATTGCAGGAGATGTTTCCTGAATACAGAGATTTTCGCCTGACCGGGAGCGCAGCCGAAGGGCTCCAGATCGCCTCCCTGTACCTGGACCGGAATGTCGGTCCGAATGAACTTGTGGATCCGCTGGCGGAGCAGGGGGAATCCGCGGCCGGAGAGGTCAGACTTTGGCGTCCCCTGTTACCCGATCCGCTTCCCGGCGAAGTGCTCTTCCCGGTCCTTCCTTTCAGTATGGCCGGTGCACCGGCAGTCGTCTGTTTTCGCAAGATCCTGCCGTCGGGGTTCCCCGGTCAAAAGCCCATCTCCGCTGTAATCCTGGCGGGATTGCTACGTTGTCTGAAGGATCTCAGGCGGTTTGTTCTGCCCGAGTGGTTTCGCCCGGATCTGTTAGATGCGTGTCCCGGCTGGCGGCAGAAGGGGATCTATCTGGTTCCCGAGTTCGACTTGGGGCGCTACGAAAAGGTGTTTGAGAGGTTTCTCGAGGCGGGAGTGCTTCTTAGTCCCGCTGCGCCTTATGTCAGTATCCTACCGGGAGGGGAAATTTCCAAAGGGGAGCTGAGAAAAATGATTGGACTATTCTTCGCTTTTCCGGGAAAATAGAGCTATGGAGCTGTCAGAATTTGTTGTTCTTCTTTCCAGATTAGCTACGGGGGCGATAGCAACGTTTTTCGCTATCCTGCTCTGGTCTCAAACCCGAGATGTTCCCTGGGTGCTGGTCATCATCGGCACTCTGGTCAGCTATGCGGAGATCGTGTTCACAACTCTGGAAAGCTTTGGAGTCGTCAGCGCCGAATTCTTCGATGTATCGGGATTTCCCGTCCTTCGGATTGTTCTGATCAATCTACCTCTGGTCTTCTTCTCCCTCGCCTTCATTTCGATGATTGTGAGGAAGCGCGTTCCCTAGAGGTTACAATTTTTTTTGCAGCTCCTTGATCTGGTCACGCAGCAGGGCTGCTTCTTCGTAATTTTCTTCTTCCACAGCCTTTTCCAGTTCCTTTTCCAAGTAGGTGATCTGGGATTGGATCTCTGTGGATTTTGAGGATTCTTTGGCTTCCGTTGAGGATATCGGGATCCCGGCTTCGTCGACTACACCTTCATCGATGAAGATAGGGCACTTGGCCCGCACGGCCAGTGCCACACAGTCGGAGGGGCGGGAATCCATGATCACGTCGGTGCCGTCTCGGTTCAGGATCAGTCGGGCATAAAAAGTACCCTCTTTCAACTCCGTGATCTCGATGCGCGATACTTTCACGTCGAGTTCCCGCAAGGTCGACAACAGCAGATCATGGGTAAGCGGTCGGGGCATCTTGTGATTGGCCAGTCCGATCAGAATCGCCTGGGCTTCCAGGGAGCCGATGAAAATCGGTACCGCCACCTCTGCCCCGATCGGCTTTATGAGCACAGCGCTGCCCTGTTCGGCTTTGGCTACTGTCCACACTTCAGCGGGCACTAACATGACTTATCTTTGTACCATCCTCTTTCAATAATAGAGAAAAAACTGACTCCGGGCAACCGGGTTGTCGAATTGTCAAAATTCCACCCGCGGACCCCCAGCAGGATTGGCTCGTTAACATTTCAGGAACCAGAGCCCCGACTCATCTTCTTCATCGGGCTGATCACGCTGGTCTTGTTTTTCCTGGCGACACGGGTGTAGATCATGGTCGTCTGTACGTTCGCGGATCCACGGAGTTGAAGGTCTGCTGCTGTGTAGCCGCCGAAACCCTGCGTATTCGTTGCTTCGATCCAGTTGAGCCCGGAACTCCTTGAGGGATCGTTGGCGATCGGTACGAGCGGATACATTCGATTTGCTATACAGTTTTATCCACTGAAGATAGTAGAGAATGTGCTTCGAGGGAATCTAAGCAGTCTTCTGTAGATTCGCTTCGAAGCTCTGGTCCTGTTGTTTCGACATGCGAACATATACCTCCAACTTTGACGTTATCTACAGAGATTAACGGGTGAGCAGCTTATAACGCTTCAAAGTCTGCAAAGTATTGCCCGATCAGATATTCGTAACCAAACTGCGAACTGCTGTACTCTGGATAGAAACCAACAAACGAGATAAGATGTTAGGGCTCCCAAATGGTGACTTCAACTGTATATCTACTACAGAAGAAAGATATTCCAA
Source organism: uncultured Spirochaetaceae bacterium (assembly GCA_964627715.1). Taxonomy (GTDB): domain Bacteria; phylum Spirochaetota; class Spirochaetia; order SZUA-6; family DRHE01; genus JAFGQJ01. The sequence goes on along the minus strand of CAZVHJ010000060.1, from coordinate 6,175 downwards.
AATCCGGCGAAATTCTGACAGACGCTTTTCAGAATGATCCCGTCTGGAAAAAGGTCTTTGAACATGAATCCAAGATCGATCAAAAACTGCGTGCATTTTATGAAACTCCAATCAGATATTGCATGAAATACGGGGAGGTCTATGCAATCTCTGAAAATCTAGAAGGAATTGCCGCATGGGTTCCAGGTGATCGTGCAGACATGACGATCTGGCGACTAATACGAAGTGGGGCTATTAGATCTGGAATAAAAATGGGCGCTAGACTTGCGAGAAAAATGAAACCTGTATACAAGCCACTCCAAGAAGATCGGAAAGAGAATATGAAGGGGAAATCATTCATTTATCTTCAAATCATTGGCGTTGCCTCGGAGTTTCAGGGGCAAGGTTTTGGAGGAAAGCTGTTACGAGTATTAATTGAAAAGAGCGTACAGGTAGGGATTCCTCTCTATTTGGAGACCGAAACGGAGAAAAATGTTAACATGTATGTAAGATTTGGTTTCAAATTAGTTAAAAAGATCACTCTACCAGTAATTGATCTACCAATGTGGGAAATGATAAGAGAGCCGGAAACATGATTTCGATATGGGGCTGTAGAAAACCCCTTTCGTGACTGTGTTTTGGTTCCCTGATTTTACTTTTTCCTTTGCCGGAATATAGTGAGGAGCTTCCGTCCCCTATTGTAGTACCTGCCGCACTCGGAATCTAATTGTTCGATCATCTGCGGGGTAGCATTCTTTTTCTGATGACGAACACCTTTCATGATCTTGGTCACCTGGCGCACCTTCGTACCGGATTTCCGGATGCAGCGGCTCCTGAGCTCACACACTCTGAAGTGCTCCTCAAATCCCTTGTAGCTTTGTAGCTTTTTCCGGTGTAGCCCGTGTTCTTGTCCCTCCGGTTCGGGCATCCGAACCTCATAGGCTTACCGGCAGGACAGATAAGCATTCCCGTCGACTCTTCAAAGTGAAACTCGTCTGCACTGAAGTACTTTCCAGCCCATGAGGTTCCCTTGCGGTCGGTGATCTTTTTCTTGCGCTCCTGTTGCTCCGCAAATCGTGAAGTGTGGTCGGGTGTCTGCTGAAAGGGCCATGAACACCACGTTTTCTTCTCAGGCCTAAGTGATGCAACGTTAGCTGATGGCGCCCCGGGAATAGGCGAACAGAATCACCTCCAACAGGATCGCCGGATCGATTGCCGGCGTACCGGTTTCACCGTTGTTGTACCGACAGTCGTTCCCCCCCGGCAACGTCGTTTTCCGTATCCTACCCCGATTTCCTAATTCGTGGTACTTTTTTCTACAGCCTCGTTGGGTGCCTCCTCTTCGATTGGATCTGTTGTGTTAGCAAGGAGAAACGTCGATGAAAGAAGTTATCTTCTCCCTTGAGAAAGGAGCCATGGAACGATGGCGCAACGGGGATCCTTGGGGCTTTGTGGAAATCAGCGCCGAGGATGTGGCCTACGTGGATCCCGGCCTGACCGCCCCCATCCTTGGCCTGGAGGACTTCAAGGCATACATGAAGCAGTTCAAGGGGAAAATTCGTTACCAGGGTTCGGAATTCATCAATCCCAGGGTCGTGATCGCCGGCGATGCGGCGGTGCTGTCCTATAATTATCGCTCTTCGGTTAGCACGCCAGAGGGGACTACCGCAAGCCAAACGCTCTGGAATGCGACGGAGGTGTACTTTCGGCGCGACAACCAATGGAGAATCGTTCATACCCATTGGTCCTATGTCCGGCATAGACTCCCTCAGAGCGTGAAAGTCCCTGTTCCGGTGCAGGCGTGTCGGAAGGAATACGATGGGATATTGGGCGATGTAATGGCGCTCGAATTGGCTGCGATGGAGCGGTGGCGTAAGGGAGACCCCTGGGGGTTCATAGAGATCAGCGCGTCGAATGTGACTTACTTCGACACGGGAACGCCGCAGCGAATAGACGGCCTGGAGGCGTTGAAAGACGAGTATGCGCAGCGGGAGGGGAAGATCTTCTACGATGTCATGGATTTCATCGACCCGAGGGTCCAAGTCTGCGGAGAACTGGCGGTGTTGGCTTACCGTTTCTTGTCGACCTATCTGAATCCGGACGGATCTGTCTCGAACAGGACGCCCTGGAACTGCACCGAGATCTTCGTGCGACTCGATCGCCAATGGAAGATCGTCCATACCCACTGGTCATACATCAAGGGGGAGAGGATGTGAGAGCGCAACCCTTGATAACAAGTAATGTCAGCAATCGGAGAGCATGGTTGGGTTGATACACCGCCCAATCCGTGCTTGCGGCGGATCTGCTCCTCATATTTGCGGTATACTAGTTAATGCACAATTATGTAGCAGGATTATGGAGATAGAATTGTCCTTGATTTATTGCTGGTGTTGCGGAATCTGATCTGATAATGCGATTGGCAATAGCCTGGACTGTTTGCTTGAGTAATCTCGGTACTTGGCCATCGTTCCCCTCCCGGCAACGGTATTTTCCATATCCTATCCCGATTTCCTAATCCGTGGTATCTTTTTCTACAGACTCGTTGGGTCCAAATAGGAGTTATGAAATTCTCAATTACAATAGAGATTGAGAATACACCAGAGAATGTTTTCTATTGGTTGAAAGATCCAAGCCGCGCAATGGAGTGGATGACAAGTGTTTCAAAAACCGAGATCATCAAGGAAACTCCCAATATGGTAGGTACTACTTTTCTTGAGCTAATAGAAGAAAACGGACGCGGAACGGAAATGCGTGGAGTAGTAACTGATTTCGTTCCAAACAAACGCCTTGCATTTCACCTGGAAGGTGAATTCAACTCTGTCGAGGTTAGTTATATTTTACAGGAAAAAGGGGAAATCACCCAATTGTCGCAGAACGCCGAAATACAGCTCAAAGGCCTACTGAGGCTACTGAGTGTTTTTTTCAGTCCCTTTTTTAAAAAGAAGATCAAGGATCAGGCGCGACGCGAATTGGCTCGATTAAAGGAACTTTGTGAGCGAGATATTCAATCCTGAGACAGAGTGGCCACTATGGTTGCATATCTTCCCTATTCGGTCGATACCACAGAACCGTGCAACGGGATGATTCTGCGGTTATTCGGAGGATTGCATTGTGATAGGTACGTCAACATCTCACTGGAGTTGGCTGCGCGCTGTCAATGACTTTTTACGGTCATCTCCTTGTCCTTCTGAACCTAACAACTATACCAGCGGTGTCATCCATTCCCGGTTTCGCCGGAGTCATATCTTCGCCGTCTGTCTGTGGCTTGATAATGTCCCTTACGACGCGCCACCCGTTCGTACAGCCGGTAAACATGGCGCTGAGGGAAGCGTCGGTGGTTCAGACAAATTATGTTGGCAGCCTCGGCAAACGCCCACTCCCGGTAGACTCATCACCAGTGCTAATTCAGGGGAAGGGTCAAACACCTCACGGATACGCTCCTCAAAGAGCTATATGTGCTTTTCCACCCCATCAAGCTGCTCCAGTACGTGTTCGGTGGCAAAGTGAGTCTGCGGCGGCAGCTCTTCCAGAACTCCCTGTAACAGTTCTCGACCTTTCTTTCCGAACAGGTCGGTGACCTCCTCCCCGCAGTCGGTTCAGCCCTCGAGCATCCAGCTTGTCGGTCTTATTCACCATCGCCAGCATCAGTTTCGCTTTGCGGGCATGTACCAACTGCGGTACCATACCCGCTTCTTCGATTTCATCGACGATCCAGTACCAGTTGCCAACCGTTTCCACCGCTACCGGTGAGCCCGGGTCAAAACGGGATAGAAACTGCTTGACACTCCCTCGATCATGTTCCACTCGTGCCTCATACAGTTGTCCTCCGGTCTGCGTTTCTACCGAAGCCAAGGTGTATCGCTTATGCGAATCAAATGCAATATACTCCATACTGCTGCGCTTCCTCTCTGCGGTTTGTTGACTTCGGGTACATCATACCCGATTCCGCGTCTGGGGCGCAGCGTTTTCATATTATCAATCAATGGCTTTCAACCTAGCTTGACTCATTGTCGGATGAATTTTTCTCCTGTTTATAGGCGGCAAATGGAGCATCCTGATCGTCACATGGATTGGTTCGATTTTCTTTATTCGATATTTCCGGTCGCAGCGTCGCTTCTAGGGAATTCTCTTGGCTTTCCCATTCATCCTCGCGGCATCTCATATCTTTTTCCTCGGTCTCGCCGTACAAGTGACCGTGGAGTTCCAGATCCTCATCGCAGTGAGCTACACCCTGTACGTGATGATACCCTGCCTGATTGACCGGTACATGTACAGGAAGCTGAACAACCTCTTATTGTCAATCCTCATGTATCCAGCCTCGCTGATCGTAGTCCAGTTCCTGTTGTCCTACATAGAGGCGCTGGGCACAGTTCTCACCTGGAACGGTTCAGTGTTCTCGATGAAACCGCTTATCCGGCTCCTTTCAATTACGGGAGTATGGGGGCTCTCTTTCCTGATCGGTTGGTTCGCATCAATCGTCAATACACTCTGGGAGCGGCTATTCGACCTGAAGAAAACCAAGCTGCCGGTTGCCATCTTCGGGGGTTTTTGCGGATGGTCTTCTTTGCTCCTGACCCTGGTACCGTCAAAGTCGGATCGGTGGTAATCGGCTTACCGGAAGATAACCTGTTCTATTCAGTCGGGGATCGTAGATCTTTGAATTTGGTGATCCTTTCGTGGGTGTATTTGCCGCGCACATCCCAACGCAGTGGACATTTCTTCACTACAAGGAAAACAGGACAGATGGCGAATATTTAGTAGCTGAAAAATACTACCTCCTGTCGGCTGCTATTATGTTATTAAAAAGACTGAATAGAACATCTCGATGATGCTGACCGCGAGATATCTTCTGGCAGAATGCCGAGGAACGGTGTAGGATATTCGATACATACTGAGATGATTCGGCGCGGCTGCTCAGCTTGTCGTTGTGCTGCGATTCTCGCAGGCACAGTTCTGGTGAAATATTGCTCGCCATGGGAGATTCAGATTGGCGATCAAATTAATTTCGGTAGGAAACACATATGTACGATGCGTCGATTCATTATTACGATAAGATCTATTCACAAATTAAGGACTATCAGCAAGAGGTCGAATATCTCATCAACACAGTCGGATCGTATGGTGATTTCTCCAACAAAGAATTGCTCGATGTCGCATGTGGAACTGGCGAACACCTTAGGTACCTCAAGAACTATTTTCATGCGGAGGGATTAGACATCTCAGCAGAATTTGTCCGAATAGCAAAGGTTAAAAATCCGGAACTTTCCATCCACGTGGGTGACATGTGTAGTTTTTCGATAGGAAAGAAATTTGACGTTATTACCTGTCTTTTCAGTTCGATCGGTTACATGACCTCAATTCAAGATCTGGTCTCCGCAATAGGGAATATGAAAAGACATCTTGAACGCGGAGGGCTAATGCTTATCGAACCATGGTTCACACCTGACAATTGGAAGGTGGGTCACATCGCACTTACCGTAGTCAACGAAGAAGATCTCAAGATCGTAAGGATGAGTACAAGCAAGAAGGTAAAAAACCTCTCTACATTCGATTTGCATTATCTAATTGGAACGCCTGAGAATACAACCCACTTCGTGGAAACCCATCAGATGGGGCTTTTCACAGAAGATGAAATGAAAAACTCATTTGCCGTCAACCAACTAAGTTTTGACTATGATCCAAAAGGACCGTTCGGAAGAGGGCTCTATATTGCCATATATCAATAGCAGTACTCCACCACGATCTACTAAAATAAATCGCTGCACAACACGCATATAAGGCCTCGTCAGGTCAAGGGACAAAAGTATCCCTGACAACATGTTTCATTGCCGGTAGAAAAGATGAATGATCGATCTTCCATCCCCCAGAATCTGGCTTGGGTTCGAAGATTCTGGTGCGACAACGCCGTCTGCACCAAACACATGTTGCGGGTCGCTAAGGGCGCCTTAGAACATATTCAGTACCCGACTGCCGTCCGAATCAAAAGAGGAACTCTGTCTCTGGGCAGGCTGAAGTTATTCCGGCGGATCGACGCGGGGCAGACCGCGAAAACAGAATCGCGAGAGACTCATCGAAGAGAAAGGGACCGGGATGCAGGGCCAGTCATGCCGGACGGACTCGAGGGTTTCGTGCCACGGTGCCGCGATGGCAGTCGGATCGCTGCAGGCAAGCGGTCACCGCAAGAGAGCATCCTCCT
>CAZVHJ010000059.1:0-33383 GCA_964627715.1 uncultured Spirochaetaceae bacterium | reverse complement strand
GTGCTCTACAGCCTGATCCTGGCCTTGGGGATGCTGGTGGACAACGCAGTGGTGATCGTGGAGAACATCTACCGCCAGTATCAGGAAGGAAAAGGGCTGATCCAGGCGGCCCAGGAAGCCACCACCGAGGTGGGTCCGGCGGTGATCGCCTCCACCGCCACCACTCTATTGGCCTTCCTGCCCCTGATGTTCTGGGGCGGCTTCATGGGCGAGTTTATGAAGTACCTGCCCATCACCCTGATCATCACCCTCTCCTCCTCCCTGTTCGTGGGGCTGGTGATCAATCCGGTTATCTCCTCCACCTTCCTGCGTCTGGATGAGAAGCAGGGAAAGAGGATCGGCGACCGTTTCCTGAAGCGACTGTCCACCCGCTATGAAGGAAGCCTGCACTGGCTGCTGGAGACCGGCAAGCGGCGCATCGTCTTTCTGGTCCTGGTTGCGGCGGCTTGGGTCCTGATGCTGGGCGTATTCGGCGTCTTCAACCACGGGGTGGAGTTCTTTCCCGACGCCGAGCCCGAACAGATCTATGTAGAGGTGGAAGCACCCCTGGGAACCCGGCTGGATGTCTCCGACCAGGTGGTACGGGCCATTGAGCAGCGGATCCAAGGAACCAGCGATTTGGAGAACTACGTGGCCGATGTAGGGACTTCCTCCGGTCTGTTCGATTTCGGAACCGCCGGCGGCACACCGCACCGCTCCACGGTGACCATCGACCTGCTGGATATGAAGGACAGGCGGCAGAGCTCCTTCCTCACCTTGGATCAGATCGCTCAGGCCGTACGCGGAGTGCCCGGGGCGCGTATCGACGTGACCAGGCCCCAGGATGGTCCGCCCACCGGACGGGCGGTGGAAATCCAGCTCAAGAGCGAGGATTTCGCCGTGCTCGGCGCCATGTCCAAGGAGATCAGACGGACCATCGCGGATGTTCCCGGCCTCACAAAGCTGGACGACGACTATGAAAAGGGAAAGCCGGAGCTGCGCATCAATATCGACCGTCAGAAGGCGGCTCTTCAGGGTTTGACCACCGCCCAGATCGCCAGCACCATACGGACCGCCGTCAACGGCAGCGATGCCTCAAAATACCGGATCGGTACCGATGAGTACGACATCGTGGTCCGCTTCGATCGGGACTACCGCCGCAATTATACCGATCTGCTCAATCTGACGGTGTTTCACGAAGGACAGCACCTGCCTCTGGCAAACTTCGCCACCGTGCAGCTTGCCACCGGTTTGAGCACCATCAACCATGTGGACGGCGAGCGGGTTGTAACGGTCAGTGGCGACGCCATCGGGCGCAGCTCCGCTGAGGTGCTGGCGGAGACCAAGCGGAGGTTGGCCGGCTATCAGGTACCGGCGGGAACCACCCTGAGTTTCGCCGGACAGGATACGGAGCAGCAGGACAGCCAGGCCTTCCTGATCAAAGCCTTCGGCATCGCCGTCCTGCTGATCTTTTTGCTCCTGGTCACCCAGTTCAACTCCGTCACCCTGCCCTTCGTGATCATGATCACCGTGGTCTTGAGCTTCTTCGGAGTGTTTTTCGGCCTGTTGGTTACCTTCAAGCCTTTCGGAATCATCATGACCGGCGTGGGTGTGATCAGCCTGGCCGGCGTGGTGGTCAACAATGCCATCGTGCTGGTACACTACACCCAGAAGCTGCGTGCCGCGGGATGGAAAAAGAAAGAGGCGATTATTTGGGCCGGCAAGACCCGCTTGCGCCCGGTGCTGCTGACCGCCATAACCACGATCCTGGGACTGATACCTCTGACCACCGGTATAACCATCGATTTTATCGGCCTGTTCCGGGGCAACCTGCAGAATTTCGTACAGTTCGGGAACGAGAGCGCTCAGTGGTGGAGCGGTATGGGAGTGGTGGTCATCTTCGGGCTGCTGTTCGCCACCGTGCTGACCCTGGTAGTAGTACCGGTAATGTACTACATCTTTTGCGACATGTTGTCTGACCTGAGCAGCCGCTTCCAGCGTAGGAAGATCGAGGAGGTGCTAAACGGTAACGGCGACAAGAAGCAGTATGCCTAGACCCGGCCGGACGCGGATTGTCCGCGGATAGCCCCCGAGCGGCGCTCCGGTGCGCGATCCAGGTTCGCTTAACTGACAATCTGTCCCCTTGGTGTTCGCTTGGGGGTTCCCCTATGCCCGCGATTTCTCCAGCGCTGCTGCTCAGAGCACGTTTTATTCCTTCACGCCATCGAGCGGACGTTCGCAAGAGCGGCTGCCGTAGGATCTGTTCCGCTCAAGCCCAGATTGCGCCACGCAACCCAGCAGTGCCTCTACGTCCCGGGCAGTTTGACCGACTTGTGCGTACCCGGGATTTAACTGTTTCTATCACTGAAACCCTGCCGGGCTCATAGGCCCCCACGACGTAGATCGCCGCACAGTGCATATACGCAATATGCCCGCAAGAAATCATGCTGAAGGCGTGATAGGGATGATAGCTGTAGCCGAAGCGGCAGGCTTTGATCAATTTCTCATCCTGGCAGAAGAGTTCCCCGTAGCGGGCCAGATCGGGTAGCTCGTAGTGGTAGTCCTTATGGTAAAGTTCGTACAAGGGCCGGTAGGATGGAAACTCTTCATCGTGAAAGTAGCCGTTACAGATCGAGGAGCAGATCACAACAGAGTTGTCCTTCAACACCCGCCGATGCCGGATTACATTTGCTGCGATCGCCTGCAAGATAAGGATCGGATTAGTGCCGTAGCCGTTACCGTAGTGGAAGGACTGGGGAATGCCGAACATCATGAGACCGAATTTCTCCTCAGCCCAGGGAATATAGGCCCGCCACCTCCCAGCTCTTGGGCTGTATTTCCTTCCCGTATCCGGAGAATTCAGCAATCTGTCTGGCCTTGGTGTCCAGTACCGCATCACACATGAAGAACTTCCTTCCCATACACTTCTCCATGTTCATAATTACCCGGTCTCCCATTTCATCACAGCCCAGATGTTGACTCCAGATATCTCTCAATGATTCGCTTAAATCCTTCCGGCTCATAACCGATTTCACCAGTGAAGCGAGTCAGAGCCACCAGACCCCCGTCGATAGTCTCGATCGCAGCTATCAGGCCAGCGTTCTCTTCTTTCAATCCACCGCCGTAGACCACGGCCGGAGTGAAGCCGAACGACACACGCACTGCCTCTTTAATGTAGGCGGAGACAAAACCGATATGCTCTGATCCCGGCGGAGTCTTTCCAGGTCCGATTGCCCAGATTGGCTCATAGCCGATCACAATCCCCGTTTGGCCCGACACATCTCGTAAAAAGGAAAGGTTGACCGACAGTTGCTCCCGGAGCACGACCCGAATCCTCTGCTTCTGCTCCTCAAAGCTTCCCGGACCCTTCTCCTGTTCTGTCTCTCCTACGCAGAGCAGCACGTTAAGCCCAGCCTGCAGGGCGCACTGCACCTCCTGGCCGATAGCACGATTCACTACCATCCGGGCCCGGTACGTGACTTCAGACTGCGATTCGATGTCGGAATCGTACATCATCAACAGGTCCAGCTTAGCCCGCCGTTCCTCCGAATGACCAATCATGGCCCAGGAGCAGCCCAGGTTCTTGGCCGCTTTGGCCGGCAGCAGGCTGGTGAAAGCTCCGAAGTTACCCCCCTTGGAGATGTCCTGCCAGTGTACTCCCTGGCAACCGATGGACAGGGATTGGCGGGCTTTCGGTACTACGTCTTTCCAGGCCTCCCAGGCTGGGGTGATAAGCCCTTCAGGCAGCAGGTAAACCAGCTGCAGCTCTGAAGCCGCAGCTAACTCCATCGTTGCCGCTTCCTGAATAATTGAGCGGATCCAGAGATGCGGATCTTCCAGGGGACATATCCCTCCTTGGGCCTTTGGTACCTCGAACCTCTTTAAGTTGACAAATATCTGAATCATTCAGCTTACCTCACTTACGCTGAACGAGCTCTCTATAACGACTCTCCGGATAGAGCATACATATCCTTTCATACTCAAAACCACCGATGTTATTATGGCGTGGATAGAGACACACGCCTTCACCATCACAGATGATTAGGGATAAAGGTCACCAGTTGCGGAAAGGCGATTAGAATCGCCAACGCAACTACCAGAATGCCAATGAAGGGCCACATCTCCCGGATCACGTGTTCAGTCGATTCATTGGAGACTTTGGCCAGTGTGAAGAGCACGATTCCAAACGGTGGAGTGAGCATACCGATCATCAGGTTGAGGACCATAATAACACCAAAAAAAACCGGATCGATTCCTATCTGGGTTATTATCGGCACCAGAATTGGTGTAAAGATGTTGATGCTCACCATTGCGGGAATAAAAAAACCAACGAACAAGAGAAAGATATTGATGATAACCAGGATCGTAAGAGGATTCGTGCTGAGCATGACAATTTGATCAGCCAGAGTATGAGGGATTCGCATCAGCGATAACACGGCACTGTAATATGAGGCACAGGCCAACATAAGGATGATAGCGGCGCTGTCTATTGCTGTCTCCCAAGCTACCTTCCACAGCTTCTTCAAACCTATCGATCGATAACCGATAACAGAGATTCCAATAGCGTACACCGCGCCGACGCAAGCCGCCTCAGTCGGGGTGAATATGCCACTCCAGATTCCGCCCACGATCAGGATCGGAGCCATGAGTGGCAGCAGAGCCCGACCCAGCGAAACGATCCTCTCTCTGAATGTCATCTTCGCCCCAGTGGGATAGCCCCGCTTATGAGCGATGATGCTGACCATAACCATGAGCAACAGGCTCATCAGGATTCCCGGTATGATCCCCCCCAAAAACAGCTTCCCGGTGGAAACACCGGCCAGTACGCTGTAAACAACCATGGGGATGCTCGGCGGCACAATCGGACCAATGATGGCCGAAGCACCGGTCACAGCACAGCTGAACGGCCCATCGTAGCCTGCATCGCGCATTGCTTTGATCTCCAGCACGCCCATTCCGGCCACATCGGCTACAGCAGCGCCGGACATACCGGAGAAAATCAGGCTGGCTACTACATTCATATGGCCAAGTCCGCCTCGCAGGCGTCCAACCAGACTCCCAGCGAAATGGAAAATTCTATCAGTGATCCCACCTTCATTCATTACCTTTCCAGCGAACAGAAAGAGCGGTATCGCAAGCAGGGTAAAACTATTAGCACCAGCCACGATTCTCTGCGCTATCAGTCCTGCGCGAAAGTGCCGCGCCTCTGCACCTGACACATAGATGAGAAATCCCACAATCGCTGTAAGTCCGATAGCATATGCCACCGGAACGCGTAGCATCATAAGAAGTACCAAAACTGCAATAAGAACCAGAAATACAATAAGCTCCATAGATTCTACCGTCTAACCAGTTAATCTGATTGGAAATCTTCGCCAAACGCAATTGTTCGAATCGATTTTAGCAATCGCACTACAGAAATCAGTACAATAACAACCGTACTGATACCGCTGCTGATATAAAGATACCCGAGGAAAAATCCCGGTATGGTGAGCGCCGGGAGTTGCCAGTTCAGCTTTGCCATCCGATATGACCCCAAGGCGAAAAGAATGTTAAATACAATAATGGCCGCATAGAGAAAAATAAAAAGCGCGTGTAAAGAGCGTCCTGAGAGATGAGAAGAAAGCAAAGTTAGTCTAATATTCTCATCTTTATATAGGGTTACAATTGATCCCAAAAATACCATCCAAATCAAGAGAAATCGGGAACTCTCTTCGGTCCATGGTAGGGGAAACTCGAAAACGTAACGAGTAAGCACCTGCAAAGCCACAGCTACCATGATTCCAATAAAACAGATACCGCAGACAATCTGCAGAGCTAAAATGAGACACTTCTCGACTAGGCGCAATTTCTTTCTCCTGTGCATCGAAATCCCACCGTGCGGTTTTGCACGGTGGGATTAAACGGCATCGTTATTTCGTCACTTCCTTTACTAATTGGTCGTACACCCAGGGCTCCCATTGGCCTTTAAGCTTTTCCCAGCCTCGTTTGGCAACCCGCTGGAAGGCTTCCCGGTTTGGAGTGATGAACTCCATTCCGTTTTCTTCGGCTTCTGCCCGGTACTTGGCCATGAGTTCATTGGCTACGTAATCCTTTTGCCAGTCGACCATATCCTTAGCCGCTTTTAGAATCATATCTCGGAATTCGTCAGAAACGTTATCCATAAAATCTTTGCTCAACACCGTTATGTGAAAATCGACAACGTGCTGCGTCAGGATAACATAATCCTGCACCTCCCAGAGCTTGCGGACATGTATGGTTGTATAGGGATTCTCCTGACCGTCAACAGTACCGGTCTGGAGCGCCAGGAACATCTCTGGGGCTGGAATGGGAACCGGTTTCACGCCGAACTCCTGCCAGACCGTGATCCAGTCCTGGTTCTTCGGAAGACGCAGTTTCATGCCCTTTAGATCCTCTGGTTCCACCACTCGGCGATTTGTGGTCATATTTCTGAATCCGAGGGGAATCAGACCGACAAAGATTAGACCGTTACGTTCAAACTCCGCTTTGATGGCGTCCCCGATGGGCCCATCCATCGACTTCAGCAAGGTTTCCTTGTCAGGATAAGCGTAAGGCAACGACCATACTCCCCACTTCTTGGCATACCGGCCCATGGTGGCCATTCCATCGGTGACCATGTGCAGGGTACCCAGTCTCGCCTGGTCGATGGTGTCTTGCTCCCCACCAAGGGTCTCACCGAAGGTGACATTCACCTGGACTCTGCCTTCGCTCCTATCCTCCAGGATCTCCTTGAAATACTTTAGACCCGCTACATCACCTGTTCCAGGGGGATGAAATGTCCCGACCTCCATAATGAGTTGCGGACCGGCAGCTCCTGCCTCCTCCTGGCCTCCAGCCGCAAAACCGGCGCAGATGAAGACCGTACTCAGTACCAACAAAATGATACTTTTTTTCACAGCACACCTCCTGTTAATTCGAATCTGCGGATATCCCGCTATTACTCGGTTAGAGGTCAACGACCCCAAAACTCCCACACGTAAATCTCATCATTTGCAAAAAACAATCCCTCTTCCTCTATTCATCCGGCGGAATCTTCACCATGATCTTCTTTTTCTGCTCCTCCCGATTCATCCCTGGTGCAAAGACGTTGATCAGCTTCATGGTTTCAGGCGAGGTATTGATGATATGGTGGAACACGCCCTTCGGAACATAGAACACAGTATCCGGCTCCAGAGTGTATTTCTCCTTCTCCATAAGCACTTCCCCTCGACCACTAACAACCCAGATCAGCTCGGAGACTACGTGATTGTGATACTGGGTACCGCTGAAAGGATGGATGTAAGTTACATTGACGTTGAGCTCAGCTACATTCCTGAGCTCAGGGCCAAAAAGAGGTACAATCTCCCGTTGATAGGGTTTTTCGCGTATCTCACCTCGTTCCTTCCAAGCTTTAACAACATACTGCTCGTACATCTAGTTCACTCCTAGCTGCTTTTAATGCCTAAAATATCTCTGGCGTATTGAATGCTCTTGCGGACGCAGTATTTCTCCCACGCATGTGTCACCTCTTCGTTCTCTTTTCGGTCAATAAACAACTCAATATTGATGTTGGGATCTAAACCGCTTCTCTTAAGAATCTCGAGGATGGTCGTGAAATCTACCATTCCTTCGCCAAGACATACACCGATAATCCGGTGTCCCCTGGGATCAGGAATGATTTTGAAGTCCTTGAAATGGGCTGTAATTGTCAAAGGTCCCAACAGTTCAGCCGTCTGGTTTGGATTCTCCAGAAGTACCACGGAGTTCATAGTATCCAGGCATGCACCCACATAATCGCTGTTGAGGACAGAGATCACGGAGTGTAGCTCTGCAGCAGTGATCTGGGCGTGGTTCTCGAGCGCTATCTTTATCCCAGCCCTTCTGGCTGTTTCGAGTATCTGCTTGATATTTTCTTCTATTTTATTGAGTTGAGATTTAATCTCCTCTATAGAGCAGGCACGATTTATTTCCGGGATGGCTCTTAAAACCTGAGAGCCGAGCTTTTTTGAGACCTCTACCATCTTCTCCAAATAAGGAGAGTCACAGCTTGAAGCGCCTGTTTCTACAAACATCCCGTGTTCTTCGATGAGGTTTCGAATCTCATTCAACTCCTTATCCGGCTGGTCAACAAAGCCAAGGTGATCACAGAGATGAACTCCCTGCACCCCGTGGTCAATCGATTTCAAAACAAATTGCTTGGCACTAAGCGGATGAGCTGGAATATATCCATGAACCGCGACACTCCATCGATAGGCGTAGCTGCTCAGACCCAGTTTCATTTCTTCGTTTATTTTAAGCCTAATCTAACCATGATAAGGTAATTCGATATTATATAAAACGTTTCATTATAATTAATTTATTATATTATAAAGATTTATTTATTTATTATGAAACATTTCATTATTATAAAGTATTGATCCCGAATTGTCAACCCTTTTTTTAAAGAAGACCTATACCGAGTTTCTGATTATGAGCTCAGTGGGTACGATCTTCCACCGTGGATCTCCGGTATACTCACCGTTGATTCGACTAAATAAAAGATCGATAGCTTCGGTACAGAGGATTTCAGTGGAAGGACGGACCACCGTGATTGGTGGATCGGAGAAGGAGCTCCACAGGGTGTCGTCGAAACAGATCAGCGCAATATTCTGCGGAATACGCATTCCATGCTCCTTGAGTGCTTTGATCGCCCCTAGCATCTGCACGTTGCTGGCCACAAAGATTGCTGTGGGTGGATCAGCTAGAGATAGCAAGCGATTGACGATCTGGTAGCCGCTGTCCAGGGTCCAGCCACCAACATGAATCAGGCTGCTGTCATTGAGTAGCTGGTGCTCTTCCAGAGCCTTTACATAACCGTCGATTCTTTCTTGGCTTGCCGAGGTATGTATCGAGCTGGAGATGATGCCGATCCGCCTATGCCCGTTTTCAATCAGAAAGCAGGTGGCTTTGTAAGCGCCGTTTACATTATCCAGAACTACGGTATCGAAGGGCAGAGCTTCCATAGCACGCACAATTAAAACTACGGGGATGTCAAGATCCAGATAAGAGGAAAGCTCACTCCTCAGCCGATTCTCCTGGGTGCGGCCGGCCGATGCCAACAAAAGTCCCGCAATCCGCATCGTGGAGAATGTCATAAGGTACTTCAGCTCTGTGTCAAGGTTCTCATCGGAGTTGCACAGTAGCAGGGTGTATCCACTCTCGTTGATCTTTTTCTCGATTAAATCGATAACCTGAACATAGAAGGAGTTAACAATTTGGGGTGTGATCAGGCCAATGATATTAGTCTTATTCCGGCGGATGTTACGGGCTAAAGCACTAGGCCTGTAATTCAGCTTGTCGATGACAGCCTCTACCCGCAGGCGCAGCTCCTCACTGACATTACCGTTATTGTTAATAACCTTGGAAACGGTTCCTAATGATACACCCGCATATCTGGCTATGTCTTTAATTGTTATTGACATCTGTTTAAAATGAATGAAACGTTTCATTCATTTTAATCCAATACTAATAAATGGTCAACCAGACCCTCTCACTCCATCTCAAGCAGCTTCTCAGCAGCCCGATCGGCAGGTAGGCCTAGGGCAGCCGCGATCTGCATCTGGCTCAACTGGCCTCCGTGCTGGGAAAGCAAAGCGAGCCCCTGAGTGGTATCAAAATTTTCCAGGGTGCTCCTCTGTTTCTCGGACAAAACCTCCGATCTGGCTTTATCTACCTCATTCACCGGGGTTGAGAACCGGCTCAACCGCCCGCCCACAGGAGACCAGCCCGAGCAACGCCAGTACGACAAGAGCGATTCTTCTCTGCACTTCGGCTGCAGGCAAACGCATCACCCTTGTTACCGGTCTTCCTGTTTCTTCCTGACCCGCTCGACCCAGGCCCACATCTTCTGCACCGCCTGCCGCTCCTGCTCGCTCTGGGGCTGCTTCCAGGGTTCCATGATCCGCCCGGTGATCTTGCCGGAAAGCGGGGGCTCGGGGTATGCGCCGACGTCGTACACCTGCTGTCCCTCGAACTCCACCGGCTCCTCCTGGTAGCAGGACCACACGGCCCGCCGTACCATTTCCGGCGTGCCCCTGAATTGCAGGTCGATCAGCGACACCTGCGCTCGAAAACGCTCGATGAACTCCAAGGGTAGGTTGAACAACAGAGGATGCGGTGCATCAGTACCGATGATGCGCTTCTTCTCGTCCACACCGTTGGTTAAAAGGGCCTTGAAGGCCTCCCCGGTCAGGTGGCCTTCGGATTCGGGGCCGGTGAGCACCGCCCAGCGGATGTTGGGATTGGCGATCACGTTGCAGATGATTTTTTCAAAGCCGATGTTCTCGGTTTGCACGGTGCCGGACAGCGCGGCTCCTGTTTCCACCCCGACGCGGACCAGCTGCTCGATCTCCGGGGGGATCTTGTCCTCCGGATGGTTAAGGACCACGACCACCACCACAGGTGAGCGGTCGTTGCCCCGCAGGTAGCGGCCATCTTCGGACGGATAGTCCGGGTGAGGATCAACTTTCAGCATTCGAACACCCCTTCCTCCTTCGCTGCAGCCAGGCGGGGCGGCTTCCGGCCGTTCTGCTGCCAGCGTCTGAACAGTTCCTCGGCCCCGGAAAGCCCGACGCGCTGACCCAGGACCTCGACGAACGTCACTCCCGCTGGGCGATTACACAGGCAGTCTCCGTCTGGAATCATCACCATCGTCTTACACCTCGCCTCCTCCCGCTCACGTCCTCCTACGCGATCACAGCTCCGTACACGAGTCCCGCGATCGTAGACATCACCACGACCAAAGCGATATAGGTCCCGGTCTTCTTCCAGCCCAGCTCTCCGGCGATGACCAGGATCGATGGCAGCGACAGCGAGGGACCGGCCAGCAGCAGCGCCAGCGCCGGACCCTGCCCCATGCCGGCTCCGATGAGGCCTTGCATGATGGGCACTTCAGTCAGGGTGGCGAAGTACATCAGAGCCCCAGCCACCGAGGCGATCAGGTTTGCGCCCACGGAATTGCCGCCCACCAGCGAGGCGACCCAGCGTTCCGGAATCAGAGCCATATGCCCCGGACGGCCCAGCAGAAACCCCGCCACCAACACACCGCCGAACAGAAGGGGCAGGATCTGCACGGCAAAATCCCTTGTGGCTGTAACCCAGTAGACCAGCTCGTCCTTGCGGAACCATCGCGCGAGGGAGTAAACCAGAAGCAGGGCGAAGACCCCGGTGATACGGTACTTGAAGCGGTAGATGAAGTCCCACGCAGCCAACGAACCCCTGGAGGGCGCCCAGTTCACAAACACCAGGATGCCGACCATGCTGGCCATGTACAGCGCCGTCTGCCCCAAGGTGCGACCTTCCTTTCTGGTGAAGCCGGAGAATATGGCCGCATCCGTGGCTCGGGCCTCATCCTCCTTGCGGAAGATTAGATGCATCAGGAGCCCGATCACGAAGGCGAACAGCACCGCGCCCACCCCCCGGGCTACACCCAGATGCAAACCCAGCACCTTAGCCGTGAGTACGATGGCCAGAACGTTGATCGCCGGTCCTGAGTACAAGAAAGCCACCGCCGGCCCAATTCCCGCTCCTTTCTTGTAGATACCTTTGAAAAGAGGAAGAACCGTGCAGGAGCAGACCGCCAGAATCGTCCCAGACACCGAGGCCACACTGTAGGCCACGATCTTCTTGGCCTGGGATCCCAGATAGCGGATTACCGCCTGTTGGTTGAGAAACACGGTGATCGCCCCGGCGATAAAGAACGCCGGCACCAGGCACAGCAGCACATGCTCCCGGGCATATTCGGCCAGCATGAGAAAGGACTCCTGCTCCGCCGCCGACACCCTCTCGGAAGAGAAGGGCACGAAGTAGGCGAACAGGAACACCCCGACGAGGATCAGCAACGCTTGATTCTGCTTGTTTTTCAGGAACTGGAGCAACCCGGGCTTTGATTGGGTCTGCTGCGCGGTTTCACTCACCGGCGATCTCCTCAGCTAGCGCAAAGGCTGTCTTCCCTATCAGCTCCGGGGTGATCTCGGTCTTTCCCTTTTCCACTCCGTAGTCGGTCATCACAAAGTGGTTGAAGGAGATGCCGAGGTTCTCGAAGATCTTCTTCCCGCAGGCAACGGAGCAACCGTCGATCACGAGGTTTTCCCCGGCTCGGCTGCCTTGGCCGATTCCACAAATCCGGAAAGACCAGCACCCATGGCCTCCAGGCAGGTCATCTTGCTGATACCGAGCCTGGCAAGCCGGCGCGCCGCATTGTCGGCCAGATGTCCGGTATTTGCCGCTCCCGAACAGGTGTACAACACCTTTACCGGGGTGTCGGAACCACAACAGTATTCGGCCATTCTACCTACCTCCCTGCACGATGCGGAGGATCTCGTCCTTGCTGAGCACCTTACCGGCGCTCTTTACCACTCCATCGACGGCAAGAGCCGGAGTCATCATCACGCCCATGTTCATGATCTCATCGAGATCCACTACCTTTTCCACACTCGCCTCCAGGTTCGTGCCCGCCAGGGCTTCCCGGACGTTGACTTCCAGCTCCCGGCACTTGGGGCAGCCGGTACCTAAGATCTGAATCTTCATCGATTCCTACTATAGTAAATATTGCCTATTTGGCAATATAACCAATAATTCAATATCTATCAACTGTCAAGACCATTGCCTCGATAATATTCTGAGTGGTGAGGATTGGGCTATTAGGCTTGACTGTATCCGACTTTTTTGGCAAATTAGCCAAATAAGGGGAATCGCATGACAAACTCGGAAAAAATGCGAAGCGAGGCGAGGGCACGGATCCTCAAGGCACTTGCTCACCCCAGCCGGATTTTTGTCGTCGACAAGCTCTCCGAGCAGCCGCACTGCGTATGCGAGCTAACTGAGATGATCGGCGCCGATACCTCTACGGTGTCGAAACACCTCTCGATCTTGAAGAATGCAGGCATTATTTCCGACCGCAAGCAGGGTACGACGGTGTACTATTCCCTGGAAGCGCCATGCTTGTTGCGCTTCATTGGATGCATCGAACAGGTGATCGAGCAAAACATCCAGAAGCAGTTAGCCAGTCTTAAAAGCAGCTGATCTGCAGCGTGTGGGGTAGTGAGGGACATTCTGTAGTGGAGTGAGGGAGCGTAGGAGACGGATCGAAGGGGAAGATCCGGCTGCTGGCCGTAGTGGCTATCGCCCAGCGCTGGTCGCCTTCAATTGTGTATGCCTCCGGATTGGCTATGGGTGCAGTCTGGCTGCTGTTCAACCTTACCGGCGTGATGAGCTGGATCGGCGAAAATCACCCCATGTTCGGTTATCCGAGGAATTCAGATCTCCCTTGGGGCGCTTCTGGCCATCGAAGCGGTCAAGCTGATCCTTCCCCGTTGGTGGCTGGGTGTTATTGCAGTGATCATCGTCATCGTGCTACGAAACAACCGCTACGCCCCGGCCGCTGTTGTGCTGATTGCCCTGGGGATCACCCTGATGGCTTTTTGGGGTGAGCTAAAGAACCTGAAAGGGGTAGAGCTGGTGAAATTCGCGCGAGACATGCGCTGGAGCCTGGAGCTGGTCCCTATTGCGGCTACGGTGGCCGTATCAGCACCCTGCGGTTCTCAGGCAGCGGGCCTGGTGAGCGCCTTTAAGCATGGCTACATGGTGCACTACACGCTTAATTGGGTGAGGTTGTAAGAGTTCCTTCAAGCCGTGTACCTCTTTCCAAAGGAACAGATGAATGAGGATCGTACCGTGACGGTAGTAAACGGGGAAGGAATCTCCGGTGCTGATGCGGCCGGAGAAAGCGGAGAGTGTGCCTGAATAACCAGCTGAACCTGGATAACGAAAACCGGCGTCAAGAAGACCGCCGGGAAGGAGAAAGCGATGTGTTGTAAGGAAAGCTCCAATAGAGACTACTGCAAGGAACCGGGCCGTCTGGAGGGAAAGCCCGAGGAGTGCTCCCCGGAACAAATTCGCGAGTGCCATGGAGAGGTCCGAGAGCATCCCTGCACTACCAAAGAGAAATAGGGAAGAGCGATGTCCGACCAGAGAGCGGAGTACAGAGTGCCTATCCGGCAGCATGCAGGGGAAGAACCTCCGGTAGAAGTGCTGAAAGCGGAAAACCTGGTAAAGCATTTCGATAAGGTAACCGCCATGGATGGGGTGAGCTTCAGCTTTTGCCGGGGCGAGATCTTCGGCTTTATGGGCCCCAACGGGGCCGGCAAGACAACGACCATCAACCTTCTCACCGGGTTGGCCCGTTCGACCTCAGGATCGATGCATCTTGAGGGGATGGAGTGCGAGGGGCTGGTTGAACGGAAGTGGACAGTGGATGAGTATACCTACTCGGTAAGGCGCCAAGGCTCCCTCCCTCGAATGTTTTCAGCCAGCGTTTTGCGGATTGCAGCCTTTGGGAACGCTTCATCCGTTTTACACCGAAGGGGGTAGCGATTTCTTCTGTCTACGTTTTCCCATGCGCCGACAACAGAACATGATAATGGACTCAAGGCGGTTATTCTCATTCAGGTATGGTATTGTCCATGAATACATGGATAACAGCTTCCGTAAAAAATATGTGTTTGCACCGTAACTCTTTCCCCAAGTGTAAAACTTTATACGTTCTTCCCGAGTTCTGTGATCTGCGCACTCACCTCGTGGCCCTGGATCAGTGGATAAGTAACATGCTTGTGCGCGCCGTGGTACACGTGGATGTCCGAACCACATATAACAATTATGTTCACCTGTAAAAGGACCTGGCCCGGTGAAGGTTTGGGCAAGGGTACATCTTCGAACTCGATCTTACCCGGCGCTGTCATGACTGCTTGCTTCATGATTATCTCCTGCCTGAAGAACTCTTGCTTAAGGGATTAGAACGGCTTTTGTTGTCTTCAACTCATCCATCTCTGAAAAGGCTTTCTCCCATTCAGTAAGGGGAAAGCTTGACATCATGCTGCGCGTATCAATACGCTTTAATGCCATGAGCTTCAATACACGTTCCCAACTTGTCCATGTATGGCTAAAAGAACCTTGAAAGGTAACAGCCTTGGCAACCAACGGATCAAGAGTTTCGGAAAAGGGATTCGCGTCCCAGCCAATTTTGGTGATTTGACCGTTTGGGCGTACAATGCTCTGGCTTTGTTTGATCGTTGCTCTGATGCCAACCGCGTCGATTACTAAATCCGCTCCCAAACCGTCACCCGTCTTTTTTATACAGAGGAGAGGATCCTCCTGATCTGAGCGCATAATCTGGTCGGCGCCTAGTCGCTCTGCTAGTTCCAGCCGAGCTTTATCCTTAGACAAACCAATCAGGATAAGCTTCGCAGGGCTTGCTTGTCGCACCATTTGCAGAGCCATCAAGCCAATTGTTCCGGGCCCGATTACAACCACTAAATCGCCGGGAATTGGTTTTGATTTCACAAAAACAGCATTGAAAGCAACAGCGGCCGGTTCGGTGAGCGATGCTTCTTCGAAAGTGATTCCTTCAGGGATACGATGAAGAATTTCCTGCCGTACGCTGATGTATTCGGCCATCGAGCCATTGTATAATGCTCCGAATCCTTTTCTCTCCGGACAGAGGTTGTAGTTTCCTGTTCGACAATACACACAGCTACCGCAAATTTCCGCTGCCGTTTCCCCGGTGACTCGCTCCCCTTCTTTCCAGCCGCCCACCCCGGGACCCACTTCTTCTATCGTACCAGCATACTCGTGACCCAGTACAATAGGACGATTTACTGTCCAGCTGACCGGTCCTTTCCAGAGGTGAAGATCACTTCCACAGATCCCTGCGGCGCGAACTCGAATCAGTACTTGTCCCAATCCCGGCTTTGGTTTAGCCATTTCGCGTAATTCCACAGAATTTGGGGAATCGGAATAGTTTACGAGAGCTTTCATGTATCATGCCTCCAGTAGTATGAAAACTTCCACCCGGTTACTGTAGTTGTAACTGAAATTGAAACACGGAATATCTCTCATCGAAGAAAAACACGCGCTCTCCACAAAATCAGGATGATTCGTTACTTCGATTAACAAGACCGAAACGGTATAGTTTTCGATGAATATAGCTTGTTTATCGAATGGGGTCAATCAACCCTGTCAATCCGGCAAGACCCTAGAGATTCCCCGTTGGGGCGCAGCCGCCCGGGGCTTCTTGAGCTCTGGGGACGGACTGGGTATGTAATCGGGACAGGGAGGGGAATCATTTTGGATTTGCAACTGGACATTCTCCTGCGTACCCCACAGATGCTGCAGCTGTTCCGCTGCCCCAAGAACAAGAAGGTGGTGGTCTCCGATACTACCATCGCCCGGGTCCTGAGCTAGCGATCATCAGGATTCCCGGCAAGCTTTGCTCGCTCCGCTCCAAGAAACACATTCAAACGGAAACCTGGATCATCACCACTGACCTCAGCCTCCAGCTCGAAGAAGCTCGAGAAGCGGCTCATCTGCGCTGGCAAACCGAAAATAACGAGGCGAGACACCTCTGTGTTCGCATCGTGCCAGCCTCATCGCGACTCTCCCTCATCCCCCTACCGGCGCCTCACTCTGGACCGGGCTGTGCACCCTTTGGGGAATCTCCAACAAGACCACGGCAGACTTGACAAAACACATTGAGTAAAACAAGATGGTCATCAACGTGACAGAGGACGTAATGCCAATAACTAAAAAAGTGTACACGCAAGTCTCTTTGGATCTGACAACTATTCAAGAAGCGCTGCAACTTGCCGAAGCAGCTGTAAGAGCTGGTATTGACTGGTTGGAAGCCGGGACTCCGCTTATTCTTGGTGAGGGTCTGCATGCGGTCAAAGCATTGAAGAATCGATTCCCGGATCACCCTGTTGTGGCTGATTTAAAAACGATGGATGGAGCAGGATTGGAAGCGGAAATGATGATCGGAGCCGGGGCTGAGTACCTTGTAGTTATGAGTCAAGCGCATTGGTCATCCGTAAAGGAGATGGTACGCGTGGCTCATGATCTCGGGGCCAAAGTCATGGCGGATATTCTCAATGCACCAAACAAGGTCGAGGCGGCAAGAGAAATGCAGGACTTTGGGGTGGACTGGATTATTCATCACATAGGATATGACGAAAGACGTTACGTACCGAACATATCCCCTCTTGATCAGATTGATGATATTCTCAAAGTGACACAAGTTCCTGTCCAGGCCGTTGGTGGACTAAGTATTGAGCAGTCTCTGGAAACCATTAGAAGAGGAGCAAAGTCAATTGTTATCGGAGCGCCGCTTGTAATCCAGTCCGATCGATTCGTCACCGGTGATGAGTTTGAAAAAAAACTCGAAGAAGTAGTAGAAAAAGTCAAAGAGGTCTCAATGTGATTCCCATTGCAGCATTTCCGAAATGTTGGCTTGAAGATATCACGGAAAGACGAATGAGCCTGTTCGAATGGATCGATCTTTCCGTTCAGCTCAACTGTGAAGGGCTGGAGATGTACGCAAAATTTTTCGAGTCCTTGGATTCCCCGTATCTGCGGAAAGTCAGGAACTATGTCGAGATCTGTGGTATGAGTATCCCCATGGTTTGCTATTCCCCTGATTTTACCCAACCGGAAGAAGATCTTCGTAAAAAGGAAATCGACGCTCAAATTGAAATGATCGCTGTTACTGCAGAGCTTGGGGGTCAGTACTGTAGAACACTATCGGGGCAGAAGCGTCCCGGCATCGAAAGACAACAGGGAATCGATTGGGTTGTTTCCTGCATCGAAGCATGCCTTCCAAAGGCAGAAGAATACGGCGTGACGCTGGTGATCGAGAACCACTTCAAAGACGGATACTGGAAGTACAAAGAGTTTGCTCAAAAGATGGACGTATTTCTTGGAATCATCAATAGGATAGATTCGGCAAACTTCGGCGTGCAATTTGACCCATCCAATGCGATCGTCGCAGGTGATAATCCAATAGAGCTCTTGAATGCTGTTATCGATCGCGTTAAGACGATGCACGCCAGTGACCGTTACCTGCTTCCTGGAACGTCTCTCGAACAGATGCGAACGGCCGATGGAAGTATGGGATATCCAAAAAACCTGCTTCATGGAGTAGTCGGCAAGGGACTGAACGATTACGATACCATTTTTTCCCGCCTTGCACAGGCTGGATTTGAAGGCTGGATATCGATTGAGGATGGAGTTAACGGGATTGATGAAATGATAGATTCCATCACATTTCTCCAATCAATGAGAGAGAAATATTTCTAGGCTCTGGAAACGTAGATTATTTCAGCTCGGTTCTCAGGAAGCGCTCCGAATACGATCCGAGAGTGTATACAGCAGCCAGTGGATTGTGCCCGAGCACCCGGTCCTTGACAGCCAAGACAGTAGTGTAGGCTCTGGAATGCTTGAAGAACAGCGAGTCGTGACCTACGCAGAGCCCAATGAGTATATTGAGATCCGTTGCTGCGCGATTCAGGATCTGTGCCTGAGCAATAGGATTGCACATATTCTCTTCTTCTCCGATCTGTATCTTCTGCTCCTGACTGATTCCAATCTCCTCCTTGGGCACTCCCCCCACCTTACAGACCACCGACACCACCTCGAATGCCTGCTTTTTCAGAACCCGGGCAACAGCACTTGCTTCTCGACGCAACCCGTCACAGAAAACAATGCCGAGCCGCTTGAAGTTCATCCTGCGGGCAAACTCGATAGTTTCCTGTAATCTGGGCTTTACGGGATGTACGACAAAAGGCTTTCTGTCCCGGTGTATGTAACATTCCGCCTCTTGAATCGAAGCCTGCCGTGCGAACTCCCGGGTCTCGGAATCCAAAAGCAGCTGTCGAGCCTCATGCAAAGCCTCTTTGTTGTGAACTGTTGGACAGAACTCCGGACCCCTTCCCTTTGAAGTAAGGCAGATTTTTTCTCGATCGGGGATACTGCAGCTCGCACAGCAGGGGGTATTCTCCTTATGTGTATTATTCATGGGTCAACCTCCAGATCTTCTGCTGCTCCAGTCGATACAGTATTGAAGAATCAGAATAATTGAAAGAGTTTTTTGCCAAATGTATAATTGGCTGCACTACGATTTATAGCTGACTGTATCTGCCTTCTCCGTGGGTACAGATAAAACCATAAAGAGGAACGCGATGTTAGCAGTGGTGAAATACGGCCAGAAAGATGGAATGGTTGAACTTCGGGATGTTTCCATCCCGCAAATAGGTGACGAAGATATTCTTCTTGAGGTCAAAGCCGCCGGTATATGTGGAAGCGATATCGAGATGTGGCACAACAATTTCACCTACATTGTGAACACACCTGTAATACAGGGACATGAGTTTTGCGGGATCATCGCAGACACTGGAAGAAGTGTAACGAAATGGAAAAAGGGTGATAGGGTCATAAGTGAAACAAGCGCTTATGTTTGCGGTAATTGCTATTTTTGCAGGTCTGGGGACTATAACATGTGCCCACGGCGGTTAGGTTACGGATATGGTGTAGATGGCGCCTTTACCCGATTTGTAAAGGTTCGCCAGGAAATTCTCCATCCTATTCCGGCGGGCCTTTCCTTTGAAGAAGCCGCGATCACTGAACCGATCTGTGTTGCTCACAATGCCCTTGTAGTTCGTTCCAGAATCCAGGCGGGTGATACAGTCGTAGTTATTGGTCCCGGTCCAATCGGATTGAACTGCGTTCAAATTGCCAAGCTTGACGGGGCTGGAACTGTAATTGCAACCGGTACCTCTGAAGATGCAGTTCGACTCGAGCTGGCAAAGAAAATCGGCGCCGACATCGTCATCAATACTGAAAAAGAGGACCCTGTCAAGGTTGTGAATGACGTAACCGCCGACCTGGGAGCGGATCTTGTAGTGAATGCAGCCGGCAATGCTCTTACACTCAAACAGAGCATGCAGATGGTCAGGCGCCTAGGTCAGATTACCAATATCGGATGGGGGCCCAAGCCGATTGACATAAGTTTGGATCCCCTGATCATCAAATCTGTGACTCTCCAGGGAAGCTATGGACACAATTGGAAGACTTGGCGAAAAGTACTAAAATTGCTTGCCCAAAAAAGGCTTCATGTAAAACCTTTTATATCCACAGTTCTTCCCATCACGGAGTGGGAAAAAGGATATCAACTCGTAGAGGGTAGAGAAGTTGTCAAGGCAATTTTAAAGCCTGTGGAATAGGGAGGAGGGAGATGAGTGATAAGAGAGCGCGTTTTGCACAACTGCTCAAGAAAAACGGCATCATCGTTGCTCCGGGGGTGTACGACTGCATTGGTGTCACCCTCGTGGAACGCGTAGGCTTCGAAGCCGTTTATATAACTGGATTCGGCACCTCCGCCGGTCTGATCGGAAAACCAGATTTGGGTTTCCTGACCTTGACTGAAGCTCTGAGCCAGGCAGAGAGGATCGATAAGACAACGAGGCTACCCGTGCTGGCAGACGCGGAAGCCGGTTTTGGAAACGCGGTCACCACTGTGAGAACGGTCAGAGAATATGAAAAAGCAGGAATCGCGGCCATCCATCTGGAAGATCAGATCAATCCCATACGCTGGAAACCCGACGGTTATCCTCAAGTTGTATCCGCGGAGGAACATGCCGATAAGATCAGGGCGGCGGTTGAAGCCCGCCAGGATTCCAATTTTTTCATTATCGGAAGAACCGATGCCGCACGGAGATTCGGATTGGCGGAGGCGATTCGCCGGGCTAATATTTACGTAAAAGCGGGTGCTGATTTTCACTTTGTACACGGGTTAGACAACATGGAAGATCTGAAACGGGTAGCAATGGAAGTGGATGCCCCGGGACTTGTCAATTACTCGACAATACTCGAATCCGGAAACGAACCAGTTCCTGTTTCCAGACTTGAAGAGATGGGATACAAGCTTGTCATCTTTCCAACCGAGCTACTATTCAGCGCATCAAAAACGATGAAAGATCTGCTTCTTCAGCTTAAAGAAACGGGAAATATCGATGGCTGGAAGGAGAGGCGAATGCCCCTGGAAGAGTTCAAGGAATTGTTCGGATGGTCTGAATATAACCGCGTGGGGGAAGAATGGCTCCCGAATATAGAGAAGGGCCGGGATTGATTTCGCCGGGATGCATTTTACGCTCTCCTTGCTGCGGAGATAATCCTCCTGCCGTAGGTTCTAAGATACATAATCTGAAATATTAATCCAGGTCCATTCCCATCATCTCTCCCAACAGGGCATAATTATCCGTTAGTTTTCTTTCCGGATGCAGCTCGAAGGGCCAAGGATACGCCCACCCGTGAGTATCGAGGTAATGCAAGGCTTCAATAAAACCGTCCAGCGCCTCAATCGGCGCGGCAAAGATAATCTCATTGTTCTGTGCCATAGCATTCCTTCTATCTCCCCTGCAAGGAGCTGCAACCACAGGTCGTTTATTTTTCAATACCGGTACGACTGTATATACACAGGCAGCATGTCCCGCCAGTGCGCATTCAAGATCTTTTCCAGCGATCGCGTTCTGGGTTATGAGTAAATGGGTTAACTGTTCGGGGTCGCAATAAATGACGAAAAGGTCAGGATTGAAACTGCAGGTATTTAGCGGCGCCGATAGTACACCTTGATTCACGCCAGTATCAAATCGCGGCAAAGTATTGCGCGCCCAATACCTCGCAGCATCCTTGCTCATGATGGATGCTGGAAAGCGATTTTCTCCGTCCAAAAACTGCTCTGGAGGCTCTGCGAGGCCGAATCCAACAACCGGTTCAAAACACCACATATCTTCTTTCAGCATTGCGATGTGCTTGCCTTCCCAGCGTGTCTTGGCGAATGCCTGACAGAGATCCAGATGATAGCCTAAATCTTTCAGTGGTCGAATAGCCTCCTCGGGAATCTCGCCGGTATTCCTGATCAGTTTTACTGCAAAAGGATAGGTTCGCAATCGAACCATCTGCAATAAGTCTTCTGCATTTCTATGGATCTTTTCTAAGTTCATTCTCACTCCCGTATATCTTTTTTCCCAGGAAATTATCCCCGCACATTCTATTGCCTCTAGGTTATTTGTCACGTTCCACTGAATTGAACCAGGCACTTATCCTCTGTGCCTTAATCTCTGTGAGCATTTCCAAGAGACGGCGGATGAGTAAATGTAAAACAAATTCTCAAGTTTCTGCCGTTTCTTCGTCCTTCTCGTGGTGGTGTTTCAAATACATCATTTTGTATCTGCTCCGGGATTCAGTGGAGTGTTTATGGAGAACCTCCGCTGCTTTTCTACCGTCTCTTCGAGTAATTGCCCTGTATAGGGCTCGATGAAAAAACATCGATCTGTCTCTACCGACTAGATCATCTTCTATTGCTGTTTCTTCTATTGCTTTCTCTATCATTTTTCCGAGGATCTTCATAACCTCTACTATAAATGGATTTCCTGCGGCTTTTATGATCGTGAAATGAAAAAGAAAATCCGCCTCAGCGTGTTTCTGCGGCTCCTTCCTGTTTTCTTTCATTTCGTGCAAATAATGCTTCATCTCGTTTAGCTCTTCTTCTGTAGCCCGTTCAGCGGCCAAGCTGGTACATCTGCTTTCGATTATCTCTTTGGCTTCAAGCAGCTGCAGAACATCGCTGGGCGCTAATTCCAATATCCTGCTCACATGGTCCATTATGATATTAAGATCTACTTTTTCTATAGTTGTACTTTTTCCGTGCTGTACTTTTACGATACCTATTGCCTCCAGTTTTTTTAACGCTTCTCTGATCGCAGGCCGTCCAACTCCCAACTGCTCTGCAAGATCTCTTTGGGAGGGGAGCTTGTCCCCTGGCTTCAGTTTTTTCTTAGCGATGAGTTGTTGAACCTGCAACGAAACAGAATCGGGTATGGTTGTTTTGGTAACACTGATATCTAGCATTTCTTCCTCTTTTCACAAAGAATCAATATAACGACAAAAGGTGATCCGAATCCAGCTATTGACAAATCACTTGCATATACTATACTATAACTGGTAAGATCACCTTTCCTCAAGAGCTTCAGGGGAAATGTGGTTATGACGATGTCGAGCATCTAACACACTCCACGGGTAGTTTCTTATAGTGAAAGAATCTGCTATTTGTGGAAGAGGTAGATCGCCGACAAGGGAAAAAATAAATGATAGGAGGTAGAGAGATGAGAAAAGCAGTATTACTGTTGGTCATTCTCCTGGTATCTGCCGGTGCTGCATTTGCCGGAGGAAAGCAGGAGGTTGCGGAAGAGGCTGCCGCGATCACGAAGTTTGATTGGCGCAATTTCGAAGGAACCACGATTCGGGTTTTAGCCAATCGCCATCCATGGACCGAAGCGGTAGAGCCACTTCTGTCCGAGTTCACAGAGCTGACAGGGATCGAAGTCAATCTCGAGGTCTACCCGGAAGATCAGTTTCGGTCCAAGAGATCAGTTGAACTCATTTCGGGTGTTGCCGAGATCGATGTAACGATGCTCATGCCCATGCAGGGCGGTCCTCGCTGGATCAGTGAAGAGTGGGCTGTCCCGGTCGAGCAGTTTCTGAACGATCCCCTACTGACCTCTCCGGAGTACGATACGGATGACTTTCTCGGCGCTGCGCTGGATTCCGAGATGTCCACCACCTATGCTCCCAGGGGGAAAAAGTATTTGCTGGGCATCCCCATCACCGTCGAGAACCAAGCGCTTATGTACCGCAAGGATATCTTCGAGAAGTATAATTTAAGCGTTCCTAAGACCGTCGAAGAGATGTATGAAACCGCAAAATTCATAAAAGCGAACGAACCCGACATGGTGGGAATCGTCATGAGGGGCAAGCGGGCCGCCGCCACTTCGCAGTGGTCCTCGATGCTCTACACCTACGGTGGGAACTGGTTGGACGATCAGGGATGTCCTGCAATTGATACCCCTGAGGCCATCGCGTCTTTCGAGATGTGGGGCAAGCTGGCCCGGGACGGATCGGTCGGTCAGGAATTGGTCGCCTATCACTGGTACGAAACTACGACGGATTTTTCCCAGGGACGCGCCGGTATGCACTGGGGGCCCTGTAATTTCAATGCCATCTACGAGGACCCGGAAAAATCGAAAGTAGTGGGTAAGGTAGGATATGGGAGGATTCCCGAAGGACCAACTGGAAAAAGCATTCCCTATATCGGGACCTGGGGATTATCCATTCCTTATCTCAGTAAAAACCGTGAGGCAGCCTGGTATTTCATCCAGTGGGCGACTTCCAAGGATATAGTCAAGCGCCTTCAACTCGAGCACATGATCCTCGGAGGGCGGAAATCAGCCTGGCAGGATCCGGAGCTGGAAAAATATCTGCCCAAGGACCTGATCGAAAGCTCAATGGCCAGTCTTGAAGTCGCCAAACCTTTCAATCCACCGGTAATTCAGATTTCTGAGGTTCGTGATATCGTGGGTTCGGTGATCGTCACCGCAATTCAGAATGGGGATGTAAAACAGGCGGCCAGAGAGGCCAACCGGCTTTTTGCCGAAGCAATCGGCAAGGGAGACGAGTGCCAATAAAAGCGTATGGCTTACGTCGGGGAGAGGGCTACGGGGTCCTCTCCCTGATTTTTTCTATTCATTAAAACCATAATTTATTTTCGAACAACGAAATTATGGAGCGTAAAACAAAGCCCGACTTAGCAATACAGCGATTCCTGGAAAAGAAAGCACCGTTTGTCATGACGGCACCGGCAGTTGCTTTTATGACAATCATGATCATCTTCCCCATTGGCTTTACTCTGTATATCCTATTTTTTCGCTGGAGCGGCGGAGCAGTCAACCCGCCGGTGTTCATCGGATTGAGCAATTTTATCAATCTGTTCAAGGACCCCCGGTTCTCAAACGCCCTTGTGGTTACGATTTATATCACTACCGTTGGGCTGATCCTCCAGACCGTCTTCGGAACGGGAATCGCTCTGCTGCTGAACGAGTCTTTCGTGGGAAGAAAAGTAATCCGAGCCCTTCTGCTGCTGCCCATGATGGCCACATGGGTAGCTACCGCCCTGGTATGGCGCTGGATGATGTACCCAAAATCGGGAATCCTGAACTTTTTCCTGGAGAAGCTCGGCTTGCCAACCCTACTGTGGCTTTCGGACAATATCACGGTTGTTCCCTCCATCATTATGATAGATACATGGCAGTGGATGCCGCTGATTATCGTAATTGTCTTAGCTGGAATACAATCCCTGCCCACAGAGCCCTACGAATCTGCAAGAATCGACGGAGCCCATGGCTGGCAAATTCTGTTCAGAATCACTCTTCCGATGTTGCGTCCTGTGATTGTAACGGCCATGATTGTAAGAACAGTTGATTTGATAAAAACGTTTGACGTTATTATGTCGGCCAGCCAAGGAGGACCTGGCTATAGCTCCGAGAATTTGAATATATATATCTACAATACCGGCCTCTTCTATTTCAGAATCGGCTATTCAGGTGCTCTGCTGTTAGTCTATTTTCTAATCATCCTAATCGTTACCTATATCCTGTCCAGACAGAGAGGAGAAATATCATTTTAACCTTATCAGCAAGCAAGAGAATAAAGGCTCTCCTCATCTGGGTGACTCTCATTGTAATACTTATTGCTTTTCTCTTTCCGATTTACTGGATGATTCTCTCCTCATTAAAAACGCAGGTGGAGAACCTGTCCTATCCGCCGAGTTTTTTCTTTAAACCTACATTCAAGAACTACCAGGTGATCTTTGTGAAGGAGAATTACCTGAAGTACATCGTCAACAGTATAGTTGTTGCGATGGGATCGGTGTTCTTTTCCCTTATTCTGGGTATCCCCGCTGCTTACAGTATCGTGCACTTCAAACAGAAACGGGTGGCCATGTTCCTCTTCTTGGGGCGTATCCTGCCCGGAATATCTGTCTTGATTCCCTGGTTCGTTCTCTACGCGAGACTCAAACTGATCGATACGTATATCGGAGTGATCATGGCCCACATGATTCAGATTTTCCCACTGGTCGCCTGGCTGATGATCACCTATTTCAGTGAAATCCCAGCAAGCCTGCACGACCAAGGGATGATCGATGGCTGCTCCATATATGGGGTTTTACGGAGAATTATACTTCCCCTGAGTGCGCCGGGACTGGCTACGGCAGCCATTCTGGCGTTTATCTTTTCCTGGAACAACTTTATGTTCAGTCTGGTTTTCGCCCAGAGCAGAACAATGACCCTGCCAATTGCGGCGTATAAGTTTATCGGTTATGGAGAGATAGACTGGGGCGGAATCACCGCTGCCGCCACCGTGATCACTCTTCCGGTCATGATTTTGGGGCTGATCATTCAGCGCTGGATTGTTCAAGGGTTGACGTTGGGAGCTTTGAAAGGGTAGGAATACGGGATTTACTGACATTTGCTGGCGCAACTGCTCATGAAGGCATTGGTAAAATACCAGAAGGGGCCTGGAAACATGGAAATCCGCCAAGTTCCAGAGCCATACCCCGAGAGAGGGCAGGTAAAAATCGAGGTCAGAGCTACAGGAATCTGCGGCTCGGACCTGCACATTTATCACGACGATATTGTAATTGCAGTCAATCCACCTGTGATCACCGGGCATGAGTTCTCCGGGGTAGTTGCTGAGCTCGGAGAAGGGGTTAGTCGATGGGAGCTCGGGGATCGAGTCGTATCGGAGCTCGGGTTCGAAGTCTGCGGTACCTGTTACAACTGTTTGGCGGGATTTCCCAACCTGTGTGACAGCAGGAAAAGCCTGGGCTACTGGTACGATGGGGCTTTCACTAAATACGCGGTCGTTCCCGCTGGCGGAATTCATCACCTGCCGGAGAATGTCTCTTTTACGGAGGGGGCACTTACAGAACCACTTGCCTGTGTTGTTCATGGGGTTCTCGAGCTGACGCAGATAAGTGCAGGCGATACGGTTCTGATTTCAGGACCTGGTGCAATTGGATTGATGACACTGCAGGTGGCCAAAGCTCAAGGGGCAAAAACCATTATGAGTGGGATCTCTACCGATGAAATGCGCCTGCGCGTGGCAAAACAAATTGGTGCGGACCATATTGTAAATATAGAGAAAGAAGATAGTTTGGATAAGTTATCCAGTTTGACAGGCGGTCCAGGTGTCGATGTCGTATTTGAGTGCTCAGGAAACGAAAAGGCTGTCGACATGGGCTTTTCGGCCGTTCGCAAACGCGGCCAATATACCCAGCTCGGCCTGTTTGGAAAACCGGTTTCAATCGATTTCGAGAAGGTAGTCTCCAAAGAACTCAAAGTGACCGGCTCGTTCGGACAACGCCGATGGGCGTGGGATCGGGCTTTAGCACTGATGGCCGAGGAAAAGGTTCATTTGGGCCCGTTAGTCTCGGATGTGCTTCCACTTTCTGAGTGGAAAAAGGCGTTCGAACTTTTCGAGAAGAAGCAGGGACTGAAGATCGTTCTGACGCCCGAGGATTGATTGATAAAAGACAAGGATTTAGGTGAGATGAAAGCATTAGTTTATCATGGAGTAAAAAAACTTCACTGGGAGGATGTGCCGAACCCCAAAATAAGAGACGATCAGCTTCTCGTGCAAACGCACGCAGTTGGTATCTGCGGTTCCGATTTGCACGGCTACCTGGGAATCACCGGGCGGCGCATTCCACCTATGATTATGGGACACGAGTTATCCGGGGTGGTGAAGAAAACAGGAGAAAACGTAAAAAGGTTTGCTCCAGGCGATCGAGTTTGCGTTCAACCTATCGAGTTCTGCGATACCTGCGCATATTGTCGCCGGGGTTTGCAAAACATCTGTCCTAATAAAAAGATACTTGGCGTCATGGATGTCAACGGTGCTATGGCTGAATTCGTGGCTGTAAATGAGAAGAATGTTTTTCACCTCAGCGACACGGTTTCCTTTGTCGACGGCAGCATGGTGGAGCCGTTCTCAGTAGCTCACGCAGCTACAAAGCAGGCACCGGATTTACAGGGTAAGAACATAGCAATCGTTGGCATGGGGACTATTGGATTATGCCTGCTTCAATTCGTAGTTATGGCGGAACCGCAGCGGATTTATGTTACGGATCTGAGCGATAATAGGCTATCCACAGCCGGGAAGTTGGGTGCAGATGTGCTCATAAATCCAGGCAAAGAGGATGCGGTGGGCATTTTACGCGACCAAACCGAGGGACGTGGTGCAGATGTTGTTTTCGAGGCTGTAGGGGAATCGCCGACCGCTCAGCAGAGTGTGGATTTGGCTAAAATCCGGGGCAAAGTCGTGTGGATTGGAAATTCCGCCAGGATGGTGGAGATTGACATGCAAAAAGTTGTCACGACAGAGCTCACCATCCAGGGCACCTATGGGTTTACGACCAACATATTCAAAGAAACGCTGGATTTGATGAACGCGGGACGATTGAAGGCCGAAAAGATTGTAAGCATCCGGGAGCAGCTTTCCAAGGGCTCGACAGTTTTTAACACTATGTTGGAGGAAAAAGACAAGTTTATAAAAGCCATTCTGGTCAGTGGCTGAAGGAACGCGTCTGGCAACGGATCACGAAATACTCAAAGATGTAGTATGAATCCTCCTCCCCCCGATATCGCTCAGCTACTGGGATACATTTGAACCCGCAACAGATTGCGCGCCTCCTGATCCCACTTGGACATTTGTATATGAGATCTCTACTGGCCATGTGATAACCCATCTTCGTTCAAAGAATTCTCTTCAGAATCTTGGGCACCCCATGTTATTATACCTCATTGCATTTCAGTCGAGAAAGGAGATTTCCGTTGCTTGATCTTCTAAACCAAGCAGCCAAGCGAAAAAACCAGCAACGTATACCTTTCATAATATGGAATACGGCTCCAATCGTGATAAGCCTATTGGGCATCAAACATCGCCAATTCTATTTCGACGCGGCTCTGAAGCTACGAACCCAACTCGAGATACAGAATACGTTCTCGGATGCATTACTGCTCCCTGGCGCCTGGCCCGATTTTGGAGTGGCCGTGGAGCCCTCCTTTTTCGGTTGTGATATAGAATGGCCGGAGAATGATCCACCGTGGGTGAAATCTAGAATCACAAATGTTAAAGAAATACTTCATATGACAGCGGTGGATCCCGAAAAGGCTGGATTGGGACCGGAAATGCTTAAGCAGTACAGATTCATGTGGAGGAATATCGACCGCGGATACATCGAACGCTACGGATATCTAGATGGTCTCGGTTACACTTTAGGTCCCCTGGATACGGCAGCTGAAATTATGGGATACAGCAGCTTCCTCCTGGAATTGTACGATCACCCTAAGCTAATACACAATTTGCTCGAGATGATCACAGATTGCCTGATCCGTTGGTTAAAAGCCCAAGAAAAAGTGAATGGCACGCTGAAAAGGGTTCTAATACCGGAGCATATCTATACGCAGCTATCTCCGGAACATTTCGAGGAGTTCTGCTTTCCCTACATCAACAGGATTTTCCTGGAGTTTCCATCGGCAATTCGTTTATACCATAATGAGGGGGACGTCTATCACATAATGGATAGGATTCCCGAATTTGGAGCGGATATTTTCCACTTTGGAACGGATATCAAAGAAACGAAGGAACGGATCGGGAAAAAGATCTGTCTCATGGGGAATCTGGATCCCTTAGAGGTGATGTTGAATGGTACCCTCGAAACTGTAAAGGAAACGGCCCAAACCTGTTTGGAAATAGGCGCAAAAGATGGAGGTTTTCTGCTTAGCACAGCTGGAGGGATGGCTCCCGGTACACCAATAGAGAATATATATGCCGTGATAAAAGTCGCCAATACCTATTCGGGAATAGATACCTGAGGGCATTCTCCAGTTCCTCGCTATTATCTGGATAAACTGCCTTTTTTCGTCACAGAGTGTTGTAGTTACCCATGCCAGGACAACATCAAAGTCGGCCTTGAAGCAAAAGGATGAGGCTGGGCGAATCGTGAAATAGATGGAGGTCGACGAGCAACATCCGCGCGTGTGGCAGTTTGTTTTTTCATCCACATGTCCGGGCTGAAACTCCTTGCCGGCTAAGGCTATTTTCGGACTTTGCCGCAGCCCTGATGTCCATACGCTGATAGGTTGACAAATTACATATTTAAAGTATAATAAACTGGTAAGATCACCTTGCCTTGAAGGAGCCATAATAATCACTATTTTGGTAAAATTAAAAACATCAAACAACTTCTGTGGGGATTCACAATCCATATCTAGGACGAATTACTCGATAAACCCATATATCGATAATTGGTAAGCCGCAACATAATAACATAGCTAATCATTTTCTATATTATGAAAATCTGCATTCAGATGTTTTAGATTCTCTTGAAAGCACAAGCTCTAGAGAGCGAGCACAGCACAGGTCGGCGATGTGGTGACAGAAAAGATGATCTAAAGGAGGGTACCACGATGGTTAAAGTTGGGGTTGTAGGATATGGCGTAATCGGGCAAAGGCTTGCAGATGGAGTTGTCCTGCAAAAAGATATGGAACTGGTAGGAGTAGCTGATGTTGCGCCAACCTTGGCGGTGAGAGCGCTCAAGGCTAGGGGCATGCCTTATGATTTGTACTGTGCATTGCCTGGGAATGAGAAGCTTCTTGCAAGAGCGGGTATTCCCGTAAGCGGCAGCATGGATGATCTGCTGGATAAGGTGGATATTATACTCGATGCCACTAGTGCGGGTGTTGGTGCCAAGAACAAGGAATTGTATCAAAAGAAAAAAAAGAAGGCTGTGTTTCAGGGGGGCGAGAAGAACGAGATCGTCGATGTGTTCTTACACGGTTATGCGAACTATGAGAAAGGCATCGGGAAAGACTTTCTGAAACTTACCTCCTGCAATACGACCGGGCTGATACGAGCGATTGACTGCCTTGATCGAGCAGTAGGGCTGGAAAAGGTGGCTATCACGATTATCCGGAGGGTTGCCGATCCAGGGGATACTCACCGTGGACTGACCAACGTGTTGAAAATCGATGCGGTGCCCAGCCATCAGGCGGTCGATCTGATGACTATCATGCCACACGTACCCTGCACCGGTGTGCTTATTCATACGCCGGTTACCCACGGGCACATCATCAGCATCGTAGCCACACCGAAGAAGAGAATATCTGTAGAGTCGACGATTGAGCTTTTCAAAAACCACCCCAGGATGATTGTGGTGAAGATCGCAGACGGATTTAACTCGAATGCGTCATTTTTCAGGTTCGCCCGCGACAAGGGGAATCTGCGTGGTGACATGTATGAGATTGGTGTCTGGGAGGAAACGATCGCCCTTTCGGGGAAAGACGTGATTTTTTCGATCAATATTCCGCAGGAGGCTGTGGTAATCCTGGAGACGGTGGATGCAATAAGGGCGTCGATGCGCATGCAGACAAACTGGCGAGAGGCCGTGGAATTAACCAACAATTATCTGGGACTTGGTTGTTAAGAGGCAGGTTGTTGATGCGGAATTTAAATATGCGCTCCCTGGATGACGGAGAGTTCAGAGGAAAGCTTGTGCTTCTGCGCTTGGATATCAACTCCCCTGTGAGTAAAAAAACAAAGAGGATCATAAACGAGAACCGTATTCGAAAAAGCCTACCGACCATTCGCGAACTCTCGGAAGGAGGGGCGCGACTTGTACTTATGTCACACCAGGGAGACACCACTGATTATAGTGCTCTGATCAGCCTGCGAGAACACGGCGCGCGGCTGACCGATGCTCTCGGTAGAAAGGTAGAGTTTATTGAGGATGTGGCGGGTCCAGCAGCCACGGAACAGATCAAGGCCCTGAAGAACGGCGATATTCTTCTACTGGATAATCTGCGCTACTTCACTGAAGAGGTATCTACCTTCGAGGGCTTTGTGCAGCTTGCTCCCGATCAGATGAAGGATGTGTATCTGGTTAGGCGGCTTGCCCCGCTTTTTGATTGTTACGTGAACGACGCCTTTTCGGCAGCCCACCGCAACGCCCCTTCGATGGTCGCTTTTCAGGAGCTCTTACCTTCGTACGGCGGGAGACTGCTCATGGAGGAGCTCGAAGCACTGGGAGCGATTACGGAGAGTC
Source organism: uncultured Spirochaetaceae bacterium (assembly GCA_964627715.1). Classification (GTDB taxonomy): domain Bacteria; phylum Spirochaetota; class Spirochaetia; order SZUA-6; family DRHE01; genus JAFGQJ01. The sequence goes on along the minus strand of CAZVHJ010000059.1, from coordinate 1,539 downwards.
CCGAGCGGCCCTGCGTGTATATGCTCGGAGGAAGCAGGGCGGGGGATGCCTTCGGGATGATACAGAGGGTGCTCAGCGAAAATTCCGCTGATTACATTCTTACCAGTGGGCTCATCGGGCAGATTTTCTTAATGGCCGAGGGGATTAGGCTGGGTACGCCCTCCGAGAAGCTAATCAAGGACAAGGGATATGAAAAGTATGTGCAGAAGGCTGGGGAGTATATATCCCAGCATCGGAAAAAAATACGGCATCCTGTTGACGTAGCCTTTGCATCGGGAGGAAAGAGGAAGGAGTGCCCTACCGGTAGTCTTCCTGTTGCGGAGCTTATTAGCGATATTGGAGCGGAAACGATTTCTACCTACTCTGCGATAATCTCACAAGCGAAAACGTTATTTGTGAATGGACCTGCGGGCGTATACGAGGAGGAAATCTCGAGTAAGGGAACAGAGACGCTGTGGAAAGAAGTTGAAGGCGCCCCAGGATTTACCGTTGTTGGCGGGGGGGACACGGTGAGCTCTTTTACCAAGTACACCGACCTGTCGAAGCTCAATTACATCTCAACCGCTGGAGGGGCGTTGATTCGGTACCTGTCAGGGATTGAGCTGCCGCTCATAACGGCTATGAAGAAGGCGTATGACCGATGGTAAGCGGCGTATCTGGCGTAGAATTCTGACACGGCAGGAAAAAAATAGGTGAAATTTACAGAGCAAATCATACTACAAATTATTGAGTGGGGATAGGAGGTACCACCAAATGAAGCTTTTCATCGATACCGCCATGACCGATGAGATTAAAGAAGCATGGAGTTGGGGTATACTGGATGGGGTTACTACAAATCCCACCCATGTAGCCGCTTCGGGGAAAAAGTTTTACGATGTTCTTGAAGAAATTTGCAAGATTGTCGACGGTCCGATCAGTGCTGAAGCCGTTAGTGTTGAAGCTGAGGAGATCATTAAAGAGGCAGAAAATCTCAGTAAAATCCACGAGAACATCGTAGTTAAGGTTCCTGTCATTCGAGAGGGGATCAAAGCGGTAAAAGTGCTGACAGAACGAGGCGTAAAGACGAATATGACATTGAACTTTAATGCGACTCAGGCTCTGCTGGCAGCAAAAGTCGGTGCCAGCTATATTAGCCCCTTCGTCGGCCGCTTGGATAATATCAACCAGCAAGGTATGGACCTCGTTCGGCAGATCAAGCAGATCTACGGTCACTATGGATTTGACACCCAAATCATTGTAGCCGCGGTCCGCCATCCCGGGCATGTTCTGCAGGCCGCCCTACTAGGTGCGGATGTATGCACCATGCACTTCGATATCATGGAAAAGCTTTACGAGCATCCGATAACAGACATCGGCCTTGAGCAATTTCTGAAAGACTGGGAAAAGGTTCCCAAGTAGTAGCTGGGGATCAGGCCGTGGGGCCGACTGCCAAGACCCACGATATCCCCAAAGTTGGCGTAGAAAGAGAGAATCCAGATCAGGAAGCCTCATTGCCGGTGGTACCCGATAGTAGTTTGACGGCCGCGGGCCCCAAAAAGT
>CAZVHJ010000058.1:21697-34246 GCA_964627715.1 uncultured Spirochaetaceae bacterium | reverse complement strand
CGGTCTTCGCCAATAGCTGCTTCCGTGTCCAATTTTTGCCCTAGCCCGATCACTGGGTCTCTCAACAAGTCTATGATCGGAATTCTCTTCGCCGTTGCGATAGTCTCGGCCATCTTTCTGGATTACCGAAGGAGAGCGGGCCAGGTTCGACCTCACGATTCCTGATTAACTCCACACATCCAAAGTACCGCAATCGTATCGGAATCGCGTCATCTGTCTCGGCTGCTCCGACGCTTTCGCTTTTGACATTTGCCGGCCTCTTCCTTTTGTCGACATTGGTTGCATAGATTGCTCAACACATCTCTGGCGGGTTTTCGACGCTGCTGGACGTAATTGTCCGCCGGCCAATGGCTACAGTTGATGCACCAGTGCCATGTGTCTGATCCGCGCTTTTTTCGGTACACGGCCTGTTCACCTCCTCTCTCGGTGGGTTACCGCTCGCCCAGTTTACTGTGATAGGGGTAGGAAACACGATCATGAATTCGGGGATTTCAGCCTTCAAAAAGCCCTACTGGAGGTACGGAGGCACATGACTACCATGGGCCCGAAGAACAATGGGGATATCAGCGGTACTTCGTCATTAAAGGTTGTGTAGAAAATTATTTTTCATTTTTTTTCACTTCAGAAGTTAATCTAGAAAACTTGCGGATTCTCAAATTTATGACCATCGCCTCATCGTTAGACTGCCTTAGCCAAACACGGGATCGGAAGGAAGATTGAGAAAAAAGAATCAATGGGATTCTCCTTACCTCGATTTTGTAGTCTATGGACACAACATCATATACACCGTTGTAAGGTCTTCAGATTTATATTAAAATATCTACTCCTAGAAATGATGGCTATTCTCCCTCGACTCACGTTTTCATCAGGCAAACACTAAAACCAAAAAGCCGGAATGAGTATCAACATGGAACAGGAACCTGTGATCCTCGTAGTAGACGACGATGAGTACTCCCGGCTGTTTCTAACGGAGTTGCTATCGGGAAACGGCTGCATCGTTCATGAGGCCTCCGATGGATTAGAAGCGGCCGAAAAGCTCCAGAAACACTCTTATGACCTGATCATCACGGACCTGAGGCTTGGAGATACAAGCGGTATGGACGTTCTGCAGGAGGTCACGCGTCAGTCCTATAAATCGGAGGTGGTGCTGGTGACCGCCTATGGAACGATTGAGTCCGCTGTGGAGGCAATCAAGCTAGGTGCCTTCGATTATCTTACCAAGCCCTTCGATACCGACAGAGTGCTCATCACCATTCAGCGGGCCTTGGAACGAAAGAACCTAAAGCGGCAGATAGCCGCCCTTCAGACGCAACTTGAGGATAAATACAGCCACCAGAGAATCATTGCAGAAAGCCCGCAGATGCGACGAATCCTAGATTTGATCGATACCGTCTGCATGACCGACTCGACTGTTCTCATCCAGGGGGAAAGCGGGACCGGAAAAGAGCTCATTGCCCGGGCTATCCATTTCAGTGGACCCCGAGCACACAAGCCCTTTGTCGCTGTGAACTGCGCCGCTCTTCCTGAGTCCCTTCTGGAGAGTGAGCTTTTTGGACACGCAAAAGGTGCTTTTACCGGGGCTCATCAGGAGAAAAAGGGGCTTATGGAGGAAGCCGACGGGGGTACCCTGCTGCTGGATGAAATCGGTGACATGCCTCTATCTATACAACCCAAGCTTTTACGGGTATTTGAGGAGGGGAAGATCCGCAAAGTAGGCAGTAATATTATGATAGAAGTGGACGTGCGGGTGATCGCCGCAACCAACAGGGATTTGGAAACTCTCGTTGAGAACGGCGCGTTCAGGAACGACTTATTTTTTCGGCTAAATGTGATCCCCATAGTGACTCCCCCGCTTCGGGAGCGTAAAGAGGATATTCTGCCCCTGGCGAATCATCTATTAGGGGTCTATAGTAAGAAGATGAACAAAGAGATCATAGGGATTTCCCCCGAAGCCGTGGATATTTTGCTGTGTCATCCCTTGAGGGGAAACGTGCGGGAGCTCGAGAATCTAATCGAACGAGCCGTCACGGTGAATCGCTCCACATCGCTTGAAGCCGCTGATCTGGCTTTTGCAATCCACCCGGGGAATATCCTGTCAGGTAAAAGAGCCTACGAACGAGAGGATCTGCCTCTTTCTCGGGTGAATAAGATGCTTGAGAGAGAGCGAGATGCAGTGGAAAAACAACACATTCTCAAAGTATTGGAGAAGAACGGCTGGAACCAATCCCAAACGGCCAAGGAGTTAGGGATCAGCAGGACCACACTGTGGTCCAAGATGAAGAAACATGGAATCGAAGGCCCTAGGTAGGGTATGAGAGCCTACCCAATAATGTTCAGCAGATTGAACAGATGTTAGAGTGAGTAAACAGCTAAAGAGGGAATTGGTTTAAGAAAGGGTAAAAAACGAGCGAATAGGGAGAAAAGCGATTTGGAAATAGCGTAAAAAATCGCGCACACAGTATTATTGATTCTCGACTCTTCCCGCCTGAAGGCGGTTTTTATTTTTTTCTTTCAGTTGGCATGGATTTTGCTCCATTTAATGCTTGAAGTTATTTATTCGTGAAGCCTAAAAATGTGCGATCCATCAGGCTAAGGCGACCGGAAAACCTGTCTCTATTACCTTGTGGCCCACTGGAAAGCTTTCGGTGTAGAAAAAGTTTGCGCACACCCAGCAATAGATGATAACGGAGAAAATGGCCAAAGAATGGTGCCGTAATTTTAAAGATCTATGATGGAGTATTCAACATGAACACAATTGGGGTAAAGACGGTAGAGGGTAATATTGTACCCGTTAAATTAAATAAAGAAAACAATCAAGAAAAGGAGACGGGGCAGGAGGTTTTTACCACTGTCGGAGACAGGCAGGAAAAGGCGCTATTCGAAATCTTCTGTCGAGAGAATGACCTATCTGATTGGTTCTACATTAAAGGTTTGATGTTTGAAGGTATACCCTCTGACAAAGCGGGTAATCCCGTGCTTGAGTTGAATGTTTCAGAAAGCAGTGATGGCAACCTGTCGTTAATCGTGGTGGAGCGAACTTTATCCAAACAAGCTGCGCTGCAGATCGACCGTGATGAACTGGCGGACAAGTATAAGGAAAAGCAGATCAAAGACTCGTCCCCTTCCAGGCCTATTGCAGAGAGGCATGAAGTCAAGGTAGAGAAATCGCCACGAAAAAGGGTTATCCGTTTTTTTGTTTTGTTGATAATCACAATTTCTATCCTGCTTTTCCTGGCTGTTACATTTCAATTTTCTCCTCTGGCCGCTGTTGAAAAGCAGCCTTGGGTACAGCGCCAGATTGAAAGAGTCTTTGAAATAGGTTCCAGGGCAGATCAAGGAACAGAAATAATTGTTGATAAATGGCTCAGTGTAAAACAGCAGACGAAAAAAATCATTGTTGATAAGAAGCCGGTATTTGAAACTTGGAAAGATAGAGCCAAAGAGAAGATCGAGGGTGTTCTGCAGGGTCGAAAATAATCCATCACGTTCGAAGCCCTTTCAGAGACAAGAGGCGCAGGAATTTTCTAGATTCTCGGGCGCAGAGATTTGATGTACCTGGGATTTCTTGGGTGCCTAATGTCTTTTGATGGCCGTTTTATCACCGGAAGTGTTCAACAAGTTGTTTATACTGCTGAACAGTCGTTTGACTCGATGAACAAGCGGGTGAAGTGAGCAATGGTAAAAAGAGCGGAAAAGACGGAAAGCAGAGAGCAGAGCGGCCGAAAACGCACCTGCATAGCCTTATACAGACGCAGCACACAGCACCAAAACCAGCTCCCTCCAAGGTTTTTACCATTTCTATAGATTGGCACGATTTTTGCGTTTAATAATGCTTGACCACTAGAAGCCCTTGAAGAGGAGGAAGTATCCCTATGGGTAAACGAATATTGATCGTTGATGATGCGAACTTCATGCGTATGATCGTAAAGGACACCTTGAGTCCTCACGGATTCGAGATCTGCGGGGAGGCGATTAACGGCAACGAAGCGGTGACCCTGTACGAACAGCTGAAGCCGGACCTGGTGACCATGGACATCACCATGAAGGAGAAGGACGGGCTGGAGGCGGCCCGGGAAATTCTGATCAAGGATCCCGACGCCCGGATTGTGATGGTCACGGCCCTGGGGCAGGAGAAGATGCTGATGGACAGCCTAGCCCTTGGGGTGAAAGATTTCGTGGTCAAGCCCTTCGAGCCCGAGCGGATCGTCTCGGCCGTGGAAAAAGCCCTGGCCTAATTGAAACCATATACAAAGGAGAGAACACATGAAGGTAAACGCCAAGTACGTCAACCCGTTTATTGAAGCGGCTATGAAGGTGGTCAATCAGATTACCGGCATCGAAGTTCGCAGAGGGCACTTGTCCTACAAGCCGAAGGTGGAGCCGTCCTTCGGGGTATCCATTATCATCGGCATCTACGGCTTTCTGGTTGGCCAGGTGGTGTACAGCATGGAGAACCCCCTGGCTGAGAAGCTGGTGGACAGGCTTTTAGGCGCCAAATCGCCGCAGGAGAAGAAGATCATGTTCGTGGACACGTTGGGGGAGCTGGCCAACATGATCACCGGGAATGCCACGGCGCTTTTAAATCAGAGCAAAGATCTTACCCTGCACATCACCACGCCGGCGATCGCCACGGGGGACAATTTGAGCATCAACCTGGTGCCCAAGCCGGCGCTGGTGCTGGGGCTGTACACCCAGTACGGGCCGATCGAGATCAGCGTCGCCGTGGAGGAACAGGAGACGTTGAGCGAGATCGATTCCCTGGAGAGCGTGCTGAAGGAAATCTAAGGATGGGTCTGCTGAACAAGGCCCAAGGAGCAAGGAGATCGGGGAAGGTCGACGTGGGAAAAATGGAAGTAACAACGGAATACAGAGCGATTTTTGCCGAGGAGGCCGGGGAGCACTTACAGGAATGGGAAAGATCTCTGCTGAGTCTGGAGAAAACACCTGAGGAAAGAGGGCTGCTGGACCAGATGTTCAGGGCCATTCACACTTTGAAAGGCTCTGCGGGTTTTATCAGCTATGAGGAACTTCAAAGGTTGACCCATGAGTTGGAGTCTTCCCTTCAAGCGGTGCGGGATGGGGCCGTTGTGCTCTCACCCAGAATCATAGAGATCCTGTTTCAGGGTTTGGACCTTTCCAGGAAGATGGTGGAGAGTTTCGTTGCCGGAAAGCAGTTCGAGGAGGACACCGACTCCTTTCTGCAGAGCCTGTCGGACGAGGAGGCTGTTTTGCTTCGAGATGAGAACAGAGGGACAGGCGCTGGCGGGGGACAGCAAGCGGATCTAGAAGATAGGCTGAAGTCCAAAGGGGAACCATCTGTGCTCGATGCGGAGGAGGGAGAAACCCACTCTTCGGCCAACAGGGTTTTTCAGCTGGAGCTGCTCATCCAATCCAGGGGACGCGAGGCCTTCTTAAGAGCGTTCTTGATCCGCAACCGCCTTTCCGGGATCGCCATGATCCAATCCGAAAACCCTGCACCTGAGATCTTAAGGGATTCTGGCGACCGGTTCGCCTACAAAATAATCGTAGAGACAGGCGCCAACGAGCAAACCCTGCGAGAGGTGCTGAACATCGACCTGCTGGAGATCATCTCCATCGAAGAAATAAAACAGACTGCTCACTGCCCACGACCAGAGAAAGAGATCGACAAACAGGATAGTTCCCGTCCTCCAACTGTTTCTACAATCGCCTCCGAGACGGCCGCGCGGGCAGCGAAACCCGAAGAGGTTGTGCGCGTGGCTGTGGAGAAGCTGGATACTCTTCTCAACCTGGTTGGGGAGCTGGTGATCCAGAACTCCAGTTTCGTATCAATCGCCGAGGAGCTAAAGGCTCGATACGGAAAGGTCCATCAAATCGCCCAGTTGGAGGAGAAAACCGAGGAGCTGGCCAAGATCACCCGGGATCTTCAGGACGGAATCATGAAGGTACGGATGCTGCCGGTCACCAACGTGTTCAGCCGATTCTACCGGGTGGTACGGGACCTGGCCAAGGACAGAAAGAAAGAGATCGCCCTGGAGATCTTCGGTGAGGAAACGGAGATCGATAAGAAGGTGATGGACCGCATCGGAGACCCCCTGGTGCACCTGGTGCGAAACGCCGTGGACCACGGCATCGAGGACCGGGACCAGCGCCTTAAGGCGGGCAAGGCGCCGGTCGGACGGATCCGCCTGGGGGCGTACCAGGACGGGGACCACATCTGCATTGAAGTCTCCGATGACGGAAGAGGGCTGGACAGGAATGCAGTGGTGAACAAAGCCGTGGAGAAGGGACTGGTGCGGCAGGAGGAGACGGATAAGCTTAGTGAGGAACAGATGTTGAATCTGATCTTTCTACCTGGCTTCAGCACGGCCAGGGAGGTCACGGAGGTTTCCGGACGGGGAGTGGGGATGGATGTGGTGAAGCGGGCCATTGAAGAGATGGGAGGAAGCGTGCGTATCCGTTCTTTTGCCGGCCGCGGTACCAAGGTGACCATCTCGCTGCCTCTGACCATGGCCATCATCCCGGCGGTTCTGGTGGAGGTAGAGAGGTCCATTTTGGCTATCCCCCTTTCCTCGGTAAGGGAGGTTCTGAAAGTCGGCAAGAGGGAGCTGAAGTCCGTGGGCGCCCGCCCGGCGATCCGCCTACGGGAAGAAGTGCTGGCGATGGTGCATCTGCAGGAGGCCCTGTCCCTCGGTGGAAACGGGTCCTCACTTGAAGGCGGGCAGAGGAAACCTGTGGCCGTGGTGGAATACGAAGGGAAGAAAATCGGCCTGGGGGTGGACCGGGTGCTCGGTACCGGAGAGATCGTGATCAAGTCCTTGAGCCGGCATTACCGGGAGATCGAAGGGTTGATCGGTGCTTCGATCATGGGAAACGGCAAGATCGCCTTGATCGTGGACGTGGAGGCGATGGTGCGCCAGTACTACCACATCAGCGGCGGCGGGGCTTCGGTCAACGAGAGCGGTATTGTAGATGTGCAGAGCATTTGCGGAGCGTTGGGATCGGATGCGGAGGTTGCAGAGGCAACTTTAGCTCAGCATGAGCCGGGGGAGGAGGGAGGTATTCAGGTCGAAGAGCTGGAAGCCGGAGCTCCGGCGCCGGATGTCCCTGAGAGGCAAACCGATGACCAGGCGCAACTGAGCCAGGAGGAGATCGAAGAGGCCTTGAGCCTGGTTCCAGAAAAGGAGTCTGAAGAAAGAGCAGCAGCAGCGCAGGAGGGGGGGCAGCAGACTGCAGGCGACGAGCCGCATGCAGCACCTGCAGAGGGAGAGGATCTTTTTGCGGAAAGTCTGGCCTCTGAGTTGAAAGAAAGCGGGGGAGTGTTTCTGGAGGAGATCCACAACGCGGGGGCCATCCAAGCTTCGATGTCCCTGTCCCAGCTAACCGGTATGGAGATCCGGGTCAGCTTTCCCGAGTCTCAACTGGTGGAATTGGGGGAAGTGGCCGATGCACTGGGGGGTGAGGAAAAACCGGTAGCGGGGATCTATGTAGCGATCGAAGGAGGGCTGGACGGGGGTATCCTGCTGGTGATCCCGGAGGAAAATCTCCGGCGGATCCATGAGCTGTTAAACCGGAATTTGACCGGCAGCTCGGCTTCGAAGAAAAAGAATCAGGAGATGGATCTTTCAAGGTTCTCCGAGTTCGGCAACATCCTGGCTGCGTCGTTCATCAACGCCATGTCCGACTGGACGATGCTGACAGTTCGAAGCGAGGCGCCTGAAATCAGTGTCGATATGTGCCTGGCGGTGATCGATACGGTGCTGGGGCGCTTCAGTCTACCGGGGGAGCGCATCCTGCTCACCCGGGCGATGATCTTCGGCCAGGACAGCGAACAGGTGGTGTGCTATCTGTTGATGTTCTTGGAGCCCGAGTCTCTTCACAAGCTGATGCAGTCGCTTGCGGACAACTTCTCCTCGAGAAGAAAGTGAACCAGACCATGGAAGAACAGGTACAGAAGGTGCTGGTGGTGAAGATGGCCGAGCTGGCTGTGGTGGAAAACTCGAGACTGCTGAAAACCACCCTGGGGTCCTGCATCGGAGTGATTCTGCACGATGCCCAAAAAAGCATCGGGGGCCTTGCCCATATCATGCTGCCGCAGCAACTCGGGCGGGACGCCTCGGTGGGGAAATACGCAGAAACGGCGATCCCGGCCCTTCTTTCCCGGGTGTTGAAACGGGGGGGAAGCAGGAAAGATGTCCGGGCCTACCTTGTCGGTGGAGCGAATATGTTTAAGTTCAGCAGCGACAGGAAAATCACAACCGTGGGCGAGAAAAACATCGAATCCACGAAACAGATCCTTGAGGAGCTTGGGATCCCCGTTGCCTTTGAAGATACCGGCGGCGAGCATGGGAAAACCGTGCTCTTCGACAATCACACCGGAGAGATCACGGTGAAAACTCTCAGCAAGATCGCGTGGAAAGGAGACAAGAATTGAGCTATCCGGCTTTGTATACCGCGATCGAGCCGCTATCTGAAGAGACGTTCAACCGCTTTCGGAAGTTGATCTATGAAAAGACCAATATCAATATGCGGGAGAGCAAGCACATCCTGGTGTCCAACCGGCTGCGCAAGCGGGTCCTGGCGTTGAACCTGGGAGGCTACGACGAGTACTACCGGTATCTCACCGAATCCGAGGACCGGAAGCAGGAGCTTCCCCATTTCGTCGCTGCGGTGAGCACCAACGAAACCTATTTCTTCCGCGAGATGAACCATTTCAATGCTTTAAAGGAGTCGATCCTGCCGGAACTGTTTAGAAACAGGAAGCGAATTCGTATCTGGAGCGCGGGCTGCGCTACCGGTGAGGAGCCCTATACGCTGCGGATCGTGCTCGAGGAGGGAAAAGGATCCCTTTGGGAAGGAGAGGTGGAAATCGTGGCAACAGACATCAGCGGGGAGGCGATTGCCAAGGCCCGGGAAGGGGCGTATCGGGAGCGGTCCTTACGCTTTGTCCCGGAGCAGATCCTCAAGCGGTACTTTGCCTCCCAGTGTGGTGGAACGTACCGGGTTTCCGAGGGCTTGAGGAAGAGCGTGGATTTCCGGGTGCATAACCTCTTGAAAGAGCAGCCGCCGGAGAAGCGCTTCGATGTCATCTTTTGCCGCAACGTCATGATCTATTTCGATAAACCAACGCAGAGGCGGCTGGTGGACGAGTACTTCGCCGGGGTGCTCGATTCCCGTGGATATCTGTGCATCGGGCACTCCGAGTCGCTGACCGGCACCAGCAGGAAGTTCCGCTACCTGAAAGGACTGAAAGTGCCGGTATATCGAAAAACAGGGGAGGAGTCACGATGATTCGGGTCATGGTGGTGGACGACTCGCCGCTGGTACGCAAGATCGCCGGTGACATTCTGAACAGCGACCCCGGGATCGAGGTGGCGGCCACGGCGGCGAGCGCGGAGTTTGCCCTGCACAAGCTGGAGCGGGAGCGTCCGGATGTGATCACTATGGACATGGAGATGCCCGGTATGGGCGGGCTGGAAGCGATCCGGCAGATCATGATTCGCAGACCGACGCCGATCATCGTGCTCAGCGCCCAAGCAAGGAAAGGGGCGGAGTTGACCCTGCAGGCCTTGGAGGCAGGGGCCGTGGAGTTTGTGCTCAAACCCACCGCCTCACTGTCAGGAGGTCTGGACGCGGTGGCCCGGGAGTTGATTGAAAAAGTGAAAAGCGCCTGCGGCGTTGCGGCGAAGCCGGTGCAGACCCGGACAGAAGGGCAGTGCCTGCGGGCGGAAAAACCCCGGAGGGCGGCAGGAGTCGGCGGCGGAGGCATCCCCCGCAAAGACGGAGGAGGATATGAGCTGGTGTCCATCGGGACCTCCACCGGCGGGCCGGTGGCGCTGAAGACCCTGCTCTCCCAGCTTTCCGGCGATTTCCCCCTTCCCATCGTAGTGGTCCAGCATATGCCTTCGGTGTTCACCAAGGCCTTTGCCGAGAGGCTGGACAGCTGCTGCTCCTTAAGTGTCAAGGAGGCAGAAGATACGGATAGTATTCTTGCGGGGCGGGTGCTGATCGCGCCGGGGGATTATCACATGGTCGTGGACCGTCACAACGCCCTTCCCAAGGTTCTGCTCAACCGGCGGGAGCCGGTTTCCGGCCACAGGCCCTCGGTGGACGTGCTGATGCACTCGGTAGCCAGGGAGTACGGACGCCGGGCGATCGGCGTGATCATGACCGGGATGGGCAAGGACGGAGCGGCGGGGATCCGGGAGTTACACCAAAAGGGCGGGCATGTGATCGCCCAAGATCGGGATTCCTCGGTGATCTTCGGGATGAACCGGGAGGTGATCCAAAACGGGCATGCCCACCAGATCGTGGGATTGGGCAGGATCGCGGATGCCCTGATGGAACGGACCGGCTCCAAGGTGTACGCCTGATTTCATTATAGAGGGGAGCGAATATGGCGCTTGAGGAGAGCTACAGCGTGGAAACCATCCGCAATAAGGCTGCGGACGCTGTGTATGAGAGGGTGGAGCAATTGCTTGCAGAGCGGGAGGATGTATGTAAGTGCGAAACCTGTGTGCTGGATCTGGTGGCTTTCACGCTGAACCACGTGAGCCCCCGCTACCAGACATCGCTTTTAGGCAATCTCCATCCCGACAGGATGCGGGAGAAGAAACTGGAGGTGGAGATCGATCTCGCCCTCCAGGCGGGTTTGCAGCGCCTTCGGGAGCATGCTCATCACGATTGATTTGAAAAGAGGAAATCAAGGAAAGAGTGGACAACATGGCCGAGAGATCGAATGGACATATTTCAGGCAACAAATCGGAGGAACCGTTGAGTGGTTTGCAGTGGCGAATGTCCGAGTCGGCGCCCAGAATACTGGTCGTGGATGACGAGCCAGTGATACAGGAGTTGATTTCGGCGTTCGTCGAAAGAAGTGGCTACCGCTGCGATGTAGCAGGCAGTCTCTCAGAGATACGATCGCTTTTAGAAAAAAACGGCTACGACATCATATTTCTCGATCTCCGGCTTCCCGACGGCTCGGGGATCAGCATTCTCGGCGAGGGCGGCATCATTCCTCAGGAGACCATCGTGGTCATCATAACCGGACAGCAGAATCTGGAGACCGCCATTCAGGCGATACGAGGAGGAACCTACGATTATATCACTAAGCCGTTCACCCTCGAAGAGTTTGACGAGAGACTGGAGCGGGCTGTAGAGGAATGGCGGTCGAGAACCCGCTACCGCTACTACCAGAATCACCTGGAAGCGATGGTGAAAAGGCAGACCACGGAGCTGCAAAAGACAACCCGGGAGATCGAACGGGTCTACGATGCGGCCGTATACGCGCTGGGGGCGGCCCTGGATCTCAAGGACCCTGAGACCGAAGAGCACTGCCGGAGAGTAGCGCAGAACAGTGTACGACTTGGGAAGGCGCTGGGGTTGTCCCAGGAACAGTTGCGTAACCTGAAGTGGAGCGCCTATCTACACGATATCGGGAAGATCGGCATACCGGAGCATGTGTTGGCAAAAACCTCCGACCTGAGCCCTACGGAAATGGAAATCGTAAAAACCCACCCCATGATGGGATTCAAAATGATCTCCACCATCGATTTCCTGAAAGATGCGACCAACGTGGTGCTCTATCACCACGAGAAGTACGACGGCAGCGGCTACCCTTACGGATTGAAAGGCAAGGACATCCCTCTGGGTGCGCGGATATTTGCGGTTATCGACGCTCTGGATGCCATAACCTTCGACCGGCCGTACCGCAAAGCCTTGCCCTTTTCGGCAGTTGTGGAGGAGCTCAAAGCTCAGTCAGGCAAGCATTTCGATCCCGAAATCGTAGAGAAGTTTCTGGAGATCCCGGAGCAGGCCTGGGGTATCGAGGAGACAAGCGAAAAAGTCACGTTGGAAAGACGCATCGTTGATGCGGGGCAATCTCTTAAGGAAGCAAGGAGGTAAGTACCTTGGAACAGAACAGAGATCAACACGAAATCGATGGAGAGCTCAACCAGCTGATCAGCTTCGAGGTGGGCGATGAGGAGTACGGGCTGGATATCCTCAGGGTGAAGGAGGTCATCCGCATCCGGGAAATCACCCGGCTTCCCAAGGCGCCCAGCTTCGTGAAAGGGATCATCAACCTCAGGGGGGATGTGATTCCCATCATCGATTTGAGGGATCGTTTCGGCCTGGAACATAAGGAGTACACCACCATGACCCGGGTAATCGTCGTCGATGTAGACGACAAGCTGGTCGGTATGGTGGTGGATGCGGCCAGCCAGGTCGTGCGGATCCCGGCGGACCAGATCGAACCGCCCCCTCCGATCGTGGGAGGACTGTCGGTGGAGTACATCAAAGGAGTGGGCAAGCTGGAGGAAAGGCTGGTGATCCTTTTAAACATCGACAGGATCCTCACCGTGGAGGAGAAGGTTGAGCTGGAAAAGATAGTGGAAAGCATTAGCAAATCTGCCGGACCCGGCGGATCAGCCGTAGTGGAGCCCGGCGGAACGGAAGGCACGGAAGACGAAAAGCCTGCAGAACAGGAAGCGGTTCTAAGCGGGGAGAGAACAGATAGCATATAGGAGGGAGAAGAAATGAAGATAGGAAAGAAGCTGGTGGGTGGCTTTG
>CAZVHJ010000058.1:19747-21597 GCA_964627715.1 uncultured Spirochaetaceae bacterium | reverse complement strand
CCCCATACCAGACTGCACCAATCGGCGAAGAAGATCAAGGAAGTATATGCCAAACCCAACTATGAAGTCGAACAGAAGATACAAGATGCGCTAGGCGCCCACCGGGATTGGTTACTCGGACTGCGGGAAGTCTGGGAGGTAAACGGAAAGCCTTTTACCGGGGCGTTGGATCCCAGGGAATGCGGTTTCGGTAAGTGGTATTACGCCTACCACACCAGCGATCCCGAACTTAAGATTGCGCTTGCCAGGATCGAAGAGCCTCATAGCAGGCTGCACAACACGGCTCGAGAGATCATGGCGCTAACCAACAGCCGTGGGTTGATCACCGACCTGAGCAAGCAGGCGATCGCTCACCGAATCTATAATGAGCAGACCAAGCCGGCCGCAGATCAGGTCATAGGGTACCTCGATGAAGTCGAGCAGATCATCCAAGGACAGACCCTCAATTATGAGAAATCTCTGGATATCTATAAAAACGAGAGTCAGGCTGCCGTTGCAGAGGTGCAGGATCTGCTCGGACAGATGCAGCAGATCCTCAATAACAGCGCTGAGGCTTCGACCAAGAGTCTGTTCGCGCGGATGAGCACGAGCGAGGTGATCGTAGCCGTCATCGTGATTATCGCCGTAATCGCGGGTCTCAGCATCGCGTTGCTCGTTTCCCGCAGCATTACCAATCCGCTGCAAAAGTCCGTGGCGTTTGCCGGAGAAATCGAGCAAGGGAACCTTACAGCAAAGATCGACGTGAAGTCCGATGATGAGGTGGGTCAGATGGTGAAATCGCTGAACAGCATGTCCGGCAGGCTTCAGGACATGATCTTTCAAATCCGCGAGTCGGCCGATCAGGTGGCCTCATCCAGCGAGGAGATATCCTCCAGCGCCCAGCAGCTTTCCTCCGGCGCTCAGAACCAGGCCTCGACCCTGGAAGAGACAAGCGCGTCGGTGGAGGAACTGACCGCCAGCGTGGAGCAGGTATCGGATCACTCCCAGAGCCAGGCGACGAGCGTTGAAGAATCTTCCAGCAATATGGAGCAGATGCAGAGGTCGGTGGAGCAAGTTTCCAAAAGCCTTGAAGAAGTATCGAAATCCTCCAAAGACTCGATGGGCAAGGCCCAGTCCGGGGTGGAAGCGGTCAGCAAGGCCGTGGAAGCGATCAAAGCGATCTCGGCCAGCTCAGAGCAGATCGCCGGGATCGTTAACGTGATCTCCGACATTGCCGATCAGACCAACCTGCTGGCCCTGAATGCCTCCATCGAGGCTGCACGGGCCGGGGAGCACGGCCGGGGGTTCGCGGTGGTGGCCGACGAGGTGTCGAAGCTTGCCGACAGAAGCGCCTCCAGCACCAAGGAGATCGAGAATCTGATCAAGGAAAGCGGCAAGAACGTAAATGGGGGTGTTGAGATCGCCCAGGCGGCGCTTTCCTCCATGGATGAGATCATCGCCGGGGCTCAGAAAACTAGCGAAGTGGTGGCCGCTCTGGTCGGAGACATCGAGCAGCAGGTCAACGCTATCAAGGAGGTGGCTAAGGCGACCGAATCGATCAGCGAGATGAGCCAGTCGATCAGTGCGGCAACTGAGGAGCAGACCACCAACGCCAAGCAGGTGAGCAAAGCCATCGAGAACGTGAACGAGCTGACCCAGCAGGCGGCCAGTGCGGCGGAGGAGATGTCCGCCTCCACCGAAGAGCTGTCTGGGCTGGCGCAAACGCTGCAACAGTTGGTGGAGCAGTTCCGGTTGAGCGACGATTATACGGGAAGGCAGCTTCCACAGCCTCAAGCCCCTGCAACGGCTGGTAAAAAGCACCTGTTCACTCCGGCGGGCGACTCGGCCTCGCGAAGCGTGCCGTCTTCGGC
>CAZVHJ010000058.1:0-19647 GCA_964627715.1 uncultured Spirochaetaceae bacterium | reverse complement strand
AGCACCTGTTCACTCCGGCGGGCGACTCGGCCTCGCGAAGCGTGCCGTCTTCGGCAGAGGTAACCGCTGTCACCTTGAAGAAGCGCATCAATGGGGATGCGGCCTAAAGAACGGCAGGCGAACAGAAGAGGGGACAGAGGGGACTTTCCCCTCTGTTCTCCCCCAAATCATGTACCTGGGGTCGACGGAGAGGAAGAAGTGGAGCTGATCGTCGGAATTGATTTTGGCACCACCAATTCGGAAGTGGCGGTGTACAAATCGGGCGAAGCCCGGATCATCCCCAGCAGCCAGGGGGAGAGGGTGATTCCCTCGGCGGTATATATCGCCGAGGACAGTAAACATTATATCGGGCAGGCGGCCAGGAACGTAGCGGTGCTTCATCCGGAGCGTACCGTAATGTCGGTGAAACGGGAGCTGGGTTCCAAGCGGCGCTGGTGGATTGACGGGCAGGAGTACGGGCCTGAGCAGATCGCTTCCTTCGTATTTGCCTCATTAAAACAAACGGCGGAAGCACACCTTGACAGGGAGGTAGGCAAAGCAGTGGTGACGGTTCCGGCCTATTTCGACGATGTTAAGCGGCAGGCAGTCAAGAGGGCCGCTGCCCTCGCTGGGCTTGAGGTGGTACGGCTGGTGAACGAGCCCACCGCGGCGGCTCTGGCCTACGGGGTGGACTCAAGCGTGCAGGGAACGGTTTTGGTTTACGACCTGGGAGGCGGCACCTTCGATGTGTCGATCCTTCAGGCCGGCGAAGGGGTGTTCCAGGTGCTGGCCACCCGGGGAGACACCCGGCTGGGAGGAGACGATTTCGACCGCAAAGTGGCCGATGTGCTTCTGGAGCGCTTCAAGGAGGAAACCGGGATCGAACTGAGAGGCGATCGGTTGGCGATGCAGAAGATCTATCAGGAAGCGGAAGCGGTGAAGATCCGACTTTCAGGGCGTAAGGTGGGGGAGGCGGAGGTTCCTTTTATCGCGGCCAATCAGCAGGGCCCCTGTCACTTGGTGAGCCGTTTGAGCCGGCAGGAGCTCGAGGGCCTGATTCTCGGCTACTTGGAGAAAACCCTGAGGCTTACAAAGGGGGCGCTTCAGGATGCGGGCCTGCGGCCTGAGGAGATCGACCGGGTGCTTCTGGTCGGAGGGTCTACCCGTATCCCGGTGGTGCGCCAGGCGGTGGAGCAGTTGTTTGGTAGGAACGCGGCGGAAACAACCATCAATCCTGAGGAGGTTGTGGCCTGCGGGGCGGCGGTAGAAGCTGGAATTCTGGCCGGTGAAGCGAAAAGGATGGCCCTGGTGGACGTCACGCCTCTGGGGCTGGGTGTGGAGACGGCGGATCAAAAAATGGTGACGCTGGTCTCGCGGAACACCGTGCTTCCCGTTCAGTCCAAGGCACTGTTTACCACGGTGGTCGACGGTCAGAAGGCCGTCGGCATCAAGGTGCTTCAGGGCGAGCGGCCCCGCGCCGAGGACAACATTCTGCTGGGCTCCTTCCGGTTGGAAGGCATCCGGCGGGACCTGCGGGGCGGGCCGGACATTGAGGTCTGTTTCGAGATCGACGTGGAGGGGATCGTGCACGTCAGCGCCTGGGATCGGGATACGGGAAGCAGCCGCTCCATAGAGCTGGACGGGACAAGCCATTTGAATGAGGACCGGCTGGAGAGCATTCTTACCGAGGCGCGGGCTGCCGAGCTTGAAGACATTTATGGGCAGCAAGGAGAGGATTGACCTGATGAGGGAGAGCCGATGAAACAACCGGATCAGTGGAAGGAAAACCTGAAACTGCTCGATTTATCCCCCAAGGCGAGCTGGCAGGAGGTACAGGCCCGCTACCGGCAGCTGGTTTTGCGCTATCATCCGGATGTGAATCCGTCAAAACAATCTTCCGAGCGCTTTCGGCAAATCGCTTCGGCTTATGAGGCGCTGGTAACCCTCAGGCGAGAACAGCGAGCTCGATCTGTGAAAGAACTGGCCCGGTTCGACGAAGATCCCCGGGTGCGGCGGCTTTCCATCGAGGAGCTGGAGATGCGTCTGCTGTACTCCACTTCACCCAAGCTGCGCGCAGCGGCGGCATACCTGCTCGGGAAGCGGGAGGGGAAGGAAAGCAGGCGGGTTCTGCGAAAAGCGGTCCGGGATCCGGACACTCTGGTACGCAGAGCTGTTGTGCAGGCTCTTGGAGAAATCGGGAAACCGGGGGATCTGTATCCCTTCGTGGCAGTGCTGTTAGACCGGAATCCGGGTGATGTGAAGAAGTTCTTAGGTTCAGCGACGCGGATCTGGCTACGTACGTTAAAAGGGATTTTCCTTTGGAACCTGTCTCCCAGGCGGCAAGAAAAGCGGATAAAGTCCTTCGCCTGGGAGGAGCAGACGTGAAGCGTGCGCAGCCGTCCAAGAGCAGAGAGGACTCCCGGGAGCTGATCGGGGAGATGATGCTGGCCAAATCCGTGCTGGAGGAGAAGAGTGAGCTTCTGGATCAGAAGGAGAAGGTGATCCTGCAGCTGCGCTCATGGAACAGGCAGCTGGAGGAAGAACTCGAAGAGATGCGCGCGGAGCTGGAGCACTGTGCCCAGGAGCTGGAAAGGAGTCGGGAGGCGGCCCGGCGTGAGGGGATTCTTGGTGTGGTGGAACAGGTTGTCTGCCTGGCCGCCGATTACGAAGCCCAGGAGCCTGGGGCGGACCGAAGGTTAGCGGGGCGTCTGATCAGGTTGTTTCAGGAACGCTACGGGCTGGAGGTTTTGAACAGCGCGCCTGGAGGGATTGACCCGCAGATCCATCAGGTGATCGTGGCGGAACACGGCCTACAAGACGGCTGCTCGATCCAGGTACTCCGTAAAGGCTTCCGGCTGGACGGAAAGGTCATCAGGCCGGTCCTGGTGAAGGTGGTGGAGGGGAAAGCCCCCGAGAGGAGCCATTCCCGGGTTGAAGCTGAGGATCTTGAAGCCGGTAAGAATCCCGGTCTGTAGAGAAGGTGGTTGTGGAAACGACGAGGTTGAAAGACCCGGCCGAACAGACTCGAAGTCCCTCGCCGGCGGCTGTTCAGGACGGCGTGCCTTTGGGGCCAGAGGCTAAACGAACGACGCATCTGGTGCTTCGGACCTTCGACAAGGATAGACGGGGTATCGAAATTCTGCACCAGGACCTGTTCGATTCCGATCCCCAGGTCGTGCTGTCGGCCTTGGAGGTCCTGGAGACGATCAAGGACCCGCGAAGCCTGAACCACATCGCCCGGCTGCTTACCCAGGCTGAGGAGACGGTGCGCCTGGCCGCCGTGAAGGCTTTGGGAGAGATCGGCCATCAGGGGGCGGCCAAAGTGCTCTTCGATCTGTTCAAGATCTCTAAAGGTGATGATCTTCGCTGTGCGGCTCTGGAAGCTCTTTTCAGGCTTTGCCCCGAAGATCCGGAGGTGCTCCGGCTGGTGGAAGAGCAGGCCGGCTCCCCGATAGCATCGGAGACCATGCGTGCACGGGCCACCGCTGTCCTTCTCCAGCTTCACAGCGCAGTGGATGTGGGCAAGATCCTTGCGGGGTGCAAGGAGGAGGTGGTCGAAGCGGTCTACAGGCAGGCAGAAGCGGATGAACGGATTTCATCCCAGGTGATTTATCACGGCCTGTCAAACTACCACCGCCTGTCGGCGGGAAACCGCATCATTTTAACCGACCTGGCCTCGCGAAGCACGGCCCAGGAATCGGGTCGGATTCTTCTGCTTGCCCTGGAGGATGTGGATGCGGATGTTCGCCGCAGCGCCTACCAGGCTCTCGGGCGCTCACCGCAACAGCGGGAGTACTATCCCGGGATCATTCGCCTGCTGTCGGATCAGGTGGATTTATCGCCGGTGCTGGAGGAGGAAGCTCTGGCAGCCATCGAGCGGATGGAGCAGAGCCTGGGAGGAAGAGGCGGCCTGAATCTTGAGATCAAGAAGCGGGTATACGGGCGGATCCAGGAGTTGTTCAAGGCCTTGAGCACGGCCGAGCGGAGGGTGGGCAGCGACAACCACGAGCTGGGCTGGCTGATGTCCCGTTCCAGGGAATATTTGGAATATTACGCGGAGGAGGAGTTCCGGCAGGCGCTCCTGCAGTACCTGAAGGGAAGCAGCTACTACACCGAGGAGCGGTTGCTGCAGGCACTGAAAGACTCGGCGGTAAAGGTGGAGGTCGGTCATTTTGACGGCTATCGGGCCCTGGCGGATATCATCAAGAATCCCAAGCGGCATGGGATGGGGCTGATCGCCCGGGAGCTGGCTATCGCCAGATTGGGAAAACGAACGATCCTGTATCAGCTGATCCGAAACATCAGGCTGGCCCACCTTTTTTCTCCCGCCGGATCGAAGGTGGATGCGCTGCAGCTTTTCACTCAAGTTTTCTCCTGGGCAAAGAGCTGCAGGATATACCGGCTGGCCGAAGCGGCGCTGTACGCCCTGGCGGCGGTGGATCGGAAACAGACCACCGCTATCTGCAGCGAGTGCCTGCGCCCGCCTTCATTCAGCAAGATCCTCGCCATAGCGGCGGTCCATCTGCTGAAGGAGCTGGACTGGGCCGTGATGGAGCCGGCGGTGGTGAAGCTCCTGGGCAGTGGGGAAGACCCTTATATCCTGCTAAACCTCATCGATGCCCTTTCCGGCATGGGAGTTGCGCTGAGCGGGCAGCTGGTTAAGGCTCTGGTGCAGCTGCTTCGCTTGGGAAAGGACCGGGAGGTCTTGCAGCGGGCGGCGGATATCCTTGGCTTGCAGTATGCCTTCAATGTGTGCGAAAACCTGATAGCCGGCTTCGATCAAGCCGAAGCCTGGCGGCAGAGCTTGATCTTGGGAGTTATCGAGAGACAGATTGCACAGCGAAGGGTTTCCAACCGGGAGAGCCTGATCGAGTTTCTGTACAAGATCCTGCGTACCGTGAGCAGTTCGAATCAGGCCGCGGCAGCCGTGCTTCTGTGGCGGCTGGGAGACGACTATGCCTTGAAGGTATTGGGGGAGTTTGTCCGCCTCCGCAGTGCGGAGGAGAAACTTGGGATCCTGCGCAGCCTCCAGGGGGCAATCACTCTGGAGATCGTTCCCATTCTGTTTCCCCTTCTACGCTCCAACAATGCGGGCCTTCAGGAAGCCCTGCGGGAGACCCTATTGAGCACCGTGGAGGAGATCACCCAAGAGAAGATCTGCGACATGGTGCTGGTGCTGAGGGGCGCGGCTGGGTTTGAAGGTGAGTTTTCCGCGCAAAAGGAAGAGGTGGAGGTTCAGGTCGATTTTTTAAATGAGAAAAAGGCCTACCGGTTCGAGCGGGAATATATTCAGGAACTGGCGATCCTGTTCACCGACATCCAGGGCTATTCGAAGAAAGCTCAGGCGTTGACTGCGATGCAGCTTAGCTCGTTGATTCAAGAGTACGAAGGGATACTTCTTCCGATGATCGCCTCACACCGGGGGGAGCTGATCAAAAAGATGGGCGACGGTCATCTGTTCGTGTTTTCCTCCCCTCTGGACCCGGTCCTGACTGCTGTACGGCTGCAGAAAGCCCTCAAGCGGTTCAACAGCTACCGCGAGGAGAAGCAGCGGCTGATTGTCCGTGTTGGAATGCACTGGGGGAAGGTGGTTCGGAAAGAAGGGGATGTGTTGGGGAATCATGTGAACCTTGCTTCCCGCCTGGAAAGCTCGGCCAAAGGGGGATCGGTACTGATCTCCGAAGCGTTGCAGCAGAGGGTGGAAGGCTACATTCACAGCCGGGAGATCGGCCTGATCAACGTCAAGGGGTTCTCCGAACCAGTCAAGGTGTTCGAGCCCTATGAGATGGCCCTGGATTTGCCGGAGGAGCTGGATCCGCTGAAGGTGAAAAGCGATCCCTCAGTACAAAACCCTGATGGTGCACCCGGGCACCCGGAAAATGGCTTTGGAAAAGGTCGGGTGGTGGTGTTGGATCCGGCTATGGTGAGCTACATCGTTGAAACCTTCTCCCGGCTCAACGGACTGTGCTTGAAGGCTGAAAAGAATCAGATCACCTTCGCGGAGGTACGCAGGGAGCTGGGGAAACGGTGGGTTGAGCTGAAAGCCGCGCTGATGAAAGGAGCGCAGAAATGACTGGCCGGCCGAAAGGTGTGCTTGGTATAAAAACGGCGGAAGGGGCAATCGTTCCGGTCCTTGATTTTCGCACCCAGAGGTGGAACCAGACGGTGTTCACCACAGTCAGGGACAGGCAGAATAAAGCGGTGTTCGATTTCTATTACCAGGATGATGAATACACCGGCTGGCTGTATCTGGACAGCGTGCCCTTGAATCATATTCCCCCGGCCAGGGCCGGAGAGCCCGAGCTGAGCGTAACGATGCAGGTTGACGGGCAGGGTAATCTTTCAGTTCAGATCCATGACCCAAAGTTCCCCAAGCCTTCACGGTTCGTTCTGAGGGCGGAGATCCTTCGTGACATGGGTGGAGATCCCGAAGAAGTGGGAGCGGTGTCTGTGGGGAGCACTTCTCGTCCGTCTGTCCGCAATACCGCGAAGCAAAGGACTTCCGGTCCACCGGTGAATTACTCCCCACCAGTTTCAGTGCAGGAGAAAAAGAAGAAAAGCAAAACCGGCTGGCTGGTGCTCGTGGTTCTGGCGATGTCTCTCGTCGTTTCAGTGTTCGTCTTTGACCTGAATCCTGTTACCTTCCTGCGTGGGAGCGAGGAACGTACAAGGGAAAGTGGAGAAGCGGACCGATCGGTAAAGACAATGCTCATAGAAACGTCCCCTGTAGAAAACGCGGCGGAGATGGTTAGGAAGCCGGCAGTGCAGGAGAGCGGTTCCAAGGAGACGGCTGCAAGTGGTTTTTCCGCCGAACCGCGGCAAGATACTGAAAGCACCCATGGGCAAGAGGAACACCAGCGCCCTTCAGTCACCCCGGGCGGCGACAATAGGGCGTATCTGATCACGTGGGGGGATACCCTGTGGCGGATCACCGAGCGGTTTTACGGGGATCGAGAGATCTATCCTACCCTGGCCGATGCCAACCGGATCCCCGACCCGGATGTGATCATCGCAGGGGAAACTCTCCTTCTGCCGCCGCTGTTGGAGGAAAGAAGAAGATCGAAGTCCGAGGAGGATCGATGAGGAGTCGATTTTGAGCTTGTTGAACGGTAGCAGATGGAGAACGAAATCGAAGAAAAAGAATTTCAAAGAGTTGCTGTATGAGGCCAGTCTGTACGCCTTCGGCAAGATCCTGGTGAAGTACAAAGCCTCCGCCCAGGCTTCGATACTTCGGGAGGTAGGTAAGGATATCCTGGAGTATCTGAGAAGGCAGGGATTTGATTTTGAGGAAAGCGGGGCCCTGGAGGATGACCTGAAGGGAGCGATCAATCTGTTTGTTGACAACGGATTCGTGAAGGAGGTAAAGGCGGAGCCTGCGGATAGAGGCTTCAAGTACACCTGGATTGGTCTCTACGGCGCACAGGCCTATGAGGAGCTTCAGGCAGTCACCGCAAATCCCTTTCTCTCCTGCCCTTTGAACGCCGTGCTGTACGCAATAGCTTATAAGCACAACAAGATCTTGAAGCTCATTGAAAAAACATTCGATCTTCGAAATGATATTGTGGTCTCCCAGGAGGAGCTTGTCGATATCGATTCTGCCCAGGACATAGAGGGTGCCGAACCAGATCAGCTGGTGATTGAAACTGCCAGGCTTTATACCAGTGTAGAACAGAGGGCGGCAAAACTATCTAAAGAGATAAAAAAGCTGAAGATTTTGCTTCCCATCTGCTCGCATTGCAAGAGGATCCGGGACGACGAGGGGTACTGGAACGAGATCGAAACCTATTTTCTCAAATATTCGGAGATCAAAATCAGCCACAGCCTGTGCCCCGAGTGTCTGGCCAAGCTGTACCCGGAGCACTCTGAAAAGATTTCACGGGAAGACGAATAGATCGGGGAGGGTGAATTATTATTGCCACACTTATCCTTTCCAGACTCAACAGCGGAAACTCCGCAAGCCGGAGTTTAAGATTGGGGTGGGTATCAACTATGGTGTGGTTACGGTTGGTAATATCGGTACAGAGAAAAAAATGGACTATACTATAATAGGGGATATGGTGAACCTGGCCTCCCGTATGGAAGGATTGACCAAAAAATATCACCAGCCTTTACTAATCTCTGAAAGCCTGCATCAGAAGGTCAAAGAGGAGGTGGTTTGCCGTCTGATCGACACCGTTGCGGTTAAAGGAAAAACAAAAGGGGTAAAAATTTACACAGCCAAAAAGCGTCTCAGTGAAGTGGAAAACAGAGCCTGGAGCCTGCATAATACTGCAATGGATAGCTACTACCGGCGGGATTTCGATGAAGCAATCGGCTATTTCCAGGATGTGCAGAAGATCTTTCCCGATGACTACCCATCCCAGCTGATGGTTGACCGCTGCCGTCAGTTCAAGGTGAGCCCACCTCCTGAGAATTGGGACGGTGTGGAGATCATGACGGAAAAGTAGGTGTAGATTAAACAACCCCTAGTCGATCATAGAAGACGGGATAGAATGACGTGAGCGGGTTATTTCAAAGAGCCCAGGAAATACGAAACCATGGCCATCAAGGCTGCTAAGAGGGGATTTGTCTTCCCGCTTCTGGTGAACATCTTTGCCGTTCTATTGCTGGCCGGCGGCGGATTTACCCTCTACTACCTCTTTCAGAGGGGAGAGACGGTCCTCATGGAGGAGGGCAGCGCGATCGCTTCGGCGGAAGGCAGCTCATCGAAGAGCTGAAAAAGGAATCCGAGGCTGCGCTCCAGGCGAAGAACCGGGAGATCTCTCAGATTCAGTTTCAACTGGAGGATATCGACAAACAGCGCCTGGAACTTCAAGCGAACATGGATGAGAAGGTAGCAACCCGCGAGGCGGAGCGCCTGCAGGCCGAAGAGAACCTGAGAGTCCTGCAGGATGAGTATCAGCAGAGCCTGGCTCTGGCCGAGGCGGAAAGGGAGCGTGTCCGGGAGGAGGCCGCAGCCCGGGAGTCGAAATTACGCAGTCAGCTCGATGCCCGAACGGAGGAGTTGGAACAGGCGACCCTTGAAGCCAGGGAGGAGCTGAACAGGTTGGCCGCCCAGCAGGAAAAACAGACCCTGGCTGCAGGCCAGCTCAGCGGTTTCTACAGCCGGGTTAAGGGGGATATCCAGGAGGAAGATTTCGACCAGGCCCTTGAGGACCTGGACTCGATTAGAGAGTACCTCGACGATCCGTCGGTGGCCACACTGCCCAATATACTGCAGCGCCGGGAGATCGAGCTGTTCGCTCAGGTAGGAGGCAGATATGGGAATCGAGCGTCAAAGCGAATTCTTGACTTCCATATTAGAGTCTTTACCCTATCCCCTGTATGTTTTTGATGCCTTCGATTACACAATAAAGTTTGCAAATTCTGCAGCTCGACTCGGTACAAGTGTTGCGGACCAGACAACCTGTTATGCTCTCTCACACAAGCGGGACAGGGTATGTGGGTCGGCAGAACATCCATGCCCCGCTGAAATGGTAAAAAGAACGAAGCTGCCTTTCACAGTAGAACACATCCATTACGATCGTGACGGGAATCCAAAGAATGTGGAGATATATAGCTTTCCCATAGTGAATGCCGAGGGTAAAATCGTCTACCTTGTTGAATGCTGTCTTGATGTCACCGAAAGCCGGCGGATGGAAAAAGCGATGCGAAATCTCAACGAGGAGCTCGAGAGCCGTGTCAGAGAGCGCACGCAATCGTTGGAAGAGGCGAATGAGGAACTCATGCAGTTCACCTACGTGGTGTCCCATGATTTAAGGGCCCCTCTCATCAATATTAAAGGATTTGCCGGTGAACTTCGCAGCATAGCGGATTCTTTACGGACCGCTTGCGATCGATGCAAGGAACAGGTAGAAGAGGGAGCACAGAGGCGTGTTCAAGGGATCATACACAAAGAAATGCCTGAAGCGTTGTATTATATCGAGGAGTCGGTAACGAGAATGGACAGACAGATAAATGCCATTCTGGCTCTTTCTCGTCTGGGGCACAAGCCACTTTGTTTTGAAGATATCCGCATGGATGATCTCGTGAAGAGGATATTGAGATCGATGGCGCATCAAATAGAGCGGCAAGGAGTTACCGTAACGGTGCAGGCTTTACCGGAAGTGAAGGGGGATGTTGATGCGATGGAACAGATCATGGGGAACATTCTCGACAATGCGGTGAAGTACCTCAGCCCGGACCGACCTGGAGAAATGACCATTACAGGTGAACAGACAGAAAGTCACAGCGTGTTTCACATTCGCGATAACGGAAGGGGTATAGCGGAAGAAGACAGGGAGAAGGTGTTTATGATCTTCCGGCGTATCGCAACGAAGGATATTCCGGGTGAAGGAGTGGGGCTTTCATTCGTTCAGGCTTTGGTGCGCCGTCACGGGGGAAAGATCTGGTATGAATCGCAACCGGGAGTGGGGACCATCTTCAGCTTCACGGTTCCCAACGAACTGCCGGAAGGGAATAAACATGGATGAAAAATGTGAGGTGACGATCCTGCTTGTGGAGGACGATCCGGGCCATGCTGTATTGATCGAAAAGAACCTCAGACGTTTCAATTTGATCAACGATACTATTCGTGTGGAGGATGGGCGGAAAGCCCTCGATTTTATTTTTTCGCAAGGGGAGTATGAGAGACTGGAACGTCCTTCATCCATTTTGGTGCTGCTGGACCTGGAGCTGCCGGTGGTTGACGGGTATCAGGTTTTAAGGAGGATCAAAGAAGACGAAAAGGCAAGAAAGATCCCGATAATTATCCTCACCTCGACAGATTCACCAGCCGAAGTTGAGCGGTGCTATGAGTTAGGCTGTAACGTGTTCATCACCAAACCGGTTGACTATCAGAAGTTCACCGAGGCAATAGGAAATCTTGGACTATTTCTTTCGGTTATCACCATCCCGAATGGGTACAGACGACATGGTACTAGATAAGATACGTATTCTGATTAACAGCCTGAAGTATTTCCAAACACCTGAGGAGTAGAAATGGAGAGCAAGAAAGCGTATGTGTTGTATATTGAAGATGATCCCGGACTCGCCATATTGCTGAAAAAGAAAATAGAACAAAAGGGATACGTCGTTGATGTCGCCAGGGATGGGAAAGAGGGATTGGGAAAATTCGATCGGAATGTTTATGACATTGTCCTGATCGATTATGCCCTTCCAGACACAGACGGCCTGCAGCTCATCAAGGTATTGTTGTCCAGGAAACGTTCAGTCCCTGTGATCATGACCACAGGATTCGGCAGCGAGGAAGTCGCTGTCCAGGCGCTGACGCTTGGAGCCCATGACTATCTGGTAAAGGATACACAAGCTAACTTCATCGATCTGCTGCCTTCGAGAATCGAAAGGGCACTCCAGCAAGAGCAACTCCTTACCCAGAAGCAAGAGGCGGAAGCTGCGAGAAAGCTCAGTGAAGAAAAGCTGCGATCAATTCTGGAATCCCTCGATGATTTTGTGTTTGTTATCGACAGTAATAACGTTATTGTAGACGTGCATAAACCTGTCAGTTTAAACGGAGAGGTCGCGTTTTTCGATGAATGTATCGGCAAGCCCCTTGGGGATATTTTCCCAAAGGAAGCGGCCAGAATGCTGGTCGATGCCATCGAGGTGGTAAAAGAAACCAGGACGGTGATTCAATTCGATTTTTCCATGGACGTGAACGACGAACAGAGGTGGTTCAACACAAAGGTCTCTGAATACAGAATCGGAACAAATGAGTTCAAGGGAGTCACCGTCTTAGCCCGTGATATAACCAAACGGCGGGTATTGGAACAAACTTTGGAGGAGAACCAAAATAGATTAAGAATATTATTTGATTACGCCCCTGATGGTTATTTCTTAGTGGATTGCGCGGGAACATTATTGGAAAGCAACAAGGCTCTTGAACGAATCCTGGGTTACAAAAATGAGGAGCTCAAAGGAAAAAATGTGAATGAGCTGCCTATCTTTTCATCAACGTTTTTACCAACCATAAAGATTTTGTTCTCGCACGAGCAATTTGAGACGGATTCTGAGATTATCGAGTTGTTAGCAAATCGAAAAGATGGTGGTCAAGTAATGTTGGAATTACGTACGCACGCAGTAACAATCAAAGGCCGTAGAATGATGTTGGGCTCCGTACGGGATATTTCGGCAAGAAAAGAAGCAGAAATGCAAATTCGCTACCAACAGAACCTGCTGAGCCAGGTCTTTGCTTCCACTCCCAATAGTCTGGTAATGAAAGACAGTAACTTCAAGTATAAATTTGTAAATCAGGCATTCTGTGATTACGTAGGAAAAAAGGAAAAGGAAGTACTCGGGAAGACCGATTTCGAACTGTTCCCACGAAAAGAGGCAGAGTACTATCGCCAAGGAGATTTGCAGGTATTGACGTCTAAGAAACCTCTATTTCAGAGAGAATCTGTTACCAGGGATGGAAGGTTATTGCATTTTTCTGTATCCAAAATGCCTATTTTAGACAACCGGGGGGACCCTCTCGGCTTGGTCGTGTCTCTCAACGACGTTACGGAGCTTCTCCTGTCTGCCGAAGAGCTTCGGAAGGCGAAGAGGGAAGCAGAGGCGGCAAATAAAACAAAATCGGAGTTTTTGGCTAATATATCTCATGAGCTTCGCACACCCCTCACGGCTATTATCGGTTTTTCGGAGATTATTGAAAAAGGCCTGGCCGGTAAAATCACGGAAAAGCAGGAGAGATACGTGGCAGCGATCAAAGAGAGCGGCAAACACCTCCTTGAACTTATCAATGACATCCTTGACATCTCCAAAATCGAATTCGGCGCGATGCGACTCGATCTCTCAGAAGTAAACGTTCGGGACCTCATTGATAGAAGCTTTCTCATGACAAAAACTAAAGCCGAGAAACGTAATGTAAGAATCAATGTAAATGTGCCCAAAAAAATTTCCGCTCTGCGCGTGAAAGCGGACGAGAGAAAGTTAAAACAAATACTGTTCAATTTGCTCTCCAATGCGGTGAAGTTCACTCCAAAAAGCGGTGAGATAACCGTAGGCGCTGAAGTAAAGGAACAAAACCTTGTATTGTACGTCAGGGATACTGGAATCGGGATTGCTAAGCAAGAGCAGGCAAAGATTTTTAATGAGTTTTATCAAGTGAAGCAAAGCATCAAAAATCAGCGAAGCGGAACGGGATTGGGATTGTCGTTGACCAAAAGGTTGGTGGAGCTCCACGGAGGAAGTATACGGGTGAGAAGCCAGGGGTTGGGAAAAGGGAGCCGTTTTACTTGTGTGCTGCCTGTTGATTTTGTAAAATCCAGTATTGACGGTGACTCCTAGAATAAACCATCATTAGGGGAGACCAAAGAGAGCATTCGGTGTGATCGCTGTTTTCACGAACGCCCAGTAATGAAGGTTAGTGAATCGAAACATAAGAAGATACTCGTTGTGGAAGATAATAGCTACACTTTAGAAATTGCACAGGTATTCTTAGAGAGTGCCGGCTACAAAATTTTAAAGACCCATACCGGCGAGGAAGCAATACCAATTGCTGTCAACGAATGTCCCGACCTCATTTTAATGGATATTTCTCTTCCTCTTATGGATGGATTACAAACAGTTGAAATCTTAAGAAAAAATCGAAAGACCAAGAACATTCCAATTGTGGCATTTACCGCCCACGCAATGAAAGGGGACGAGCACGAGTTTCGCTCTGTGGGGTGTGACGGATATATCGTCAAACCCTTTGAGAGAGATAGTTTTTTAGAACAGGTGCGCCGGTATCTATACTAACACACGAAAAGCGAAACAGAACATCCGGTTACGAGCGATACTTCATTTGAAGGCGTATTTTCCCGTGAAGAAACCTATGGACGGCGTTAACGGGAAAGTCCTGATTAATACCAACGTTTTGATTTAGCCAACATTGGAGCGTGACTCCCTTTTCCTTGACGCACAGGTAAAGGATTATTTGAAAAAGTAAATACCAATACAAACATTCCCTTTTACATCAAATCCCGATTTAAAAACAGATTCAGATTGAAGAGCCATCAAATTCACGAACCCATAATGCCCGTTTATCCCGGCATTTAAAAAAACGTTCTTTGTGAAAAAAAACAGAGCAGATCCACTTGCTCCTATCCCCAGGCTTGCATACCCTGCATAGGCATCTTCGATCCCTTGAGCATCCAATAAGAGCGTAACCCCATAGAATAGCCCACCTCCAGCTATGATTTTAATCTTCTCAGAGATATTGGCTAAATATCCGAGTCCAAAGATACCGTCATATAGTATTGTAACTTCATAATTTACCAAATCCTTCGACTGTCCGTCTTCTGTAGCAAAAACCGGAAAGGAGATATTTGTATCGATCAAAAACCCCAAATTTTTCACTCCCGTTAGAACCTTTATATTCAAAGTAATATATGTAAGTCCCAATTTTTTATCTATTCCTGATATTTCCCACGATTGCTGGGTGAACCCTCCGCCAAGCCCAGCGATGCCCATTCTGAATGGGAGTTTATTAACATAAAGTTTAATCGCTTCACTTTCAGGATCGATCTTCTTCGCTATGGATAAAGCTTCTCTGGCATCTTTTGTCTCTTCCCTGTCAAAGTGATTGAGCGCTTTTGAAAAGGCAATCATTGCTTTTTCATCTTTTTCCTTCTTGTGCGTTTTTTTCAATAACGTTGTTTCTGCGATCTCCACATCAAGATAGGTGAGAATTGATTCTGCGAAATATCCACTGATGTATTCATAATTAGTAAGCTTCTCCGAGACTTGTTGTCCCCAAACGATCTCGCCTGTTTCTACTTTAACCATTCTGAGACTGATTAAAAACTTTCCATTCATATCTACTATCTCACCGAATATCAGAAAGTCAGCCGTTAGAAGTTTTCCCACTGTGATTTGTGTTTTAGGATCTGCCAGATCGGATAGAGATACCTCCATCTCTTCAAGAAGCTCTACCCTCTTATCTCTCTCGATAAGGGTAATATCGGGAGACTGATTTACCTCCACGGCGATCAGTTCTGATATGCCTTTCCCCATATACCGATACCGGGGGTTATCACTATGAACTATAAAATCAGACAAAGATAATCGTTGTGAAATACCCACTACTGGAAATGCAAGAAAAACGGAAATGACTATAATAAAAGCACTTTTTTTCATTTTAGCCTCTATATTAGATTATAGACACGAGAGCTGAATTTGCAATGAGTATGCACGTGGGGATCCACAGAAAACGGCAACTGACGCTGCAAGTAGTCCAATACCATCAGCTACCGTCTTTCTTCGCAACATGCCTGAAACGCAAGGGCTCGGCGTTTCCTACGGAGGAAGTGTCCCCAGGATGGACATACCCAATAGAGCGGTTATTCCAAAGGATGCCAGACGCCTGTTATTCAAGAAGCGGCTTGCCGACAGGGATGATGAGGAGGGGTTCTTCATCATCCAGACCTAAGATTTTCTTCACTCCGCTGTCGGAAAAGGCGCCTACGGTAGCTGAAGCCAGATGCAAGGCTGCCGCCTGAAGATGTAGGCTCTGGGACGCATGACCAGCATCGAGAGGCACATAACGCTCGCTGCCCCGTTGTCCGTATTTTCTCTCAGTCCGTCGGTAATCGGCGGTAATGACGATAATCACCGGAGCCCGGGCGATAAACAATTGCATGAGCGCTGCTTGGGCCAGGGAATCACGAAAGTCACCCGATTTGACAGGCTTCAGTGCATGCTTCTTCCAGAGGTATTCATATATTCCCGGGTCCGCCCCCAAAACGCGGCCTGCAACCACGTAGATCCCTAGAGGGTAGATCCCGCCCGCCGACGGATAGGTGCGAGTCGCTCCGGTCACCCCGTCAACAATGCCACCCCCGGCCGCCCAGAGAAGCTGGGAGAGCTCCTCAAGCTCTATCGTTTCCTCTTTGAACTGCCGTACTGTTTTTCTGCTGATGAGCGCTTTCTCTACGCTCGTCTCGCCGTGGTATCGAGGAGAAGGTAGAGCCACCAGTGTGTCTTGAGCTTCAACCAGCAGGGTTTCAGCAGTGAGAACGAGAAAAAACACGAATATCTTCCCCTTTGTCATTTCAAACCTCCCGGAATACTTTAATCCTTTTTAGGACTAACATATCTGATCCGCCAGCTGATTTCAAAGCTCGAAATCGGTTCGGGAGGTACGGCGTCGACGCTGTAGAGCTTCTATGTTATGCTCCGCTTGCTGGTCACTTCCCGCTCATAGCGGTGTACCCTATCAACGATTTCCCGATCCAAGAGTACGTTCATCCGCCGGCAGTGCTCGTCCCAGACCGCTCCGACGGGCAGGCTCTTCATCTCCTCGAGTAAGGCCAGGCGGGCGAAGAAATCTCCCTCCTCCTCACAGCGCTTCAGCTGCTCGTGGGGCAGGAGCAGAGCGAGCAGAAATGCCTTCAAGGCCGCCCGGCCGCCGATGACATAGGCGCCGATGCGGTTCAGGGTTCCATCGAAAAAATCCAGACCTACGTAGGATCGGTCCAGCTTTCCGGAGCGGACCAGCTCGGCGCAGAGCTCCTTCAGATCGTCGTTTAAGATGACCACGTGGTCGCTGTCCCAGCGCATCGGCCGGCTGACATGGAAGACCAGCTCCTCCATGAACTGGAACAGTGCGGAGACCTTGTCGGCAATCGATTCTGTGGGGTGGAAGTGTCCGGTGTCCAGACAGATCAGCTTGCCCCGGCTCAGGGCGTAGCCCATGTAGAACTCGTGAGAGCCTGTGACAAAGGCTTCGCTGCCGATGCCGAACAGCTTGGACTCCAGGGAATCCTTGAGATACCCAGGATTGTAGTCCTGTTTGTAGATCTCATCCAAACTCTCCACCAAGAGACGTCTGTAGCCGAAACGGTCCACGGTAAGATCCTTGGCCCCGTCGGGGATCCAGAGATTGTGGATGCAGGGACCGCCCTGCTTTTCCCCCAGAAAGGCACTGATCTTCCGGCAGGCTTGGGCGTGGCGGATCCAGAATCTGCGTACTTCCTGGTCTTTGCTGCTCAGGGTGAAGCCGCTGTCCGCCAAGGGGTGGGAGAAAAAGGTAGAGTTGAAGTCCAACCCGATTCCCAGCGATCCCGCCCAGTCCGCCCAGCCGTCAAAGTGCTCCGGCGCCACCTGATCCCGATCCACCTTCTTGCCGGCGAAATCTCCGTAGCTGGCGTGCAGCGCCAGGCGATGATTGCCCGGCAGCAGAGAAAAGACGGTCTGCAGGTCGGTTCGAATTTCCTCTATTGTCCGAGCTTTGCCCGGGTAGTTGCCCGTGACCTGGATGCCTCCTCCGGACAGCTCGGCATCGGGGGTCTCGAAGCCGCCGACGTCGTCTGCCTGCCAGCAGTGAATCGAGAGGGACAGCGCAGCCAGACGTTTCAGGGCTTTCTGAACGTCTACACCCAACTCCTGGTAGCGTTTTTCGGCGTTGCTGAATACCCGTTGATCGTTCATCCTGTGTTCCTTTCCTCCTCAGCCCTCCGTTCCCAACGAGGCACCGTGACGGGATATTACGCAGTAGAGGTATCGGTTCACTATTCCTCCCGGCAGCGTTCTACGATCTTGGCGATATGGATTGTGGTTGTATCAATGTAGTGCGGGCTGATATCTTCGGGCTTCAGGAGCAAAGGCAGCTCCGTACAGCCCAGGATCACCGCCTCGATGTTCTGATCCGCTGCGATTCTGTGAATAATCGAAACGAATCGGTCTTTGGTGTCGTCCTTGATAACGCCGAACTCGATTTCCGAAAAAAGCTTCTCCTGGATGTAGGCGATCTCCTCAGGACTAGGAACAATCACACCAAGGCCTGCTTCACGGAAAGCTTCCTGATAAAAACCGGATTCCATGGTGAACTTCGTGCCTAATAGGCACAGTCTTTTAACCCCGAGTTGAACCGCATGATCGCGAGTTGCCTCGACGATGCTGAGCAGAGGCAGCGATGTGCTGTGCTGCACCTGGTCGAACACCTTGTGGGGCGTGTTGGAGGCGATCGCTCCTAGTTCCGCTCCGCCCCGGCGAAGGATCTCGAATCGATTCGAAATCATTGATGCAATTTTGCCCCAGGCGCCCTCTTGTGCGTCTAAGATCATTGAATGCAGGTCTACGCTTTCGATTCCGATTTCGGGGTAGCCGAGCAGGTCATAGGTCGGCTTGAATGCCTCTATGATCCCCCGGTAATAATCCACCGTCGATTCGGGACCTAATCCACCGACAATACCTATCTTTTTCATCCTTGTAATCATTAGGATAGGAGCTCAGATGTTATGATATTACACGAGCAAGGCATCTTTAGGAAACCCGGTTCCCCAAAAGCCCGCTGGTAATCGGCAAAGGTAGGCGCCGGCGGTGAGGCCGCGATATCGGAATGCATGATTCGTATCTTTCAGCCCTCCCTTCACTTCGACGAGGGGATCGAAGCGCCCCAAATCGATCTTGATTTCTCTACTTTGGACCACAATAGGGAAAAGGGAGGTGAGGGATTATAAAAATCTACCGATAAAATAAGTGTCATGAGCATCCGGGTAAAAATCGTCTTGATTGTCCTTCCCCTGATCATTACTACACTGCTACTGACAGGGGCATCCTCCTTCTTTTCCGCCACCAATGCGATTACGGGAATCGCCAAGGAGTTCCTCGGGTTCAAGGCCGCTGAGTTTCAGAAGTACGCCGAGAGCCAGTGGCTGCTGCTGGTAGAAAACAACATGACCGAGAGACCTTCGATGGTGGCAGCCACGCAGGCCGCCATAGAGAGTTACGCAGACAGTATCGTTCGAAGCGCCACAGAGGTCATCTTTGCCCTGGACAGCCAGCTGGAGGTGGTCATGCAGACGGTGGAGCTGACCGTCGAGGAAGGTGAGCGGGAGGCTCTCCAACAGATCGTTGAGTCCAGAACCGCAGACCTGATCACCCCCCGGATATCCGGAGTAGAGCGGGTGGCCAAAGGTTTCTATTTCGAGCCTTTCGATTGGTACATCCTGGTTTCCGAACAGCGGGACACCTTCTACAGCCAGGTCAATCAGATCACCCAAAGGACCGGAATCATTCTTGTGGCGGCCATTATCCTTGGTGTGATCATGGTCCTGGTCTTTGCCGGTTACCTCACCAATCCACTGACCCGGGTAGCTCAGGCGATGGAGAAGATCATTTCGACAAACGATCTGTCGAATAGGGTCCAAGTGGAGTACAACGACGAAACGGGGAAGCTCGCCCATACCTTCAACATCATGGTGGGCGCCCTGGAAACGGCCTACAATCAGATCAAGCGCTACGCTTTTAAAGCCGTGTTGGCCCAGAAGCGGGAATACAAGATCCGTAACATCTTTCAAAAGTATGTGCCCGCCGATGTCATCGACGAGTTCTTCGCGAATCCGGAAAAGATGCTGGTCGGGGAGAACCGGGTAATTTCCATTCTCTTCTCCGATATCCGCAGCTTCACCACGATCTCCGAGCAGATGATGCCTGACGACCTGGTGAACTCGCTGAACCGCTACTTCACGGTCATGGTGGACATCATCATGACCCGGGGGGGTATCGTAGATAAGTACATCGGGGATGCCATCATGGCCTTCTTCGGAGCTCCGGTACGCCATAAAGACGACGCGCTGCGGTCGGTTTTGGCGGGTATTGAGATGAATGAAGCCCTGGAGGATTTCAACACTCAACAGCGGAAACTCCGCAAGCCGGAGTTTAAGATTGGGGTGGGTATCAACT
>CAZVHJ010000057.1:0-34272 GCA_964627715.1 uncultured Spirochaetaceae bacterium | reverse complement strand
GCTGCAGCCGGATAGTAGCAGTAATACGAGAGGAGCCACGAACAGGAGAGGGAAGATGCTGTTTTCTTGCTTCACGGATGCCACTCTAGGGGAGTGTATCGCCTCTTGTCAATCCCGAACCCTGATGTATGATGCAAGTAGTGCAGAAGCGTAATAGACGGTTCTTCAGCTATTCCAACTATCTGAACCAGAAGTACGGCGAATCCGTGTACAGAGTATCGGTGGATGCTGGATTTTCCTGCCCTAACCGCGGACCGGACAGAACTGCACCGGGCTGTCTGTACTGCGACGAACATGGCTCGCGTGCCCCCTACCTGGGATCAATCCTTGAAAATGAGCCGGCCCATCTGGAAACCGATGGACAAACAGACTGGCGACAAGATCTGCGCACTCAGATCGATCAGAGCCGGAAGTTTCTCCGCAGCCGCTACGGAGCGCAGTTGTACATCCTCTATTTTCAGGCTTTCTCCGGAACCTATGCCTCAGTGGACAAGCTTCGCCGGATCTACGATTTTGCTCTCAATCGTGGCCGCTTTCAGGAGCTTGTCGTTTCCACCCGTCCCGATTGTATAGACCAGCCCAAAGCCGGGCTGTTGGCGTCCTACCGAAGGGGGAATTTCGACGTATGGGTGGAGCTGGGGCTTCAGTCAGCCAACGAGCAAACACTGGAACGGATCAACAGAGGCCACACGGTCGGCGATTTCGAACGGGCTTATCGGATCTGCCGTAACCTGGGTCTGAAACTGACAGTGCACCTGATATTCGGACTTCCCGGTGAAGGGCTACGGGAGATTCGGCGGACGATCGGCTATGTGGCTGCTCTGAGGCCCGAGGGGGTGAAGATTCACAATCTCCACATTCCCAAAGGCTGCCCATTGTACGCCGAATACCTCAGCGGGGAGCTGACCGTGCCCTCCGATCGCCGCCACATCGAGTACACGATCCAGGCTCTGGAATTGCTTCCTCCGGATACCGTGATCATGCGCCTTACCTGTGACACCCCGGAACAGCTGCTTGCCGCACCGCGGCACTTTTCGCCGAAGGCCCGGTTCCTGTCCACACTTCACAGAGAGCTTGAGGCGAGGGACACCTGGCAGGGCCGACTTTTCGGCATCAGCTCAGATCAGACGCCGTCTGCATAATCGTCCGGTACAGATCTTCGAGTTTCTCCACGTCTACGCTGGAATAGGCCACCCGCAGGTATCGATCCTGGATCGATATAGTTCCGATGCCCTGCTCCGTGAGCAGAGTTTGCCGCAGTCGTTCGGCACTCAAACTTCCAGTGTCGAAACTGAGGAAATAACCCGAGTTGAAGGGAAGAGCTCGAACAGGACCCGGCAGTGCTTCCAGGATCTGGCGGGAACGCTGGTAGCGCTCCCTGAGTATAGCGAACACCCGTTTTTTCTCCTCGCCGTAAGACGGACTCTGCATTCCCCGCAGTACCAGGCTTTGGCTCAAGTTGCTGGAGTTGGAAACCGAGCAGCGCACAGCCCCCAATACTTTCTGGGTGAGTGCGGTATAATCCTCCTCCCCGTGAAGGCTCCGGGAGGCAAAGGTCAAAAATCCGACTCGAAAACCCCAGACGAAGTTTTCTTTCGTGGCACCGTCCACCTTCACAGCCAGTATGTTTTCATGAAGATCCGCAGCCTCGGCAAACATCGACTGAGAGTAGATGTCCTGCTCGTAGAAAAGACCGAAGTAGGCGTCATCGAATATAAGGAGAAGCTGCGTACCCGTTTCGGCGGCCCTCCGCAGCAGGTCAAGGAGCTGTTTCCCTTCGCTCTTGCTCGGGGAATATCCCGTTGGATTGTTCGGGAAGTTCAGCAGCAAGATAACCTTCCCGCTCTTCAGCTCTTTCAACAAACCCTCCAAAGCTTCCAGGTTCAGGGCGCCGGCCGTGGTAAACAGGGGAAAGGTCAACAGATGAGCCCCCATCCTGTCTTCGAAGATGAGTCTGTAATTACCCCAGAACAGATCGGGGAGAATCACCGTGTCGCCATGCTCCACAAACAAATCTGCCAGTAAAGACAAGCCATGGGTGAGGCCGCTGACTACGATAGGGAGGGAGGTTTTTGTATCCTTCAGGCTGGGGTTCTTCTCAACCATTTCCCGGAGCCACAGCTCCCGCAACTGGGGATGGCCCGCGGTAGTCGCATAGGAGAAAATCTCCTCAGGAGGGAGATGCGGAATATTCTCTTTGATGGGAGTAAGGAACAGAGGCTGTCCGCCCTGGGTAGCGATACCTGCGGTTGCATTGAGGCGGTGAGCGTGCTGCTTAGCCTCCCCTGATTGGGCAACGATTCCACGGGGGAAGTACATTCTTCTTCCAGCGGCGGAAAGAAGTTTTCCTGCAATCGTACCTTCTAGGAGGATGTTCAGTTGTCGGGCTAACTCGTTCATGTCCGGATAGTACGGATTAACAGCCAGGTCTGTCAATGCGAAACCTTGCGGCTACGCCGGAAGAAACCGCCTGTAGGCTCCTTGCACCCGTTCCATACAGGCGGTTAGCCGCTCCATAAACTGGGGCGTCCCCGCCTGTGGGCCCAGCATCCGCCGGGACAAGGCCTGAAGCTCCGCGCTGTCCCTCGGCAGCGTATGGGTCTGCCTGTCCTCGAAAATCTGAAGGTAGTGCTCGATTCGCCGGAGGAACAGATAGTCCCTTCGCAACTGCACAGCTTCCACCGGGGGGATGATTCCCCGCTCGGATAGGGCCGAAAGCGCAGCCAGAGTGTTCCCGCTTAGAAGCCCCTCACGATCGGGTGCTCCCGACCCTGCCTGGATAAGCTGCAGTCCCTGAACGAGAAACTCCACGTCCCGTATGCCACCCTCCCCGAGCTTGATATTGGGACCCGATTCAATGCTTTTCAGCAGCTTACCCCGGGTCGTTGTACGCATCTTCTCCAGCGAAGTGACGATTTGCCCGGGCGGCCGATGCTCAAGGAAGCATGAGCTCATTTCCGATAGAAATCTTCGCCCCACTTCACGGTTTCCCGCCACCGGCCGGGCTTTCAATAGGGCTTGCAGCTCCCAAAGTGCTGCCTGTTCTCGATAATACCGGGCCAGGCTGGCCACAGATCCCACCAGTTCGCCGGATTTTCCGAAAGGCCTGAGCCGCAGGTCAACCCTGTAGGCGGTGCCCTCTTCGGTGTGAATCGACAGATCGCCTCGCAGGGTCTCCATGACACGTTTGAAAACGTGTTCGCTTTCGGGGCTCAGGGGTTTCGCGCTGATGGCCAGAAGATCGATATCGGAACTGTAATTCAGCTCCCGCCCACCTAGTTTACCGAAAGCGAGCAGACAAAACTGGCCGGCAAGCTCCGCTGCACCAAGAGCAGTCCACAGCCTTTCAAGTTCGACCTGAAGCAATGCTTCCGCCAGCATAGAGAGCTCCTGCATAATCTCTTCGATCGGCGCATCCAGACAGATATCCCGGATCCCGATGCGCAGAATCTCCCGCCTCTTGTATCTGCGAAGCTGGTTTCGCCAGCTGTTACTGGAGCCCGCCGTCCCCGACAGATCTCCAAAAAACGCTTTGATCTGGTCTCGATGACGAATTTGATGCAGATGATCCGGCACAGTAGCCCACTCAAACGAACCGGGATCCCGGATCAGCGAATCCGACAAGAACTGACTGCCGGCAAAGATGCTCAAAAGAATATCCAATCGCTTCGGTTGGGACAGAAGCAGCCGGAAATGCTCCTCCGGGTCATCAAGAGCGCTTAGGAATCGTTCCCAGTTATTCAGCGCCATATCGGGATCTGGTTGATAACGAAGAAGATCCGTAGCCAGAACGGCAAGACGGGCGAAAGAAATCGGCGATGCACCGGCATCAGCCAGACTGCGAAGATTGGTGAATGCTCGATCCGGGTTCTGAAAACCCGAGCGGCGCAAAATCCTGGTACGCATCTGTGCCGGGAGGGCGTCCGACAGAATGAGGTCAGCGATATTTCCGACACCTGGAACCGATAAGGTCTCCCTTCCGAAGTGCTTCTCTACAAAGGCTCGAACAAAGGCCGTGTGTGTCTCGAAATCCAGGTGCAGCTTTTGAGCCGGGGTAAGCTCCCCTCCCGGCGTGTAGCCCATTCGGCGGGCCAGGTGAAGAAACTCATCCGCCTCGCTCGCCGGAAGGAACAGGTCCAAAGCGGATCCCCGCAGCATCCGCAGGCTGTTGATCAGGCGCCTCAAAAACTCATAGGCTTCTACGAGTCGATCCGCCTGCTCAACCTCGAGCATTCCCGCCGCCTGCAGCTGCTTCAGTGCTTTGCGAATGAATGGAGTTCGCAGCTCCTCTTTGTCCGCTGCTGATGCCACCTGCAAGAGCATAACCGCATATTCAAGATCAAGGAGTGCTCCAGGACTGAACTTGGCGTTTAGCTCTCCCCGACGGGTCCTCTCGTCGATCTGACGCTGCCGAGCTTTCCGTAGCGCCTTGAGGTCGAGGGGTTGACCTGTGTACAGGATCTCATCCCTTAGTCGTTCAACCTGCTCTCCCAGAGCCCGATCTCCACCGATCGCACGCAGGCGCACGAGTGCCAGCCGTTCCAACGGATGAGCTTCTCCTCCGGGGCCGTAGTAGCGGCAGAAGTTCTCCAGGCTACAGGCCATGGGTCCGGAAGCACCGTGAGGCCGGAGCCTGAGATCGATCTGGAAGATCCCTTCCTTTTGGGCGTGGATCGAGCCGCTGGTTTCCCGTACCAGGTATTCATAAAATTCGGCATTCCGGACTGCCTGTTTGCCCGCCGTCGTACCGCTGTCACTGTACACGAACAATAGCTCTATATCCGAGGCGTAGCCCAGATCCCCGCCACCCAGCTTACCCAACCCGAGCAGACAAAATCTCGCCGGAAGCCCGGCTACGGTCAGCGGTCGGCCGTAGCGTTGCAGGAGCCGCTGGTAAGTCAACTGCACCGCTTTGTTCATAACTACCTCGGCAAGTCGAGTCAGCCCCTTGCTCAATGTTTTAAAATCCGCCTCGGGAGTTACGATATGGTCCAGCTCGAGCAAAAATATCTCTCGGTCCTTGAACTCGTTTAGTATCCGCCGTTTCTGCTGTACGGTCTTGGCGGGACTGAGCGCTTGATCCAGCCGGTCGGATAAATTTTCAAGGGAAGTGGAAAAACTCTGCCCACGCAGGTGTGGTTCCAACATCGGGAGCAAGGTTTCGTACTGAAGCCGGATGAAATCCTCCCAAAGATAATCGCTGGCACCCAGCAATCGAGCCAGCTCTTGGAGAATCAAAGGATTGGACAGCAGCTCCGACCAGCGGCCTTGATCCGGTAGTTCAAGCACCGCTTCGACGAGCTGCTCAAAGCGGCACAAGGCTGCGTAAGGGTCGGGGGCGCCGGATAGAAAATAGGTAAACTGTTTGGTCAGAAGCACAGAAAACTTGACCTGATCGAGCCGGCGAGCATCGGTAATCCTCCTGCCCTGGGCATCGAGAAAGGAAAACTCATCCTCTATTCTGTTCGCGGTCGTGCGAATATGGATGGACTCGATGAAGATCGACCGGAGGGATAGAGCAGTACTAAGAGCATAGAGGAAAAAAGGCGTGTCCTGGGCAACAACGGTAACAGTGGTAGATTCCTGCCTGCCCGGGCTGACATCGATCTGCACGGGCAACAGCACCGCCTCTGTGGGCAGAGTTACCGAGGAAAGATACTGAGCAACCTGCTCGTTGACCTGCTGGCGCGCCCGCTCAAGTGACTTGCTTTCTCCCCGTTCGAGCAAAGCGGCCGTTTCTGCCAGGCGGCTTTGTAACTGGCTTTCCCAGATCTCAGGAGTTGCGCGGCTTTCCACCTTTCCGATAAAATGATCGATGATCCGTCGTCTCCGCACAGGATCGGTACGGATCGATCTGCTCTGTCGCACCCGGGATGAGAAGATGCTCCGACCAGCTCCACCGGTTTCGGAACCGGCTTTTGGAACGGCTTCGTATTGACTATAGGTATAGACTTCGCCGGAGAGGATGTTGAATCCCGAAGCAGCGAGGATTCCTGTAATCAGAGAAAACTCCCCGGGATAATCGAAAGCAAGCACCGTGATTTCCAACCGAGCGCTCTCCTGCGGGCGAACCAAAGTCCGGATAGGTGCTTCGGCTGATAGGCAACTTAAAACCTTGATGTGCTCGGCGACCCTATCCTCCGAGAAGTACTCGAAGTAGCGATCCTCTAGCCGGTGGAGGTGCTCCCGGATGAGTTCCTCCTCTGTTTCCGGACAGAGGAGGCGCAACTTATCAAAGGTTGGTTTCATTTACAGATAAAAAATAAACCTATCGGCGAAAACCGATAGGTTATATTTTTCCCTTTCCACATCAGCGAACGATCGTGGAGGCAACATTCTGCTGTCAGTCCTGAGGCTCAAAATCCTCCTTGCCGGCTCCACACACGGGGCAAACCCAATCATCGGGAATGGCTTCAAAGGCGGTCCCAGCAGCGATTCCGCCGTCGGGATCCCCTTCGGCAGGATCGTAGATGTAGCCACAGACTGTACAAACGTATTTTTTCATCTTGCCGCCCTCTTTTTTATGGAGTATGGGTTGTGTGACTTTTGGATAATACCATACACACTAGATTTTTCAAGAGCCGATAGCGAATCGGCACACTCCAAAAAAAGTGTGTCGCTGATGGCATCTCAGACCGGGAAGTCCTTCTCAAAAATTCTTAAAAAGAGCTATCGATAATTGCTTTTTTAAGCATATTTATGCTATTATGTGACCAAATATGACCATTCAGACGAAACATGAGTGGTTCTTAGAAGGAGCGGCGTAAGTGGCTAAAAAGAAAAAAGTATTACTAGATACCCATTTCCGTCAAATCGAAGATATTTTCAGCCCTGAAGACAGGGAACGTCTCCATGGGCTAGCTGATATCGTTTGGGGGAAAAACGAACCAATCCCTTTGGAGGAGTACCAAAAAATAAAGTCAGATCTTTTTGCCATAATCACCGGGGGTTGGAGATATGGTGAGATCAAGCAGTGCGAAAAGCTCAAGGTGATTATGGACGTAGGGGGAAGGCATCCAAGTCCTGAACAACTGGACTATGCCACGTGTTTTTCTCGAAGTATTCGTGTACTAACCTGTTCACCCGCATTTGGTCCAATGGTCGCGGAGATGGCCCTGGGATTAGCTTTAGCGGCGTCTCGAGAAATCGCCGAAGGGGATAGGCTTTTCCGTACCGGCAAGGAGACCTATTTACGTTTTGGCAATCAGAACACCTTTACTCTATTCAAGCAAAAAGTAGGTTTCATTGGTTTTGGTGCATTGGCTCGCAGTCTAAAAAAGTTGCTGGTTCCGTTTCGCTGCTCCATCCAAGTCTATGACCCTTGGCTGCCGCAGAGCTACCTTCGCGACCAGGAAGTGGAGCCGGTCGATCTGGATGTCCTTCTTCGAACATCCAAAGTAACCTTTGTCTTGGCTATACCGACCAAACAGAATAAACATATGCTCTCCCGGGCAAAATTGGAGTTAATCCCGAAAGAAGCGGTATTCGTCCTGATTAGTCGAGCACATTTAGTTGATTTTGATGCTCTTACCGAGCTGGTATTGCAGGGTCGCTTTAAGGCAGCCATAGATGTATTTCCAGAGGAACCGATGCCAAAAAATCACCCGATCCGGAAAGCAGAAAAAGCTGTCCTGTCGGCGCATCGAGCCGGTTCTGTTTTAAGCGACTTAAAACTAATCGGCAAGATGGTGGCAAATGATCTGGATGGGATGGTAGCAGGTCTTCCTCCCAGGGAAATGTTGGCAGCGGAGCCTGAATACATAGATCAACTAACCCAAAAATGGTGAAAGAAAATGCTGCTTGTAATAGTTTTCCAGAGATCACGAAGCCGAGAATCAATGTATGGACGGTGAAGCGAGAACGTTTTTTTCGGCTTTGTTCGAGCAGCGAGCAGAGTTAATCCCTTGCCGGGGCGCCCTGGAAGCCGCCTTTGAAGCACTGAAAAGCTGCTTCCGAACAGGGAACAAGCTGCTGATCTGCGGCAACGGCGGCAGCGCCGCTGACACGGAGCACATCGTCGGGGAGCTGATGAAGGGATTCCGCAGCCGCCGGCCTCTACCTGAAGCCGACGTCGCCAAGATGCGCAGGCTCTATGGGGCCGAAGGCGTGGAGATCGCCCGGCGGCTGCAGGGCGCCCTGCCTGCCATTTCCCTGGTCAGCCAGATCTCCCTCGCCACCGCCGTTGCCAATGACGTGTCCGCCGACATGATGTTCGCCCAGCAGGTCTTCGGCTACGGCAGACCGGGGGATGCGTTGATCGCCATCAGCACTTCCGGCAATGCCGCAAATGTGATCAACGCCGTCAAGGTGGCCCGGGCGGTGGATGTAAAAACGATCGCCCTGACCGGGGAGGGTGGTGCACTGAAAGAGCTTGCCGGGATAAGCATCAGCGTTCCCGGCGGGGACACCGCCCGGATCCAGGAGTATCATATGGCCATCTACCATACCCTCTGCGCAGCCCTCGAGGCCGAGCTGTTTCCCGGGTAGAACAAAACTAATGTCTCCATCCATAGAGAATATCGACAATCTGATCACCCGGCTTCCGGAACTCCACATAGGCATCGTCGGTGATTTCTGCCTGGATACCTACTTCATCGTGGATATGTCGGCTTCCGAGACATCCGTGGAAACCGGACTGGCCACTCAACCGGTGGCGGAACAACGCTACTCTCTCGGCGGGGCTGGCAACGTGGCCGCCAACATAAAGGCCATGGGCGTTGGCACGGTCCGGACCTTCGGAGTTACCGGAG
Organism: uncultured Spirochaetaceae bacterium; assembly: GCA_964627715.1. Taxonomy (GTDB): domain Bacteria; phylum Spirochaetota; class Spirochaetia; order SZUA-6; family DRHE01; genus JAFGQJ01. Next base: position 25,522 of record CAZVHJ010000057.1, on the reverse strand, counting down.
ACGATCCGTTCGGGTGGCAAATGCGGCGCATCATGCACGACTTGGGCATCGTCGACTCTGAGCTCCTGGAGCAGAAAGTCGATTGGGACACCCATGTATTCACCAAAGTTCTCATCGGCGAGGATGAGCAGCCACGCCTGGATTTCGGAAACTTCAACCGACTGCAATCGGACACTTCAGATCAGCTTCTAGCCGGTCTATTGAAATGGCTCCCGGAGCTGGATATTCTCATCGTCAACCAGCAGGTTTTTCGAGGAGTTCACAACGACAGCTTCCGAAAACGGCTGATCGCTCTGCTGGACAAGCACCCCGAGGTACTGTCGATCGTGGACAGCCGCAGCTACAGTGTCGAGTTCACCGCCTGCCTGCGAAAGATCAACGACAGGGAGGCAGCTTCCCTCTGCGGCATGGAGCGCTCCCTCGAGGGGGAAATTCCCCTTGAAGAGGCGCGAGAGTACGGGGCATCCCTGTTTCAACACTGGCGCAAGCCCCTGTTCCTCACCCGGGGCGACCGGGGCTGCCTGGTCTACGAGGCCGATGGCTGTTACGAGATCCCCGGGCTTCTGCTTCTCTCCCGCACCGACACGGTCGGGGCCGGAGACAGCTTCCTGGCAGGGATTGCGGCCGCCTTGGCAGCCGGAAGCAGCCCGCGGGAAGCGGCGGAGTTCGCCAACCTGGTGGCCGGAGTAACGGTGCAGAAGCGCTTCATCACCGGTACCGCTTCTCCGGAGGAAATTCTGTCGCTCGCCGGGGAGGCCAATTACAGATATCATCCCGAACTGGCCGCTTCGCCCCAAAGGGCGCTATTCTATCGGGACAGCGAAATCGAAATCGTGAACGAACCGATCGGCGGCCGAAGAATCACCCACGCCGTCTTCGACAACGACGGGACCATCTCCACCCTTCGCCAGGGCTGGGAAGAGGTGATGGAACCGGTAATGATCCGTTCGATCCTCGGTGAGCGGTGGCGGGAGGTCGACGAGACCAGCTATCACAGGGTACGAGAGCGGGTTCGAGGCTACATCGACCGGACCACGGGAATCCAAACCCTGTTGCAGATGTTGGGCCTGGTGGAAATGGTGCGGGAGTTCGGGTACGTCCCGAAAGAGCAGATCCTCGACGAGTACGGTTACAAGGAAATATACAACCGGGAGCTGCTCGAGAGGATCGACAAACGGATCGACAAGATCCGCACCGGTGAGCTCGGCAGCGAAGATTTCACCTTGAAAAAGGCGGTCGATTTCTTGCGGGCATTGCACGGGAGGGGTGTCAAGCTGTACCTGGCCAGCGGTACGGATCAAGAGGACATGGTGCGGGAGGCGGAAATCCTGGGTTATGCCGAGCTGTTCGAAGGCAGGATCTACGGCGCCATCGGGGACATCAAGCATGAGCCGAAGCGGAAGGTCCTGGAGAGCACCCTGGCCGACATCAACTTAAGAGAGGGCGAACAGATCGTGACTTTCGGAGACGGCCCGGTGGAAATACAGGAAACCCGCAAGCGAAACGGACTGGCCGTAGGCGTAGCCAGCGACGAGGTACGGCGCTACGGATTGAATCCGGTAAAACGCAGCCGGCTGATCCAGGCCGGGGCGGATCTGATCGTTGCGGATTTCTCCCAGTCCGGCAAGCTGCTCGGGCTCCTCTTCCCGGAACAGGAGAGATGAGCTATGCCTTTTCCAGAGCTTGACCGAAGCCGCCTCCATTTCAAACTGCTCAAGGAGCGAAAAAACCGGGTTTTCATCGAGAAGGACCATGTATCACCTTCCGATTCACCGGGTCCGCTGGCTTCAGAAGCCCTGGCCGCGATTCGGGAAGCCGGAGGGGCGATCAGGGAGGCTCGTTCACGGAACCGGCCGGTAGTCCTGGCTTTCGGCGCGCATGCCATTAAAAACGGTCTATCCCCGGTGTTGATCGAGTTGATCCAGGCGGGTTGGCTGACCCATCTGGCAACCAACGGCGCCGGGATCATTCACGACTGGGAGTTCACCTACCTGGGCGCAAGCTCCGAGGACGTGCGGGAAAACGTTCGTCTGGGCTGCTTCGGCATGTGGGAGGAGACGGGACGGTGTTTGAATCTCGCCCTCCTGGTCGGGGCCTACGAGGGTCTCGGTTACGGGGAATCGACCGGGTCTCTCGTTCAGAACGACGGGCTGGACATTCCGGCCAAGGCCGAGCTCATCTGGACGGTCGAACGGGCGGCACTGGATCCGGAACGGGCGGCGGCGGCGGCGGACCTTCTTTGGGCGCTCGAACGCTTCGATCTCCAGCCGGGCTTCCTGCGGATCCAGCATCCCTTTAAGCAGTACGGGCTGCAGGCCGCAGCCTTCCATCTCGAGGTACCCTTCACCGCTCACCCCATGTTCGGACATGACATCATCTACACCCATCCGCTGAATCGGGGAGCTGCGGTAGGCCGGACCGCCGAGCGGGATTTTCTGGTCTTTGCTCGAGCTATAGCCGACCTGGAGGGTGGTGTGTACATTTCGCTCGGCTCGGCGGTGATGTCCCCGATGATCTTCGAGAAGTCCCTGTCCATGGCCCGAAATTTGGCCTCTCAGGAAGCACGACAGGTCGAGGAGTTCTCGATCTTCGTGGTCGATTTGGCCGAGTCAAGCTGGGATTGGCAAAAGTTTGGGGAGCCTCCTCCGGACAATCCGGCCTACTACATCCGCTACCTAAAGACCTTCAGCCGAATGGGGGGCAGGCTCAGCTATATTCAGGCGGACAACCGTGATTTTTTACTCACTCTATACCAGCTGCTACTTCATTAGTTGTCCCAAAATTGCTCGGCCCGGCTTCAATCAGAGTAACTTCGCACTGGGCACATGCATCTTTGATATCAGAAGTTGCGGTGTCGACAATCCAGTAATCGAACTCCTTCAGATTGGCGATCAAAGAACCAGCCTGCTTCTTCCATTTATGCGCCGTGGCCAGAAGAACTCTCTTTTCTGATCGCTCGATTACCAGTCGTTTTAAAATGGCCTCCATTGATACCGAACAGGAAACACTTGCATCGAAATCGATACAATCGGCTGAAATAAAACAGAGGTCAAATGTAAAATAACCCAAGAGCATCTGTGTGTGCGGTCCGCTCAGCGATTGGGTTATTGTATGGATCTGACCTCCTAAGAGAACATGTTTCAACTCGCTGTGTGATAGAGCCACCGCAATCGTTATGTCGTTGGTGACGAACTCTACATTGGCGTGACTGCTTTTTTTTAAAAGTTGAGTCATGGGAAAGATCGTTGTTCCGGCATCTAGATAGACCATTCCAGACTGTCCGATCAACTTCACCGCCTCTGCACAGATCGCCCTCTTGGCTGGTAGATCTTTCTTGCGCCTTTCGTCGATTGAAACTGGTCTCGACGGCCCCAGATTCAACCGTTTCACCCCACCATGTATTTTTTGAACGAGTCCCATGTCATGTAGCTCACGGAGACATCGTTGAACCGTGGAACGACTCGAACTGAGCCGCGCCGCCAGTTCGGCGGTGTCCCAGTATGGGTTCTTTTCAAGTAACTCCAGTATTTTATCGAGCTTTTGTTCGTGAAACCTCATAACCAGCTAATCCAGACCGGCACACCATTTCAAATGGTATTTGGCTTTCCGTAGTCCCTCACAGACAACTGCGATGGACCCGGAAAAAAGTTCATCCTCATGTTCAATGCTGATAGAACCGGCGTATTGAACCTCCATCAAGAGAGATAGGATTTTTCGCCAGTCGATGCTACCCCATCCCGGTAGACGATGCCGCCACCAAGTAAAATCTGTTAGAGTTCCTTTTTCCTTCAATACTTGCGGCAGTATTTCAGTATCTTTGGCATGAATATGGAATAATCGGTCCTTGAAATCCAGAATCGGTGAATATGGATCCATGAACTGCCATACCATATGTGAAGGATCATAGGCCAATCCGAAACTATTAGAATCGATCACCTTGAACATGATTTTCCACAGATAAGGGGAAATAGCCCAGTTGCCCATTTGCGGACAATTCTCCACGGCTATCCGAACTTTCTCTTTTTCAGCAAGCTTGACGAGGGGCGTATAGGCTTTGAAAAAAGGATCTGCGCTGCGTTCAGGCAAGGGGCGAATGGCTTCATATTCATCATAGATTTCCGCCTTTTCAATAGGATTATAGTAACCAGCGGATACTGTTACGATCGGTATGCCAAGAGAACCGGCAATACGGATGCGCTCTTCAATATCCCTGCGATAGCCATCGGCTTGCTCCTTGTCGTCGATGAGCAGATTTCTACAGTAGGTAAGAGCACAAATTCCAATTCCACGCTTGACGATCAACCCCAGCTGTTCTACCGAGTAGGTGGGACCGACATCCAGACAATCAAAGCCGAGATCTATAGCAATATCAACTACATCTCCAATATTCGTTACACCGTTTTGATATAAGATATTTGTGATGAATCCAAGCTTGTATTTCATAAATACTCTACTCTTCCACGATAAAAAGATTATCGTTTACTCGTTTCCGCGAGTTCATCTGCAGCGGAGTGGACCTACACAGCCTTTCTAGAAGGTCGATTCCTTGTTGCTGTGTACCGTCCCCCCAGATGACTCGGCACTCTTGAGATTTTCGTAGAGCAGCTTTTTCGCTTCCAAAAATTCGGAGGACAATCTCAACTCTTCTGTGCGTGGTCTCGGCAGCTCGATAGGTACGGTAGATCTGATCTCGCCGGGCCTCGGTGACATAATCACGACTTCATCAGAGAGAAACGCAGCTTCTTCCAAATCGTGGGTTACAAAGATAACTGTCGACCGCTCTTTCTCCCAAAGGTTGAGTAACTCCTCCTGCATCTGTGATTTGGTTTGGGCATCTAGAGCACCGAACGGCTCATCCATGAGCATGACCTCCGGGCCGTTTGCATATACCCGAGCTAAATCCACTCTCTTGCGCATACCCCCGGACAGTTCTTTTGGATAGGCTTTCTCCCAACCTTCAAGACCAACCAGTTTGATCCATTTTTGGGTATTCCGGCTTATTTCTGAGGGATTCACTCCTCGAATACGGGACCCGTACTCGATGTTTTTCTGCACTGTCAACCAAGGGAAAACAGCATCCTGTTGAAAGACCATCCCTCGATTTGCGTCGGGACCCTTGATGACACTGCCCTGAAGGAAAACCTCACCCTCCGTAGGCGCAATCAAACCGGCGATTATTCGCAACAGGGTAGATTTGCCACACCCCGAAATTCCCACAATCGTCACGAAATGATTGTGTCGAATCGTCAGGTTGATGTCATTTAAGACTTGGAAGCTGCTGTCTGATTGAACCGTCCTGAACTCATGAGAGACGCGGCGAACTTCCAGGAAAGGGAAATCGTCGCCGGACCTGTCGCGGGGAGGCATGACTATTTAACCTCAGCCCACCGGGTAAATCTCGTCTGTACCTTTCTGAATAAACGATCCATCGTGAAGGCCAGAATCCCAATTATAATAATACCGGCTATTACCAAATCGGTCTTGAAATACCGTCTTCCCGTCTGCAGCAGAAATCCAAGCCCGCTTTGAGCGGCGATTAACTCCGCTGCGACCAAAGTGGTCCACGAAGCTGCCATCGCCACCCGAAGCCCGGCAAAGATATACGGTAATGCGGAAGGAAGGGCGATCGTACGAAACACGGCAAACTGATTTGCCCCCAGAGTCTCTGCAGCATCTACATATACTTTGGGCACCTGTTTCATCCCAGAATAGGCGTTTACGATGCAGGTGAGGAACGCCGAAGCGGTAATGACCAGTATTCGCGAGACTTCCCCGATACCAAACCATAGAATCACCAGGGGAATGTAGGCCAATGGAGGTATCGGTCGAAGAGACTCGACAATGGGATCTATAACGTATTCAATGAAACGGAACCAGCCCATCAGGGTACCTATGATAATGGCACTACCAGCCCCTACCAGGTATCCAATGGCTACACGTTTCAAGCTGGCCAGGGTAGCCTTGATAATCGAAATATCGATGATCCGCTTCCAAAGAGTCGTGAGCACCAGCTGCGGCGGCGGCATGAGGACCGGATTGTTATCAGGAAGATTCGAGATGATGGTATATACAGCGATGACAGTAATGAGACTCGTTGCTCCGATAACAATCCGCTGTGTTCGCCTGCGGCTCTGCTGTTCCAGGGCCGTTCCTCGGGGATGGACGGTAGTTTTTCTGCCATCCAGCCGAGGATTGTTTCTGTTACTTACGTTTTGTTCTGTACTTTTAGTCGAAACCATGAAGCCTATTATAGACCATCAACAACGGAGCTATCCATCACATTGTCGAAAACAGGCGCAGTTTCCAGGATACCTACATCGGTCAAAAAATCTACCTGAGCTTCAAGGAGTTTTCTGAAATTTCCGCTCTTAAAAAGATCCTTCATTTCTGCAATATTGAAGTACTTCCTCAAGTTGACCTGTCGTTCCACTTCCTCAACCGAGATATCAGCACCGACCACATCGCTCATCCATCCCAAGAGATCCTGTGCAGCTTTCTGCGAGGTACTTGGAGATGTGAAATAGTCAATGGTCTTCCCGTGAAATACACGCAGAACCTTCTGGACTTCTTCAAGGCGGGTGTCGAGGACGTGCTGGGGAGCAACCCACAGATCATAAATGTACAACGGAGTTGTGTCTCCGGGGGGTTTGGTGAAATCTTGTGAGGTGAACAATTCCTTGGCGTCTTTTCGAGCTTCGAAAATCAGGAATATCGCAGCAGGGGCCGGCACAAACGCATCGATTCGTTTGGCTATGAAGGCCGCCTGGGCATCCAGTACCTCCATCTCGACCAGATCTACATCTTCAATGGTCATCCCAAACTTGGCCAGGGCACGCCCCAGGAAGTAATGGCTGGTGGTTCCCCAAGGTACACTGACCTTTTTTCCTCGCAGATCCGCGACCGTGTTGATACTGGTGTCGGAAACCAGGGTGGTGAAACCGGATACGTCCGCCTCAACAGAGATGATCCGCATATCGAATACCTCACGGGAGGCGGTACGCAGCGTCGGTATCCCGCCGAGAGCCCCAACATCGATTTGATCTGCGGCCATAGCTTCGAGCAACGGAGGTCCGCTGTCGAACAGGACCAGTTCGACATTGACACCGGCCTCGTCAAACCAACCATTGTTGTCGGCGACATAGATCGGTCCGAATCCAGCAAAGGGAAGATAACCCACCTTCAAAGGTTTTGTCGCCGCTTTTCTGTCAGTCTGTCCGCCAGCCCAGAGGAAGCCACTTACTGTTAAAAGAAGCAGCCCGATGAGCAGAACCCGCAGGAAACCAAAATTGTGCCTGGACATAACAAGCACCTCCTGTTTTTGTAATTTCTCCGTAGAGAAGAACAAGCCTTGACCGATTAGGCTCATTTGTGGCATTATATGCGTATATATGACTATTTGTCAAGTCAAAACACGATGATTGATCAAAAAGGATTGAATCGGATGAAAAAAAAGGATCTTCAATCGCTACTTTTTGAAATTGAAGCCCATCTTACCACGGAACTCTTCCCCTTCTGGATTCAGCGGTGCCGGGACGATAAAAACGGAGGTTATATTACTCATTTTGACAGCAACGGTGAGGACACCGGGGAAGATGAGAAATCATTAATATCCCAAACCCGGACCCTCTATACTATGGCGTCTCTCTGTCGATCCAAATACGATGATGATCGCGCTCTGGCGTATGCTGAACACGGTTTGTGTTTTTTATTGGACAGAATGTGGGATAAGAAACACGGTGGTTTCTATTGGATGGTTGATCGTAAAGGAAATGTTTTGCTGGATAATAAAATTCTTTACGGGCAAGCTTTTGCCATATACGCGTTGAGCGAATTTACTCTTGCGTCCGGGGATCGTATAGGTCAGGAGTATGCAGAAAAAACCTTTGACTTGATTCAAAAATATTGTGTCGACAGTCTGTACGGCGGTTATCTGGAAATGTTTGACCAAGGCTGGCAGCTGGCTGGACCCGGAAGCCAGGGCGGCGACAGGAAAACGCTGGACGTACATATGCATTTAATGGAAGCTCTTACAACCCTGTACGAATGCAGCGGGCAAGAGATACACCGGCGCAGGCTGCTTGAAGTCATCGATATCCTCCGCCAGCGAATGCTCCACGAAAAATACGGAACCGGCATTCCTCAGTTCACCATTGATTGGCACGTCGCACCTCAGATAAAATTCGATATCGTTTGGGGATGGGACCGATTCGAGGATGCGGGACAGAAAACCCACGCTCACGACAATACTTCCTTCGGGCATAATGCGGAGCTGGCCTGGCTGCTAAATCATTCAGTTCGTATCCTTGCTCTTCCGGAATCAGATTTCACGGAGCCAATTAAGCTGTTGTTGTCGCATTGTTTACGCAATGGCATCGATCAAGACTATGGTGGCGTATTCGTGGAAGGTCGCCACAAAGGCGGTGTAAATGACAAGGAAAAAGAGTTCTGGCAGCAGGCGGAGGTGCTGATTGCCATGCTGGACGGGTATATCCTTTTCGGTGATTCTGAATATTTGGAAGCTTATAAGAACGTCCATCGCTTTGTCATGGACAAAGTCATAAACCACCGGGTTGGAGAATGGTGGCCGCTTCTTTCACGTGAAGGCAAGCCGATTTGGACACACATGGCCCACTCCTGGAAAATCAACTACCATACCGTCAGGTCCATGGTTCAAAGTTCCAATCGTCTCAGCCACATTATCGAATCCTATTAGAATACGACGAGAGCACTAAGAACAATGAAAAAAAAAGCAGACCGTCCAAATGTACTTTTTATAACCGCTGATCAACTTCCAGCTTCGATCCTTGGGGCTTACGGCAATCCGCGGGTGAAAACACCCAATATCGATCGGTTAGCCGATCAAGGTGTTCTCTTTGAAAACTGTTACTGCAATAGTCCGCTCTGCGCCCCATCACGTGCATCCATGTTCTCAGGTCAGCTAGTCAGCCGGATTGGTGTATACGATAACGGGTGTGAGCTGCCGGCGGCTATGCCCACCTTCGTGCATCATCTTAGAAGTGCGGGCTACAAAACGATCCTGTCGGGAAAGGGACATTTTATCGGACCTGATCAGCTGCACGGATTTGAACAAAGACTTACAACAGATATCTATCCGGCCTCTTTTATCTGGTCTCCCGATTGGAACAGGGGAGTGGGCCTAAATCCAGGTTCAAACGTTGAACAGGTTCGAGAATCTGGTAAATGTATATGGAGCCTGCAACTCGATTACGACGAAGAAACCCTGTACCGAGCTCTGAGCTGTCTACGGGCGCAAGCACGCAGACTTAAGGAGGAAGACGACTCACCTTTTTTTCTCAATGTTAGCTTCACACATCCTCACGACCCATTCATTATAACCGCCGATTGGTGGGATTTATACAATGATGAAGAAATTGACCTACCAGCCATCTCTGCGGCCGAAGAGATTTGGCATCCTTTTAATCAGTGGTTGCAGATTCATCATGGCGTCGACACCTTCCCTTTGAGCGAAAAGATGATCCTAGATGCTCGACATGCCTTTTATGGGATGTGTAGCTATCTCGATTCCCTGGTTGGACACCTCATAAATGAATTGAAGACACTTGGCATTCATGACAACACCCTGGTCATTTTTTCAAGCGATCACGGTGAAATGCTTGGTGAGCACGGAATGTGGTTCAAGAGAACATTCTACGATGAATGTGCAAAGGTGCCTCTAATAGTTTCCTGGCCATCCGTACTACCGGGAAACAAACGAAGGACTTCGGTGGTTTCACTGGTCGATCTGCTGCCAACTTTGTGTGAGCTTTGCCTTGCGGATCAGCTCATGGAAAAACAGAGTCTTCGTGATGGTGACAGTTTCTGTGAACTGCTGACCGGTAACGAAGAAAATTGGAAAGATGAGGCCGTCCTAGAATATTGTGGCGAGGGTGTCCTGGAACCGATGCGTATGTTGCGTCGAGGCAAACACAAATACATATACATTCAGAACCAACGCTCTTTGCTCTTCGATTTGAAAGAAGACCCACAAGAAAGACTCAATCTCAGTGGTCGTCCGGAACTAAGATCCGCGGAGGACAGCCTGAGAGACAGGATCTTCGATGGTTGGGATCCAGAAATCATCAAGCAAGCCATTATACAAAGTCAGCAGTCCAGGATCATTCTAAATAATGCCTTGAGTAAGGGCAGGCAGTTCTCTTGGGACTTTGATCCTTCTGAAGATCCGGCACAGCAGTATGTTCGCTCAAATTCACAAATCGAAAATTTGAATGCCCGGTTTCCCAAATCCGCTCCTTAGTTCCTGATAAAGAAACGGCTGCCCCAATCTTCGCTCTGGAGCAGCCATGTGTTTCGATTTGAAATCCCGGCTTCTACTCTCGCTTGCCGAGAACGCTGTCCAGCATGAGCAGCCCGTTGGCTGAGTCTTTGATCATCTTCAACTTCTCTGCAACTTCGCTGGTTGAGGCTTCTTCCTCCACCTGCTCATCCACGAACCAGGCCAGCATCACCTCGGCAGCCTTGTCCTTCTCGCTGCGGGCGATATCCACCAGGTTGTGGATCATGGCGCTTACCTTTTGCTCGTGCTCGTAGGCAGCCTCGAAAGCGGCCAAAGGGGTTTTCCAATCCGTGGGCGGGGCGTCGATAGCCTTCAGAGTTACCCGTCCACCTCTGTCGTTTACGAAATCGTACAATCGTTTGGCGTGTCCCGTCTCCTCTTTGGCCTGAACCTCCATCCAGTTGGCCATTCCCTTGAGGTTCTTGCTCTCGAACTCCGCCGCCATGGCGAGGTATAGGTAGGCGGAGTATAGCTCTGCGTTGATTTGGTCGATTAGAGCATCCTGTATCTTCTTGCTAATCATGTGACTTCCTTTCTCTCGTTTTTGTTCGTTTTACCAGGTCAGCCCGCGAAAATTGTAAACACGGTACCAATCAACCTTCCTGGCGTACAGGTGTAGAAAATTTTTATATATTACTAAAATAGTAAGGACGAATGCTTGAGTCAATCCATTTTGTTAAAGAATTGAACGGTTCTATTCCTCTACTTCGGGGAACTGTGTCCTGGAGCGGCGTAACATAAAAGCCTGCTGTACGATACGAATCAGACGGACCGCGGCCTGGAAAACCTGTTTCAAAGACTCGTTGATGAGTTCCTCCTCCGCGTCGTCGATCAGATCATCCTCCAGAAGGGAATCGGTGATGGCAATGTTGAGCTTGGCCACTTCATCCACCAGAATCGACATCTGGCGGGAAAGTGCTTTATAGGAATAGCTGATCTTGGCTTCGCTGAGCTCTGTCAGGGTCTCGATCTGGGCGATGATGTTTTTCAGCACATGCACCATGCGCGGGTTGGGATTGCTCTCCACCTCCACTTTCCAATTTTCCAAACGGGTGACCGTCATATCGAGAAGCCGCTTGAGCTCTACATTGGTGGGTAGTTCCTGGGGGGTTAGATTTGTCGCTCGATCTTTCTTTTTTTTCTGACTTGCCATAGTCGCTGCTCCCTGTTCTCTGGCTGGAGCTCAGGTGTACATGTCCAGAAGTTGATCGACGAAAGTCGATATCTCATCCCGGCTCGGCTTTTGATCACGCCAAACCGCACAGACTCCAAACACCGCACCTCGCAGGGTCTGCAGAATCATCTCAGGACTAAAGCGGACTCTGAACTCTCCTTTCTCCAGACCGAGCTTGATTTCTTCGAGCATCAGTACATTGGCTTCGCGGTAACTTTCCATATAGTTGTTGATCGCCGTGGATTCTTCCCTCGTATCCGGATCAATAAACAGGGGAAAGATCCTGGTTAGGATTATCAATAGGATCTCCAGATTGTCGTGGTAAAATTCAAGGATAACCCGTACCAACTCCTTCAGCACGTCAACGTGGGTCTTGTTTTCCTTTCGTATCTCGTTGATGTGTACAGAAAAATCGTAATACTCCTGATCAAGAATGGCATTGAGGATTTCAGGGATGCCCTTGTAGTAGTAGTACAGAGAACTTTTGTCCATATCCAGGGCCTGGGCGATGTCGCCCATGGTGGCGTTTTTCCCCCGCTTTATGAGAACATCCTCCGCTGTGGCCAGGATCGCAGCCCTCTTCTGTTCAAGACGCTTCTGTTTCGATTGGGACATCGCGTTCTCCCTTTTTTCTAATGCTATTTCAATTCTAATTTCAATTTCAAGTTTGATCTATACCTGTTCTCATTTCAAACATGGGCCGGCCCAAGATGGACATAGGGTGGTAGAAAATGCGGCGGTGGAATATAGTGAGACCATGGTACGTCACGAATCAGAAAAGAAACCCTACCCCGTATACGGCGAAGGAGAGCAAAGGGTGTACAAGCAGATTCTCGTGGGGCCGAAGGACGGCTTTCAAGGCTACCTGCGGGAGTTCACGCTACAACCGGGAGCCAACAGCCCGTACCACCGGCACGATTGGTACCACGTAGTATATATCCTCGAGGGAAGCGGTTTCGTGAAAATCGAAGGCACTGAGCATCCGATCCGCCAGGGCTCTGCAATCCATGCCCAAGCCGGAATTACTCACGGATTCTTCAATACCGGAGAGGGGCGGATGCGTTTTCTCTGCCTCGTTTCGGAAAAAGGAGATGCCTACACCGAAGCGGATGGCTAAACCGGGTTGTTCCCATTCGACAGACTCATCCCCGCCGAGGGATCGTTAAGGCTCCGGGTCAGAGCCTTCAATCTGTTCAGATCGTCCAGGGTGAATCCTTTCCACCGTAAGGGAAGGAGACTGTTGTTGTGGGTAAGGGGCTCTTCTTCCAGCGCAAAAGAAGAAGAACGTACCGCCTTTGCCCACAGAGCGCTGCCGGGGGTGGGAGAGTATTCGGCAAGCTGAACCCGGATTCCGAAGGAAGCGGCGTAACGGACCGATTCCTCCACTTCACCCGCTTCCTGTCCAGGCATTCCCGCTAGAATATAGACAATGATATTCTTTTTCGCAAATCCCACCTGGAACAGGCATTCCAGCCCTTCGGCCAGCATTGGAGTGTCAAGTTTATTGTCGAGGCTTTCGTGAAAAGCGGTTTGGGCGCTTTCAAAGCCTATACGAACTTCCTGGAATCCCCCCCGCTTCATCATCGATGCACAGCGACGGTCGAGAAAACGGAGATGCACGGCGTTGGGTAGATAGAACTTCAAAGACAACTCTGATCGGCGTAGCTGTTCAAGAAAGGGAAGCAGCCCCTCCTCCTTGCCCACCAGCAGAGCATCGTCATAGAAAGCGAACGAACGGGTACCAAAGCAACGATTCATCTCCCGAACCGTCTGAACAAGCTGATCCGGTCGCCCGGGGGTGTACCGGGGCTCGATTGTTTTTGAGGAGCAGTAGGCACAAGCTAAGGGGCAGCCCCGATTCAGACGGAGGACTCCGGCATCCCAGTTTGCCTCGGGGAGGAGAAGCAACTTTTCGGCCACGGGGGGCTCGGTGGTCGGCAGGGATCTATCCTTTAAAATATCTATGATCTGAGGGAAAGCGTGACCGGATACCACAACATCGGCTTTGCTTGTAGCCCGGGCATGCTCCGGACAGAGGGTCGGGTAGATGCCCCCGAGAATCACCTCCACCCCAGGGAAAGCTTTCTTCACGATCCGGATCGCCTCGATCACCCCGGGGTACCAATAGGTCATCCCTGCGGAAACAAACACCACATCCGGCTCCCCGGCGGATATTTGGGCTTCAAGGCTCTCTGCCACAACGCCGTAACGGGCATAGCTGCGCTCGATTCCTGCCACTGCCGGCGGGGTGTGAACAACCTGTCGAAAAAACTTCCCCGTGCCCCTGGCTTCCCGGCGGGGGCTGCCCAGCAAGGCGGCGCTGCGGGGATCCCTATAATCCATAGCATTGACCAACCGTACCTGGTAACCAGCCCTCGCGAGCCAGGCACCCAGTCTGCAGAGAGCGTAAGGTTTGAGGAACAGATCATAGAGGGCAAAATCATAGATCGGAGGAAAGAGCAGGAGTGCTCGAGGCTGGCGTCTGAGCCGGCTATACCTTGACCGGTCGTACCTCAGCCGGCCACGCTGGACAAAAGACCCCATTTTTGTTACATTTGCCACGGTTTTTCTAGGCGCCGTACCCAAGGGGTAAGGGAGAGGTCTGCAAAACCTTTATGCACCGGTTCGAATCCGGTCGGCGCCTTTTTCTCAACCCTCCATGCGCTGATACCAGTACAGAGCCAGGGCGGTCATGGAATTGCAGTATGGCTCTTGCCCGATTCCATCAACCAGATCCTCCACCGGTACCAGCAGAACATCGAGCAGCTCCAGCTCATCCCAGCGATCGTTGGGCTCCCGGGTAGACACCAGGTACAAGTCACCGGCAAAAAACGTGTAGCAGCGGTTGGTCATAAAAGCCGGATTGGGAGAGATCGTGCCGATCAGCTTCAGGGTTCTTGCACGATATCCTGTCTCCTCAAAGAGCTCTCTCCCTGCAGCCCGCGCAGGTGATTCCCCGGTTTCGATCAAGCCGGCGGGAAACTCTACGGTGATACCGGATATTCCCTGCCGGTATTGCTTCACCATGAGAAAACATGTTCTACCCTTATCGTCGCTGAGAATAGGGACTACATTCACCCAATCCGGTGCTTTGAGGAGATGGAAGATTCCTTCCTTGCCGTTTTGAGTTCTTCGCCTCGACTCATACAGATCAAATATACCGCAGCGTTTCACCAGCCGCGATACGATCTCCCGCCAATGTAAATGATCATCCCTGCTGTTCATAGAAACGCCCTAACCGTAACACGAAAGTCTCTGACCTTTCAATTCCTGAGCTGTAGTGATAGAATTCTCGTAGATTAAGTTTTATTGTTCGATGAACAGCAAAATTGTAGCCCTGCTGACGGATTTTGGCAGTAAAGACACCTACGTCGGTGTAATGAAAGCGATCATCCTGTGCCGCGATCCTTCAATTCGGATCGTAGATCTGACTCACGAAGTCGGACCGCAGGATCTGCTCTCCGCTTCCTACCTTCTCTACACTGCCTGGGACTATTTTCCATCGGGAAGTGTTTTCTGTGCCGTGGTTGATCCCGGTGTGGGTAGTGAGAGGGGTGTTCTCCTGGCCGAAATCAAAGCCAAGTACCTGCTTGCTCCGGATAACGGGCTGATCAGTTTGCTCCTGCGGATGTATCCGGATGCCCTTGTCCACTCATTGCGAATCGGAGGGCTTACCGAACTCGAAACCGATGCTGTATCTTCGAGGACCGAACCCCAACTAGCCCGACCGCTGCCCAGCAGCACCTTTCACGGACGGGACCTGTTAGCACCGGCTGCCGCTCTGTGTGCCATCGGTCATGAGGAGCACCTTCGAGGCCAGCGGATCCAACCGGTCGTTCTGCCCGAAGTCATCCCTGAGCATGTGGCAGGCGCCGTGCACGGGCGAATCCTCCATATCGATCGCTTTGGCAACTGTATCACTTCGGTGCATAGGAGGGATATCGAGATGCTGGAAGCGAAACACGGGAGAATCACTGTACAGGCGGGTGCCTTTCGAGACGACTGCTTGAGAATCACCTATGCCGATGTACCTGTTGGGATTGCGCTCTGTTTAGTCGGCAGTTCCGAATTTCTGGAAATCGCGGTACGGGAGGACAGCGCAGCGAAACACTACGGGCTTTCCGTGGGTCAGCCGGTCACCCTGATCGGCGCAGATCATTGACTTTCACGGTACTCGATTCCTTCACTTAACATTGACAATCTCAATACCGATCCATATACTAGCGATAGTTGTTCGTGCACCGGATAGTAAATTGCGCGTGCATATGGGGCAAGCGAACCTGTCGCAGCAGTAAAGAGGAGCATTATCCTAGGAAAAGGCATGGCCAATCCTTTACAGCTTTCGCTGGTAAACTTCAAGAAAGGCTCGTACATCATCGTTGAAGGGAAACCCAACGCCGCCAACTTCTACATCATTCGTGGTGGGAAAGTAGGACTGAGCAAAGAAGTATCCATCGTGGAAGAAGAGAGCGGAAACATTCTGGGTCCTGGCGATTTTTTTGGTGTTATCTCCACGATGTCCGCCCATAGCCACATAGAAACCGCACAAGCCCTCACTGATGTATCTTTGATTTCTGTCCTTCGCGATCAATACGATTTGCTGATCGAGAAGAATGCCCCCGTCGCCATGAAGATCATTCAGGGATTCTCCCGCCGCATGCGCTACTTGGATGAAGCGGTGACCCGGCTGACCCTGAAAAGCACCGGCTCCGAGCATCCCAGTCACCTGTTCAAGGTGGGGGAATACTACGCCCGCCAGAGCCAATACAATCAGGCCTACTACGCCTATTTTCGCTATCTACAGCACTGCCCCGATGGGGAACACGTGAGCACGGCCAAGGAACGGATGTCCAAGATTCATCCCTATGCTAAAGCAGTCTACTTGGAGAAGAAAGAGGGAGAGTTCACCCGTTTCTATCCGAAAGCTACCATGATCTGCAGCGAGGCCGAGCCTGGAGACGAGCTGTATATCATCCAAAAAGGATCGATCAAGGTCAGCAAGATCGTCGATGACAAAGAGGTGCTCCTGGCTTTGCTAAAAGCCGGGGATATCTTCGGAGAAATGGCCCTGCTGGAAAACAAACCCCGGTCTGCCTCGGGAATAGCCTATGATGACACCACGGTGATGGTTGTGAATCGGGCCAATTTCCAACGAATGGTTCAAACCCAATCCCAATTGATCACCCGCCTGACTCAGTTGTTGGCCGAGCGAATATGGGTTGTCTACCGTCAATTGGCCAATACCATCATGTCCAACCCGTTGGGCAGACTCTACGATCGACTGTGGCTTGAGCTTGAGAAGAACCGAGTCCACACCGCTCCTGGGGAGCCCTACACCTTTGATTTCGGCCCCAAAGAGCTGATCAACATGGTGGGGATGTCCATGGCAGAGGGCAAGAGTGTTCTTCAAAAGCTGTTCGAAAACAAGAAGATCAAGGAGATAGACCACCACATCTTCACCTCGGACAGCGAGGAGATACGCAAACAGGCCGAGTATTTCAAGAAAATGGAGAAAATCCAGAAATCCCGCGAAGAGGGCTCCTTCAAAGCCCAGCACTGAGCCTAGTTTCCAATCCCCCTTCTGATCAAAGGCATTTCGCAAGATTGCGGCGTTATTCACTACCTCATTGTGGATCAGAAGAACCCGAGCTGCTCTTCACCGGATTGGTGAATGAGCAAGGCAGGCCGACCAGGCACTTCCCGCATACATCTGCCTTACCGATTTCCTTAAACCTTGCCTCGTTCTGCAGACACATTTCGTAACATTTCCGCCGATCGAAACGATCCCTGAACAGCGCGGCATTGGCACATCGATCAACGCATTTCAGGCACGATGAACAATATCGGTACAAACAGGCTTCATGGTTCGGCCGCTGATCGGCCGCCACACTCAGATTTGTAACAAAGCTTCCGATTCTACCACAACATCCACGTTCGGTGATCATCATATTGTTCACACCGAAGTTGCCCAACCCCGCGACGTAGCCGATATGTCTGTGCGACCAATCGCTGATTAATCTCTGCTCATCGAAATTGTGGGTTGCCGGTGTGTTTTCCACCTGGTAGTTCCTTGCTTCCAGAAATCCTCTCATGTGCTTTCCAAGTGCCACGATCAGTCTGTTCGTCTCCAAATACCCGAGCACCCATTGCCTAGAGACCAACACTCCTTTAATATTGCTCATTGCCACTTGTTTCTCAAATGGCAAGAAGAAAGCAATCACGGTCTTTGCCGTGGGAAGCAGTTCCTGAGGTAGCAGGTGCGTTGGCGATACTACCCGTTTCAGGACCTTGAAGAGGGGATCTTCAGCATCGGCACAGCCAACGATGGGTGTCGCCCATGCTGTCGTGGTCCGGTTTTCAGTCTGATATTGCACTGTGAATCGTTCAATCTCGGCAGTGATTAGATCTTTCATCTTGTGCATGTCATCCAAAATGCCTTTTCAAATAGATGTACGATGTTGTGTATCACTTATCTATATGTCTGGGAAAACTCTTCGGAACAGACGGTTATCTTTCGCTGGTTATAGTCGAAAAAGGCGATACCAGTTTTCACTCGGGCGATCTCTTTCCCTTGGCTTGTGAAAGCATAGTAGAAGTCGAAACCATATCTACCAACATCGTTGAGAGGAAGCGACGATCAATAGCTCCAGTTCTGTTAGCTGATCCGGCTTCACACCGCCGACTCGAAGGATCTCGACATTCTCCTGGGAACCGAGAGACTTGCCATATCCTTCTCCAAAATGTTACTTCCTGCTCTTCGATATCGGGCGCCGCTTCATCCAAGGCTATTCCATTGTATCGGAACTCTATACCGAACTCTGCGTTGTTTCAACACCGAAATAGTCCGTTTCTGGCCGAAAGAGATGAAGAGATGAAAGTACGACCTCGGCGTTTTGTCCGAGACCCGTACAAATAGGTAACAGTTTTTCTACCCGTTCGTGTTAAACTAATATAACCACTTTGATAATTGTTAACTTGAGGTTAAATTAATTAATAGATTGATGAAAAATCTGAATAAAAGTACAATATTTGTTGACTATAATCAGAAAAGATGTAAATCAAACAGAGAAAGGAAATCCAGCGGTTTATGGAAATAAAATACAGAAAAAGGCTGAACAAATCGATCCTACACGTGTTACGGCAGGCCCTGAAGATCTCTCTGTACAATCCTTCGATGACATTGTTCCTGATGAAAACGCTCATCCGGCAGAAAAAAGCTGCCCATATCCGTGAAAATTGGGAGGTGCGCGGGATCCACGTTCCTCCCTTCATGATCGCCAGCATTACCGGGCAGTGCAATTTGAACTGCACAGGCTGCTACGCTCACGCTCAGCAGCGACACTACCATCGCGAAATTTCTGTGACCCGCTTCAATGAGCTGATGGATGAGGCTCGAGAGCTCGGCTTTGCCTTCGCTCTCCTGGCTGGAGGAGAGCCGCTGACCCGTCCGGAAATCCTTGATATAGCAGCCGCTCATCGAGAAATCATTTTCCCGCTTTTTACAAACGGTATGCTCCTTTCGGATCCGATACTGGACCGGCTCGGCAAGCAGAAAAACGTGGTTCCTGTGCTCAGTCTGGAAGGTTTTAAACAGGAAACCGATGCTCGACGAGGCTCGGGCGTTTACGACAATCTACTTCGAGCCATGAAAGCCATGCAGTCAAGACGGATGTTCTTCGGCATCTCCCTGACGCTCACTCGATCCAATTTCCACCTGGTCACCTCCGAATCCTTTATTCACCAATTGGTGAAAAGCGGCTGCCGATTGTTCTTCTTTGTCGAATACATACCCGTGAAAGAGAAAACTGAAGATATGGTGATATCCTCCTCCCAGCGCAAGGAGCTCGAGCTGCGAATGCGGGAGCTACGGCGAACCTACAATCGTTTATTCATCTCCTTCCCCGGGGACGAACAGAGCTACGGCGGATGTCTGGCAGCTGGGCGTGGATTTGTACATATCAGCCCGGCTGGCGGGCTCGAACCCTGCCCGTTTGCACCCTACTCCGATACCAACCTGGAGCACACTTCGCTGAAGCAAGGACTGGCTTCGGTTTTTTTAAATGAGATCCGGGAAAGCGACGAACACATGGAAGAGACGGAGGGCGGCTGTGCCCTCTGGAACAAGCGGGATTGGGTCCAATCACTGCTGCTAAAAACCAGAGCAAATATCGCGTGAACCATTACTTCATTCAACGCTTGTACGGCTGACCCAGCTTCGAATACCTGGAGGAACAGCCGGAATTTATGAGGAAGATCAGAACAGTTGTGATTGAGCGGTCTCTATGAGGGCCAGCACATTCTCCAGGAATTCATCCTATGCAGAATATATTTATATGAGTTAGGCCCAATTCTGTCCGAGTTTTCCCACTACCTTCTTGTCATTCCTGCTTCATTCTTCGTGGCTTCTGATTCTTCGATCAATTGCTTCTCAATTCATTCCCATTCTTCAATTCCCCAAGCTCAAACCTTTTTCCCGATTCTCTGGCACACTTGCTACCCGCTTATCCTTCCTCGACTGGAAAGCCTCCAGGCCCGCGGGTTTCATCCTACCTTCCTGGATCAGTCGCTCCCCCAGGGCCGTATTCGCAGGTGTCCAATCACTCCCCTTTCGGCGAGGTGTGAACCGCTGGGTATATTTCTCCGTATCAACTCCTTTTATCATGCTGTCAATCCAACCGAAGCAAAGAGCCTCCTCCACCGCCTCGGAATACGTGACGCTCGGCGTTGAGGCACCTTTCTTATATAGAAGCAGCCACGCTTCCGTTTTGTCGGCATGGTGCGCGTCCAGCCATGCGCGCCACTGCTCCCGGTTGGCGGCATAGATGGCGTCCTTGATTTCTATTGGCTTCCTAAACATCCGATCTTACCTGGGTGACTGCGTCCTTCCGATACGGGTCAAACCTCTCTTTGCAGGCAGCCGCCTGTTCCTGAATTAGGCCCAACGCAAAGCTCACCGGCGGCAACGGAGCGCAGTGGAATTACCATCCGGTGGAGCGTCTTGTTAGCTGAAGCCTCATTCCCTATTGGTCGAATTCTGATCCAGCGCCTCGCGCACTCTCACTGCCAGGTCCTTCATTGAAAACGGCTTCTGGATGAAATGAACACCCTCTTCCAGGACTCCCCGATTAGCGATGATGTTGGCCGTGTAGCCGGACATGTACAAGCATTTGAGACCCGGCTTGATAGAAGCGAGCAGTTCCGCCAGATCCCGCCCGTTCATCTCAGGCATCACCACGTCGGTGATCAGCAGGTGAATCTCGCCGGTATGCTCTTCGACCAGACGTATCGCCTCTCCCGGTGTCTTGGCGATCAATACCGCATACCCCAATTCTTCAAGGATCCTCTTACCGAGGTTTAGAATCGCCATTTCGTCCTCGACCATCAACACCGTTTCCATTCCTCCCAGTGGTGTTTTCGCCGCGCTCTCCACCAGGGCCTCGGCGGGTTCGGCCTTGTGCCGGGGAAAACAGGTTTTGAAGGTCGTTCCTTGTCCCGGCTCGCTGTATACGTTGATAAAACCGCCGTTCTGCTTGACGATGCCGTACACGGTGGCCAGTCCAAGGCCGGTACCCTGGCCCATACCTTTGGTGGTGAAGAAGGGCTCAAACAGATGCACCAGTGTTTCTTTATCCATGCCGGAGCCGTTGTCGCTTACGGCAAGCAGGACATACTCACCGGGGACAAACCCGGCATGGTCAGCGCAATAGGCCTCGTCGAAAGCGATGTTTCCCGTCTCGATGGTGACCTTGCCCACACCGGCGATGGCGTCGCGGGCGTTGACGCACAGGTTTGCCAGCACCTGATCGATCTGGCCGGGATCCATCTTGACGGGCCACAAGTCCGCCCCTGGCATCCAGGCCAGACCAATGTCCTCGCCGATGATCCGCCGCAGCATCTTGAGCATGCCCGACACAGTGTCGTTCAGGTTCAGAACCCTCGGTGCGATGGTCTGCTTGCGCGCGAAAGCCAGCAGTTGCCGGGTGAGGTCAGCCGATCGTCGGGCGGCTTTGTCGATCTCCTGGAGCTGGGCATGGAGCGGATCCGATGGGGCAACATTCTCGAGCGCCAGTTCCGCATGACCGATGATCACCACGAGCATGTTGTTGAAGTCGTGGGCCACCCCGCCCGCGAGCCGTCCCAATGCTTCCAGCTTCTGGGCTTGCATAAGCTGGGCCTCCAGCTTCTTCTCTTCCGTGACATCCCTGAGAAAACAGAGAATGCCCGGTTTCTTCTCCCAGATAATCGGGGCGATTGTGAGTTGAACCCACATCTCCTTGCCCTTCTTGTCTATGATCCTGAAGGGATATATCTCGGGAGGTCGCTCTCCTTCCAGCAGCCTCGAATAATCTTCAAAAACCTTATCCTTGTCTCCAGGACGAATAAGATCAGTGAAAGAAATTCCGGCCAATTCTTCCGCAGAATAGCCGCTCATCTCCAAGGCTTTAGGGTTCGGGAATTTCACGACCTCATCCTGAACAATGAAGATGGCCTCATCGGCATTCGTAACTAGGTGGCGGTATTTTTCTTCCGATTCCCTCAGGTTCCCCTCCGCCGCCATGCGCCTCCGCTCCTGGATGTCTCTTTGTAATCTGGCATGGAGGATGGGTGACACGGAGCGGGTAATGTGCTCCAGAAAATCCTTGTCCTCCTCGGCGTATCCCCCTTCCTTGTTGGCCACGGAAATTAGCCCGATAGTCTCTTGTCCAAAGACGATCGGCACTGTGAGGAAATGATCAATGCGAATGTGTCCCTCAGGCGTACGAAAGGGCCCGTCCGAACAGAAGGCCTTTTTCTCTCTAATGGCTCTGCCCCAGAGGCTGTCTCCCCAGGAATCCGATGGAAAGACGATCGATTTGCCGGGAACCTGGCACTCACTCCAGATATCTCCAGTGAAACTGGGGATGATAAGGTCCCCATTTTCCCCTATATACCCAAAGTAACCGAACTTGCTTTTCATCACCTGAAGGACAACCGGCAAAACTTCTCCGTACATCGCTTCGTCAGGTATAGTAAGAAAGATGTTGGCGATCTGATTCAGGATTGTCTTCTCTTCTTCCGAATGTCTCAGAGAATCTTCTGCCAACTTACGCTCGACAATATCCCAGGAAAGGTCACCCAATTGTGATACGATCTTTACGTCGCTTTCATCATAATTAGTAGGTTTGTTGCCGACACCCACAATCGCCTTTATCAGATTACCTCTGAAGATCGGGACAACAACTACCCTAACAACCGGTGCATGACCCTCTGGCATCCCTTTACGATGAGACAAAGAAGCATAATCGTTGTGAATAACGGGACGACGTTCATACACACAATCCGCCCATACACCCGCCTGGGTAATATTATAATGGCTGCCTTTCCCAGCGGCTGTGTACATATTCTTCAGGGTATTCGTTGACCAATTCTGCAATGAAAGCGTTTCTTGATCTGCTTCGAGAAAATGATAGAAGCCAATGGAACTGCCGGTTAGCGCTTCCATTTCATCCAGTGTTGCAGTCAGCAATTCATCCACCGAGTGTGAATTGGCAAATTCCAACAGACGAAGGCGCGCCTGCATAATATTGTCGATTCGTTTGTGCTCCGTGATGTCGAGAATCATGGACAGATAGTGCTTTTCCCCGCCCAGGGTAATTTCCGTGGTTGCGCTCAACCCAGCGCCGATTTCGCCGGATTTCTTGCGGGACTTGAACTCGAAGGGTCCCGACGATCCCCGTTCCTTCAGTGCCCGCAGGTTCGACTCATGTTCTTCAGGAATGGCATAAAGCTGTAATTCAGCTTCGGTGTGGCCAATGATCTCTTCACGGGTGTAGCCAGACGACTTCAAAAAGGCATCGTTGACGTCCACAAATCGCTCATCGGCGGCGCGGAAAATAACGATCCCAATCGGGCCGAGGTGGAAAGCTTTTGAGAAGTGTTCCTCGCTGGCACGCAGCTCCTCTTCTGCCTGCTTGCGCTTGGTAATATCCACCAGTACGGCAATATTGCCGATGATCCGGCCCTCGGCGTCGTGCAGGGGCGAGGCATAGATGCTGCAATCGATGGGTGTGCCGTCACGCCTTTGTCGATGTACTTCCACGCCGTCCAGGATTTCGCCCCGACGTATCCTTTCTCGAAAGCGACTGAATTCCTCCTGGCTCTCTACCGGTACGCTGGGCAGCGGGCGGCCCATGACCTCCTGGGCGCTCCAGCCGAGCATCTTCTCAGCCGCCGGATTCCATACGGTACGCACGTTTCCGTCCAGATCCAGGCCAATGATGGCCGTCGGCGCGGCCTCAATGATGGCCGTAAGCAAATCGCGGGACTGCTGCAATTCCCTCTCTGCCAGCGTGTGCTTAGTGATGTCTCGAGCCACCCCCACGATACGGTAAATGTTTCCGGCAGCGTTGCGCACGGGGATAAGAACCGTGTGGAAGGATCGGCGGCCGACCGGCAATGGGAGTTCCTCGTCGTAGCTGATAAGCGTTCCCGCCTCCAGGCAGCGGCGATAGTTTGCGGTGACCTGTTTGGCGAGCTCTGCTGGGACCGTCTCTTCGATGAATTTGCCGAACACCTCCGAGGTTGAATACCCTACTGATTTTTCCTCAGCCGGGTTGAACTCCACGAACTTGAAGCGCCCATCGGGGGTGACGTCAAGTATGAAGATGCAATCCGATATGTTTTCGAACACCTCCCGGTATCGGAGTTCGCTCTCCCGTAGGGCTTCCTCTGCCCGTATCAGGTCCGTGATGTTCACAGAAGAACCGATAATCTGGACGATCTTCCCTGCCTCGTCTCGTACCGGTGCAAGCTGCGTCAGCCACCGGGTTCCCTGGCCGCGCCCAACGAACAGCTCTCCGCAGCGGATGATGTCGTTGGCCTCCAGGCAGCGCTGGCAGTTCGCCCGCAGCGCTGAGGCGCCTTCTTTGGGAAGGCCGGAGATTTCTTCAGGTCGCTTACCGATTACATCCTCATTACGAAGGCCGGTGGCTTTCTCGCAGGCTGGATTGAGGCCGCCGAAAACGAAGTCACCAGCCACATCAACATGGACGACGAAGATCGGAATTTCAATATGCTCGTATATGCTGCGAAAGAAGATTTCCTCGTTCATTAGTTACGTTACGCTGAATTGCGCCTCCACACTTTCTTGGGCTAACGACCCGGATGAGTCGCGCCGCCGTATAAGGATAACAAGAAAGGTAAACAGAAAAAGACCACCCCCCTGTTATTAACCCAATGAGGAAGCCTTGTGAGATTCTACACACAACTCAACATCAATTCTACTGCGGCGTCGATCTACCGCAAGGTCGATGTATGTCTGCTTCCACCGCCTGCCGCCGGCTCCCAAGCCCGTCGAACTCAGGATACCGCGAATATACATCTCATAAAGAACATACCTAATTTATATGTGTTCGTAATCTATACAGGTTATTTTGAAGATAGTTTGATAGTATGTAGAAGAAGATCTGTACTGCCTATTCTTCCGTGACCAGGTACAACGATATTAGCATTCGGATATCGTATTTGGAGATTTTGAATTGATGAGGCCCATTTCTCAGTATTTGCATCTGTAACATTACCAAGACTAACATTCTCCAGTGCCTTTACTAAGCAACCACCAAATAGAACATGATCGGAAGGGATCCATACAACTATATTATCTTCAGTATGGCCTGGCCCAGGATAGAATACCTCTATTCTAAAACCATTGAACTCCAATTGTGTAAGTTTTGGATCAAGATCTGGAGAGGGCTTCAATTCCACCAATCCTATCTTGATGTGCATGTGTGATAATTGCTAGGATGATTGGTAAGTGAAACTTGCTATTAATATTCCTTATAAGAGAAGCAGTCTGCTCAACATTCCAGCATGTATCAATTAGGACTATTCCAGACGGTGTTTCAACAATCAATCCATGTGAATCTGTTGTATATACATTTATTGTTGAATAGGAGGTATGGGTCCATGTATTTGGAGATATTTGCTGTATCTCTATTTTTGATGCATATTCCGGAGTAAAACTGCCACACATTCCGGTTGAAAGTTGCCACCTG
>CAZVHJ010000056.1:0-34710 GCA_964627715.1 uncultured Spirochaetaceae bacterium | reverse complement strand
AAGAGACCCTATTTTTCAAGTCAAAAAGCGTGATCGTTTGCTAGGACCTCTGAAGATTGGCAATTATTGTTAGACTACACGCATCTCGGTTTAGACAGTGATGTTGAGGCAAATGTCTATGAGCTTATCGGCGGAAAAGAGAGGGTAATGGATTTGATTGCGGAGCTGAAGGAATAAGCCTTCACCTTTGCGATTCGCTCTCGCGCGTGCGAGGAAAAGAGCTATTTTAGGTATTGACCGTGAGTTGCTTGTAAAGGCGTGACACTTGCCCCCGGAACGGTTTGCCAATCCGGGGGCTTTTCGTCACTTGAAAGATGACAAAACCAATCTGAAAACTTCGGCTCAATAACGGCTCAAAGATATTAGAAATATTTATAAAAGTGTTAAGCATGGTCTATAAATCCTTGACATGTAAGCACAAATAGAGCTATTATAAATATTGTCAGCGCCTGCCTAAGCCTTCCAAGCTTATGATGTGGGTTCGATTCCCATCGGGCGCTTTTCAATACACGAAGGTTTCATGGCACGAACATATCTCCCGGACCTGATAGGACTCATCCTTTCACAGCACCCGCTGTGAGTCCGGCTACGAGGAAACGTTCCAAAAATAGAAATAATATGATAATGGGAACCATCGCAATGACTCCAAGCGCCATTAATTGATTCCATTCGATACCATACTGCAAGAGCAGCGAGCCAACTCCAACTGTCAGTACCTGCATCTTTCGATCGGTTGTTAGAACCAAAGCAAAAAGATATTCGGACCAGGCTAAGATGAAAATGAGAATCATCACCGCTGATAGTCCAGGAAGTGAAACGGGAAGTACGACACGAACCATAGCCTGCAATCTCGTACAACCATCGACCAAAGCAGCCTGATCCAACTCGGTGGATACAGAAGCAAAATAACCGCGCATGGACCATGTCGCCAGGGGTAAGGTAAACGATGTATATGCCAGAATTAAGGCCCAGTAGGTGTTTATGAGACCTATCCTTCTCATTACTATGAAATATGGGAGTATGAGAAGAACTCCGGGGAACATCTGAACCACAAGGATGAGACGAAGAAACATTTGTTCACCGCGAAAAGGAAACCGTGACAGGCCGTAGCCAGCAAGTGCCGCCAGCAATGTAGTGATTACTGTGGTAGTAATGGCAACAACAAGGCTGTTAAGGAGTTGCCGACCAATAGGTTGAGAC
The DNA here is from genome assembly GCA_964627715.1 of uncultured Spirochaetaceae bacterium. Lineage (GTDB taxonomy): Bacteria > Spirochaetota > Spirochaetia > SZUA-6 > DRHE01 > JAFGQJ01. The sequence goes on along the minus strand of CAZVHJ010000056.1, from coordinate 33,510 downwards.
CTCCATACAGAGATAAATGCATGGAGTGTCGGTTTTTTGGGAATCCAATAAGTAGGAACCGCAAAGGTTTCAGGTTTCGATTTGAAGGCGGTAGAAATAGTCCAGCATATTGGGACTAAAGCCATCATCAATAGTATTAGCAGGCCGATAATAGTAATTATCCGCCGTAAATCAACTTTTCTACGCTTCACTCTTTCGTCCTATTACCAAACGAACGTAGATGCTGGCGAAAACGAGAAGAATCAACAAGACGAGTACGCCCAGAGCGGCGGCCTGACCAAACCGAGCGAACAGAAAGAACATCTTATAAACGAGGGTGACAACTACCTCACTGGCTCCTGCTGGTCCCCCTTCCGTTAATAGAAATATGATTGTAAACTCCTTGAAAGACCATATTGCAGTTATCGTGCTGGCCACAGCTATGGTGTAGCGCAATCCCGGAATCGTTATATACCAAAATCTCTGAAATGACCCCGCCCCATCGACCTCCGCAGCTTCATAGTACTCCTTAGGTATCGTCTGCAATCCCGCAAGAAACATTATCATAAGGAAGGGAAAGCCTCTCCAGATACTGACAATAATTGTTGTTAACAGTGCGGTATCCGGCAATCCAATCCAAGAGCGGAACTCCTTGAGTATTCCCAGGCGCATTAGCCAATCATTGATCAGACCAAATTGACTGTCAAACATCCATCTCCAGGTTAAAGTGGACACCACCGGGGGAATTACCCAGGGGAGTAGCAATGCCAGCCTGAAATACCGTCTGCTTCTCATCTCCTGATTGAGCAGGAGGGCACTGATCATGCCCAGGCAAAATTGCCCCAAAACACTTCCTCCCATGAAGACAGCGCTGTGTGCCAAAGACCTCCAGACTTTTGTGTCGATAAAAACATTGATGTAGTTTCTGAGCCCCTGGAACTCTAGCTGCAGATTCGGGTTGATGTCTGAGAGGCTCAAGTAGATCGAAAATAGAAGAGGAAACAGAGATACCAGGGCCATGAAGAGAATCATGGGAGCAAGATACGGAATTACTGGATGCAATGGAGGAAAAAAAATCAAAGAAAAACGTCGTTTTATCCTGGTCTTAGATCCAGGCATGAAATCGTGGTTCAATTTATTGTAAAGGGGGGCTGAATTGCCCCCCACTTTTTGCGCTTATTTCAATATTTCGGTATTGATCTGTTTGCAGGCATCCTCAAGTGCTTGCTCTGGAGTCTTTTTCTGCAATAGAGCGTTGTGGAACTGCTCGAGCACGGCTGAAAAGATCTCGTTTGCCTTTACACTCCGCGGCCTGGGAACCCCTGCTTTTGCCATTTCCCCAAGGTACATACTGGCAACCGGGTCGTTTTGAATATCCGGATGGGTGATGAGTTCCTTGTGACACGGCAGGAAACCGGATGTCTTAAAGTTCTCGAGCTGCTTATCCTTTGTGGTAATGAACTTCATGATTTTCCAGGCTTCCGCCCCGTTGGGGGATCCTTTCCCGATCATCATCGACATGCCATCCACCGTGACAAAAGGTTTTCCTCCTTCGAACACAGGGATATGTACGGGCAGGTAGTTACCTTTCATCTCCGGGTTGACATCGACGACCATGGACCACAACCAGGACCCCTGGTGCAGGAAGGCCGTCCGGCCCTGTGCAAAGAAATCTCTCTGCCTGGTAAAATCCATCTCAATCGGATTCGGAGTGACTTTATGAACTGTGAAGAGTTCCACATAGTTTTTAAAAACGAATTTGGCTTCAGGACTACACAGTTTGCTCTTTATCTCCTCCTCGGTTACTAGAGTTCCGGCTTTCTGCATAATATAAGGCCACATAGCGCTGACAGTACCGGTAACATCCTTGCCACGCAAAGGGATACCATACCTGTTCGCCGTAGTCATTTGTTTCAAAGCCTTTACATAGTTGGTCCAATTCGAAACAGCCTCAAGCGGATCTATGCCTGCTTCTTTCAGGTACTGAATGTTGTACCACATACCATCTGCAGTCACCACCTCGTGGGTGAGCGCGTAATAGGAGCCTTTGTGCCGCGAAAGCGCAAGGGAGGCATCCGTGTAGTTCTTCGTGAAGGCTTCCCCCTCTTTCACATAGAAAGCGTCTAGATTCTCTGCCTGTCCAAGTTCAGCAAACTGCACCAAGTCACCGCTTGATAGGCCGGCAATATCCGGGGGTGAACCTGCCAGAACCTGGGTTGTATATTTTTCAATGCGCTGTGCATACGGTACGGGCTCGGTTTGAACCGTGATGTTAGGATACAGGGTTTCATACTCTTTCATCCACTTGTTGTACATGTCAGCCATAATTGGATCGGCATACCGCCAGCTCTGAAACCGAATGGTTACAGGGATTGCCGATGGCTCTTCCTTTCTCTCTTCCTGGCCTGCTGCCCCAACCCATGTTGTGGCTACAAGGGCTACGATCAAGGCAAACCAGAATAATCTCGTTCTCTTAGTGTTCATACTTCCTCCTTAAATTCGTTCTTTTCTTCTGTAACAAATCTCTTTACCTAAGATGGTAACATATCATGATATCTACATCAATATCTTTTTCAGAATCGTTTAATCGATTTCGTCCCTCAGATTCCTCTCAGATTCCTATATATCTACGCCCAGCTCCCGCAAAGTCATCACCGTTTCGGATATAACATCGATATCGTTGCAGTTTTTCCATTCACTATTCTGATATTCCAGAGAAACTACTCCGGAATACTCAACAGCAACGAGCTCCTTCAGGATCCGAATTAGAGGTATGACCCCGCTTATCGCTGAGCTCTGGACTCTCCCTTTTCGAGCTTGGCGGATGTGTAGATGAGCGACGTACGGGTGTAACACCTTCACGTCGTCTATCGGACAACCCATGGCAACAAAGTGAGAATAGTCCAAAGTAATCCGTAAGCCGTCGACGTTATTCACAAGTTCTCGTGCACGCTGAGGATGCTCTATTATCGAATCCACGTGGGGCTCAACGGACAGTCGTACACCGGCTTTCTGCGACAGCGCACAGTAGCCGCCGAGAACATCCAGGCACACCATCCAACCTTCGTCTTCATTCACCGGTTGTCGTATACCTGGTTTTAGCGTAATCCCCGGGCATTCAGCTCCTTCCGCGAGGCCGATTATCTGTTCAATATAAATTCTATTTTGTTTCCGATGGTTACCATCCAAGTCATTTGTCTCGAAGGGTAGAGAAGGAAACAGATCACTGACTGTTACGCCCTCGTTTTCTAGTTTCCTCTTCAGATTGCGCCCTTGTTGGAAAGACGATCGGGATGGATCGATACTGATATGCGAGAATCCGACGTCGATATGGTTAAAGCCCAACGCCCGGATGATTCTCACTGATTTCTCTAACGGCAGTATACCGAAGGACCAGGATGAGCAAGCTAGAGGGAGAGCTTGATGTCTGATTCGCACCTCCAAAGTGCTATTCCTTTACCGCTCCACGGGTAAAACCCTGAACTATGAAACGCTGGAGGAAAGTGAATACAAGAATTGGCGGGATACACGCTAAAAATGAACCAGCCATGATCTGACCCCAGCTGATTCTTCCATGCTGGCCCTGCATCATCGCCAGCCCAATCGTTAGTGTCCGCATGTTTGAGCTGCGAGTAAAGGCAAGAGCATATATGTATTCCTGCCAAGCAAGAATAAAAGCAAACATGGCGACCGCCACCAGACCAGGTGCAGATAAAGGCAGTACAATCTTGTACAGCACCTGCAGCCTGCTGCATCCGTCGATGATGGCAGCATCTTCAAGAGAAATTGGTATTGTGTCAAAGTAGCCTTTGAGCATCCAGGCGGAGAAGGGCAGAGCAAAAGTTCCATAGGCAATTACTAAGGAAATGTGTGTGTCGACCAGACCTAAAGTGCGCATCACCGTGAAAAGAGGAATTACCAGCAGTACATACGGGAACATCTGCACGGCGATTATGAGCACTCCGAAATACGCTCGCCCTTTAAAATTAAATCTGGACAGACTGTATCCAGCGAAAATGGCCACTATCAATGCAGCGAATGTCGTGATGATGCTGATCTTGATCGAGTTCTTAAAAAACACCAAATAGTCCGTATCGAACAACAGAAAGGTGTAGTTGTCAAAAGTCGGATTTTTAGGTATCCACCGGGGGATTTTTGTGAAAATCTCGTTTATTGGCTTGAACGATGTCGAAATCATCCAGAGAAGCGGAAAAATTAAAACAAGAGAAAATACAATAAGCCCAAGATAAATCCCCGCGGTTTTTAATATTGTTCTGCTCTTTCTTGTCAAACCCATTCTTGCCTCTACTTCATGCGTTCGACTAGATGATTCGTTTGATATAGAAGGCCGTCAATATCATCATGATCACAAGCATAACGGTGGCTACCGTGGCCGCTGCACTGAACTGAAAGGCTGCGAAAAACAGCTGATACGTGTATGTCGAGAGAATTTGAGTCAGGTTTCCAGGACCACCTCTGGTCAATATGTAGGTAAGTTCGAACTGGTTAATATTCCAAATTGTAGTCAAAATAATTACGATGAAAGAAATACTTCTTAAATGGGGCATTGTGATGTAGCGCAGGCGTTGCCAGGAATTCGCGCCGTCCATCATTGCAGCTTCGTATTCTTCCCTTGGAATCGCTTGCAATCCGGCGAGAAGCACGATGGCTACAAAGGGGATTCCCTGCCATATCCCCACGGCAATGATCGACCACATGGCGGTATTTGTGTTCGCCAGCCAGGCTATGTTGTTGTCTATAATTCTGACAGATGTCAGCAGGTGATTGAGAATTCCGTACTGCTCTGCATAGATCCATTTCCAAGCGATGGCTGCTATGGCGGGAGGTATTACCCAGGGGACAAGAATGATTGAACGGAAGATCACCCGACCGCGAATTTTCTGGTTCAAAAGAAGCGCCAGGATCAAGCCCAACAGGTATCGGCCTGCGAGCACTGTGAGGGTCCACCAAATCGTGTGCCAGAGGGCGATGAAGAAAACCCTGTTTTCAAACAGGAGCAGATAGTTCTTTAAACCGATAAAAGATGCTTCCAGATTATATGCGTCCTTATCATAAAAACTTAAAACAACCCCACTGATTAAGGGATAGAGAAGAAGTGTACAGATTAAAAAGAGACAGGGAAGAAGATATACATAAGGTGCAATTTTTTCTTTGAGTCGATATTCGAGGGCAAGCACAGCGTTTCTCTAGTATTAATACCAGCAGGTGATGCGGAAATTCCCGCACCACCTGCTTAAATGTGGTTAACTACCCTGTAGTTTGGTCAACTGATCGTGCAGGAACTGCATTGTTTCCTCAACGCCGATCTTCCCCTGAAGCATATCCTGCACGGCCGCTCTTCCATACAGCTCGGCAAATTGCTGCCATTTGGGGTCCATCGCCAGAGGCTTGGCGTAGTCCACCGCATCCAGGAACGGCTGCAGCAACGGTTCATAGTTGCGTTTGGCCCACTCCAGATAATCCTTGGTGAAATTCAGCGCCGCCGGAACATAAGCATACTCATCCGCGTAGGTTTTGCCGTCTTTGTATTCTGTGACGTACAGCCAGTTCAGGAACTTTATGGCGGCTTCTTTGTTCTTGGAAGCTTTTAGGACATTAAATGTGTTTGGGTGGCCCATCGTGGCGGTTGGCTTTCCAGGCGCCACCGAGGGTGTCAGCCCCGTGCTCCATTTCCCGTCTATCTCAGGGGCTTTCGCTTTGACAGATCCGACGACCCAGGCTCCGTTGTACATGATGGCGAAATCCCCAAAGGCGAATCCGTTGGTAACCGCTTCCCAGTCCATATCCACGATGGTTGCCGGCATGACTTTGTGCTGTTGGACCAAGTCTACCATGAACCGGGTTCCCTTTAGGGCTTCGGCAGAGTTCAAATCGGAGTACCATTTTCCATCTTTGTATTTCACTACCGGCGAGCCAGCCTGCCACATCCAGGTCTGCCAGAATTGAACGGCGTTCTCGGCTTGAACAGGATGTCCGTACCCCCACTGGTCGGTCGTCCCATCCCCGTTTTTGTCCTTAGTCAGTTTTTTTGCGCTGGTAAGAAGCTCATCCCACGTTTTCGGGTGAGCAGCCAAACCTGCTTCTTTGAAAAGATCATCTCTGAAAAAATAGGTCCACGTGCAGCCCTCTGTGGGAAATCCATCAATGCGCCCATCGGGAGTCTGAATGATATTGAGTGCACCGGGAAGCAGGTTGTTTTTTACCTTCGGAAGTAAGGCATCGGTGACATCCGCATAGGCACCCATAGCTCGAAATTGCGCAACCATCGTTGGATTGGCCTCTGCTATGTCAGGGGACGCACCTCCCATTATGGAGGTGAGGAGCTGCGCCGGGGCATCTGTCCAACTGACCCGGGTCTGCTCAACCTGAAATTGCGGATTCGCTTTCATGAACGCCTCAACTCCCGCATCCATAACCTCGATCATCCCCGGAACCCAGGTCATGTGAAAGAAGTTGATCTTCGTTGGTGCTACCGCTTCCTCCTTCACAGCGGCGGGAGCCGCTTCCTGCTTTCCGCCTGAGAAGGCGAAAGGCGCAGCTATGAGTAGAACCATACCCACAGCCAACAGACATCTGACTTTGGTTTTCATATAACCCTCCTTGTGGTTATTTATTGTATGAGAGGAAAATGCTTTTCATGTTTCCCCTCATGATTCACCTTTTTTGAAGTAACGACGTCTCTTAGTAGCGGTCCAGCACTTCACGATGAACACTCTCGAGCTGAAAATCCGGCCGCCGGCAGCGGTCAGCTGTTATCAATCCTTTCCTCTTCAAATAGTATTTCTCCGAAGCCAAGAACATCTCCGCCGATTGATCTACAAAGGACAGATAGGGAATGATTTGATTATGCAGCTCAAATGCTATATCCTTGTCACCCTTCACGTAATGGTCGTAAATAGCAACGAATCGATCCGCCATGCTGCAGCCAGGCATTACGCCCACCGCTCCTCTTTCGAGGGCTTCGAAAAACGCGAGTCCTCCCTTTCCGGCCAGAACTCCAATACCGCTTTCGGTCAGACGCGACACGAGGGGACCTGCAGGCTTCGATTCAACCTTTACGTATAAATCCCTTTGGGAATCTTCTGACATCCTTAAGAACACCTCTGTTGGGATCACTGCCTTTGTTTCATCCGGGGCATACTGCAGGATGACGGGGATATTAACTTCTCCGATGACTTCCCGAATGTGAATCAGTATCGATCCTGCATCGGGACCGGCGAAAAACGGAGGTAGAAGCATGAGAGCGTCGGTTCCGGCTTCAGCCGCCTCGGCGGCTTGCCTCAAAGCAACAAGAGTACTGTGGGCGGTGACAGAGACAATTGTGGTTACCCGGTTGCCGACGGTATCGATAAAGAAGTGCAGCAGCTGCCTCCTCTCCTGATCCGACAGCTTGTAGAACTCGCTTCCTACGCCGAAGATCGTCAAACCGTGTACGCCGCTCTCGATCAAGGCATCGATCAGGACCTTCATTTCTTCGAAGTGTATCTGCTCTGAAGCATCAAACAACGTGGGAACGACCGGTAAGACTCCTTGGATATCTGGCATCAATACTCCTCAGGTCTCCAGCCAGCTGGCAAGCCTGGATCGCCTCTGGGATTCCTTGTCCACGGCGTAGCCCTCTGATATGAAGGGATACCGGGATTCGATATCCTCGTTTAAATGCACCCCCAAGCCTATCGCCCTCGGGGGACCGATCTTTCCGTTCTCTACCGAAAGCGGCTCAGCCAATATGCTGTCCCTCAAGGGATTCACCGTTCTATCATGCTCCAGGATGATGCAGTTGGCCGTGGAGATGATGAAATGGATGTTGGCCATCAATCCTACTCCACTGCCGAAGACATGGGGCGAGCATGGCAGCTGGTAGGCCGATGCCATGGCAGCGATCTTTTTACATTCACTGATCCCCCCGGAGCGGGTAACATCCGGCTGGAGGATGTCAACGGCTCTGGGAGAGAGCAGCTGTTGAAAGCCGAAGCGGGTAAACTCATTCTCTCCCGTTGCGATGGGGACGGTTGTGGCTGCGCACAAACGACGGAATCCTTCGATGTTATCCGGGTGCAGCGGCTCTTCCAGCCAGAACACGTCGAAGGGCTCGAGTTTCCGCGCGACCTGCATGGCCGTGAAATCGGTCCAGGGATGATCGGTGTAACACTGTCCCGCATCGACCATGATATCCATCTCGTTGCCGATACTTTCTCGTATTGCCCGGACCCGTTCGATATCTTCCTCAAAGTCGGTACCTATGCGTATCTTTACCGCCGTATAGCCTTGCTGCCTGTAGTTCTCAATATCTTCAATCATGTCCGATATGGGCTGTTCCATACCTGCGCTGGCGTATAGCCGTACCTGTTCCCGGCAAGCGCCGCCGAGGATACGATACAAGGGCTGTTTGACATACTTGGCGGCAATATCCCAGAGCGCGATGTCTAAGCCGCTGATGATGGGGATCACCACACCCCTCCTGCCCCAGTGGCTGGAACGGATGTACATTTTGTGCCAGAGCCGTTCAATGTTCAAGGGATCCTCACCAACGAGAAGCGGGACAAACTGCTCCTCTACGATACGCTTCACCGACTGGGGCAGGAACGCTGTCTCTCCGATCTCTCCGAAACCCTCGATCTTTGAGTCGGTAATGATTCGGACGAATACCGCGTTTCGGCGGAGCGTTTTGCCGCCGGACCAGGACCAGATCTCATCGGGCTTGTACTCGTACGTCAGCAGATGGGTATGAATCTTGGTGATTTTCATCCTGTTGCCCCTTCCGGAATTTCCACTACGGTTTTATTTTGAATGGAGCTTTCCACCGCCAGCATGATCTTCAGCGCCATCCAGGCGTCGCGCAATGTCGACAGGGGTTCTCTTTGATTCAGAATGCATTCGTTGACAAAAAAGCGCACTTCCTGTTCGAACATCTCGTCGTAGAGAGGATACTCCCATGAGGGCTTCCGGTCGAAAACTTCCGTTACCGCATCCTTACGAGAGAAATGGAAGCCTCCGTTCAACCCAAGCAGCTTGAGCTTGAATGTCCAGGGATCGCTGGTCTCGTCTTCCCCCGCCCACGAAATAAACAGGTGGGCCAGGGCGCCGCCTAAGAACTCCAGGTTGACCGCCACCTGCTCTTCAGAGTCCCGGAGGGATTCGCGGAAGCGACTGCTGAACCCCTGCACCCTGGTGGGAACTCCCAGAAGTGCCAACAGGATATAGATCTCGTGACAGAGCACTTCCCGCAGCGGCCCATGGTACTTCTGGATATACTCCTCCGGCATCCTGTAGATCTCGCTCATATACAGGTAAAACGGCCTACCAGCGCGCTTCTCAGCGGTATACCGTATCATACGTTGGATTTCCGGCAGGTACAGATAGCTGTGGCCGGGAATGCAACGCACTTTAAAGCGCCTGGCCAGCCTCTCCAATTCCTCGATTTCCTCCAGCCGGTAGCTGACAGGCTTCTCAACCAGCACGTGCTTGCCGTTACGTATCGCCATCTCCGCATAGGAGAAATGTGTTTCCGTGGGTGTCAGAACGAATACCGCATCTACAGAATCCGAAGCGATCATCCGCTCAGGGTTCTCTATGATCTCGACACCCCAATTACCGGCTCTGGCTTTGGCGCGATCAACGTTTCTGCTGCTGACGGTAACCAGCTCCGCCTGCTCGCAGCGGGCCAGGGCCCGGCGATGATTCTCGGCCACCCTGCCGCAGCCTACAAACCCTACTCGAACAGGATTACCACTCATATGAGACCTGTTCCATTCTCCTGCTGGCCAGTGAACGGATAATTGCCAGGGTAATCTCCGTAGCCCTGGCTCCATCCTGCGCCCCCGGGGCAGGCTGACAATCTTCGAGAATGCAGCGGATGAACTCTCTCTGTAGTCTTTTCACACCCCCTTCGATCCGGGAGTGCCACATGACATCGGGGTGCGTCATTCCCTTAACGAAATCCCCCGGATTGGCCTCTATTCCCTTTTCGCTATTCACGGTGAGGAAGTTGCGGAACTCGTCGACATAGATGCACCCCTCGGTTCCCAGTATCTCGAAACGTTTGTCCGTAGGTGTATCCTTGGGAAGGGAGCCGCTCATGTCGACGCATACCAGACCGTCGTTCTCCATCCGGGCGATAGCCACAAAGTTGTTCTCGAACTCTCGTTCCTCACCCGCCGGCTCCTTGGCCAGCCCAAGCACCTCAGCCACCTCGCTGCCCGTGACCCAGCGAATGGCGTCCCAGAGGTGCACGCTGCTTTCCAGTATCAAGCCGCCGCCCGTCCGGCGGTCGAACACCCAGCCGCCGTGAAAATCTCTGTGCTTCTTCATGCTGAAGCGGAAATTCGCCCTCACGTACTCGATGCGGCCGATAAGCCCCTGATCTACAATAGCCTTGGCCTCCTGAAAGGACACGGCAAAGCGCTCGGGAAAACACATCATAAGGCGGGTCTCATTAAGCTTGAGAACCTCTCGAATAGAGGACAGCTCCTCAGCGGTGACGGCCAAGGGCTTTTCACAGAGAAGATCCTTCTTTGCCTCTACACAGTCCTTGATGATCGAAAGGCGCACCGTGGGAGGGGTAACCAGATAAACCGCATCGATGTCTTGGCGATCCAGCAGGCGCCGATGATCGGTGTAGATGTCGATCTGAAAACCCTTCTTCATGGATTCGAGCTTTTGCTGATCTGTGTCGCAAATGGCCAGCAGCCGGCAGTTATCGATGGTAGAAGCCAGCTTGGCATGAATCTGTCCCATCCAGCCCATGCCGATGATTCCGACGCCAACTTTCATCAATACTTCCCTTTTTGTATTGTTTGTTTGTGCTCCAGCATCTGCAGATTGACCACGGTGAATGAGTCCCCGGCTGTAGATGCTTCATCTTTCAATATGCACGCAACGCCCCGCGCCGTTTGTCGCTTCAGCTGTTCGATCGAGCGTTCCGAATAAAAAGCCGCATGAGGAGTGATAATTACGTTTTCCAGTTCCAATAGGGGATGTCCCGGGCCAATGGGCTCGGATTCCAGCACGTCCAGCCCAACACCGGCGACCCGCCCGTCCTTCAGCACCTGATACAGTGCCGTTTCATCGATCAGACGCCCCCGGCTCGTATTGACTATCAGAGCCTGGGGTTTGAGCGTCCTTAGTTCCCCGATACCCAGTATGTGCTCTGTCTCCTGGATAAGCGGCAGATGGAGGGAGAGGATATCGGAATGCGCCAAGAGCTCCTGAAAGCCGACGGGCTGAACTTCTTCCCGCCTAAAAACTTGCGCAGAAACATATGGGTCGTGTGCAATAAGGTGAACCCCGAATCCCCTCATCTTTTGCGCTACCCTGCGTGCGATCTTCCCAAAACCTAGAAGCCCCAATACTCTACCCGCAAGCGGATAGATGGGACGCCCGATTCTTACGTCCCACCCCCCGGTTCTAACCGATCGGTACAATAAATCGATCTTTCTGGCCAGCGTCAGGATGAGAGCACAGGTATGATCCGACACCTCTTCACTGCAGTAGTCCGGGACATTGACTACATAGATACCTCTCTCGGAAGCCGCCTCAAGGTCGATCATATCCACCCCGACACCATAGCGGGAAATAACCTTGCATTTCTCCAGAGTGCCTATCACCGGCCTTGATATCGGTGCATACTGCACCATTATTGCGTCCGCCTCCCGTGCCGCTTCGATCACCTGCTCTTCCGTTTGGCACCGGGCAACATCCACCGATGCAATACCGTGCAGCTCCTCTCTCTCGATATCGACAGGTCCAAGGTCACAATCTGTAACGACAACACGATAAAATGCTTGATTCTGCATTCATGAACATGGTAAGATATTATAATATGTTTTGTCAATATGGAAGTCGATCATTTTCCCTGTATTTTACTACGAAAAACAATAGACACGCATCAATTCTCCAAATGAAAGGGACTGGATGAACGGGTTCTTCAATCGTTTGCTGCGGATTGATCTCAACCAGGGCGAGTACTTGTATGAGGACATACCGGATTCCCTGCTGGAAAAAACGCTGGGAGGGAAAGGCTTTGGAACTCACTATCTATTGATCGAAAATCCCCCAAATGTCGACCCCCTGGCACCCGAAAATATCTTCATCATCGCCACCGGACCGGTGACGGGGACCAGGCTATGGGGCCAGTCCCGGTTTGCCGCCTTTTCCAAGAGCCCTGCCACCGGTGGTTACGGCGAATCGTACTGCGGGGGAACACTGGCTGCCAAAATCAAAGGATGTGGCGTCGATGTCATTATAATCCAGGGCAGGCGCCCCAGGCTTACCTACCTGTCGATCGGTGAGGACGGCGTAAGCTTCCACGACGCGACGGAACTGAAAGGAAAGGATACTTTCTCAAGCGAGCAGTACATCATCGAGCACTCCGCACCAGGAGCATCGGCCATGGTCATTGGTCCGGCCGGGGAAAACAGAGTGGCATTTGCCTGCATAAAAGCGGACCGTTGGAGAAGCCTGGGACGGGGAGGCTTGGGAGCCGTATTGGGAGCAAAGAACCTGAAAGGCATTTCCTTTTCAGGGAGCAAGAAAGCAGTGATCGCTGATACGGATCTACTGGAGAATCTGGTCAGAAAGCTTTCCCAAATCGGCAGGAACTCACCGGTAGCCAAGGTTTATCAACAATTCGGTACTCCCAGCCAGGTTCAGGTCACGAACACCCAGGAATGCTTTCCCACCCGCTACTGGCAATCAGGCCGCTTTGAGAACTGGCAGAAACTGTCGGCTGAGTATATGCACCAACACTTCCACGTAAGACGGCACGGCTGCCCGAGCTGTTTCCTCCAATGCACCAAGACGGTCACGATCAAGGAAGGCAGACACCGAGGCTTGCAGTTGGACGGACCGGAGTATGAGACGATATATGCCTTAGGTGGGCTGAACGGTATCGACAGCCTGGAAGAGGTCTCCTATTTGAACGTCCTCTGCGACCGTTTGGGCTTGGACACGATCAGCGCAGGGAACATCGTCGCATTGGTAACCGAAGCAGCGTCCCAGGGCAGGCTGGATTTCCCGATAGAGTATAATCATCCGGATAAAATAGCTGAACTGATCGAGCTGATCTCACGCCGAGAAGAATTCGGGGCGGTATTGGCTCTTGGAATCCGCTTCGCCGCCCAGGAATTGGACCTTGAAGACCTGGCCATCCACGTAAAGGGCCTGGAACCGGCCGGGTTTGATCCCCGTGTGCTTAAAGGGATGGGACTATCCTACGCCACGGCGGCCCGGGGTGCATGTCATCTGAGGGGAACCTTCTATAAGGCTGAGCTCTCCGGTCAGATAGATAAAAATCAGATCGCGGGGAAGGCAGAACTGGTTGTGGACTACGAAGACCGGGCCGCTTTATTCGACAGCCTGATTCTTTGTCGTTTTTTTAGGGATTTCATCCTGTGGGATGAAATATCCACCGCGATTTCGGCTTCTACGGGGTTGTCAATGAGTAAACAAGAGCTGGAGCAACTGGCCAATCGAATAATCCAACAGAGCCGGGCATATAACCATCGGGAGGGGCTAAACCAGGAATCGGACAATCTGCCTGTCAGGTTCTTCCGAGAAAAGACTGCGGAAGGGGCGCAATTGAGCGAGAGCGATCTCAACACCATGATCAGTGAATATAACAGTATCCGAGGTGAGATCGATGAATATAACAATCCTCGAACATGATTTCGATTGGCAGAGGTGGAGCTCCACAGATGATGATATTGTGCGGCTCGGCAGGATTCGGGCTGCACGCATACTCTTCGAGATCTTTCTAATAAATACCTTCGAGAACGAACTCCTGCGTCTGAAGGATCAGGACTGCATCTGGGGGCCTGTACACACCAGTGTCGGTCAGGAAGCAATTGCTGCGGCGGTGATGGCGGCGTTAGGCAAAACGGACAAGATTACCGGCAGCCATCGGGCTCATCACCATTTTCTTGCCAAGGCTTTGAACTATGTACTCTCCGATGATTGGGATCCCACAGAGAATGCTCTTCCTGCAGCCGGGCAGGAAGTTCTGCAAAAGACTCTTGCCGAGATCATGGGATTGGGTCCGGGCTACTGCCGGGGACGCGGCGGTTCCATGCATCTACGCTATGCAGAGGCAGGTATCCTTGGCACGAACGCCATAGTGGCTGGCGGTGTTCCCGTGGCAACCGGTGCTGCGTACTCGGAAAAATACCGGGGCACCAAGAATATTATTGTCTGCTTTGCAGGTGACGGCGCAGTCAACCAGGGAGCTTTTCATGAATCCCTGAATCTGGCAGGGCTTTGGAAACTGCCTATCATCTATGTTATCGAGAACAATAAGTTCGCTGTCGCCACTCGCTCGGAAAACGCATCGGCGGTCAAGGAATTGTCCAGGCGTGCAGCGGCATACGCCATGGCAGGACGGATCGTTGAAGGCAACGACGTCGCTGCGATATTTGGAGTTATTCGCGAGGCAGCTAAGCACATCTATGAAGGGGGATGTCCTTGCCTGGTTGAGACCAAATGCTACCGGCATTACCATCATGCAGGAGGACAACCGGGCAGCGCCTACGGATACAGGAAGCAGGAAGAGGAGCTGCATTACATCGAAGCAGATGCTTTGAGAACTTTTCCCAAAGCCCTCGAAACCCTTGGTTTGCTCACCACTGTGGAGATTGACCGGCTTCTCAACGCGGCCCGGGAGGCGGTATTACAAGCCGTTGAGTTCTGTACTGTGAAAAGCGGCAGAGGCTGCAGGGTGCGGCAAGAGCTTTGGCCGGATCTGGAGAGTGCTGTGACGGGAATGCGTAGTGACGGCCGGGAACTTGAGGGGATCCGCTACAGTAAACGAAGCGATTTCAAGGCCTTCGAGGAAATTCGCTACTCCGACGCTATTGCCAAGATCACCGGACGGTGGATGGAGAAAGATAGATATGTCGTTGAGCTCGGAGAGGAGGTCGCCAACTTCGGCGGCGGAGCCTATGGAGCTACCAAACATCTGCCACAGAAATATCCAGGGCAGGTGATCAACACACCGATATCGGAGGCGGGATTCGTGGGCCTTGCCTGCGGCGCGGCGATCAACGGGTTGCGTTCCGTCGTCGAGATCATGTTTCCGGATTTTGCTCTGGTAGCGGCAGATCAACTTTTCAATCAAATCGGGAAGTTACGATATATGTACGGTGGAAACGTTGATATTCCTCTCGTGGTACGGACCCGAATCGCGATGGGATGCGGTTACGGCGCCCAGCATTCAATGGATCCGGTCCGGCTGTTCGCCTTGTTTCCCGGTTGGAGGGTAGTCGCACCTTCGGATGCCTTCGACTACATTGGTCTGTTCAACACAGCCATGACCTCTTGTGACCCGGTGGTATTCCTTGAGCACCACTCGCTGTATAACAAGAAGTTCCGCATCCCCAGAGGTAACATCGACTACTACGTTCCATTCGAAAAAGCCAGAGTTGTGCGTGAGGGAGACGATATCACGGTGTTGTCCTACGGTTCGATGACCGGACGCCTGGAGGGTCTGGCGGAGAGCTTAAAGAGTGTGGGTATTTCCGCACAGATCATTGATCTCCGTACTCTGGATCTGCCGGGTATCGACTATGAAACGATCGGCGTCTCCTTACGAAAAACCGGTGTTGTGGTGATCGTCGAGGAAGCTCCCCGGCCACAAGGTATTGGCACTGAGATTGCAGCCGAAATCACCCGTCGCTTCTTCGATGATCTCGATTCCCCTCCGGTATGTTCGAACTCGCAGAGCGTACCGCCTCCCGTTTCCAGAGTGCTGGAGAAAGAGGTTCTCCTTTCGGATCAGCAGATCACGGAGACAATCGAGGCTGTTGCAGAGCGGAGGTTCGTTTAGTCCATGACGAGACCGCCGTTTACATCAAGGGTTTCACCTGTGATGTATTCAGCGGCTTCCGAAGCGAGGAACGCCACTGCCTCGGCAACCTCTCTGGGAGTTCCATATCGCTTGAAAGGGATCATATTGGCGAACGAGGTGTTGATGGCTTGGCCCCACTCGTCGGTCATCGCCGTGGCGATTGGCCCGGGACAGACGCAATTCACGTTTACATTGAAGGGAGCAGCATACAAGGCCAGAGACTTGGTAAGGCAAATCACCGCCGCTTTGGATGCGGAATAGTGGGCACCTACCGCTACCCCGCCTATCTTGCCGGATGCCGAGGCAATATTGACGATTTTGCCGTACTTGCGCTTGCACATGTATTTCAGCGCTTCCTGAGCACAGAAAAAAGTGGATCTCAAGTTTACGGCCAGAATCCGGTCCCATTCCTCGGGTGTGATATCCGGGACCTTTGTGAGGCTGGAAATGCCTGCGCAATTAACCAGAATATCGATTCTGTTGTGCGTGGAAACCGTTTTCGCTACCAGGCTTCGGATGTTCTCGACAATCGATACATCGGTCTTGATGAAGTCGATCTGGACATTTGCAGCTCGAAGCTTCTCGAATGTCTCGACACCGCTGCGTTCACAGATGTCCCCAATAACTATACCGGCGCCTCTACTTGCTAAAAGGTGCACGATTTCCCTCCCAATGCCGCCTGCCCCACCGGTTACGACCGCGATTTTGTCTGTAAACTCCACAGATAAGTCTCTCTCTCTTCTTTTACTGTACCTGTCTACTCTTTTATCGGCAGCATCCGCGCTGCATCTTTTAAAACGGCAATATCAGGCTCTTTGTTTACGAGCTTTAACGCCATTTCAAAGGCGGTATCTGGATCCGGCGCCCAGGAAAATCCCATCTTCTGCGCTTCGGAAATACGGATTCCGGAGGACACAAGAATAAGCCTCGCCTTCTCTACTGCCGCCCTGCTCACCTGGTACATATGAACCCCCACGACCCTTTGTTTGAGTTTTCCAGTGTGTACTAGAAGTTTAATTGTATCTGTTGAGGGATAGCCAAACTCCAAAATCTGCGCGGCATGGGTTTGGCTGATACCTTCATAACAGGGGGACACGAGGACGATGACTCCTCCCTCTCTCACTACTTCCCCTGCAGTATCGAGAGCCTTGTTTGCCTGCCAGAATTCGATATCGAATGGGTGGCTGTCGGCGATTACGATGTCGAATTCCCTCGCGAATCGAACACCGTAGACCTGCTTTGCCAGTCTGCAACCGGCTCGATGGGCAGCAATCATGTGCCCGGCGAATGCACCCACAATTTCTCCGTTGGTATCAATAACAACATTCACGATGAAATCTAAACCCGCCTTCCGCGCCATAGCGTCGATAGATTCACGAATGGGATTTTCTTCTTTTCCGAGCACCTCCTCGTCAGGAACATTCACCCTGACCCAGTGCATTTGATCGACCGTCTCTTCCCCGCTCAATCCCGGCACAATGATCTTCCCACCTCCGGTGAAGCCGCAAACATCTATAGGCATGATCGATCCGAGTCCTACGACGAGATCGAACTGCCGCAGAATCTTATTCACCCGGATTGGAACTCCCTGGGCGGTGGTGCCAAGGTATTCCAAATTATCGTGGTCTTTCCAGTTGTGATTGTGGATCCGGTACTTTTCGACAATACCAGCTCCCAGCTTCTCACGAAGCTCAGCTTCCGTCATCGAGCGGTGCGTGCCGAGAGACATAATGAACTCCAGGTTGGCGGGTTCGATGCCGGCTTCTTGGAGCTCAAGAAGAATTAAGGGTAAAAAATCTCGAACCGGTGTAGGCCTGGTGTTGTCATCAGCCACAATGAGCACCCTTGCTTTCCCACGAGCGATATCACGCAGTCGTCCGGATTGTACTGGATTTTCCAGAGCTGCTTTTACGGCCTCCACTCCCGTCTTCTTATGATGCAATTCGGGAAGCGTGACTCTTGTTACTTTGCTACCGGCAGGTATGCTCAAGGGTTTGACATTCGGATACGGAAAATTTATAGTCACAGCCGAACTTGACATTGCGCTATTGATATGAATTAGTTATTATAATATCTTACCAAACATGGACCAGTCAATAGAGAATCTATCACCTATAGGTGACACGGGCAAAATCCAACAGATCGTCAAATCCCTTCAGGACTTTATTATTGAAGGGAACCTGGAACACGGCACCGAGCTTCCTTCGGAACGAATACTTGCTTCCCACCTGGGAGTGAGTCGATTCAGCTTGAGAGAGGCTCTTAGAGTCGCGCAAGCTCAAGGATTAATCGAGATCATGAGAGGACGCCGACCGAGAGTTGCCAGGCCGTCCGCTGATGCCGCCGCTACTGTGATCGCTCTTACCCTGCGCAGAACAAAAAAGACTCTACTGGACCTGGTAGCAGCCAGGCAGGGTTTGGAAACACAAATAGCTCGCCTGGCTGCTTTGCATGCCAAAGAAGAGCAGATCGCTGAAATGCAGCAAACAATAAGGATGATAGACGCGAATCGTACGAATCCCGAAATATGTGTAGAGCAGGACATCAAATTCCACGACATCCTAATCCGAGCTACTGACAATGTTGTGTTTGAAATCATGCTGGCCCCCTTAGGTGAACTGTTGCGGGATTCACGGAAAGAAACTATAAGGCAAGGCGTCGACAGGGTTATCACGGGACACAAAGCGATCCTCTCGGCGATTCAAAAAAAAGATCCGGAGAAAGCAGCTCAGGCCATGTTCAAACATTTAAAGATGGCGGAGGAAGACCTTAGAAAGCTGCTCGGTGATTCCGATACCCTGGGTTGAACAGGCACAAAGTCAGGCCGACCTTTGTCAAGAGTTCCGCCAATTCATGGAAGGCGAGTCTACCTGAGCAGGGGGACTCGCTTTTCAAAAACTCCAAAAATCCGCTTCTCGGCACCGACTTCGTGTATCAGGTTGAAGGTGCTGTAGCGGTTGCGCAGGTAGCGTATGTAGCGAATGGGCAGAAGCGCCAGCTGCGGATCGATCTGATAGTCAGCCAGGCTGAAGGGAAAAGAGATGCCGGCAAGCAGGTCAACCGACTCCCCCAGCTCCGAGAGCATCCCGCCGGCCAGGTCAGCGATCGATCCGTGTTTATCCTGGATACATGTCAAGCGACTCCGGTACTCTTCCGGATCGGAAACAGACATCTCCTCCCGCATCTGGGCGTAGAAGGGCCTTACCTCCGGTACGAGGGTTTGTTCCCAGGGAGGTTCCGCGGACAAGGCGCGCATGCGCTCCACAACGTCGATCTGCCGGTGCAGGAGATTCCGGTAGAACTCACCGTAGCCCACCAGTAGAATGCGACAGGATAATCCCACCAGAAGCCCGTGAAGCTCGAGGTCAGGATTCCCGACAGCACCTGCGATCTCCCAGAAATGGGCAATGGTGTGTTCGGCGGATGATGCTGGGCGGGAGTCTGTAAGACCCTGCATAGCGAATCCTGAAGTCAGGATTGCGTCGGCGAGAGAACGTATGACAGCTTTTCTGTCGGCCGTTTGTGATTTCACCGCTTGAATTGCCTGGCGGGACGAATCCAGGCAAAGCTGCGCCGCTTCCCGGCAGATGTACTCTCCGGTGATCAGGGCGGATAGGTTCCAATCCAGATACGACAGGTACTTCGCCAGCAGGTCTCCGATCCCGGACAAGTAAAGTAGCTCGGGAGCCTGCTCCAACACAGCCAGATCAGCGAAGATCAACTCCGAGGGCCGAGCAGGTTGTGTCTTGTGACCAGCTTTCAGTTTCAGAGCCGAGGTGCCGGAGCTGTAGGCATCCACCGAGGGCGCGGTTGCTATGCACCAGTTCGGGACACCGACGATCTTGGATACCATCTTCCCAATGTCGCTGATCGTCCCGCCCCCAACGGCCAATACCAGATCCGCGCAGACGCCGCCTGCATCCGCGGCCAGCGCCTGGATCAGTTCGGGAGTAGTGCGGGGCCGGGGACGGGCGGGAAGTACGGCCTCGGAGAGATGAAACCGGGACAGCAACTCTTTGCACCGTGCAGCCGCAGCGGTTTCCGTGTTTTCGTCGCTCAGAACCCAGATGCCTGAGCCGGATCCATACATCTGCTCTACAAGATCCGGCAACCCTTCTAGTACCCCATCACCGAGCAGGACCCGTTTGGCTTCAAGACTGTGCTGCCGACCGCATTCGCAGCTCAGCGTCCCGCCAGCAGAGTACTTACTCAAATAAGATTCGAAAAAGAAATCTCTCAAAGAAAACCTATCACGTATGAAGCGGCGCAGATGG
The DNA here is from genome assembly GCA_964627715.1 of uncultured Spirochaetaceae bacterium. Taxonomy (GTDB): domain Bacteria; phylum Spirochaetota; class Spirochaetia; order SZUA-6; family DRHE01; genus JAFGQJ01. The sequence goes on along the minus strand of CAZVHJ010000056.1, from coordinate 13,398 downwards.
TATAAGGCGATCAGCCGAGGCAAGAACCTGTTCGACTGCTACGGCAATTGTACGCCCGTCGAGCCCATAAACCTCGAGAAGCTCCTGCCTCAATCCTTGTGGGATGAATTTACGGGGAAATCCAAGATGAAGAAAGGGAACGACAACGCCGCGTCGTTTCAAATCTGCGGCGATCTGTTCACCGATCCCGCCGCAGCGGCATCCTTCCTCAACAAGGCAAACCATCCGATATCGATAAAAAAGGGAAACGAGATAATCAAGATCGAGAGGCTGGATAAAACGAAGGTTGTACACGTCGGTGCGGATTTTCAACCGGCCGAGAAGATCCGCAGCCTCGAGCGCCTCTTGGACCAGCGCCCCGAAACCAACGATCAGCACCTCGCCCTTCTGCTGCTTGACCATGGCGCCCCGTCCCTCCAGGAGAGGTTGCGCGCACCCGGATTGGGGTGGACAGCAGGGAGCTTTTGGGTATCGAATCATCACCGGTCCGCCCTTTGAAAGGGCATACCGAAGCATCAGCTCCATCTCCCTCTGTGTGCTCGGTGCCAGCATGGTGAGACCGGGAATACCGCGAAAAAGGGCAATATCGAAGGCACCCTGATGGGTTTCACCGTCGGGTCCAACCAGCCCTGCCCGATCAATCGCAAACACGACGGGCAGATTGGGCAGAGCTACATCATGGATTACCTGGTCGACGGCGCGTTGAAGAAAGGTCGAGTACACCGCAACCACAGGTTTCAAACCGGTCCGGGCAATGCCAGAAGCGAAGGTCACTGCATGTTGCTCTGCTATCCCGACATCAAAAAAACGATCCGGGAAACGGGCTTGAAAGAGCCTCAGACCCGTGCCGTTGGCCATGGCGGCGGTGATGGCTACGATCCGCTCGTCCTCTTGAGCAAGATCGGCGAGCGTTCCGGAGAAGGCTTCCGTGAATGTGGGTGCATCCTTGGTTTCCAGCTTCCCGTCGATGATCGAAAACGGCGACACTCCATGGTATAGAGTGGGATCTCCCTCGGCGGGGATATAGCCCTTGCCCTTAACGGTACAGACGTGGACCACGGAGGGCTTATCGAGCTTTTTCACATCTTTCAGGATCCGCACCAGCAACCTGAGGTTATGTCCATCAATGGGGCCGAAGTATTCGAAACCTAGATCGGAGAACAGAGTTTCTCGAAAAAACAGTGCTTTCAGTCCCTTTTTCAAACGGTAGATGGCCTGCAGCACATCCCGCCCCACCCAGGGGATCTGTTCCACGGCTCTGTCGAACCGTTTCTTGAATCGCTGATACAGTCGGGTTGCGGTCAATCGGCTCAAGTAGTACGAGATTGCCCCGACATTATCGCTGATCGATTTCTTGTTGTCGTTCAGAATAATGATCAGATCATTGCCAAATCCCGCAGCCTGGTTCAGTGCTTCCAGAGCCACCCCTCCGGTGAGAGCTCCGTCGCCGATCACGGCCAACACTTTGCCCCCTGCGCCCGTGAATTTTTGGCCGGTTAGAATGCCCAGGGCCACCGATATCGAAGTTGAGGCATGACCGGTTTCAACGATATCGTGAGGGCTTTCCTCCGGTTTTGGGAAGCCACTCAGGCCGTCAAGGGTCCGCAGAGTGTGGAAGCGGTTTTTTCTGCCGGTGATTAGTTTGTGAGTATAGCATTGATGCCCTACGTCCCAGATGATTTTGTCATGGGGAGAGCGGAAGACTTTGTGCAGTGCCAGAGTCAGCTCGACAATGCCAAGGTTGGATGCCAGATGGCCCCCGTTCTTGCTGACCACCTCCATGATCAGCTGGCGGATCTCTTCAGCAAGATCTTCGAGCTGTGCGTAGGATAGATTTTGTAATTCCTGCGGGCAGTTAATCGTATCGAGGATCTTAACCGATGACATTCTTACTGAAACAACAGGTCGACCATCCGATTGATGTAGCTCAAGAACAGTTCGACCTTTTTCTCCTGGGTGAGTTGATAGCTCCTACGCTCTTCGACCAAAGGCTGGGCGGTGGATGCACCCTCAGGGGGCTGACCTACAGCCGCCTCACCGGGCACTGCAACTGGCTGGGTCTGGATGATCTCTATGACCTCTTCGATATCCGCCGCTGTAAGTGTAGCTCCCGCCGGCTCGAGAAGGGTCCGGAACTGCAGCCGCGCGTCCGCCAGCTGGGAAAAGGAAACGATCCGATCCGGGCCCAGGATCCCAGGATCAATCCAACCTGCAATCGATACCAGCTCTTCTTTGTTCTCCAGACTGAAACTACGGGTCCCCTCAACCCTCGCCTTCCCCGTACCGTCTATTTCGGTTATCCGGGCGGCAATCTCGGTCTGAAGGGTATACTCCTGCTTTCCCCTGGCAGTCTGATTACCGCCGGTTCTTGTAGCCGGAAGAAAAGAGAAGAGATTCCCGAACTCGCCGCCGGAGAACTCAAATGTTATGTTCTTCGCATCACTCGCCGAAGCATCGAAGGATAATGAGGTGGAAGTATCGATCTGCACGAGTACGATATCCCCCTCCTGCACCATAGTTTTGGTGCTAAGGTAGCCTTCAAAACCGGGAGTCCACAGGCTGTCAGCGAATACTCCTTCGGCGGAAATTAGGCAGAGAATCAAACATCCAAACACGAAACTGTTTCTCAGGTAATTCATGAAAGCGCTCCTACGATAATTATCTGTAGGATGCCAAGATGGATGAACTATTTCTTTTTATGCCGGTTCTTCCTAAGCTTCTTCTTGCGTTTGTGCGTAGCGATTTTATGTCGCTTCCGTTTCTTTCCACAGGGCACAGATCCGCCTCCTGTTTTTTCTGTCTATTCCTAATGATATCTCTAAGAGATTGAAAAATCCGATTCGCTTGCCCGCTACAATATATTGCTGCCTAGCCGCAAATGACAACTACTATCAACTTTTTCATCAATTATGCGCGGGAACACACCGACCGTCAAGAGGTCCAATCGCCTAGAAATTCCTTGATTCGGGAGCTTGCAGAATCCAGGTCATCAGGACTCGACCACACGACTCCCTCTAGAGATTTGAAGAAGGTGATTTGTCTCTTCGCGTAGCGCCGCGAATTCTTTTTGATCATCTCTTTTACTCCTGCAAGGGTCAAGCACCCCTTCTGCAAGTCGAAGAACTCCCGATAGCCTATACCACGCATCCCCGGATCTTCGAACCCGAAGCCCATTTTTAGAAGGGACTCCACCTCCTCTACCAATCCACCTCGGAACATACGCTCTACGCGCTCGCCGATACGGGTGTACAGCTGTTCCCGCTCCCGCTTCAATCCCAGTAGCAAAAACGCATACCCGTCTCGAGGTTTGTTTGGATTTGAAAAAGAGGACAGTGGTCTGCCGCTGCCTCGATACACCTCCAACGCCCGGATAATCCGGTATGTATCCTGATCCTTCACCCTGGCTCTCGTGCCGGGGTCGACCCGGGTGAGTTCATCCAGCAGCGGCCGTACTCCCCGCTCCTCGAGCTCTCGTTTCAATTCCCGCCGAATGCTCGGGTCTCCCGGCGGTGAATCCGGTAACCCGGTGATGAAACTTCGCAGGTAGTACGCCGTTCCCCCACATAGGATGGGCGTTTTCCCCCGCCGGCGGATCTCCGGCAGCAACCGCTCAGCTCTATGAACGAACTGCCCTGCATTGAACTGAAAGGTGGGTTCAACGATGTCGATCAGATGGTGAGGAATTCGTTCTCTGAGCTGACCGGATGGTTTTGCCGTTCCCACATTCATATAGCGATACACCTGCATCGAATCGGCATTGATGATTTCGAGGTTGGCTATGCGGGAAAACAGATTTTCTATGAACACGGTCTTGCCGACCGCGGTAGGGCCAAATACGACGATAACCGGTTCGGAGCGTATCAACTTTCCAGCCGATAGCGTACCTTTTCCGTCAGTATCTGTTTGATTGCCGTGGACACTACTTTGCCCTTGTTTGCTTCAAGCTCTTCATCCCCGGCCAGATGTATCTGAGTGGCCCGTTTTATCATTGCACTCGTTAACGTGTAGACGTTGTCGCTGTATTGAATGAGTCGATCCAAAGGTATTATCACCCTCTCTTTCTCCCGGTAGTATTGCGTTTATGCTTTAGTTTTTTGTTGTATAGCAAAGATATAGGATATCGAGAAAAAGATCAAGAATATAGTTTACAGCTTTCCCTCGAGGGTTTTTACAATTTTATCCACTACGTAGAACTGATCCCCTTTTTCGGTATTTACAACGAGATCGGCGAAATCATAGTTATCGATATCCATTCCGTACAATTTAAGATACCGATTTCGATCCCTCGAATCCCGTAGTTCGATATCCTGCAAAGAATGCTCCCACTGCCTACCTTCCCGCCGGGATATGCGCCTGGCTCGAACCTTGGCGGAGGCATACAGATAGACTGTTAAATCGGCCTGCTCGAGCAGCCATATGGCCAACCGGGATGCAAGAACACAGCTGCCTTCCATAGCCAGCTCTACCTGCCTGCGATCGAGATATCGATCGTACCGGCTGTCATTCTCGGCCAAAAGACACAGCTGCTCGAAGGAAATCCCCCGTTCCTTAGCCATATCGTGAAATGTATAGTTGATGAGGCGAATCCCCAGTCTTTCCGCCAGGAGTCTGGACACGGTTGTGTTTCCGCAGCCGCTTTTACCCGATACCGCGATTCTCACCTCACTCGACATTTCTCAACTGTTCCCTGATTTTCTCCAGAGTATCTTTCAGGACCACGATCGAACTGTCCACTTCCAACAGAAGATTCTTGGCGCCGATTGTGTTGAACTCCCGATTCAATTCCTGGCAAACGAAATCAAGTTTCTTTCCCAAAGAACCTCTCTCCTGGAGCATGTTCTTGAAGCTCTCCAGGTGAGACCGGGTCCGAACGAGTTCCTCATGAATATCGGATTTCATCAGTAAGACCGCCGTCTCTGCCAGAATCCTGTTCTCATCTACCCTGTTCGCCAGCAAATCCTCGAATCGGCTCCGCAAATCGTTCTTGATTTTTTCTTCCAGCTGTGGAGCGACGGTCTCAAGCCCGGAAATCTGGGTCTCGATCCGCTCGAGCAAGCCGATGATGTCCTTTTCGGTGGCTCTTCCTTCTGCCTGACGGAGTCTATCGAACTCCTCGAATACCGAATCCAAAACAGGCTCAAAATCGAGCCAGTACTCGTCCAAGTCCACGGACTCCTCGGGCTGCAACATGCCTTCGATGCGCAGCAGATGGGACAGCCGGATTTTCTCTCGAATGCCCGCCGCCTCGGCCAGCCGCCGCAGCGCCTGCACGTACGACTCGACATAGCGGGAATCCACGGCGATCTCTGTGGCCTGGCCGAGCTCAACGGCCTTCACGTACAGCTCAACCCGCCCGCGTAAAATCCGTTTCGACAGGAACTCACGGATCTTCGGCTCCAATGGATTGAGAAACGACGGCAGGTAGATGAGGATATCCAAAAACCGATTGTTGTAGGATTTCATCGTAATGGTGATCTTATACTTCTTGTCACGATGCTCGCGATAGGCGAAGCCGGTCATGCTCTTCATTTCTCGTCCTTACTCATTCTGCCAAAAAGTTCTCGCCCGACCCGCCAGTTGTCCCCTGCCCCCATAGTAACGAACAAATCACCGGGTTTGAGGGTGCTCTCGAGAAAAGCAAAGGATTCTCCGGGCTCTTCGAAAAAAACCACTTGAGGATGACGGCGGCTCACCTCGCGGAAAAGTGTGGTTCCATCCACGCTGCCGTCGCTCTTCTCCCTGGCGGAGGAATAGATCCGGTGCAAAACTACCACCGCCGCATCGGAAAAGCAGGTCCCAAACTCTGCCAACAGGGCCTTGGTTCGGGAGTAGGTATGGGGCATAAAATCCACGACGATCCGGCGTCCCGGATAAAAGCTCTTCAGACCGGCAAGGGTGCTTGAAATCTCTGTCGGATGATGTCCGTAGTCGTCGATGAACAGCACGTCCTTCGCGATCCCGAGGATTTCACTCCGGCGTTTGCTGCCACGAAAGCTTGCGATCCCTTTCGTCATGGCGTGGACTGCATCAGCGGTCAACCCCCGGCCCACCTGCTTCAGCATACAGGTGCTTAGGGCGAGCGCAGCGGTCGCGTTGTAGGCGGAATGCGCCCCCGGAATCTTGAGAATCAAAGGCTCCGGCAGTCCGGACAGGCGCAACAGGGTCTGCCCCGGCCCGGTCTCGATCTCCTCGATGCGGTACATGCCCGTCGCCGTTTTCCCGTACGGAATGATCTCCACATCGGATCTATTTTCCCGTACCCTGCTCTCCACCTCCCGGGCGCCCCGGTCATCGTGATTGATGATCAGTTGCCCGCTTCCCGGAAGGTTCATACAGTAGCTCAGGAAAGCACTCAACACATCTTCAAGGTTTTTGAAATAATCGAGATGGTCCGCCTCCACACCGGTCACCACGATTCGCTGCGGATGGAAGTGCAGAAAATGCCGCCTGTATTCACAGGTTTCGGCGACGAAGTACTTTCGGCCCAGAATGAGGGTCGAGCGGCTGCCGAAGCTCTCTACTTCCGAACCCGCCAGTACGGTGGCCGGAATGTCCCAACCCTTGAGAATCGTACCGGCCAGGGCAACCGTCGTGGTTTTGCCGTGGGTCCCGGAAACACCGCTGGCATCGCTGGATTCAGACAGAAGACCGAGGGCCTCGGGATAGGTAAGTATGGGAATTCCTCGGGCAGCGGCTGCTACGAGCTCCGGATTCTCGCTCCGGTCGTAAGCCGCGGAGTGTATGACCAGCCGGATATCGGAATCGATACGACCGGCATCGAAGGATTCCCAATAAGGAATGCGCAAATCTCGCAGAATTCTATCCGTGTAGAACCTCTCCGGACCATCGGAGCCGGTGATCCTGGCTTCCCGATCGGCCAGTATCTCTGCCAGAGCGCTCATACCGGTGCCCTTGATGCCCACCAGGTGGATTCGATATCCTGAGAGTGAAGCTGGCAACTGGGGTCGAATCATCCTCAGAAACTATATCCGAAGGCCCTGTGTGTTTCAATCGTTTGGGTTTTTCGGATCGACTCTTGATCGGAGGGATCATCTGGTACTAGGCGCTCATATGTCGATTGCCGGAGGTGTTCACAAAGCCCTTCAAAGAGGAGCGTCCATTTCCTGTGAAGTAGTGCAGATCTTTACCAAGAATCAGCTTCGCTGGGGAGCACCACCGCTCCGAGAGGAAGAAATCCGGGCTTTCCGCAGGCGCAGGGAAGAGTTCAAACATGTCCTGGCCCACGCCTCCTACCTGATCAACCTGGCCTCCCCTGAGGACGGAGTCTTCGGGAAATCGGTTTCCGCCCTCGAACAGGAGCTCGATCGCTGCCATGCTCTAGGTATCCCTGCCCTCGTACTGCATCCAGGGTACCACCTGGGGCTGGGCGTAGATCGGGGAATCGAACGGTTGACCAAAGGTGTTCGTTCAGCCTACGAAGGATCGGGGAACAAAAACGTGCTGCTTGCATTGGAAACCACGGCCGGCCGGGGCTCGTCCCTCGGCGGCAGCTTTGATCAGCTGAAGGCCATTTTATCCGCGATCGAAGCTGATGGAATTCCCGTTGGAATCTGTTTCGATACCTGTCATGTGTTCGCGGCCGGATACGAGCTTCGAACCCGCGCCGGATACGATTGTACCTGGCAGACATTCAATCGGATTATCGGCCGCGAGCATCTAATCGCCCTCCACCTGAATGATTCCAAAGAGGGGCTCCATTCCCGGAGGGACCGGCATGAACACATCGGCAAGGGCAGGATCGGTTTGCGCGGTTTCCGTTTGCTCGCGCAAGATCCCAGACTTCTACGGACACCGGGAATCTTAGAGACCCCGAAAGGGAGGGACATGCGGGAGGATGTGGAGAATCTTCGAATCTTGAGATCCCTGGCAGACCAGTGACAGGGATTATCTCATCACTTCCAGAACTTCGGAACCAGGATGGTGAATCCGAAATAGCCCTGCCACCTTGGAAAGGCTTGTATGGTCGGCAGGAACCCGACCGTTGGAGCGACTTCGAGAAACAGCTCGATCACATTGTCCACGAGGAAGAGTTGGAGCCCAAAGGGAATGCGAAGCCCCAATTCAAGTGCGTCTGTCTGCTGGAAGTAAATTTGGGTGTACGCGCCGACACCGAGAAACAGGTGCAGAAAATCGATGACCTGATAGCCGCTGACGATCCGGTAATCGGCACTCAGAAACAGCCAGCCATTCCCGCCGAAGTCATAGCCTATTTTGAAATCGAATGGAGCCGGTCGAATGATCAGTACCGCGATCGGATCTCCGAACTCCAAACCCAATCGAAGACTGCCCCTATCCGCGGCCGAGACGGTCGCTGCCGCGACTACCAATAATAAGACCAGGATTGCAGATACTTTGAATGCTCGTTTCACGTTACCTACTCCTTCTTGTTTGGTTTAAAGCATATCCTATTTCAGACAGGAAAAAAGGCTGGAAACCGCCAAATCGAGCAATTCCCAGCCTCCATCTCCTAGGGGAGTCGAACCCCTGTTGCCGGGATGAAAACCCGGTGTCCTAACCACTAGACGAAGGAGACATGTGTCGTACCTGAAAAGCAAAAAATCTCAAGTACTCCCTGCACTTTTTTCCAGGGGAATATAATTTTTTTTCTCGGGGCTGTCAACTAGGGGTCTGTTTTATTCGACCCAGTTCACCTTGGCGAATTTGTGTTTGGAAGCGATCAGAATTACGTCAATCAGCCACCAAACACCGAAGCCGCCCAGGGTGATAAGCTTTAGAATTCCAAGCCCAATGTACCCCATGTAGAATCTGTCGATTCCGATGCCACCAATGAGAATTGAAATCAATAGTGCGGCAATCCAGTTCTTGTCTTTCTTGACGGGTTCCTCAGCCATGTACTACCTCCTCGCTGTTACGAAGAAAACACGTTTTCTTCATTGATCGAAAATGCTGCGTTATAATAGACCGATGCAGGATTTCTTGTCAAATCCACCATGGCTACTCAATGACGAGGGGTGCGAATGCCGGAACCGGTTTTTTTCGGGGTGCAGGCACTGACTGGAGCAAGAAAAAAGTCTATTCCGCCAGCCCGCAAATTTTATTGCTGGCACAAGAACTCTTGACCTAGTACTTTAATAATACTACATTAACTTCAGTATTTTTAAATACAAGAAAACTGATCGATATGAAGACGAAACCCCGGCATACTTTCGGGAAAAAACTCAGGCTCGTTCGACAGCGAAAAGAGCTCACTATGAAAAATGTCGCCGCTTCCGCCGGCATCAGTGAAAGCCTCTTGAGTCAGATAGAGCGGGACAAGGTATCGCCTTCCATCGATACGCTACTGGCGATCGCAGAGATCCTCGATATCGATCTCGAATACCTGTTCAGCGAGGTGAAAAAGAGCAAGTCGGTGGACATTACGCGGAAGGAAAACAGGAAAGTAATCCGGGATGCCAGTGCCACGTTTCACCAGCTCTCCCGCATTTCCGACGCTTCCGAAGACCATGCGATCGAAGCGGTGCTTTTGGAGCTCGAGCCCGGCGCAATTTCCGGGAACACCGAGTACGGCCATCGCGGACGGGAGTTGGGATACATTCTCGCAGGCGTAGCGGAGCTCGATTACGGGACTGAATCCTATGTGCTGCGAAAGGGTGACAGTGTTTCGTTCAGCTCCGACATTCCCCATAAACTGAGAAACACAGGAGGCGGCAAACTGACTGCGATCTGGGTGAACACGCCGCCACGCGTCGTATTCCCGGGAATAAACTCAGGGAGGTAGTCTAACATGGGAAAAACCATCGTGGAGAAGATCCTCTCCCGGGCGGGATCGGAAGATGCGCGCGCGGGAGATATCGTAAACGCTGGAGTGTCGTACCTCATGACCAACGATGCAGTCGGCGAGTTGACCGTCGACGCGTTCTGTAAGATCGGCAGGAAGCCGTGGGACCTCAACCGGATCGTCGTCATAATCGACCACTACATACCGGCATCGTCGGAGAACGCGGCACGGGTACACAAGCTGCTTCGGGAATTCGCCAAGAAGCACGGCGTACACCTGTTCGACGGAGAGGGCGTGTGTCATCAGTTGATGCTGGAGAAGTTTGTCAGCCCCGGCGATGTCATCATCGGCACCGATTCTCATACGTGTACCTACGGCGGTGTGGGCGCCTTTGCGACGGGTGTCGGTTCGACCGATGGCGCGGCCGCCATGGCAACAGGTGAGATTTGGCTCAAGGTTCCCGAGACGGTTCGAATCGACCTGCAGGGGAAGCTGCAACCGCATGTCCAGCCAAAGGATGTCATCCTAAAAATGATCAGCGACCTCGGAGCCGATGGAGCAACATATAAGGCCCTTCAGTTCACCGGTGACGGTGCAGCGCATATATCGAATGACGGCAGATGTACTATGTGCAACATGGCCATCGAGGCCGGCGCAAAGGCGGGCATATTCGAACCGGATGACGTGACGAAGGCATTCATGGCGGAACGTGGCCGGGAAGGGACGTTTTACCGGAGTGATCCGGATGCGGTATATTGTCAGCAGATAGCGATCGATCTCGAACAGCTCGGTCCTCAGGTTTCCTGCCCCTGGTCGGTCGACAACGTCGCGCCTGTCGAGGAGATGTTGGGTACTCGCATCGATCAGGCGTTTGTCGGGTCCTGCACCAACGGAAGGATCGATGACCTGCGGGTTGCGGCCGGAATCCTTGAAGGAAACCGGGTGTATCCGGAAGTCCGTCTGCTGGTTGCCCCGGCATCGCAGGAGGTCTACTTGCAGGCGGTGCAGGAGGGACTAATCGAGACGTTCATGCGTGCCGGGGCAGTGATATGCAATCCCGGTTGTTCAGCATGCTTCGGAGGCCAGGGAATGTTGTGGGACGGCGAGGTGTGTATTGGAACGCACAACAGGAATTTCAGAGGCCGAATGGGACACAAGGAATCGAAGGTGTACCTGGCCTCCCCGGAGACGGTCGCAATGTCCGCCGTCGCTGGAAGAATCGAAGATCCGCGGGTATAGAAAAGGAATGGATACATGTCAGTAGTACGGGGCAACGTCTGGAAGTTCGGTCACGAGATAGACACCGACATAATCATCCCTGCACGCCATTTGATATTACCGCTTGAAGAGATGAAGCACAAAGCCATGGAGCCGCTCCGTCCTCGATTCGCCGACGAAGTCAGCCCGGGCGATATTATCATTGCCGGGAGAAACTTCGGATGCGGATCGAGCCGGGAGCAGGCGCCGGCGGTGCTTCGGGAGATCGGAATCGCTGCGATCGTAGCGGTAAGCTTTGCAAGAATCTTCTTTCGGAACGCCATCAACCTCGGCATTCCGGTCATCGAGTGTGAGGCTATCTATGACCAGGTCGAAGAAGGCGATGAAGCGGAGATCGACCTCGCAGCCGGCACTATCCGCGTTACCGGAGGCGATCGGATATTCTCGGGTTCGAAGCTTCCGGAGTTTCTTCTCGGCATCATCAACGACGGCGGTCTCATCCCACATCTGCCGATAGAAAGAACTCGGGGGGGCTGAATTTAATGCCGATAAAGTGCAGATTGTCAAATTACACACCGCCGTTATTTGACGGAAGGACTCCCAATCCCCCAGGTGAACGCTCTCTAGAGGAGGCATCTCTAAAAAAAGACGAGGCTCTTGAATAAAGAACCCCGTCATAACTGGTAGGAGGTCTATCGGCTTTCTGCACCGTTTTTCAGGAAACTACGATTTCTATTTCGTTGCGTCCGTGACCGTGTCTCCGTCGCCTTTGGGATCCGTGGATCGGGAGCACATAAACCGAGCGCGCCCCAAAGCCCTATCCAGACCCCTGAAAGCACGCCCCGATCTGCCGCCGAGTACCTGCTCGTGTTTACCATCCTGATTCGAAATGAAATACCCGGTTTTCTGCTCCGTTTCCCGGCCTTCTTTCTTATCGGCCCAGACAGGCAAAACTACGGCCAAAAGTATAATTATGAGAACCCCCAGTGCTACGTATTTCTTCATCCATACCCTCCTAATTTCACTGGACTTCGGTATGACTTTCGTTGTCAGCATTACTTTTGAGGGAGTGGATACCCTTTGTGAAACTTTTAATTGTTATAGAAGCCTCACCTGATAGATCCTACCGCTTCGAAAGATATCTCACATCAGGTCCGATTTCAACAAACTTCGCAATTTCTTCGAAACAATTTCACTATCTCCTGCAACCTTGATAAATTTCTGCAGCGTATCGATGGCTTTGTTTACCTCTCCCAGATCGACATAGTTGTCGATGATGTCGAGCACTGCCCGCTGATTCGTAGGGTATCTTCTCAGTATTTCTTCCAGAAACATGATCGACTGCCTGTGCTTCCCTTCGGTTCTGTAGATGGCCGCCAATCCCAACACGGCGTAAATGTCGAAGTCGAGTTCCAAAGCTCTCCGGTAGTACGTTTCCGCCTTCGTAAGCTCTCCCAAATTTCGGTAAGCATCCGCAGCTCGGGTGATGATAATCTTGTTATCCGGCTCAAAAACCAGAATAGCTTCCCACACTTCGAGGGATTCCCGGTGCTTTTTCAGTCCACGATAGCAGTCGGCAATGCCGAACAGGGCATAAAAATTGTCTGCCTCCAGCTTTCGCGCTTTCTCGTACCAATCCAGTCCCCTCTCAAACTGTTTCTGCTTCCTGTAGCAGTTCCCTATTGCGGTGATCACTTTTATGTTTTGTGGGCTATTCGCTAGCATTTTCTGCCAGTATCCCATGGCCTCGCCGAAGAGCTGAAAATCAAAGTACAAATGGCCCAAGCCATTCAAGGCATAGGGGTTCTCTCCTTCAATGTCCAGGACCTTTTCATACATCTGTTTTGATTTCTGGAACTCCCTTAACTTTCTGTACGAATCAGCAACATGAAGCAGTGTGGAGACATCACTCTCCGAATTCTGGGGGCACTCATCCCAAACCTCTATGACTCGATCATAGGCTCGAAGCTGATAATAAAACTGGAGGAGCTCCGCGACTTGCTGGCTGTCTTTATTTGAAACGCTTTTTCTACTGTCCACAATCTCCACTCTCCGCAGGTAACTGCAATACAGTATACATCTATTGAAATACCTTCCCAAGTCGTGGCAACTCGTTGAGGATCAATGTCGATACAATGTTGATCATCATCTCCGAGGCTTCCGGGATCATCCGGGGAGGCAAAAAACCTTGACGATCCTTGGGTGGGGTAAGATAATGGGCAGATTATTACGGCCGAAGGGTTGAATTTTTCCTCATTATTGCTATACTTCATTGTGATTACATCACTTCTTTAGTTTTTTTCTCTAAAAGTTAATTCAAAAAGTCATAAATCCATCTCAACGTGCTGAGGGGGAAGAAGATGAGCGTTAAGATAGGGGAACGTCTAATCCTGGCAAGCGCCATGACGAAGGCTCAGGTT
>CAZVHJ010000055.1:0-35526 GCA_964627715.1 uncultured Spirochaetaceae bacterium | reverse complement strand
GCAAGGGCACCAAGGTGTTTGCCCTGGCCGGGGCGGTGCAGAACACCGGCCTGGTAGAGATCCCCATTGGCATACCCCTGGGAGAGATCGTCTATGACATCGGCGGCGGCATCCGGAATGGAAAATCCTTCAAGGCCGCCCAGATCGGCGGGCCCTCCGGCGGCTGCATCCCCAAGGAGCACCTGAACGTGCCGGTGGACTACGAGAGCGTGACCAACCTTGGGGCCATCATGGGCTCTGGCGGGTTGATCATCATGGACGAGGACTCCTGCATGGTGGACATGGCCCGTTTCTTCATCGATTTCGTTCAGGACGAGTCCTGCGGCAAGTGCGCATCGTGCCGGATCGGTACCAAGCGGATGCTGGAGATCCTCGAGCGCATCTGTGCAGGTAAGGGAGAGGAAGGGGACATCGAGCGGCTGGTTATGCTGGGAAATATCATCAAGGATACGGCTCTCTGCGGCCTGGGACAGACCGCTCCCAATCCTGTGCTGTCGGCTATCCGGCACTTCCGCGAAGAGTTTGAAGCGCATATCCGGGACAAGAAATGCGTGGCCGGGATCTGTCCGGAGCTGGTCCGGGCGCCCTGCCAGAACGCCTGCCCCGCCGGGGTCGACGTGCCCGGGTACGTCAGCCTGATCGCCGAGAAGCGCTACGAGGAGGCGCTGAAGCTGCATCGGGAGCGCAACCCCTTCGTATCTGTGTGCTCCAGGGTCTGCTTTCACCCCTGCGAGAGCAAGTGTCGCCGCTCCACCCTGGATGAGGCTCTGTCCATCCGAGCCCTGAAGCGCTTCCTCTCCGATCAGGAGAAGGAGCTTCAGCTGCCCGGTTTTCTTAGCGACGAGCAGGCAGCCGGGCGCAAGATAGCTATTGTAGGAGCGGGACCGGCGGGACTGGCCTGCGCCTATTTCCTGGCCCGTCTGGGCTACCGGCCAGAGATTTTCGAGACTCAAGACAAGCCGGGCGGAATGCTGGTTCAAGCAATTCCCGTCTACAGGCTTCCCCGGGAGCTTCTCAAGCGGGACATCGACATGATTCGCAAGCTCGGGGTGAAGATCACAACCGGAAAACGTCTGGGCAGGGATTTCACTATCGAAGAGCTTAAGGATCAGGGCTATGAGGCACTGTTCCTTGCCGTTGGCGCTCCCGACGGCATGAGCCTGCGGCTGGAGGGAGAAACGATGCCGGGATGCACCGAAGCCATAGAATTCTTAAGGGCGTACAACCTCAACGGCAAGCAGAAGGTCAGCGGCAACGCGGTGGTGATAGGAGGTGGAAACGCCGCTGTGGATGCCGCCCGCACCGCCCTGCGCCTCGGCGCCGAGACCGTCACCGTAGTCTACCGTCGCACCCGGGCCGAGATGCCCGCCTACGAAGAAGAGGTCGAGGAGGCTGAGAAAGAGGGAGTTCGCTTCGAGTTCCTCGCTGCCCCGGTCGAGCTGACCGCCAACAAAGGGAAACTTGTGCAGGTGCGGCTGCAGCGAATGGAGCTCGGTGAGTTCGACAGAAGCGGAAGGCGCCGGCCGGTAGCCAGGAAGGACGCCCAGTACACGCTGTCTACGGACCTGCTGATGCCGGCAATCGGCCAGACCCTCGATCCGGCGGAGCTCTTCGACGGGATACGCTTGAAGCTCAACGACAGAGGCTATATCACTGTAGACCCGAATAGTGGACAAACCTCGGAACCCTGGATCTTTGCCGGTGGGGATGCTGTCAGCGGGCCCTCCTCGGTAATCGAGGCCGTGGCCGCCGGTGAGAAGGCAGCAGTGGGCATCAACAGCTTTCTGGGCGGAAAAAACAGGGCCTTCTGGCGGCAGGATCATGAGGTAGATACCTTCTTCGATCCCGAGGCGGATCCCGTGGATACACCCCGGGCAGCCCTCAAGCTGATACCTGTGAGTAAACGCAGGGGGAGCTTCACCGAGGTGGAAGCCACCTGGTCTCGAAATGTGGCTTTAGCCGAAGCAAAGCGCTGCCTGCGCTGCGACTGTAGAGAACAAGAGTTAGGAGAGTAAAGGTATGCCAACACTAACGATAGACAATAAGAAGATCGAGGTTCCCGAGGGGGCCACCCTGCTTGAAGCGGCCCGCCAGGCCGGGATCCACATTCCCACCCTGTGCTATCTGGAAAATGTCCAGGCCATCGGCGCCTGTCGGGTCTGCCTGGTGGAAGTGGAGGGAGCCAAGACACTGGTCACCTCCTGCGTCACTCCAGCAGCAGAGGGGATGACAGTACACACCAATACCAGACGCGTTCGGGAAGCCCGCCGCACCGTGGTAGAGCTGATCCTCTCCGACCACGAGGGAGACTGCCAGACCTGCGACAGGAACGGAGACTGCGAGCTTCAGTCCCTGGCCCAGGATTTGGGGATTCGAGAAATCGGGTTTCCCGGGCAGAAGAGCGTACGGCTCACCGATGTCAGCACTCCGGCGCTGGTGAGGGACTCGGCCAAGTGCATCCTCTGCCGTCGCTGCGTGACCGTCTGTGGTCAAACCCAGGATGTGGCGGCGATCTTTCCCCAGAATCGGGGATTCGCCTCGGTCATCGGACCGGCGTTCTGCAGCAACCTCGAGGATGTGGTCTGCGTGCAGTGCGGCCAGTGTGCCGCAGTCTGCCCCGTAGGAGCGATCAGCGAGCGAGACCAGATCAACGAGGTCTGGGCCGTGCTCGACGACCCTGCCAAACACGTGGTGGTGCAGACCGCTCCGGCCATCCGGGCTGCCCTGGGGGAGTGCTTCGACTATCCCCCCGGAACCCTGGTGACCGGAAAGATGGTCAGCGCGCTCCGCCGCCTCGGCTTCGACGGTGTGTTCGACACCAACTTTGCCGCCGATCTGACCATCATGGAGGAGGGCAGCGAGCTGCTCAGCCGATTGAAACAAGCCCTGGTGGAGGGAAAATCTGTGGCCCTGCCCCAGTTCACCAGCTGCTCTCCGGGCTGGATCAAATACGCCGAGCATTTCTACCCTGAATTTTTACCGAACATCTCCACCTGTAAGAGCCCGCAGCAGATGTTCGGAGCGGTGGCCAAGACTTATTACGCTGAAAGCTTAGGCAAAGGACCTGAGGAGATCGTGGTCGTATCGGTGATGCCCTGCACAGCCAAGAAGTACGAGGCTCAGCGGCCGGAGATGAACGGCAGCGGAGTGAGAGATGTGGACATCGTGCTTACCACCCGAGAGCTGGGGCGAATGATCAAACAAGCGGGGATCGATTTTTCCAGCCTTCCCGATGAAAAGATGGATAGACTCCTGGGCATGTCCTCGGGAGCTGCGGATATCTTCGCCAACACGGGTGGAGTTATGGAGGCAGCCCTGCGCACCGCTTACGAGCTGGTAACGGGGCGGCCGCTGCCCTTCCCGAATCTGCACGTCACTCCGATCATGGGACTGGAGGGGGTAAAGGAAGCAGCCCAGAAAATCGAAGGCGCCCTGCCGGAGTGGTCTTTCCTCGAAGGGGTGACCCTGAAAGTAGCCGTTGCCCACGGGCTTGGCAACGCCCGGAAGGTGATCGAGCACATCAAGAGCGGCTCCCCAGAAGCGCAGTACCACTTCGTGGAGATCATGACCTGTCCAGGCGGATGTATCGGCGGCGGCGGCCAGCCCCGGCTGACCAGCGACGAAGTGCGCAAAGCCCGTATCGCCGCTATCTACAAGGAAGATGAGGGCAAGGAGGTGCGTGCCTCCCACCACAACCCTGAGATCAAGTTGATCTACGAGCGGTACTTGAAGAAACCCCTCGGTGAAAAGTCCCATCACCTGCTGCACACCTCCTACACCCCGAGAGCGCGAGTATTATGATGAGATAAGGTATAGCGATGGGCGTCGTTGCAACGATTCCGGAGAAGTGTAAACGCTGCTACTCCTGTGTTCGGGAATGCCCGGCCAAGGCGATCAAGGTCATCGGAGGACAGGCCACCGTCATCGAGGAACAGTGCATCGGCTGCGGGAACTGCGTGAAAGTCTGCGCCCAGAAGGCCAAACGGATCGAGGACAGCACCATGCTGGTTCGGAACCTTCTGGAAGGCAAGGAGAGGACCTTTGCCTGTCTGGCCCCTTCCTTTCCCGTGGCCTTCCATCCCACCCATCCCGGACGGATCATTTCCAGCTTGCGCAAGCTGGGATTCGGGGACATCTGGGAAGTTTCCTTCGGAGCCGAGCTGATCAGCCGGGAATACTCTAAAGTCTTTAAAGACGCACTCCAAAATGGCAAATACGTGATCTCCACACCCTGTCCGGCCATCGTATCCTACGTAGAGAAATACATGCCCGCCCTCCATGATGCCCTGGCTCCAATCGTCAGTCCTATGATCGCCGTGGGCAGAGCCATCCGCCGGCGCTACGGTTCCGCAGTCCGCATTGTTTTCATCGGACCCTGCATTGCCAAGAAGAACGAGATCAGGGACCCCTTCGTACAGGGAACCGTCGATGCTGTTCTCACCTTCGAGGAAATGCTCGCCATGATTGCCGAAGCCGGCATCAACCCCGAAGAGGAAAAGATCAGCGATTTCGATGGACCTCCATGCTACCTGGGCCGGACCTTTCCCATCTCCGGAGGACTGTTGCGCACCACAGGTCTGCACGCGGACATTCTGGAAAACGATGTTCTGATCACCGAGGGAAAGGACAGGGTGCTGGAGGTACTCAAAGAGCTGGAGGAGGGCAAGAGCAGGGCCAAGCTTTTTGATCTGCTGTTCTGCGAGGGCTGCATTAACGGCCCGAAGATGCCCGTGGAAATGAGTGTTTTCACCCGCAAAGAACTGCTCACCGAATACATCGTCGAGCAGAATCGTTTCACCGTCCGGCGGGAGCTGACAGAAGCTCTGGCGGAGTTCGACGGTCTGGATCTTTCCCGAAAGTTCACCCGCCAGACGGTGCTGCTTCCCCAACCCTCTGAAGAGGAAATCGCCGAGGCCCTCAAGGCCATGCGCAAGTTCGGACCGGAAGACCAGCTGAACTGCGGCTCCTGCGGCTATCCTACCTGTCGTGACAAGGCCATCGCCGTGTATCAGGGCCTGGCTGAGATCGAGATGTGCCTGCCCTACCTGGTGGAGGAGCTGGAGACGACTCTCAAAGAGCTGCAGGAGTCCCACCGGGAGCTGGCGTCGGCGCAGAGTCGTCTGATTCAAACAGAGCGGCTGGCCTCCATGGGCCAGATCTCCGCCGGTGTGGCCCATGAAATCAACAATCCGCTGAGCACGATCCTTCTGTACTCCCACATGCTCCTGAAACATTGCAAAAAAGAGGATGCCGAGTCGGAGGAGGTGCAGATGATCCTGAGCGAGGCGACCCGGTGCCGTAACATCATGCGCGGGCTTCTGGACTTTGCCCGCCAATCCCGAGTGGTAAAGGAACAAACGAACCTGCCTGCGCTGATAGGAGAGGTCATCGGCAATATGCGGCTGAAAGCAAAGGATTCGCACGTTTGCCTAGAAAGCGAAATCCAGCCTGACCTGCCCGAGGTGAAACTGGACGGAGACCAGATCCGGCAGATGCTGGTAAACCTGATCCAAAACGGAATCGATGCCATCGAAAAAACGGGGAAGGTCGTGATCTCGGCGCGCAAACCCGAAGATCAGGACTGTTTAGAAATCCTGGTCCGTGACACGGGCCGAGGGATTCCGAAGGAGGTCCTCTCGGAAATCTTCACCCCCTTCTTCACCACGAAGCAGCTCGGTAAGGGAACGGGAATGGGGCTGTCCATCGTGTATGGAGTGGTAAAAATGCACTCAGGAGAGATCTCGGTTGACAGTGACGTCGGAAAAGGGACTGCCTTCACCATCCGGCTGCCGCTAAATGACGCCAAGACAAAACAAATGGTTGGAATAGGAGAGCCACCATGGGTACGAGAATAGTAAGAAAAACAGTGCTATTGGTGGACGATGATGCGGATTTCGTGGAGATGCACCGCAAACTGCTCGCTGATCACGGCTACGAGGTACGTACCGCATACAGCGGCAGGGAATGTCTGGAACAGGTCAATAGCAGGAAACCGGACCTGATCATACTGGACATGATGATGGAAAGTGAAGTGATCGGATTCGATCTATCCCGGGAACTGCGAAACTGCGAGCACACAAAAACCATTCCTCTGGTCATGATCACATCGGTAAACGACACCATTCCTTTCCGCATTGAGCCTGACGAGACCTGGTTGCCCGTTGATGCCCTGATCGAGAAACCCGTAGAACCGCTGCTATTGCTGGATGTGGTCAATAAAATCCTGCGAGGATAGAAGCATGACAGAAATAAGAGCATCAATCGTGCTGGTGGATGACGACCGGGATTTTCTCGAGATGAACAGCAGCATACTCGAGGCGAGGGGATACCGGGTTCGCTGCTTCACCGATGCCTATCAAGCCTGGCAGAGCATGAAGGAGGAGACACCGGATCTGGTGATAACGGATCTGATGATGAAAAGTCTCGATTCCGGTTTCTCTCTGGCCAAGAAAATCAAATTCGATCCCCGGTTCACCGACATACCTGTGATCATTGTGACAGCGGTAGCCAGTAAGCGGGGCTTCGACTTCAACCCCCGCAGCCAGAAGGAGCTGGAAGTGATGCAAGCCGATGCCTTCTTTGACAAACCCGTCTCTCCCGAGCTGCTTCTTACCAAAGTAGAGGAGCTCCTTGCATGAACGAACAAGGGGTTCGCGCCCTGGTGGTGGATGATGAGTTCGGCATCCGTGAAGGCTGCCGTAAAGTCCTTACGGAAGAAGGATTCGAGGTAACCACAGCCTGCGACGGGGTCGAAGCTCTAGAGATCTTCAAGAAGTCCACCCGCTATTCGGTAGCTCTTGTTGACCTGCTGATGCCCCGTCTCGGGGGCTTGGAGCTGATCAAGAGGCTCAGGACGCTCGATCCTGATCTGCTCCTGATCATCATCACGGCCCACGCCACCATCGATACGGCTGTGGAGGGAACCAAGCAGGGTGCCTACAGCTATATCCCCAAACCCTTCACACCTGATGAGCTCCTGCTTACCATCCGCAACGGCCTGGAGCGTCAGGCTCTGGCTCTAGAAGCCAAACGTCTGCGGGAGGAAAGGGAGAAGCGCCTGCTCGAAGTCGCCTCGGAGCGATCGAAAAGTAGTACGATCCTCAAGTGCATCACCGATGGTTTGTTGGTCATCAACCTGGAGAAGTTGGTGGTGCTGCGCAACAACGCCGCCGCTCGTCTTTTCCCCAAGGCGGTGAAGCAAAGCGTGCCTTTCTCCCTCTCCGATCTGGAGTATCCGAAACTAGAAGAACTGATCGATGAAGTCCTTGGAGGAGACCTCGGTCCCAGGATCGTCTCTTGGGAGGTGGCCATCGGAAAGAACACCTACATGGTAAACGTCAGTCCGGTGATTGAACCGGGTGGTGAGACCTCAGGGGCGGTGGCGGTATTTCGCGACATCACGGAGCTGAAGAAGCTGGAGACCGCCAAGTCGACGTTCGTGTCTATGGTCGCCCACGAACTGAAAAATCCGTTGGCGGCAACCGAAGGATGGCTCAACCTGCTGCTCAGTGGGTTGGTACAGAAAGATCCGGAGGAGGAAAGACATATGATAGAGCGTTCCTATCTGCGCGTGAAGACGCTGCGTACCCTCGTATCGGAACTTCTCAGTATCACCGCGATCGAGACGGGTAACTTCAAGCTGCACCGTTCCAACGTAGACGTGGCATTAATCGTACGCGAGGCCGTGGACACAGCACGTGAGAGAGCCGTCACCAAGAGGATCAATCTTACTTTGAATGAGCTTCTCCCCGAGGAAGAAAAAACCGCTCTGGCTGACAGAGAGGCTTTGCTTCTTGTCTTCTCCAACTTGATCGACAACGCGATAAAATACACCCCCGAGGGGGGTACGGTCACGGTCCGGGTGGCTCAAAACGGCATGTATGTGTCCGTTTCGGTGGAGGATGACGGGGTAGGCATCAAACCCGAGGAGCTGGACAAAATTTTCGAGGAGTTTTACCGCGTCAAGAACGAATATACAGTTGATATACCAGGGACGGGGCTAGGCCTGAGCCTTGTCAAGCGGCTGGTCGAGCTGCACCAGGGACAAATATGCGCGGACAGCATTCCCGGCAAGGGCAGCAGCTTCAAAGTAGGAATCCCACGGTCATGATCTGCTTCACAAAGTTAGTTCAGATTACCAAGAATCAACTCCGTCCCACAAGATTCCCGATCGCTCTTGTGTTTTTCATTCTGGTTGAGATTGGAGCCTGTACTGCACAGCCGGCTACCTCTATTGTACGCCTGCTCGTACCTCCCTCCAACTCAAGTCTGCCTCTGTTTCTTGTTGCAGAGAAGGATCCACTTCCGGATGTAGATATACGGGCTGATATCTACCTCAACCACGCTCAGGCTTTGGCGATGCTGCTTCGCGGCGAGGTAGATTTGCTTCTTACCGGAACCAGCCAGGGGTGGGAGAACTACTTGTCCGGCAGCCCCATACTGATGATCAGTACAGGCATATGGGGGATCTCCTACTTGATTGGCTCCAGCGACTGTCCGTGCATCAAAAGCATTGCTGACCTTGCGGGAAAGAGGATCGCCCTGCCATTCCCTGCATCCCCTCTCGATTTTCAAACCCGTTTCCTCCTGCAAAAGCAGAATATCGACCCGGATCGAGATCTAACTATCATCTACTCCCCTTTACCGCAAACAGCAGCACTCCTTGTAAAAGGCCAAATCGATGCCGCACCGATTCCCGAGCCTCTGGCTTCAGAACTGGTCATCAATCGGGGTCTGCAACGCTTCATCGACTACAAACAGGCCTGGGCTGCTGTGAATCAAGGCGAGACGTTGTCTCCTCAGGTAAGCCTGTTCACGACCGGAAGCTACGCAGCGAGGAATGCCGAGATGCTGAAAGGTTTGATTATTCAGTGGCGTGCGGCTACCCGGCAGGTTATGGATGATCCAGTAGGAGTAGCCGGCAGGTTCTCTACGGTTTTAGGATTTTCCGAAACAGTAATTGCCCATTCAATTCCCAACACCTTGTTCTACGTTCCTTCCCCGGAAGAAAACCGGCACCGTGTCAAAGCTTACTATGAAGTTGTTAAAGGATTTCTGCCTGGAAAGCGGGAGGAGCTTGAAGAAGACTTCTTCTTTTCCCCATGATGGATAGAGTTGGGACAACCAGAGGAAAGAGAATTACCTTATACATCCTTGGCAGTCTTCTGCTATTTGCCTTCTGGAGCACGGCGAGCTTATTGACCGGATCGTTTATCATTCCTTCTCCCCAGCATACTGCCATAGAGGTAGTGTCGCTCCTTTCACAGGGATATGCGTGGGAACAGATACTGATTACGGTTCTCAGGGTTGCGCTGGGTTTTTTACTCTCCCTTGTCTGCGGTTTAGCGCTGGGAATTCCTTCCGGTATCAATCAGAATGTAGAGACTCTGTTTCGACCTCTGGTTCTCATCGTGCAAGGTACACCTCCGCTGCTGTGGATTATCCCGTTGATCCTCGTGCTGGGCATCGGTAACCTTTCCCCTGTTTTTGTCATCGCTCTAATATGTTTCCCCATTGTGGCTTTGAACGTGAACGAGGGTGTGAAAACTGTTCCCAATCAACTGAAACAGATGCTCGATGTGTTCGCTCCCGGTACACACCCCAGAGTTCGGGAACTCATTCTACCCCATCTGAAACCCTTCCTTGCGGCTGCGGTAAAACTGGGCATTGTATTAGGAATCAAGGCATCAGTCATAGCCGAGTACTTTGGCGCCAACGACGGAATTGGATTTCAAATTCAAGCTGTCTTCCACTCTTTACAGGTTGGGAAACTCTTTGCCTGGGGTTTAATTTTCATTGTTCTCGTCTTGACCGCCAGCTGGCTTCTCGGAAGATTGGAGCAGGCCCTATCATTTCCCGGGAAACTAGGCAAACGAATTGCTGCCCTGAGCTGTTCTCCCGCGATTGTCGAACAGCTGAAAGGAAGATTCATCAAGGAATCAAGCCAAAAAGAGATCGTTCTTCAAGAAGTAAGCTTCGGCTATCCTGGAACAGAACTTCTTCTTGATCATATCAGTCTGACCGTCGGACCTGATGAGATTGCTGTGATCTCTGGGGATTCCGGGGTGGGCAAGACCACATTGTTGTATACAGCTGCGGGCTTTCTCAAACCGATATCCGGAACGATTAAACGACCTGAGCGACTCGGCTATATGTTCCAGGATGAACGCTTCCTGCCGTGGCGATCAAATATTTGGAATGTTGCCCTGCCTTTAATCTACTCAAAGGTTCCGTCAGTAGATTCCCTTGCATACGCGCGCTACCTTTTGGGTGAAGCGGGTCTTTCCGGCTGGGAGAGTGGAACGCCCGACGAATTGTCTGGGGGAATGAAAAAAAGGTTGGCATTTGCGCGCTGTTTTGCCCGTTTCCCCCAAGCGATACTCTTGGATGAACCCTTCAGCGGCCTAGATGCAGGTGGCCGTCGATGCCTTTGGAGGAAGTTCATGGCTCTACTTGATATTCACCCTGGACCGGTCCTCATTGTGACCCATTTCCCCGAAGAAATTCCTCCTAGCGATCGGTGTACGTTCTTTACCCTCGCTCCTTCAAAGGCCGGTGGAAACCTCATCACCTCCTCACCTTGACCTTCAGGTTGAATACCCATAAACTGGGCGGCAATCAATAAGCGAGAACAACAGGAGGCCTCGTCTCACATGAAGAAAACGAAACTCCTTATATGCGCATTCCTCTTCCTGCTCCTTCCGGTCTTGGGCGTGATGGCTGAGAGTGAAGCAGGAGGTCAGATGGGCATGATGTGGGTGACCTGGATCGGATCGGTTGCCGCTCTGGTCTTCGCCTTGATTTTGGCCTTGATGATCTTGAAGAAAGATCCCGGCAACGAGAAGACCCGCAGCATCAGCAAACACGTCCAGGAAGGTGCATTGGCTTACATCAAACAGCAATACAAGATCGTGGTGATTTTCTTCATATTTGTATTCGCTCTCTTTCTTATCCTGTCCTTCGCTCTTGGGTTGATCTCCCGCTTCGTTCCCTTCGCCTTCATCACCGGCGGATTTTTCTCAGGCTTGGCCGGTTATATCGGCATGACCGTGGCTACGCGCTCCAATGCCCGCACCGCCTGGGCGGCCCAGAACTCCTTGAACTCAGGCCTGCGGGTTGCCTTTTCCTCTGGAACGGTCATGGGCATGGTGGTGGTCGGTCTGGGACTGTTAGACCTGTCGATCTGGTGGCTGGTTCTGACCCTGTTCGACCTGCCGCCGGCGGAGATCCCGCCGATTATGATCACCTTCGGAATGGGTGCATCTTCCTTTGCCCTGTTCGCCCGTGTGGGCGGGGGTATCTACACGAAGGCAGCCGATGTAGGTGCAGATCTGGTCGGTAAGGTGGAGGCGGGAATTCCTGAAGATGATCCCCGCAACCCGGCGGTTATCGCCGACAACGTCGGAGACAACGTCGGAGACGTAGCCGGCATGGGCGCCGATCTCTATGAATCCTACGTGGGATCGGTGATTGCGACTATGGCTCTTGGTGCGATCGCGTCCCTGCAGCTTCCGGGACTGACGGCGCTGCAGGCGATCCAAGTTCCCGTATCCATTGCCACAATCGGAGTGATCTGTTCGATCATCGGTACTTTCCTGGTTCGGGCCAAAGAGGATGCCACTCAGAAGGTGCTGCTCGGTTCGCTTCGTCGGGGAGTCTGGTTCTCGACGTTTGCGATCGCCGTCCTGTCCTTTCTGTTCATCTATTTCACCATCGGAGCCAAGTTTCTCGGTGTGTGGGCAGCCATGATCGTGGGACTTGTAGCCGGAAACGTCATCGGTTATTTCACCGAATACTATACCTCTGACCACTACAGGCCGACTCGAACACTCTCCAACGAATCCCTTACCGGCCCGGCCACCATCATCATCGGCGGTTTGTCCCTCGGGATGCTTTCCACCCTGATCCCCGTTATTACGGTAGTCGCAGCGACCCTGGCTGCCTTCTTTCTCTCAGGAGGCTTCACCTTTCCGGGATTGGGCTTATATGGTATTGGCCTGGCCGCTGTAGGGATGCTCTCCACCCTGGGGATCACCCTTGCCACCGACGCCTACGGACCGGTTGCCGATAATGCCGGGGGAATCGCCGAAATGGCAGGATTAGGGGAGGAGGTCCGCAACCGGACCGACGCCCTGGACTCTCTGGGAAACACAACCGCGGCTACGGGCAAAGGCTTTGCCATCGGCTCGGCCGCTCTGACCGCCCTGGCCCTGCTGGCCGAGTACGGCAACAAGGTCAAGGAAGGGATCACCCACCTGTTTGCCGATCCGACCAGCTCCGAATCGTTCGAGAGCTTCTACGCAGGCTTGGTGAATATCGTACGGGATGCCGGTGGAGCCATTCAAGATATTACCTTGACCATCAACATCCTCGATCCCCGCATCCTCATCGGCCTTTTCCTCGGAGGCGTACTACCCTTCGTGTTCGCCGCTCTCTCCATGCGGGCCGTGGGACGGGCTGCCGGGGACATGGTCAAAGAGGTCCGGCGTCAGTTCAAGGTGAAACCCGGTATCATGAAGGGAACCGATCAGCCTGATTACGCCGCCTGTGTAGCCATCTCCACTAAGGGAGCCCAGCGAGAGATGATTCTTCCCTCTCTGCTGGCCATCATCGCTCCAATCCTGATCGGCATCCTCTTCGGACCCTTCACCGTGATCGCGTTGATTGCAGGTAGCCTGGCCACCGGATTCGTTCTGGCCATCATGATGGCCAACTCCGGTGGGGCTTGGGATAACGCCAAGAAGTACATTGAAAAGGGCGCCCACGGCGGCAAAGGCTCGGAGCCCCACAAGGCGGCGGTAGTCGGGGACACGGTCGGCGACCCTTTCAAAGATACCTCCGGACCCTCTCTCAACATTCTGCTTAAACTGATGTCAATGGTATCGATCGTGTTCGTGACCGTCTGCATCGCCCTGAACAATCAGATTGTGGGAATGCTGAAGTAGTGCAAATATATTCTTGCCAGTTTTGCCCAAGCAGAGTAAAGTGGACAAACCATGTCATGGGATGTTCTGGTTATCGACGACGAATCTTCTGTTGGAACTCTGCTACGCTTCAACCTGCGGCAGAGGGGATTCAACGTCGAGACGGCCGCAAACGCGGCGGAGGGGTATGCAAAAGCTCAGGCCAAAAGCTTCGACCTGATCATTCTAGATGTCGCCCTACCTGGAATCGATGGTATAGAAGCCTGTTCGCTGTTGAAGAAGCTCGATGACTACGAGGAAACCCCGGTGATTATGATTTCCTCCCGCTCTGACTCGGTTACAATGGATCAGGCCAGGCGGGCAGGCGCTGCAGACTACTTGGTTAAGCCTTTCACCTTCGATGAACTCCTGAACAGGATCGAGGATCAGCTCTCCCGCCCCTACTTCGTATAATTGAATAAATCCCCATCCACAGGTGTATATACTGTAAGCACGGGAATACAGGTGGAACGGGAACTGATTCTACAGACAAAAGCAGGGGATGGTCGAGCCTTCGGTCACCTGATCCATATCAACTCCCATCGGGCTTACCGGACGGCCTATCGTCTACTCGGCAATGTGGAAGATGCCTCCGATCTGTGTCAGGAAGCCTTCCTGCGGGCCTATCAAAACATCTCTCACTTCGACGAGAATCGTCCCTTTTACCCCTGGCTGTATCGAATCCTGAAGAACTTGTGCCTCAATTTTCTGAAGAGAAAGAAAAAACAGCCCGCGGTCATGAGGGACCCGGATTCATTGGAAAAGATCTTCGCCACTTCCATCCCCGGCCCCGCTGAACAGGCGTTGAGAAACGAGGATGTCGAATGGTTCTGGAAAGCCTTGGGAAGTCTTTCCGAGACACACCGCAGCGTTTTGATCCTGAAAGCTTTCGACAATCTCAGCTACGCAGAAATGGCGGAAGTCCTCTCCGTCCCGATCGGTACTATAATGTCCCGGCTCTACCATGCCCGTAAACACCTGGGAGAGATCTATGACATGTGAAGAAGCAAAACTGCAGGTCCAGGCACTCCTGGACAACGAAATCGAGGAACAGCAGGTAACACCCCTAATCTCGCATTTGGAGAGCTGCTATTCCTGTCGGAATGAATACATCACCTTCCTCAAGCTCCAGCGAAAGCTGACGGGAATCAGCGTTCCCGAACCACCAAAAGAATGGTTTGAAACGCTGCCGAAGAAGGTTCTACATAGAACGAGCAGTATGTTCGGGAAGATCCTGTTCTTCGGGTCTTACGCCCTGCTTTTCGGCTATGCTATATTCTCCCTATTCAGCGATCGCAATACGGCAGGGATCATCAAAATAGGCATTGGGGGAATCCTCCTAGGATTTGCCGTTCTACTAGGGATCACAGTAGCAAACAGAATACGGGAAAGTAAGGACGACCGTTACAAAGGAGTGATGAAATGACACTTGTAACCACGGAAACCGTACCCGGTAAGAAAATTATCAAGACCATCGGGCTGGTCCGAGGTAACACCATTCGCGCCCGTCACCTCGGCCACGACTTCATGGCTTTCTTGAAGAATATAGTGGGCGGGGAGATCATCGACTACACCAAGATGATGGCAGAGGCGAGAGAGCAGGCTTTGGATCGACTCGGCGAAGATGCGGCGGCTCTGGGAGCCAACGCCGTAGTGGGATTGAGAATCACTACGACCATGATGATGCAAAGCGCTGCAGAGTTTCTGGCCTACGGCACAGCGGTGGTGGTCGAGGAATAGATGAGTCTACACCTTCAGGTGATCAGGTAGCCGACACCGCGAACCGAGCGGATACAACCATCACTTTCTGAAAACAGTCGGAGAAGCTTTTTCCGCAGGGATGAGATATGCACGTCGACGACCCGGCTTTTCGCCGACGCGGGTTTGCCCCAAATTCCGTAGTAGAGGGCTTCTCTCGATACCGGCTCACCCCTGTTTGTGACCAGCATGCGCAGGATCCTCTGCTCCTGACCGCAGAGCAGACAGCTTCCTGTGGGAGTATGAAGCTCGAGTCCCCTAATTTCGAAACTACCCCAAGGAAAGGCGAAGTTCAGAGTTTTTCGTTTTACAAGCTTTCGGAGCCGCCACTCCAATTCCTCCGGACTCCAGGGTTCCTTGAGAAAATCGTCGCAACCGGCGAGATAGCAACCCACCAGAAGCTCCATCGGTCCGAAAGCTATAAGGCTGCAGCCCGCTGCGTGGACACGGCTTTCTATCTCTTGCTTCGGGAAACCCTGATCCAAAAACAGGGAAGCAGGAATCAGAGTAGCATCGAATTCGCGTTCATACAGGGCAGACGCTGAAGAAGTTATCTCTATTAGGGGATTTTTACGGCAGTACAAAGTCAGCCGCTGGATCAGCAGCTGATCTTCGCTTACCAGATTTACCCAGAGAGAGGGTTCTTTAGCTTTCCGGTTTTTCGCTTTTATCTGTCTTATCTTCCAGCTGCGCCATCTTGGCCTTCAGATCGTTCAGAAGCTTATCCGCCGAAGAATCCGAAGCCTCGAGAGCTTGAAACTGCCTTTCAAGAGAATCTCCTGTTCCCGATGCTTCGATTTCCCGCATGGCGTCCACTTCAGCCTCGATCTGCTCCACTTTCTCCGCCATTCTGTCGAAGACTTCAAAAGCCGAGGTGTCTACCATGCTGCTCATCGTCTGCTGCATACGCTTCTGGGCCTCTGCTCTTTTGGCCCGGGCAATGAGAAGGTTCTTCTTGCGCTGAGCCTCTTCGATCTTCTGCTGCAACTGACGCAACGATCCCTTAAGCTGTTCAACAGATTCATGCTGAGCTTGCCACTGCGTCTGGTATTGATGAATCGTGTTATCGTACTCCTGTTTACGCAGCAGCGCTTCTTTGGCCATGTCGTCTTTTCCCGATCTGACGGCCAGCATGGCTTTACGTTCCCACTCATCGGCCTGATCCCTGTTCATTCCGATCTGGCGCTCCAGCTTCTTCTCATCGGCAATCGCAGCGGCTACAGTTTTTTTCGATTCGATCAGCTGTTCGTTCATTTCTACGATCAGCTGGTTGAGCATCTTTTCAGGGTTTTCCGCCTTGCTGATCATATCGTTGATATTGGATTTAACGGCCCGTTTAAAGCGGCTAAACAGTCCCATTATACACCCTCCCGTTAACTCTTCTGACGATAGCGGCCTAGCACTTTGTAGTGCTGGACTAAAGCCAGCCCGATCGCTTCTAAGGAAGCCCTCAGCTCTTCCAGATCCATGGTGTCCACTTCCAAGGTGTCAATCAGGATTACGTGGTCGCCCTCCAGGGCATATGCGCCATGTATCAAATCCTCTGCATTCAGGCGCAGTAACTCTTCGTACAGCTGCTCCCGGTCGCTGTCCGGCGTTTCCATCACTTTAACACGAAGAATTACCAGAGGTTCGGAAACCATTGCCACTATGTTCTTTAAACCCTTTTCTTCTTCGTTGATCAGAAATGTACTGTCTCCGACCTCTTCATAAGACAAACCAAGATCAAGCAGATACGAACGTACCTTTTCCTCACCACCCATATCTCTCTCCTGTTTCCTGGGGGAATTTCTTACTCATGATCCACGGTCCAGATAGGGTCTTAAGACTACGGATGTTAGCCGAGCAACACCTGGCCGGCATTGTCAATCGCTAAAATCGTTTTACACTCGGAACAGCGGAAACGTCCAGACTTCGTAGCTTTGAGCTTCTTACTGCAGATCGGACATTTGAAGATTTTCGGAAATGGACCGGCTTGAGCTCCTTCACCTTTCTGGGCAAAGAAGGCTACCGCTTCCTCCAGATTTTCCTTGATATTGAAAAACTGGGAAAAGCCCAGCAACTGGAAGACCTCGTACACCTTCGGTTGAATCTCTAGCAGCACCAGATCACCGCCTCGGGGTTTGACGGCTTTCAGGAAGGCTGTGAAAGAGCCGATTCCGGTACTGGACACGTAGTTCAAACCGGCGCAGTGGAAGATTAGCCGAGTGAAACCTGATTCGATGGTTTTCGCCACGCGCTTCTGGAAGTAGTTTGAGTTGTAGGTGTCGATATAACCGGTGAGATAGAGCACAAGACAACCAGTTACCTCGTCGATCTTCTGAAGCCTTACCTTGAGACTGTCGTCTTTTTCGTCGTCGAATCCCGGTACGATATCGTTATTCATCATTGCTAGACTACCACCGTATAATTAAAACTAATATTATACAATTAACTATTCCCTTGTCAAACAGTTACTGCTGATAATAATGGTCGCTTCAGGTCCTTTCAACCCCCTATAAACATATCTCAACGGAACAGAGATTTCCCTATGTCGTTCATTGTATCGGCCCCTAACTCCGTATTGACAACGATATCTTTAAAAAAAGAAGATATCACCAATGGCACAAAAAGTAGCGAATATTCGCATTGTCCTGGTAGAACCGCGGGAAAGCAAGAACGTCGGTTCGGTTTGTCGAGCTATGAAAACCATGGGGTTCAGCAGCTTGTACATCGTGGGGCAGGACAATTTCGATCGGAACGAGGCAGCGATCACCGCAGTACATGCGGTTGACGTGCTGGATCGGGCAGTATGGTGCAGCGGATTGGAAGAAGCGATCCGGGACGCCGTGTTGGCGGCCGGAATCACTCGTCGGCGGGGAAAATGGCGGAAATACTTCGCCCTTTCTCCCGAACAGCTTGCCGAGCGAATCGCTTCGATCGAGGAGGGCCCCTGCGCTGTTGTTTTCGGAAACGAGGCTTCGGGATTAAATGACAGCGACCTGTCCCGCTGCCACCTATCGGCTCGGATTCCCAGCTCGCCGGAGTTCCCCTCCTTGAACCTATCCCATGCCGTTCAGATCATCACCTACCAGATTTTCCGCCGTCTGGCCGAGGAACGGGGAGTAAAAACATTTCGCCCCCTTCCGCCGGGTGAGCTCGAATCCCTCATTTCACTGATGATTGCTTCATTAACCAACATCGGCTTCTTCACCCAGGGAGATCCGAATGAACTGGCGGTCTTTCTCAGGGACATATTTGCCCGGGCAGCGTTGGAGAACCGTGAAGCCGAACGACTGGCGGGGATCTTTCGTAGGATAAGCGGTTTGGTTGCTCAAAGAGGAATCGATCCTTGACCTGGCCAGCAGAAGCATCTAATATTCTCGGTATGAAACGAGCAATTGGCGTCGTCATCCTTCTGCTCCTGGCAATCCCTGCTTTGTTTTCTATCGACCCAGGAGACTTCGATGCCGTGGCGGACTTCTCAGTTACCGTAAAGACTCTGAGTCAGCTCGATGAAGCCACGGCCAGCGCCTACGGGCTGATGGACCGCTTTCTCCTGCTGGACGGCACGGTCACTAATATTCTTATCCTGGATCCCAGCGAAGAGAATTTCCTCGTCCAGGTCGAGCTCGTATCGGGGGAATGGATCGGTCTGGAAGAGGTTCGCAGTTACTCCTGCTGGGTTCTGTTCTCAGGATCCCGTTTCGCCGGCATGTTTCCGGCCCGGGTACCCCGAACTCCTCCACCGGGAGTCATTACGGCCAACGACCACATCTTGATTGTCGCCATGGCCCTCCAGACCGTGGAAATCGCAGAAGAGGAGACGGCCTGGGTCCTCGAAGGAATCCACGCGCGCCTGCTTCGATAAGGTCCGAAACTGACCTCTCGCAATCAATCAAATTGAATATCCCGCGCTTGTATCTCATCCCCATCGGAGAGAACCGCGGCCCGTTCAATCACATTGCGAAGCTCCCGGACGTTTCCGGGCCAGGAATGGTTGAGAAGCTTCTCTACGGCCTGCGGATGGATTCGAAGATTTGACTGCCTCTGTTGCTGCAGGAAATAGGCGCAGAGAAGCGAGATGTCTTCGTCCCTGTTGCGAAGAGGGGGAACCGATAGGAACAGAACATTGATTCTATAGTATAGATCTTCCCGGAAGCGGTCCTCTCCCACCTCTTGCTTCAAGTCCCGGTTGGTGGCGGACAGCACCCGAATGTTCAGGGGAATCGCCTTGGTTCCCCCGACCCGGTATAGCTCCTTGAACTCCAGCACACGCAGAAGGGTAACCTGAGCCTTCAGAGGTAGCTCCCCAATCTCGTCAAGAAAGATTGTTCCTCCGTCGGCTCGTTCAAAACACCCCGCCCGGGTAGTAGCGTCGGTGTAGGCACCTTTCTCGGATCCGAACAACTCCGCTTCTACAAGGGTTTCCGTAATAGCACCGCAGTTGATCGCCTGAAACGGTCCCTCCTTCCGGGGAGAGAGCCCGTGGAGGGCTCTGGCCACCAGTTCCTTGCCCGTACCGCTTTCCCCTTGGATTAGCACCGGCGAGTCGGCGGCGGCGAAACGGCCGATCAAGCTCTTCAATCCCTTCAGGGCTCTACTCTCTCCGATCAGCGTCCCCATCACCTGCGGATCTGCGTTTGGTATGTAGGCCCTGCGTAGGGCGATATTATCCACGGCCCGGCGAATCGTGCCTTCCAGCTGTTCAAGAACGTACGGTTTGAGAAGGTAATCGTAAGCCCCTGCCTGGATGGCTCGCTTCACGAACTCCACCTCCCCGTAGGCAGTCAGCATTATGGTGGGCGGAGCCGCCGGGCGCTGGAGTATCTCATCCAACACGTCGAGACCGTTCCTGTCGGGAAGATTGATGTCCAGGAGCACCACGTCGGGGTCGGTTTTCTCCAGCACTTCCAGCCCCTCGGCAGCAGTGAGAGCGGAAACCAGGATGTAGTCTTCCGGCAGCACCACGCTCAGGGTCTTCTGAGCTTGAGGATCGTCGTCGATGAACAGGATCCGGATCATTTTCAGTCCCAAGACATGGTACGGCAATTGAGGAGCCACCGCAAGCGAATATACAAGTCAAAGGGATTTCCAATGACGACATTCTTCCTAGGAACGTATAGTATATTGATCGACTATGGACAATGAACAGGCCTTCCGCAGCAAATACGAGACCCAGGTGCTGCCATTTTATCGAAGCGGACGCTTTGGAGAGTTTGCCGGGGTAGGCGGGCTGAAAATCCGCTACCTCTGCTTTGAGAAGAAGAACACCACCGGAGCTCTGGTTGTGCTGCCCGGGAAATCCGAGACCTACCTCAAGTACGCCGAGTTTTTCTACGACCTGCAGGATTTGAACATGTCTCTGTATTCGATGGATCATCGGGGGATGGGTTTCTCGGAGCGGATGCTACCGGACCGCCTGAAGATGCACGTCGAACATTTCGACGACTACCTTCAGGATGTCAGGACCTTCTTGGACACCGTGGTGAAAGCCGGCCAACCCGAACGTCTCTTTGTTCTCGGCCATTCAACCGGAAGCCTTATCGCTGCGCTGTACCTGGAAAACTACCCGGAGGAGTTTCAGGCCGGGGTACTCAGCTCTCCGCTGTTTGAGCTGAATGCCGGCCCTGCGCCGGGTTTTGCCCTCCGCGCCTTGGCCCGCCTGTTCGACGGTCCTGGACGGCACGAACAATACAGTCTCGGCCAAAAAAACATTAAAAGACTCCCCTTCGAAAAAAACACAATCAGTCACAGCTACCCACGCTGGTCGCTTTGGGAGCAGGAGATCATCCCCAACAGCGAAGCGATCCAGTTCGGAGGAGTAACCAACCACTGGATCAGGGAAAGTCTGATGGCCGGCCATCGAGCCGTACGGGGGGCGAAACAGATCAAAGTACCTGTTCTGCTTCTGCAGGCCGAACAGGACAGTACCACCAAAGCAAGGGCTCAGGACCGCTTCTGCCGTCGGGCACCCCTGTGCCGCAAGGTCCTGATGCGGGGCGCCGGACACGAAATCCTGATCGAAGAGGAGGACATCCGTGCTGCAGCGATCGCTCATATCAAAGCCTTTCTAAACGAGCGGCTGCAAATTAGCTGATAGCACCACCGCTTGTCCAGCCCTACCCTCCGTGCTACTATGCCAGCATGGATCAGGCCAAGTTCATCTTTCGTTTCCTCGACAGGACTTTCATCACGAAACTGCTCATCCTGGCCCTATTGTACTCCCTGCTGCCCTTGGCCGAGATCTTTCTGATTATCTACCTCGGTGACCGGATCGGTAATTACTTCACCCTCGCCCTGGCCGCCTTTACCGGGCTGATGGGTATGCTGTTCGCCCTCCGGGCCTTCCAGAAAAACCTGCAACTGCTCAAGGACAAGATCAAGGAGGGGGTATTCCCCACCGAGGAGTTCATCACCTTGACCGGGATCTTCGCCGCGGGGATTCTGCTGCTCACCCCCGGATTCATCACCGATCTGCTGGGATTTGCCCTCTTCATTCCCGTGATCCGCAGCACTTTGGGCCGTTTCATCATCCGTGTGACCCGGGCTAACTTCAAAGAGCTCTACGAGTACTTGAAACTATACGACTACTGATCTGTTCTGAAGCTGAGACGTTCTACCGTTTGAATATCTTGGCCAGCAACACGAGAAACCAGAAATAGAGAACGGAGAGCGTGGAGGAACCCTCTGCGGCCAACCGGCTGACCTTTCGTTTTCCGGAGAACATTTCGAAGCAGTCCCCCACCCAAATAGACACACCGGGATTCAGCTCCCGCTTCCGCCTCAGGATCCAAAGGTCTCTTCCGGGAAGACCGCTGCCTACCATGAGAAAAGAGGGGGAGGCCTTTTTGATCGCCATCAGCACCTGTTTTTCCGCTCCTTTAGGGAGGTACCCGGAAAAGCGTCCCACCAGTCGCAGCTTGGGGTAGGAGTCCCGAAGATTTCGTTCGGCCCGCTCCACATCCTCTTTCCGGGAACCGAGCAGATACACGGTACGGTTCAACCGTTCAGCCAGAGATAACAGACGGATAACAAAGGAAAAGGGAGAAAAAACGGTAAGAGTGAGTCTTCTCAAGAAACGGGTCGCCCGAACCAACCCCGGATATACGGGCAGGATCAGGGAGGCCTCCCGAAGCAGACGGCGGAACTCCGCGTCTCGTCGGCCCTTGAACAGGTTCTTCAGATTCAGGAACACCAGCTGGTGACGCTCCTTGTCTATCAAGAAGGTCTCGATGGCTTTGAGCGCCTGCTGCTCGTCGACACAATCCACTGGAACTTCCAGGATACGGATTCGATTTGTCGCTATTTTGGTTCCCACGCTTTCCTCTCATAAATAACGGTTTGTACGGCCGCAAGGGCGTACAGCGCGGCAGTTTCTGCGCGCAGCACCGTGTGGCCAAAAGTGATGGGCACAAAACGTTTCCTCCGGAGCAGGTCAATCTCCTTCTCGGCCAGACCACCCTCCGGACCCACCACCAGTGTAATGATTTTTGGAATTTTGGAAAGACATCCGTGAAGGGTATCGCTCCCTTCTCTGTTCTGATGAAAAAACAACCTTACCTCACCGTCCACCGGATCGTGTAGCTCCTCCAGCAGGGCCTGCAGCTCCCGAGGAGACTCTATGATCGGTACGACGGCGGCTCCGCTCTGCTGCAATGCTTCCCGCGCGATACGCTGCCAGCGCTCGAGCTTTCTCTCCGTTTCCTGCACGTCGCTGCTGTATCTGACCTGGCTGTAGTGGCTGAACACGGGAATCAGGCGCTGAAGTCCCGCCTCCGTAGCCTGGCGAACAATCAGATCCATCTTCTTCGCCTTGGGAAGACACTGGATCAGGCGGATCGACAGCTGAGGTGACAGAGGCGGATCTGGTGTTTCCTCCAGTTGAAGTCGTAACGATGACGGGCCGATCTTTAAAACCGTGCACCGCCAGCTGGCGCCCCGACCATCGGTACCGGGAATTTGCTCTCCTACTTTCACTCTGCGTACCCGGACCAGGTAGTGGTAGTCCTTTCCCGTGACGTCGAGGAATTGTCCGGATGACGGATTTTGTGGAAGGACGAATACCCTCATGAACCGTCGGTACCGAGGACTTGAACCTGAACCGAGCGGCGCCGGGGTCCATCGAACTCACAAAAGTAGATCCCCTGCCAGGTCCCCAAGCTCAAAGATCCGGCGCTCACGATAATTTGTGCACTGCAGCCTATCAGCGAAGCCTTGATATGAGCGGCGGAGTTTCCCTCCAGGTGGCTGTAGCGATCGTTGAAGGGGACGACTTTTTCCAGCTCCATCAGCATGTCCCGTACCACACTGGGATCGGCGTTCTCATTGATCGTCACCCCAGCGGTGGTGTGGGGCACGAAAACCGTGCAGAGCCCTTCCCTTATTCCTGAGGAGCGAACCGCATCGCTGACCTGAGGGGTGATGTCGATGAACTGGCAGCGTTCTTTGCTGGCTACCTGGAAACGCGAGACCATGACCAGTTTATTTGTCCCCGAGGTAGTTTACCGCCTCCTGGAGCACGAGATCGAATTCCAGATCGTACACCGGG
Organism: uncultured Spirochaetaceae bacterium; assembly: GCA_964627715.1. Classification (GTDB taxonomy): domain Bacteria; phylum Spirochaetota; class Spirochaetia; order SZUA-6; family DRHE01; genus JAFGQJ01. The sequence goes on along the minus strand of CAZVHJ010000055.1, from coordinate 12,276 downwards.
GGATTGTTGTTGGTTCGATTCAGCTCGTTACGCACCAGCCGCCGGATGTAGCGATCGTCCAGCCGGATGTTTTTATTCTCCAGCTCCCGCTCAAAAGAGGCGATATCTTCGTCCTTGGGGTTGGGATAGCGGCTCAAAAAATCCTTGATCAGCTCTTCATCGATGATGCGAGACAGGGCCTGCTCCTCCTCCTCACTGAACTCCGGCTCCTGCACCGGCATATCAGGAGAGATCCCGATCTGGTCGATGTTTTTTCCCAACGGTGTGTAGTATCTCGACATGGTCAGGCGGAAACCGGCATCGCCGACCCGCTTGATCTGCTGCACGGAACCCTTGCCGTAAGACTTTTCGCCCATAATCGTGGCCCGCCCGGTATCCTGGAGCGCGCCGGCAAGAATTTCCGATGCACTCGCAGAACCGCGATCGATCAGCACGACGATCGGAAGGTCCGGGGCAACGATGGTGTTGCGGGATGAGGCGTAGAATACGTGGTTCTCCGAAGCAACCCGGGAGCGGGTGCTAACGATCGGCCCTTTGGAGAGAAAGAAATCCGCCACATCGATCACACCGGACAGCAGTCCGCCGGGATTGCTGCGCAGATCGATGATCATGTAGTTGTAACCGCGATCCTTGAAATCGAGAATGGCGTCTTCGACCCGATCGGTCGTCAGGGGGGTGAACTGGATGATACGCAAATAAGCAATTCCATCGGGGATTATATCCTCGCGAACCGTGGGAACCTCTATCATGTCGCGGACCACCCGCACGTCGAACCTGACATTCTTGCCCCGAACGATCGTCATGGTAACCGAAGAGCCCGGTTCGCCCCGCAGCACAGACAGCACTTCGTCAATGTTCAGATCCACCACCGACTCTCCGTCGACCGCGACGATCAGATCTCCGGCGTTGACGCCGGCCCTGTAGGCGGGGGTTCCTTCGATCGGAGCTACAACTTCAACACCCCGATCGATCTTGGAAATGATCAGCCCGACTCCTCCAAAACGTCCCGTGGTCGTATCGTCAAGGTCACGCATCTCCTCGGGGGAAAGGTAGGCGGAGTGGGGATCATCAAGGGCTTCGAACATACCCCGCAGGGCGCCTTCGACCAAAATATCCGGACCGACCTTCTCCTCATCGACGTAGTTTTCCCGCACAAAACGAAATACTTCAAAAAACATTCCCAGAAGGCGTTCGGTTTCCGCTTCCTGATTTCCCGCAAGAACTCGCGGGGCGAATGACAGAAGTACGATGACTGCAGCCAGGAAAGCCGTCACTACGATCCACAGGGTGCGCTCTTTAAATAACTTGCGCTTTTTGTTCATCTATAAACTCCAGTAGTAAAAGTGTAGAATTCCGTGCCATTTGTCAATTATACGCCTCAGAGTTGTTCGCCCTTTACCTTGACCGGAAAACGCCACCGGGGCTACACTCAGCGGAACAGTTCATGAAAATTCGTCGAATATTCTTTCTACTCAACTCGATCTGGGAACTCGTGCGCTTTTTGTTTCTGTTCCTCGCCGTATGTATCACCTTTCAGCCGGTTTTGGAAACCGACGGCCAGGCAGTCTTCTGGCTGATGCTGTTCGGAAACGGTGGTCTGCTCGTAGCGGCGGCTCTGCTGTTTCTCTACGTGGATCCCCCACGCTTTCGGGCCTTTCTCAATTTAGTACGGCTTGGCAAGGGTTTGGGACTGTTTAACGCCTTGCTTCTGATCTTCTTCGAACCTTTCGGTACGGGACTGCAGAGCCTGTCTCTGAGCGTTCCGCCCTATCGGATCGCTCCCTTTTCCATACTCCTTTTCGTTGTAGTGGCAGATCTGATTTTCCTCTTTCTGCTCTTCTCCTATCGGATTGAGGAATCTAATCCCACATCCCCGGCTGAAGAAGCGAAGGAAGAAACCTATGGCGGATAATACACAAGCCGCGCTGAAGGGCGCGCTGGAGCTGGAGATCGACGAGGCGGGCTTAGAGGCGGCTCTGGTGTTCTCCCCCGATCCCAGCGGTTCAGAGTGGGACCGGCAGAAAGCCTGCGCCTTGCTCGAAAACCAGGGTATCCGCGAGGGGATCGATTCCAAAGCCTTGGACAGCCTCTTTGTTCCGGAAAACGCCAACGAAACACACAAAATTATTGTTTCCCGGGGCACACCGCCCCAGCCCGGCCTCCCGGCAAAACTCACCGTACAAACACTCCCGGTTCCAGAGGATCTCCAGCCCTACCAGGGGCAACTAATCCCCGCCGATCGTCTGCCCGAGGTGTATCTGCGCACCGTCGAAAAAACAAAGAGTGAGAGGATCGTTACCAAGAAACCCAAACTTCCCTTTCTGCCGGCGAAAGAGGAGAAGGAAGTAGTGTGGGAGAAAAGCGAAAGCCTGATTCCCCTCGACCAGCCGGGAGAGGAGCAGGGACGGGGCTACGCCCGCAAGGGGGACGTGGTCGGGACGATCGTCCCGGGCCAGCGGGCTCGAGCAGGCCGCGATGTATTCGGAAAAGAGATACCCGGCGCCCCATCCGAAGTGGAGGAAGGGGTGTACCTCGGTGCATCCTTGAAACAGACGGGAGCCGAGATTCGAGCCGAGACGGGAGGATTTTACCGGTACGGGAGCAACTGGATCGAGCTATTTCCCTTTTCCCTGTACGAACACAAGGTATCTGCCTCCTGCGACAAGTTGACCTGCCTGCTGGACTTTGTCCCTGGTTCCGACCGGGCCGCCCCGCCGACGGCGGAGCAGATACTCGAAGAAGCTCAAGAGTTGGGTTTCGCCGCCGGGGACTTGCTCGATGTAGAAGAGGTGGCCCAGCTGCTCAGCCGGGCGCTTACCGGCAAAACCCCGCTGAAATCTGAACCGTTGAGCCGGGCCGCCGACGCCGCGATCCGAGTGGAAATCTCCGAAGACAAGATCAGCGCCCGCCTGAACCTGCTCAAAGGACGGGGAAAGGGAAAGCCACTTCGCCTCAAAGAGGTGGGGGACCTCATCAGGAATCAAAAACTGAAGGGTATGGACATCCCTCGAGTTCAGGAGGACATTCTCAAGTTTTACAGGGGACAGGACAGCCGCCTTGAGAGCTACCTCCTGGTAGAGGGACGAGAGGCGGGGCGGGGCGAGGACAGCCGTATCGACTGGAAGATTTCCTTTCTCCCATCGAAGCGTGTAGAACAGCTCAAAGAGCAAATCGGCGGCCGTCCAGAGCAACTCGAAGAGTTTGCGTCCCTGGAGCAGTTTGCCCTCGATGCTGTAGAGGAGATGGCGGAGGTCCAGGAGCGGGCCACGGTTGCGGAGATCGTCCCGGCGACCACAGGGCCCTCCGGCGTAGATGTTTTCGGAGCGATACGACCCGGCATCAAGGGGCAAGATGTTCGGCCGAAGCTGTTCGAAAATCTGCAGCGGGTAGGAAACGAGATCGTAGCCACGATCGGCGGGTTGCTGGAGAAAGGCAGCCGGGGGGAGGAATTGTTCCTCAGGGTCCGTCCCCACCAGGATCGGGAGATCCAGGTATCGCTGTCTGAGAACCGTATGCAGGCCTTTCTGACCCTGCTACCCTCAAAAGGCACCGGTGAGCCTCTCGATCTGGAGGCGGTCAATCGGGTGATTGCCGAAGCTGGGGTGGTGAAAGGGCTGCAGTCCGAAGTTATCGCCGGGGCGGTCACAAAAGCGAAAGGAGGAGAAAAAGTCGACGGACTGTTGATTGCTCATGGACAGGAGCCGCTGCACGGACAAGACACGGATCTGGAGATCGTGGTGCAGCTGGCCAGCGGGCAGAGGGTGACGGTTAAAGAGGACGGACGGGCGGATTACCGCAGCCAGGACACGATCACAGCGGTCAAAGCCGGTACGCTGCTTGCCCGTCTGAACGCTCCCACTTCGGGCACCGACGGCTGGGACATAACCGAAAAGCCGATTCCCGCCCGCAAAGGATCCTCCCGCTATGTTCACGTGGGTAGAAATGTGGAGTGCCGGGAGCAGGAGGATGGCAGCCTGGAGTACTTCGCCAAAATCGACGGGGAACTCGACTACCGGTGCAGCGCCATCGACGTGCTTCAGGTCCACACTGTAGAGGGCGACGTGGGCCTGGAAAGCGGCAATGTGAAGTTTCCAGCAACGATACGCGTCACGGGGTCGGTGCAGAGCGGCTTCATTGTGGTCAGCGAAGAGAATATCTTCGTTGAGGAGAGCGTTCAGGGGGCGCTCCTTTCCGCCGGGGATTCGATCCGGGTCGAAAAGGGGATCGTCGGGGAGGCTAAGGCCGTACTGCGGGCCAAGAAATCCATCCGGGCCCATTTCGCCGAACAGGCCACACTCCTGGCCGTGGAGGACATCCATCTGACCAACGCCTGTCTGCGCTGTACGGTAAAGTGCAACGGCCGAATGATTCTGGAATCGGAGAAGGGTAATATCATCGGCGGGCGGGTATACTGTAAGCTCGGACTCAAAGCTATGAATATTGGTTCCGAGCGGGAGGTGAATACAGAGATTCACTTCGGTCAGGACATCCTGGTACAGGACCATTTGGAGCGGGAACAGCGGCAATCGGAGGCACTGAAGGAGAGGAACACCGAGATCGAACGCTTGATAACCCACCTGAAGCGCACCGCTCCCTCGGATTTGACGGGATTGGAGGTTCTGCACGCTGAAAAGCGCCGCAATCTGCAGCAGATCCAGATGCATTCAAAACGTATCTTCATACTTCAGGAACGTTTCGAGCAGCACTTTCCCTCGGAAATCGTGATCCAAGGGGTGGTCTATCCCGGGGTGGTGCTGAACAGCCATGGCCGCCGGCGTGAGATAAAGACAGCCCTGCGCCAGGTGATTTTCTATTTCAACACTAACACGGGAAGGATTGAAGAAAAACCGTTAAGCGAGTAAGGTACAGCGGATGCAGATATTGAGTTTCATCTCCTTTCCCAAATGGCTGAACCCGGAAATCATTCCGGGGCTGCCCCTACGCTGGTACGGATTGATGTACCTGGTGGCTTTTTTCGTGGCCTACCAGATGGTCAGGATTCAGGTCAAAGAAAAAGCCCTCGAGGTGCAGAAAGACGATGTTCTGAATATGTTCTTCTGGGGAATCGTCGGGTTGCTGGTGGGAGCACGACTATTCGCGGTAACGATATACGCACCAGCGGGTGAATATCTCAGACAACCCTGGAAGATCATTCTGCCTGTGGTGATAGAGAACGGGAAGCTGCGGTTCACCGGTTTGGCCGGGATGTCCTACCACGGAGGCCTACTCGGCAGCGTGGTAGCGGTGATCATCTATCTGCGGGTCAAGAAATTCTCCATCCGGGAGTGGGGTGACATGATCGTCACCGGTTCGGCCCTGGGCTATACCTTCGGCCGATTGGGGAACTTCATCAACGGCGAGCTCTACGGCCGCATCACCACGCTTCCGTGGGGCATGATCTTTCGTCCCCAGGCCGTCATCGACGGCCGCTTTCAAGGCCATGTGCCGCCTCAGCACCTCTATCCGGCTTCCGAGCCCTGGGTACAGGAGGTGGCCGCTAAAGTGAGGCTGGATATCAGTAGTACGGCGATGGTCAACCTTCCCCGTCATCCCTCCCAGCTGTATGAGGCTTTTTTCGAGGGAATCGTGCTTTGGGCTATTCTCTGGTTCGGCTTCCGCAAACGCAAGGCTTTCCCAGGCCAGATGATGGCGGTGTATGTCATGGGTTACGGATTCTTTCGATTCCTGATCGAATACGTCCGCCAACCGGATCTGGGCATTGAGTTCCCCATCGAGTTGGTCAAACTGGACAACCCGGCCATACAATTCAGCCCCTTCAACTTCACCACCGGGCAGATCCTCAACTTCATCATGATTCTGATCGGAGTCTGTCTGTACTTCTTCTTCAAGTCCCGGCACAACCAGAAGCGGGAGCAGGAAAACGCAAAGGCGGAACGGCCAACCGGACGCAAACTGCGCAAGAAGATCCGCTGAGACCGGAGCCGGATCGGTCTTCCCCGAGCCGGATGCCCCAATGGGCATCAACTATTATGAAAAAATCGTCTTATATATCATACAATGTTGATTGGTTTTCCTATCCCGGGGAATGCACTCTCTGTAATTCTTTTTTAAGTTGATAATTAGAACAACTTCGTTTCGGCAACGATAGGTCTGATTCTTGCATTGATTATTCCCGAAAGAGAAAATTTATGGACCGGATTGCATCATTAGTCAGGCCGATCGTAAACAAAAAGTATATCTCCTTTCCGCAAGCCTTCCAGGGTGAGGTTATTCGCAAGGCTCTGCATCTGCTCATCGCTTTTGTACCTCTGCTGGCCAGCGTAGACCTGAGAGCCACTATGATGCTTCTGGCCGGCGGTACGCTGTTTTACGTGTTCGCTGAGCGGATGCGCATCGAGGGTCGACCCGTGTTCATCGTATCTGATTTGACCATTATTGCCTCCCGGGAACAGGACAAGGGCCGCTTTGTTCTTGGCCCGGTGACACTGGGTGTGGGAGCCATGCTGTCACTGCTGCTGTATCCGTCTACCGCGGCGGCAATCGCTATCTATGCCTTGGCCTTCGGCGACGGGTTTGCCAGCCTGGCGGGAAAACTCTTGCGCAGCCCGGCGATTCCCTTCACCCGGAACAAAACCCTCGCCGGTACAGTGGCCTGTTTCCTTGCCGTGTTCTTAGCCACCTGGAAGCTAACCGGACATGTGTCCATCGCCTTTATCATCGCCGTAGGAGCCACGACACTGGAACTTATTCCGATCCGGGATTTCGACAATCTAATCCTGCCCGTAGGAACCGGCTTCATAGCAGCCTATATCTTGGCTTTGTAGACCCAACCAGGTACAAGCTCCTCAGCAGAATTACAGACCCAGATAGAAGACCACGACCTGTCTTACGAAGATTACAAAACCGACGATCAGGAGGGCCGTACCCAAAACGATGGGCAGAGGTGCGATGCCATACTGCAGAAGCCCACTTCCGGCAAACAGAAACAGCCCCGTCACTGCGGCCACGGCAAAACGACGGCTTCGCCGCAGCCTGGCCGCTACGAAGAAGTTGATCACCATCAGAGCCGCCAGGATCGACCGCACAAAGAAGTATCCCTGACGGTCTCCCAGCTTGTAGAGAAAAGTTGCCTCGTAGAGACTGGTATCAAGAGGAAGAATTCCCGCCAGGGTGAAGGCCAGTACAGCCATACCTCCTATGAGCACGGAATACTGGGTGTACTTCATGGCAACGGCGTACAGACTGGAGACCAGCAGACACAATAGGCCGAAGAAGCGGGAAAAAAGCACCGCTCGGGTCACCATCACGTTGAGATATTGGGGTAGTCCGAAGGCCTGGAAAATGAGATTGCCCAGGCGCCACGCTTCCAGAGAGAGCGAGAGACAGAACAGCATGATGAATAGAAGCTCCGCCGAGTCCGTTCTACGATAGAGAGTTCGCACCCCCAGATTGGCCAGAACAGCAAAGAGGAGCAGGGATGCCATGCCTGTCAGGGCTGTGATGCGTAAGAATCCGGGCTCCAGTGTGCCCAATACCAGCAACCAACGGGGCACTGGCTCCACCAGATCTCCCAGCACATCCGGCAGGATATCGAGCTTAAAAACCAAGTACACTCCCCCGGCAAACAGAACCAGATGGAACAGGGAAATGACGAGGATAAAAACGATCAGATTCCTGTGAAAGCTAACGGGCATACTGTTTATAGAAACAGATTTTCCGATTCTGGTCAAAATGGTGTCGGGGTAAAAACTCTACAGAAAATTGAGAAGTGTACGATACTGTCTATAGGAGTTCTTATGCGCATTAGAGCATTCCTGATTGTTGTCCTATTTAGCGTCTGCGGCGTGTTGTTCGCCGGAGACATCGCTAGTTTCCAGAATCTAGGCTTTTCCCAAGATGCCAAATATTTCATGTTTGCCCAATACGGCGCTGCGGAAAAGACCTCCCTTCCCTATGCCGAGCTTTTCGTGGTCGATGTGGCGGCCAACCGCTTCGTCCCGGGAGGCGTGAAGAAAGCGAGCTACAACAACCCAATCGAACCCGGAGTCGACAGTCAGGGAGCTCTGTTCAATCTCCTGGCGGATTCTGCGGATTTGAGGAAACGTTGGGGGATCAACCACACCCTGACGGGGAGACTGGTTTACATCCTCCTCGATGGTGCGGAGCCCAAGAGTCAGCTCGAGTTTCGGGATTTCCAGGACAAGAAGAAGTACCGCATCACACTGGTTCAATCCTCAAGCGGCAGCGGCAGTGAGGTGAAGTCTTCCTTCCATCTTCTGGTTTCAGTAGAAGAAGAATCCGGTCGCTTCTCCAGCCATACAGTAGGGCTTCCCGACTATTGGCGGAAAGGGGTAAGGCGCTACCGGATCAAGCAGGTGTTGCTGGCGCCGGATGACCGCTCCGTAGTCATCGTCATCGAGCGGGAGGAACAGGACTCGACCGGTGTGAACATCCGTTACATGGTGGAGACTCTTCGGCCTTAGCGGGTGGCGATGCCCGCGCCTTGACACTCGATTCGGACAAATTCTAAAATGCCACGTCAATCAAACAGTTTCTATCCCTACCTACTGTTTAGGAGACGATTCATATGTCGGAAGCGGCGATAAAGAACATAGGTATCATCACATCGGGAGGAGACGCCGGCGGGTTGAACGCCGTGATCCGCGGAGCCGCCCAGATGGCCCTGGCGCAAGGCATCAAGCCCTACGTCATCCCTAACGGCTACGCCGGCCTCTACAACCTGCTCGATACTGAGAAGCTGGTGCTGTTAGACGAATCCCGGATCGGCCATGTGCATTCCAGCCTGGCCGGTTCCGAGGCGGGCCATTCCCGGGTCAAGATCTCCAAGATCCCCGATGAGAACCGCTACCAGCGCATCGTGGACGGGCTCAAAAAATTCGATATCGGCGGCCTGGTAATTTCCGGTGGAGATGATACCGGCAGCGTAGTGGTCGACCTGACCAACCACAACATCCCCTGTGTGCATGCCCCAAAGACCATGGATCTGGATCTGCAAACCTACTCGGTGGGGGCGGATTCAGCTATCAACCGTATCGCCCGCTTCGTGGAAGAGCTGAAGACCACGGGGATGAGCCACAACCGAATCATGATCGTCGAGGTGTTCGGCCGTTACGCTGGACACACCGCCTTTCGGGGCGGCCTGGGTGCAGATGCGGACTGCATACTCATCCCGGAAATCCCGGTTGACTTCGACATCGTCTACGAGCACATGAAGAAGTACTTCATAGCCCGCGTTCGGGAGAGCGACGTTCATGCCGGGACCTACTCGATTGTGGTAGCCGAAGGCATTACCGATATCAAGGGAGAGCACATCACCGACGACAGCTCCGGCAAGGATTCCTTCGGCCATGCCAAGCTGGCCGGGGCCGGCAAATACGTGCGCAAGCAGCTGGACGAAAGGATGAAAAGTGACTCCGAGATCAAGGAGTTCATGAAGGAGATGGGCATGTTCGTGCCCAAGCTCTATGAGATCCCCGAGGCCCGAGAGGTGCTTCCGGGGCATTTGGTTCGCTGCGGCAGCACCTCCGCCTTCGACGTCAACTTCGGCAAGGAAGCCGGGGCGGCGGCGGTTCGCCTGCTCATGGAGAGCATCACCGGGGTGACAGTAGCAAACGTATCCGGCGGCGAAATCTGCTACATGCCCACTAAAGATGCCATCGTACAACGGCATGTGGACGTGAACATGCTGGCACTATACGAAGAGTTGGGTGTTTGTTTCGGCCGCAAGGCCGAGACCTATAAACCCACCTTCAGAGAAGAAACGGGAAGGAGTCTACGCTACCTGTAGCATCTCATGGCTGAACGGATCACCACCCGGGCAGAGAACTATTCCCAGTGGTACGTCGATACCATCATCCAGTCCAAACTGGCCGACTACTCACCGGTAAAGGGCTGCATGGTCATCCGTCCCCGCGGTTTCGCCCTGTGGGAAAAGATGAAAGCCGGGCTGGATGGGCTGTTCAAGGAAACGGGACACCAGAACGCTTACTTCCCCATGCTGATTCCCGACAGCTTCCTAAAAAAGGAGGCGGAGCACGTCGAAGGCTTCTCTCCCGAGTTGGCCGTGGTGACCCACGCCGGCGGGGAGGAGCTGGAAGAACCACTGATCCTCCGACCCACATCCGAGACGATCATCTGGAGCATGTACAAGAAATGGATCCAATCCTACCGGGATCTGCCCCTGCTGATCAACCAGTGGGCCAACGTAATCCGTTGGGAAAAACGCACTCGCCTGTTCCTGCGCACCACGGAGTTTCTCTGGCAGGAAGGCCACACCGCCCATGCCACCGCCGAAGAAGCTCAGGAAGAGACCCTCAAGATGCTGATGGTTTACAAGAAGTTTGCCGAGCAGTACATGGGACTTCCCGTGATCGCCGGTATCAAGAGTGAAAGCGAGAAGTTCGCCGGGGCGGTGCAGACCTATGCTATTGAGGGTCTAATGCAGGACAAACGGGCTCTACAGGCCGGCACCTCCCACAACCTGGGCCAGAACTTCGCCAAGGCCTTTGATGTGACTTTTCAGACCAAAGAGGGAACTCTGGACTACGTATGGGCTACTTCCTGGGGCGTATCCACCCGTTTGGTGGGTGCGCTGATCATGACCCACTCCGACGACCGCGGTCTGGTTCTGCCTCCTGTCCTGGCACCCACCCAAGTAATGATCGTCCCGATTTTCAGGAACGAGAACAAGGCTGAGGTAATAGGTTACGCCCGCAAATTGTACGAACGGCTGAAATCTCAAGTTACCGTAGAGATCGACGAAGACGACCAGAACTCTCCCGGCTGGAAGTTCGCCGAAGCGGAGCTTCACGGCATCCCCATCCGAATCGAGGTCGGCCCGAAAGACATGGGAAAAAACCAAGCCATGTTGGTACGACGGGATACCTACGAAAAGATTCCCGTTGCCAATACGGAAGTGGAAACCCGGGTCAAACAACTTCTCGAAGAAATTCAAAACAGCCTCTATCACCGCGCTTTGGCCTTCCGCAAGGAGAACACCCACCAGGCGGAGGACTACCAGAGCTTCAAGAAGCTCGTCGAGGAGCAGGGCGGCTTCATCGAAAGCGGCTGGTGCGGAAATGCCGATTGCGAGGCAAAGATCAAGGAAGAAACCAAGGCAACGATCCGGGTCCTGCCCATGGGACGGAACAGGGCCGAGAACAAAACCTGCATCCTCTGCGGAGAAAAGGCGAACGAGCTTGCCGTGTTTGCCAAAGCCTATTGAGCCTTCCGCCGCATCCCGAGCGTCTGCAGCGCTTCGCCTTGTCCCCCTCTTACTTGCCATATCTGCCATTGGTCTACTGGCCGGTTGTTGGAACCGCCGGCCGGAACCGGAACCAGCGGTGCCTCTCGGCGGCGTCCTGTACCGGCTTCAGAAGGGCAGATTCACGCCAATTGTGACGGGTCTGGGAACTGAGGCGACTGACTTTCAACCCTGGACCGTCCAGGGCAGGGTATCCGATCTTGTCTCGGTCGAGGATCGGGTCTATCTGGGCATCAACGGCTACGGGATTGCAGAACTTACCATAGGTGAGACAGGAGAGCCCGATTTCCGCTACTTCTACGACTCGATGATTTTCCGCTACCGGACCCTGACCACCCTGATCCCCGAACAGGATACCCTCCTCTGTCACCTGTACTTCAACAAGCTTCTCAATGTTGTTGGCGAAACCGAGTTGAAACTGCAGGGAATCAGTCTGCTTCGACTCTTCCCGCGAACCGGCGTCTATGAGTTCATTACACCGCCGTATCAAGAAGCACATCCCGATTGGGAAGCCGTCGGATTTATTCCACTGACAACTCAGGAGTTCTTTTTCCAGTGGAAGTACAGCGACCGCAACCGAACCCTGTTCTCCTACTCCCGCTTCGACTTGGTTGATCTGGAGGAGCAGGAGGTTGGAGAGCTCGGCTTTCGCAGATCCTACGGCTTTCAGGACGCTGAAGATCGAGCTTCCGGTCCTCTCAAGCTGCTGCTTACAGAAGCCCGAAAAATTCTCGATGAGCCAGGGATCAGCACCGGCTACCAACTTCACATCCGCACGGATAGTCAATCCCTGATCCGCCGCTACGAGTACCACCCCGATGACTTCACCAGTGCAGATGAAATCCGCCTGGTCATCCTTTCCGGGGTCCGTCGGGCAGAGTATGCCCTGTTGCTCCTGCCTCGGGGGTTGCTGCTGAAAGCTTCTCCCGGTTCCCGCCAGATCCAGCGTTTCCGGCTTACGGTTCTCCCCGACGGTTATGCCTATCGGGACCTCCTTCTTCACGGACAGTACCTACTGGCCAGCTGGGAAC
>CAZVHJ010000054.1:0-36154 GCA_964627715.1 uncultured Spirochaetaceae bacterium | reverse complement strand
AGGACACGATCCTGCCCGGGATCACCCGCCTGTCGGTCCTGCAGATCGCCAAGGACAAGGACATCAAGACCGAAGAGCGTCGAATCTCCGTGGACGAGGTCTTCGCCGAGGCCAGAGAGGTGTTCGCCAGTGGTACGGCGGCGGGAGTGACCTTTTTCGAGTCCATCACCCACAAGGGCAAAGAGGTGGTGTTCGGGGACGGCAAAATCGGTGAGTTCAGCGCCCACGCCCTGAAGACCCTCAAGGGGATTCAATACGGGCTGATCGAAGACAAGTACGGCTGGATGGTTACGGTTTGAGTGCGCCGGCAATCGTCCCGGTCTAGACGCCTCGCGCCCCTTAGAAGCGGACCGCCTCCAGATCGGTAGGCAGCCGGGTGTAGATCTGCAGCTGAAAATCCGAAGTCGGGTAGAGGATCCCCCCCTGGTTGAGGTAGGCCAAGTTCTTGGTCAAGCCCCTTTCCACGGTCACCGGATCCCGGGACAGCAGATCGAAGCGCTCCGACGAAAAAGTCATGTTCACCAAAGCCTTGGATTCCTTCTCCGGATCGCGGCTCCTGTCGGCAAGCTGTTTCAGAGTCACTCCCAGGTTGTTGTACACCTTCATGATGTATTCCACCAGGGCGTTGTGCTCGGGATTCTCATAGATCTGCAGGAAGGGAATACGCTCCTCCCGCGATTCCAGCAGGTTCAGGAGCCTGAGGTAATACCCCTGAGCCGATGAGTAGTAGCCCCGCAGGTACAGGCTGTTGGCCAGGGCGTACAAGCCGTTCTCGTTGGTCGGTCTCTGGTCGATGACCTTGGAGAAGTTCAGTAGGGCATCCTCGTAACGGTCCGCGGCGTAGTGGATGTAGCCCATCTTGTAATCAAGATCCGGAGTTTCGTAGCGGTTGTTGACAGCCTTGAGATACAGATCCAGGGCCGGCTCGAGGTCATGGCTGATGTAGTAGTAGATGTCCCCGTAGTTCTTGTACACCAGCCCGAACTCCTCCTGCTGACCGAAGATCTTTCGTCTCTGGGCATCCTCGATCCTGCCGACGGCCTTCTGGAAGTACTCCTCCGCCTCCAGGTACTCATCCTTTCGCCAGAAGGTTTCCCCGCGACGGTTGTACGAATCGATGAGCATGAACAGATGTTGCTTGTCCAGGGGCTGCATCCGTTCCAGAAGCTGAATCGCCGCAGCTAGAGCCTTTTCCTCCTCCCCGGGATCCTGTACGTAGCGGTAGTAGCGGGCCAGCTGGTAGTGAATACCAGGCTCATTCATCTTCTCTTCCATCGCCTTGAACAGCATCGACGAGATCGAGTCGTATCGTCCCTTGTCGATCCAGTATCCGGCCAGCTCCGCGTAGGTCGAGGCATACAGCTCCGGTTCGACCCGAAGGTTCTTCTTGTCGTCCAGATAGTTCTTCAAGGTACGGGTCTCATCGAACTTATCCGTACGGATGAAGTAACGCATCATCCGTAACAGAACCTCGTCCTTCTCACCGTAATAATCGATGATCGATGCGTATGCAAAGCGGGCATCTTCGAAGCGTAGATGATCCTCCTGGGCCCACTCGAGGTAGTTGTCTCCCTTAGCCAGCAGGGCATCATAGTCCTTCACATCCTCTGCCAGCACTTCATCGAGAAGCGTGTCCGCCTTTTCATAGCCGGCAAGATGAAAGGTGAGCAGAGAGGCGTAGGACAGTTTTCCCGTCCTGTCCCTGTGGAACCGGCTAAGAAGCTGCTCATACTTTTCCGCAGCCAGCTGAAATTGATCCTTCTCTGTGAATCTTTGAGCGTAGCGATAGAACCAGTTCTTGAAGACCCAGACCGAGGTCGCCCTGTCGAAGCCGTCGTTTGCCATGCGGTAGCGTTCTTTCTCGATCTGACTGTAGCCCTGGCGGTAGAGATAGTTCGCATATAGTGGCCTGTATACGTAGCGGTAGCCCAGAAAGGCGAGCAGACCGAGAAAGGCCAGACTGAGCACCATCACCCGAAGGAGGGGGAGGATGTTCTCCCGAAAGGCATAACCGAAGGTCCGCCGCCGTTCCTCGAAGGCAACACCGGTAAACCGCTCGAAGCTTTTCGGAAGCACGATACGCTGACCGGTAAATCGGGATACCCGTTCGGCGATGGCCGTCGGCGGAGCTCCCTCAATCAGGAGGGCCAGCAGGGAACGCAGATCTTCACCCTCCAAACCCTTCTCGGCAATCAACTCCTCGATGGCGACCTTCAGATTTCGGGGCAGGTGCGACATGGAGCGCTTGATGGCCGCAAATTGCTTGTCCGTGAAGGTGAGCTCTTCCGCTCCGGGAAGGACGATCTCTTCGGGGAACTGTTCCTCGACCGCCGGAGGCGCGGCTGGGATCTCTTCTTCCGGGGCCGGCGGAGCTCCGAGCTCCTCCTCTGCTGCAAAGGCTTCTCCCAATCCCTCCAGGGAGAACTCATCTAAGGCGTACTCTTCAACACCCTCCTCCGCCTCCGCAGGAGCTTCCAAATCGATCTGCTCGCCTTCGGGGAAGGAAATCTCCTCTCCGGCAGGAATGCCTTCGGGCACTTCTTCCTCAGAAGGCGTCTCTACCGGTGCTTCGACCTCCAGAGGAACTTCTGCAAAGGCCTCTTCAACACCCGGCGCCTCGGCGGTTTTCTCCGCGGCAGCCTCTTCTCCTGGAAAGATCTCATCCTGGAGGATCTTGAGAAACTCCGCCTCCTCCTCCGAGGGCTCGGCGGCGCCTTCTTCCTCCCCCACCGCTTCTTCCACCGGCGCCTCCGGCGCCGCCTCCTCGTCGAAGGCCTCCTCAGGCAACTGGAACTCTTCAGGCAGCTCAAACTCCGCCTCACCGAAGACTTCCTCTGCCGGAGCTTCCTCCTCCGCTTCTGGTACTTCCGGTGCTGCAAAAGCATCGGCATCGAATCCTTCCATCTCGAAACCCGGCATCTCCGGAAGCTCTTCCGCAGCCGCTTCTTCGGGTATCTCAAGCTCGGGGGCTTCGCCGGGACCTTCCTCAGCAATCCCTTCTACTTCCTCTTCTTCAGGAAGGACAAACTCCTCGGGAAGCTCAAACTCCGCCTCCGGTTCCGCCGCCTCTTCCTCCAACTCCACCTCGAACGCCTCTCCTTCGGGAGCCGCTTCGGCGATTTCTTGTTCCTCCCCTGGCTCGATCAACCCCGGCGGTATGGCAAACTCATCGGCTTCTGCGACAGGCTCTTCCTCTGCGGACGGTTCTTCTGCGGGAAGCTCCGTAGGAAAGACTTCCTCTGCCGCTGCTTCCTCGGGCACTCCTTCGGGAAGCTCGATTCCTTCCAGGATATCCAAACCGGAGAGATCTTCGTCACCGAGCAGGTCGGAAAGATCTACCTCTTGCTCGGCAGGAGCTGCAACGGGTACTGCAGGCTGCTCCAGCGAAGGTACGGACGGCGGCTCTCCGGGCACTTCCTCCGGGCCGGGCTCCTCGGGGGCACCTTCTGGGGTTTTCAGCAGGTCACTCAAACCTTCAGGCATACCCTGATCGGGAGGAGGGATGTCCTCGATCTCCTCGCCCCTCTCGGCGAGGATTTCCGGCTCATCCCCCAGTTCGTTGAGGATATTTTTAAACTGTTCGACCTCTTGTAGGCTGGGCATTTAGTATCTACCCTTGAATTTCGGTTTTTCAGAGACGGAGGTTAAGATTCCTGTGCTTAAGTTGACATTTTTGGATGTCGAAGCACTAGTGTATACCCGATGGCAGAAAACATCGGGGGCGAACGTATGGAAACAACTTCGCTTCATAAAGAATGTATGTAGAAGTATAGCAGACCTATGAACAATCATAAACGGGCTTTTTTCTTATTCCCGATCCTGTTTTTTTTCGTGCTCCCCCTGCACAGCTTAGACTCCCACTTGCTGGATGTTCGCATCAAGGGAATCGACCGGGCCGGACCGCCGGAGTACCTGGAGCAGCAGGTGCTGCTCAGCTACGAATCGAACAAACCGGTCCGCCTGGTGGGAGCCCGCTTTGCCCATGAAGACTACCGGGTCTTTCACATCTATTTCCGCAACGAACACGATGTGTTCCTCCTGCTTCTTGACATCCCGGAAAAGGTAGAGGCTCTGCACTACCGGATCGTTGTGGATGGATTGTGGATAAGTGATCCCTTCAATCCCAATCAGGAGAAAGATGCCTTCGGACGTAGTTTTTCCGTACTCAGCCTTCAGGACCGCCCGCCCCGGGCTGCGGTCAGTCCTGAAATCGACAGGGAGGGCAAGGTCACCTTCTTCTTCCAATCCCTGCCGCGCAGGGCTGTATCTGTAGCGGGGGATTTCAACAATTGGAACCCATTTTGGCACCGGCTTCAGGAAACCCAACCCGGCGAGTACCGTCTGACCGTCCAGATGCCTCCGGGCCGCCACTTCTACTACTTCGTCGTGAACGGCGACCGGGTGCTCGATCCGATCAACCAGGACAGCGCCCGCGACTACGAAGGATACCGGGTATCCACCTTCTTCCTTCCCCGGCCCGATTCCCCCTGACAGGAAGGCCTACCCTATGAGCCTGCCGTGACACCTGGTGCAGGTGCATTCGAGGACGGCGACATACCGGGCCGCACCAGAGGCGTACAGCAGGTCCGTGCAATTCTCTTTACACAACACCTGCAGGTTATTACTTTATAGAAAGACAATGGATTGACAGGAAAGGGTCATGTGGGACTACTCGAAAAAAGTAATGGAGCATTATGAAAACCCCCGCAACGTGGGGGTGATAAACGACGCCGACGCGGTGGGAGAGGTCGGCTCGATCGTATGCGGCGACGCTCTGAAACTCACGTTGAAGATAAACGACGGCGTTATCCAGGATGCCAAGTTCAAGACCTTCGGCTGCGGCAGCGCTATTGCCTCTGCCAGCGCCCTGACAGAGATGATCAAGGGCAAGAGCCTGGAGGAGGCGGCCAAGATCACCAACCAGGACATCGCCGATTACCTGGGCGGTCTGCCCACGGAAAAGATGCACTGCTCGGTGATGGGCCAGGAAGCCCTCGAGGCGGCGATCGCCGATTTCAAGGGCATCAAGCTTGAGACACACGAAGAGGACGAAGGGGAAGTTGTCTGCAAGTGCTTTGGTGTCACCGACGCCAAAATCAAGCGGGTGGTCCTGGCAAACAACCTGCACACCGTGGAAGACGTAACCAACTACACCAAGGCCGGAGGGGGCTGCGGCGCCTGCATCCCCCGGATCGAGGACATTCTGGAAGAGGTCTGGAGAAACGCAACGGAGAAGCGATCCGCCGGCATACGCCTGACCACGGTTCAAAAGATAAAGAAGATCGAAGAGGTCTTGAAAGAGGAGGTCCGCCCTATCCTCAAGCGGGACGGCGGCGATGTTGCGCTGGTGGATCTGGCCGACAACAAGGTGGTGGTACGTCTGATGGGGATGTGTCACGGATGCTTGGCCTCGGATTTAACCCTGAAAGGTCTGGTCCAGGACAAGCTCCGCGAGCTGATCGACTCCACCCTGGAGGTTGTGGAAGATGAAAGCACGTAACGTCTACCTGGACAACAACGCGACCACCCGGGTCGCTCCCGAAGTCTTGGAGGAGATGCTTCCCTTTTTAAAGGAAAGATACGGCAATCCCTCGAGCATGTACAGCTTTGGAGGCAACGTACACAAAGACCTGGACAAGGCCCGGGAACGGGTGGCCGCCTTGCTTCATTGCCATCCGACCGAAGTGGTGTTCACCTCCTGCGGCTCGGAGAGCGATAACCACGCCGTTCGGGGACTAGTTGACGCCTACCCGGAAAAGGGCCACATCATTACCACCAAAGTCGAGCACCCGGCCATCAAGAACCAGGTTCCCTACCTGCGCAGAAAAGGCCTGCAGGTCACCGAGCTCGGAGTCAACAGCAAGGGAAACCTGGATCTGGATGAGTTGCGGGAAGCCATCACCAATGACACCCTGCTGGTCTCGGTGATCTTCGCCAACAATGAAACCGGGATCATGTTCCCCATCCGGGAAATATGCCGGATCGCCAAGGAGCGGGGGGTTTTCGTTCACACCGACGCAGTACAGGGGATGGGCAAGGTGCCCCTCGACATGGAAAAGCTTCCCGTCGATCTCCTGTCCTTCTCCGGTCACAAGTTCCACGCCCCCAAGGGGATCGGCGGCCTGTTCATTCGGCGGGGCTTGAAGATCCGCCCCTTCATCATCGGCGGACATCAGGAACGCAGCCGCCGGGGAGGAACCGAAAGCATGCCCTTGATCGTTGGCATGGGCAGGGCGGCCGAGCTGGTGGGCAGCAAGCTCGAGGATGAAGACACCCGGGTGCGGGCTCTTCGGGACAAGTTGGAGAGGGGGATTCTCTCCCGGATCCCGGACACCGAGGTGAACGGCGACCCGGATAATCGAGTTCCCAACACGACCAACATCGGCATCCACTTCATCGAAGGGGAGGCCCTGCTGCTGGCCATGGACAAACACGGGATCTGCGCCTCTACCGGATCGGCCTGTGCCTCCGGAAGTCTGCAGCCCTCCCACGTGCTACGGGCCATGGGCGTGCCCTTCACCAGTATCCACGGATCGGTGCGCTTTTCCTTGAGCACCTACAACACCGAAGAGGACATTGACTACGTTCTGGAGGTTCTTCCCGGAATCGTCGCGCACCTTCGGGAGCTGTCCCCATTTCACTCCATGGCCGATGTGGAGGCTTTTGGGGCTTGATCCCGGACTCTACGCCGCCGGAACAAGATCGCAGAAACTGTAGCGGTCGTCTCTCAACACCACCTTCCCTTTACTGAATCGAACCGCCCGTTTGAAGATCGGTCCGTCGAAGGCGAAGGTGTGAAACCGATGGGTAGAGAAAAGCTCTCCGCTTGGGTTCGCTCATCGAAGAACCACGGCTAGCGGGCAGGTGCGGTGCGAAAGCTCACGAGCAGCCGGTTGTAGAGCCGCAGGTCAAGCACTTCAGACAGGTGCCGTTTCTCACCATGGTGAGGTGTCCGCAGACCGGGCAGGGATCGCCCTCGTAGCCCTGCATGCGGGCCATGTCCAGGGCTTCTGTCGCGCCGTATAGAGCAGCGGCAACGGCGGTCTCGTCACTGACCGCGCCTAGCGGTACCGGCTTAGATTGGGGCGAACCCGCGCTGCCGGTACCGCCGGCAGCCTGTTCCGGCGCCTCGTCTTCCGGCTCTCCCGTTCCGTTGCCGCCGGCCTCATCAAGCTTCCGGGTGCCGTTGGTCGTGGTGGCGATCAGATCGTCCGGTTTGACCTGGACCAGATCGGTGCGCTTGAGATAGGCCAGAGCCAGATCGCGGAAGATGAAGTCCAGAACCGAGGTCGTGATCTTGATGTTGTCGTGACCCTGGACGATCCCGTTCGGCTCGAAACGGGTGAACACGAAAGCATCCACGTACTCTTCCAGGGGAACCCCGTACTGCAGGCCCAGGGACACGGCTATTGCGAAGCTGTTGAGAAGGCTGCGAAAGGCGGCGCCTTCCCGATGCATGTCCAAAAAGATCTCACCAAGAGTTCCGTCTGGATATTGTCCGGTGCGCAGGAACAGGCTGTGTCCGCCGATCTTGGCTTTCTGGGTGTAGCCGCTGCGGCGGCTGGGCAAAGGCCTGCGCTTGTGCCGGAAGGTGGAGGCGGGAGCAGACGGGGGCGGGACGGCCGGTTTTTCCGCCGCCGAAGCAGGGGCGGCCTGCGTATTGAGCTGATCGGCGCTCCACTCGGCACGAGGCTGGAGGGCCAGGATCTGTTCGGCCAGACGCTCGCCGGAAGCGCTGAGGGAGGACAGAGGCTGACTGAGCTTCGATCCGTCTCGATAGATGGCGATGGCTTTGAGCATCCGCTTCCAGGACAGAAAATAGGCTCCTTTGGCATCCTCCACGGTGACGGAGTTGGGCATGTTAACGGTCTTGGAGATCGCCCCGGATACGAAGGGCTGAACCGCCGCCATCATCTCGATATGGGCCTGCCAGGGGATGAACCGAGTGCCGATGCGACCCATCTTGCTCGCCGTATCGAACACGGCATAGTGCTCCCGCTTCAGATGAGGAGCACCTTCGATGGTCATGGTTCCGCAGGCGAAGCGGTCGACCTCTTCGATCTCCTCCGGAGTGAAACCAAGATGCCGCAGCAGTTGGAACCCGGTCTTCCCGTAGGTCTGGCCGGAGATGCCGAGCGTCTTTTCCAGCATCTCCTCACCCACAACGGCTGGTACAAAGGCGGAATGGATGGAAAAGGCGCTCTCCAGGGACTTATCGATGCGTTTGAGCACGGTTTCGCTGAACCCCTTGGCCTTCAGTTTTTTCCACGATACCCCCGGAGCGGATTTCAGGGTTCCCCGGCCCAGGCAGTAGCCGGTTATTTCCTCGATCTGTTTCTTTTCGTAGCCCAGCCGTTTGAGGGCCGGCGGGATCGAGGTATTGATGATCTTGAAGTAGCCGCCTCCGGCGAGCTTCTTGAACTTCACCAGGGCAAAATCCGGCTCCACCCCTGTGGTGTCGCAGTCCATGACCAGCCCGATTGTCCCGGTCGGCGCTATCGCGGTGACCTGGGCGTTGCGGTAGCCGTGGCTCTCCCCCTTCTGCAAAGCCTGGTCCCAAACGCGCCGGGCCGCCTCGAGCAGCTGGGAGGGACAGGCTTTCGGATCCAGAGCCTTGGGGAACACGGTCAAGCCTTCGTACTTCCCCTCCTCTACGCTGTAGATGGCCCGGCGATGATTGCGGATCACCCGCAGCATGTGTTCCCGATTGGTTTGAAAGCGGGGGAAGGGACCGAGCTGTTCGGCCAGCTGGGCGGAGGTCAGGTAGGCCTGCCCGCTGAGCAGTGCGGTCAGACAGGCGGCCAGGCTGCGTCCCTGTTCGCTGTCGTAGGGGATACCCATCACCATGAGCAGACTGCCCAGATTGGCAAATCCCAATCCCAGGGTGCGGTACTCGTAGCTCTTCCTGGCGATCTCCGGTGTGGGAAACTGAGCCATCAGCACGCTGATCTCCAGCACGATCGTCCAGATACGAATCGCGTGGAGCAGAGCATCGACGTCGAAGCGGCCCGTCTCGGTGTCGTAGAAGGTCATCAGGTTGAGGGAAGCCAGGTTACAGGCCGTGTCGTCGAGAAACATGTACTCGGAGCAGGGATTGGAGGCTCGGATTTCCCCATCCGCGGGACAGGTGTGCCATTCGTTGATGGTCGAGTGATACTGTATCCCCGGATCGGCGCAGTTCCAGGCCGCGTAGGCGATCTGATCCCAAATCTTACGGGCCTTGACTTCGATCTTCAGGGAGGGATCCACCCGCCCGGTCAGGACCCATGGTCCGTCCTCTATCACTCTCTGCATAAACTCCGAGCTCAGCCGGACGGAGTTGTTGGAAGACTGACCGCTGACCGTATTGTAAGCTTCCTCGTCCCACTCGGTGGTGTACTCCTCGATATCCAGGCCCCGCATCCCCTGCGCCAAGAGCTGAAGAACCCGGTAGATGTAGCCCGGCGGCACCGTCTCCGCCAAGGCCCGGTCTATCGCCTCCCGCAGCCGGAGATTCGCATCCAGATCGAAAGCCGCTCTGTCCGCATCGGGACCTTGGGAGCCGGTGACAGCCTGCTCGATCAGCCGGGTGTGTTTTTTCAACACCTTGCTGCCGATCACCATGGACACGACTTTCTGCTCTTCCTCGACCTTCCAGTTGATGTAGTCTTCCACATCGGGGTGATCCGCATCCAGTGTGACCATGCGGGCGGCCCGGCGGGTGGTTCCGCCGCTCTTGATCGCCGAGGCAGATCGATCGCCCACCTTGAGAAAGGACAGCAGACCGGAGGAAACTCCGCCCCCGCTCAGAGGTTCCTGCTTGGCCCGTAGACGGGAATAGTTCGTCCCGGTGCCGGATCCGTACTTGAACAGTCGGGCTTCGCTGGTGATCAGGTCCATGATGCCTCCCTGGTTCACTAGATCGTCTTTCACGGAGATAATGAAGCAGTTGTGGACCAGGATGTTGTTGGACAGGTACTGCCCGCTCTTAGTCTGGATATCGTAGACTTTCATGAGCCCCAAGAACTCGATTCGTTGAACGGGTTCTTCTCGGACAGAGGGAATCATCTTCCCCGGAAAGGCGTCTGAACAAGCGGCATCCAGCTTCCCCTGTTTGTCCTCGGAGATGAAACCGATCAGCTCACGAAAGCTGCGACGGGCCTGCGAGTAGCCGATAGACAGCTGGTAGGCAGTTTTTCTGTTGATCCGTTTCTCTCGGCAGGCGTGCACCCAGGCGTAGACGCCGAGGATCAGGAGAAGCGTCAGCACATCCCGTATCAGTCCAGGAGAAGTATTGGTCAGCACCACATCGGACGTGCAGGTTTTTCGGCTGCGGAGCCTAACCGTACCGTCCGCCTGAAACAGCGAACGCAAATACACCGTTTGGACGGCTCTTCCTCCCTTGAGAATGGCATCTGGCACGGTCCGCTCGTCAGCTCCATCGAGCAGAGCAAATCTGTCCACGAACTCACGGAGGGGCTCGCCATACAGCCGGATCCGTTTTATGTCGAGTTCCCGATTCTCCACCTTCACGTCTCGCACGTGATAGTGTACGCCGGGGAACACCCGCTGGATTCGTTCCAGGACGTATTGGAACTCCTGATCGTTAGCAGTCATGAACTCCATGGTAAGACTGCGGTTGCCGCCGCTAGCGTATTGACCTACGAAACCGTCGCCGTGAAGCCATCCGACTAGAGCCGCTTCGTCAACCATTCGAGGCGCCGGAAGCTCGGAATCCCGGGTATCGGTGGCTGTCGAAAGACGCAGGTACGTGCCGGGCTCAAGTTCATCTACACGCAGCCATCCTCCCTGGGTTCGTCGTTCGGCAGCGGCAAACACGAGATGGTCTCCAGTAGCTTCCAGGAAAGAACCGTTCTTGAGTACTACCCGGAAGACCGGCTTCACTCCATTCTCGGCCACAGCCACGACCCTGGTCGTTCCCCGTCCGTTTTCAGTCCCGTCGTAGACCTCGATTCCCGTGAGCCCCCTCTCTACAATCTGGCCAATGGGTACGGGTCCGGTCGGAGTGGATACCGGTGCGTGATACGGCTGGCAGGCGTGGGGTTGGGGACGTTCATAGGCACTATTGGCCTTTTTCAGTTCCCCGCCGTCCGGGTCTACGTAATGGTGGCCCTGGGCAGGTCCCTTGATGCCGTACACGGCGAACAACCCCGTATTGAACCACTGGGGTGAATTGGGCGCAGCCATCTGATGGGCCAGCATGTAGCACAGCTCGTCATAGAAACTCTGGGATTCCTCGTCGCCGTCGAAGTAGCCATAGCGCTTGCCCCAGTCAGTCCAGGTAAAGGCCAGGCGGTGAAACACCTGACGGGCGTCGCTTTCGCCGCCGCTCTTGTCGATCTGACGGGGCACCCCGGTTTTGCGGAAGTATTTTTGGGCCATGATGTCTGTAGCGATCTGGGACCAGAAAGAGGGGACCTGGACGCCCTGCTGCCGGAAGATTACTTTTCCATCGGGATTGCGGATCTCGGATACACGCTTTTCGAAGGTGATACCTTGGTATGGACTCTCGCCCGATCGGGTAAAACGTCGCTGTACTTTCATTTTTCCCCTCCCTAATGACTTGGCTGGCGAACCCGTGAAAAGCTCCTACATGGGCAAATAGAGGTGTTCAGGAGCAATAACCGCCGTGTCGCAGGGGAGCCTAAGTCTCTAAAAAGGTAATACGGCTTCAGCCCAATGATCAATAGATAAGGACAAGAAAGGTAGGAATTATTTCATTTCGGCGGGTTCGAGCTCGATCACCCTCCCCCCCTCCATCCGGGCGATTCTCCTGAGAGAAGCCTCGAGGGTATCAAAACTGCGAAGGAAGCTGTCCGGATCGTTGCGGAGGAACTCCCGCACCCCGGCGGCCTGCCCGGGGTAGCTCGAGAACAACCGGGAGGCGGTCAGCGTAGCGAAGTAGTATTGAACTGCTGATCTGGGCTGTTGAAACAGATAGGCCTGATACTCATTGACGGTCAGGTACAGATCCTCGGTATCGTAGCCGACCCAACGAAAAAAAAGCCGCCAAAACTCCTTCTCCTTTTCGGAAAGCTGCTCCCAGGCGTCGAAACCGGCTTGCCTGAACTCGGGCAGGCTGAAGAACAGTCCATGATAGCATTCGTGGGTCAGCAGATGCCTCCGCAGAACCGGGTCGGAGCTGCGGGAAATCGAGAGGATTCCGCCCCTTCCCGGGCTGAAGGTTCCCTCATCACGAATGACCCCGTTACGAAGAAGGATCTCTTTGAGCAGCTCCTCCTCCGGATTCAGTTCAAAGAGCTCCTTCCGGGCTTGCTGAAAGAAGCGGGCCAGATCCTCCGCCCGGTAGTCGTGGGCATTGAAACCATGCAGACCGGAGAACTCCTCGTTGCTCACCAATCGTCCTCGATAGCCCCGCTTCTCTACGAAGAAAGCCAGACGCTTGAAGAAGCGGGACTGCATCTGGTAGGAGGCGGTATCCATGATCAGAATTTCCGGAAACCGGGTCCAGGAAAACAGCTCATAATCCCGTTGACGCCAATAGTCGGGATCGTAGAGCAACACAGTTCCCGGATCCGCCGGAAGGGGATGCACTGAAGCGGAAAGATCACCCTCCGTTACACTGATCGAGTCCAGAGGAAGGCGGGCGACTTCGAGATGGTGAAGCCAGATCCCGCTTCCGCCCAGAGGCTCGATCTGCAAGGTTTTCGGTTCGAAGGGGATCAGACCCTCATAAAGAAACAGGTTGTGTTTTCCCGACAGGGCGGTGTGCCTGAACGATATGGCATTGTTCCCGGAACTAAACTTGAGCAACAGGTAGGCTCGATCCGCTTCGGAATCCGGAAGATCCGCCGACCCAGGCCGACCGGCATAGGTCTCACCGAGGCGAAAATCCGAGAAGCATAAGGGTGCCCGGGATTCGACCACAAGAGCGATCTGCCAGCTCAGATCTCCCGATCCGATATTGGAGGAAGCGGTTTCCGCCACCGGGGCGGGGATACCGCCAAGGACCCTCACAGGCCAGCTCTGGGGGGAAGAGAAGGACAGTTCGATGCGGCGGCCGTCACTGTGAAAGCTTTGAATCGCGGTGCCCTGGCTCAGGCCTCCCCTTGAGTTTTCCACTCCGGTAGAGGAGTCAGTGATTCCCGCCTCGAGGAACTGAAGCTCCCGTCCTTCTGGAATTTCCACGCGAAATCCCCAAACGCTTTTTCCCTGTACAAGGGGAAGGTACACCGTTGCACCACCCCCGCCCGGTAGAGGCTTCGCGGCGATCTGCCGATCGTCTGTTCCCAACACCTGCAATACCGCCCCGTTCCCTTCCCCGCGGAAGCGCAGATAGAAGGCCTGTTCGCCCCGAGTCACCAGAACGGGTTGTTTCAGCAGGTAGCGTCCAGACTCATCAAAATCCAGCCGCTGCTGCATAGTCTTGCCATGCTCCCCTGAAATTAGGAAGAAGAGGCTATCCTGCCTGAGGCCGCAGCCCACCAGGCAAACCGTGAGTAGGAGAAAAAGAGTGAGAAACCTCATGCCATGGGAAGGATGCTCTTGACCAGGAGCTCGGCGATCTCCCGCTTTCGTTCCGGCGGCAGCTCAGGGTCATCCCGAAGCATGCTTTCGAAGCGGCCTCTGAAACCGTCGGGCAGCCGGGGAAGATCGCGGACCCGTTCCGCGATCAGCCGGGCGGAGGGTTCGAAGGTTCGATTTACCGCAAAGAGGAAGCTGCAGAGGCTACGCAGAAAGTGGCCCAAGGAAAAGAGGTAGAACAGGTTGTCACCCCGGTATACCGCCGCCCGCAGATCGTTTAGGTAATAGGCTGCGGAGATCCGGGCACCGTTCTGAATCGCCCGCCAGAAGTGATCCGGCATGGCGGAGAGGGTTTTTCTGGTCTGGTCGAGCCAGTTCGCTTGTTTATGCAGTACCTGGCCGTGCAGTAATCTA
The DNA here is from genome assembly GCA_964627715.1 of uncultured Spirochaetaceae bacterium. GTDB lineage: Bacteria > Spirochaetota > Spirochaetia > SZUA-6 > DRHE01 > JAFGQJ01. Next base: position 22,255 of record CAZVHJ010000054.1, on the reverse strand, counting down.
TAGAAGAGATAGGTGCCGACGTCATGAAAGATCCACTGCTGCTCGGCGATACGTTTGAGCATGAAGTCGACCCGTTCTGTCGCCTGGTAGCGGATCTTTACGGGAAGTTCCTCCAGCAGAAAACGATCCTCAGTGAAGGCCGGAACCGTATCGAAGGCGGTGGGATTGGCGAACTGTTTCTTTCGGTCGTCGGATGCCGGGAGCTCAGAGTCGTGGTATACGTCGAGGGAAATCGTGAAGTACGGATCGAGGATCCTGGCTTCCGCCGCCTCTCCTAAAACGATCGCCTCGATTCCGGACCAGGAGGAGATGATCTGTTTCAACTGGTTACTGATGCGCTCTACCTTACGTTGCACCCTGCCATCATAGCATAAACTATTTGATTGACAAAGGTTTTTGTGCCAATGTAGAGAACTGTAGTTTGAGCTATGAAAAAACAAGCACTGCGGATAGAAAAACTCTGGATACCCCTTCTTCCGATCTGGATATCCTCTCTCGTGTACCTGGCGGTCATCCTTCGCCACGCCTCTGTATCCCTGCCCCTGACACTGGCTGTCGTGATCTGCGTCGGAGGAATCAGCCTGACCCAAGGACTGCTGATCGCCTTCGACCTGCCCCGGATCAAGCGTACCCGGCGTCGGGCACGAGCTTTGGAGGCGGTCTACGAAGTCATTCACAAAGCCGGGGGATCTCTCGACCTGCAGGCGGTACTCGATGCAATCACCGGCATCACGATCAAGGTTACCGGAGTTCGGGGCTGCTCGATCAAACTTTGGGACACCGACAGCGGCACTATGCGGGTTCGCTCCATGGCCGGTATCGCCAGGGAAGCGGCGGATCTATCCATCGATGTGGCGGAGAATATCTACCATCGCAGCCTGATGGAGGGGAACGCCGTTCTGGTGGAGGATGCTCTGGAAGAAGATTTTCCCGAGGTGGATGACGAGACGGAGAGCTTGATCTGCGTCCCCCTGCGCCGGGAGAAAAAAATCCTCGGCGCCCTGTGCGTCTACGGGGAGCGGGGGCAACGCTTGAGCCAGGAGATGATTTCTCTATTTTCGATCCTTGGCGACTTGGTAACCCTCTCGATTGCCAACGCCTCCGTGTATGAAAATCTCAAGCGCCTCAACGAAGCCAAGACCTGGTTTCTGCTCAAGGCCTCCCATGAGCTGCGCTCTCCCCTGAGCACCATTCAGTCTATCGTTCGCACCGTGACTCAGGGCTTTGTGGGTGAGCTTGAAGCACCGCAGAGGGAGATGCTCGAACGGATCGAGGTGCGGGCGCAGGCCCTGTCAAACAGCGTGAGCGACCTCCTGGTTTTGGCCAAAAGCAGGGCCGAGCTTTCCACCTCCGAGCTGGAGAAGATCAACTTCTGTACCCTTCTCGGCGAGAACGTCCAGTTTTTTCAAAGCCTGGCCGAAGAGAAGGGAATCACCCTGGAGGTCCGATGTCCATCGAACCTCAACACCGCGATGGTCTACGGGCGACGGGAGGGATTGGAAACGATCGTGACCAACCTGCTCTCCAATGCCGTCAAATATACCCCCAAAGGCGGGAAGGTATGCATGAAGATGAGCCCGGCGGAGGACAAGGTGATCTTCGAGGTCAGTGACACCGGTATCGGCATACCGGAAAACGAACAGGCTAAGCTGTTCACCGAGTTCTTCAGAGCAGAGAATGCAAAGAAGCTGGCCGAGATCGGGACCGGGCTCGGGCTATCGATCGTGAAGTCCACGGTGGAACAGCACGGTGGGAGGATCGAAGTGCAGAGTCGGGAAGGGGAAGGAAGCACCTTTCGGGTTCTACTCAACAGGGTGGGAAAATAATGTGGCGGACTACTGGATCCTGGGGCTGAAGGCACCAACCAATATCGAGAAGAAGGTAACGGGGCTGCAAACCTCCTTCTACCGAGATTGGGAGCTGGCCTCCGCCCTGGCCCTGCCGGTAATGATTCCCATCTCCTTCCTGCCGCTTCAACCGGCTTCACAAGACCCGGCTGCGCTGCGAAGTGCCCTTCGCCGGGTCGTGGGAAAACAAGCCCCTTATTTTCGCACAGCTTCGATCATCGAAATCGAAGGATTTTTGTTCTGGCAACTGGAACCCCGGGAACAGCTGCAGCGGCTGGCCGCGAGATGTTTGGAAAACTTCGCCCGAAGTGACTCGGAACCCCTGTTCCCCGTCGGCCGGGGATTCTATCTGGGCGCTGTGGAAGGGCAGTCCGGATCCAGGATCGCCTCCATCCCTGCTCCGGAGCCGCTGTCCTTTCCGGCCCGGGCGGTCGTCCTGATCCGTGTCCACCCCCTCGTTGGGGAAGCCCAGGTGGTGGAACAAGGCTGTGCCGTGAAAGAGACGTGGTGGCAATCCCTATTCTGGGAGGAGGTGGCGCGCCTTCCCCTCCGCAAAGGCTGAAAGGCTCAAGCAAGACGAAACAACCGATCTTTCACCACCTGATCCAGGCTGTCCATTACCTGCGATACGGAAAGGGGGTAGCCCAGCTGCTGCAGATTCGTACAGAACTCGCGATGGCCTCTCCCCCTTCGGTAATCCGGTGTCCGGGAGGGAAAGCGCAGATAGCGTTCGAACAGAGACAGATCGTTGTCTACCAGCAGGCTGGCCTGGTAGAAGAGGATCTTCCGCCGTCGATACAGGGAAGTGCCCAGGATCTTCAGCTCGCTTATGGCCAGATCCGAGATTCCCCGGTCCTCGATTCCGGACACTCCCAGCGGTTGGAGAGCAAGGCGAAACCAGTTGTTGATAGCTCGGAAGTACTGAAGATTCCGAAAGGGAGAGGCGACTTCCGTTACCACCGCCAACACGAGTTGACCGGGGGAGAGCACAATGGAGCCGCCCCCGCCCCGACGGCGTAGAACCGGGACTGCATCAGCCGAGGCCTGCTCGAAAAACACGTCCTCTTCTGCCTTCCGCCCCGCCCCCATTACGATGCAAACCTCTTTCTGTTCGTAGAGACGATACACGGGCCGGCGATCCTGGACATAGAGATCGAGCAGGTCTTCGTTTACGCTTTCAGTCGTCTTTAGGCTCCGAACTTGGCCAGTTTCTCCGCCGCGGAGAGGACCAGGCGCATCAGCATGGCCCCCGGGATGACACCCCAGAGACCAGCGGCGCAGCTCCGTTCTCCGAATTCCGCGGCTGCATCGGAGCGCAGGTTCCGGGCATGCAGGAGAAAGGGAACGGGGTGGGCTGAGTGAGCCCTCATCACCGCAGGGGTGGAATGGTCGCCGGTCACCAGCAGCACATCCGGCTTCAGATCCAGGATCCTGGGTACAAAGTTATCGACTTTCTCGATTTCTGCGACCTTGGCTCTGAAATCTCCGTCTTCGCCCCTCGAGTCTGTGTACTTATGATGGACGAAGAAGAAATTGTACCGGTCCCAGTTCTCCCGCAGTGCGGCGGCCTGGGCATCCAGGTCTTGCAGATTCTCGATAACATCCATTCCGACCAGCCGGCTTATCCCCTTGTAATCAGGGTAGATAGCCAGGGCCACCGTATTCAGACCAAAACGCTCCTCCATCGACGGGATGTGAGGAAGCTCGGCGAAACCCCGCATTAACACGGCGTTGGCGGGACGGCGGTCTTTGAGAAGCTCAAGCGCCTGGTGGATGAACTGCCCGGCGACCTCGGCGGTCTTCTTTCCATTCGCTGATGTTGCTTTTGGATTGTGAGGTTTGACCCCCGTGGCCTGGGGATCGGTGTCGGCTACATGGTCGCTCAAGCCCTGGCCTCTGAAGACCACCACGGCCCGATAGTCCTTTACCGGTTTTATGAAAAGTTCGACTCCCGGGATCGATACGGCGGATAGGAGCTCGCACAGTTCGGCACACTTCTCGGTAGGGATGCGGCCGGCCCGGCGGTCGGTGATTCGCCCCTCCCCGTCTCGTGTGGCGAAGTTGACCCTCACCGCAACATCCCCAGACTGAATCGGAAAGGCTATGCCCATCGCTGCCACAACGCCCCGACCGATCGGATAGTCGGTAGGCTGATACCCGAACAGGGCAAGATGCCCCGGGGCTGATCCCGGTGTAATCCCAAAGCCAATAGGCAGGTGCAGGCCGCACTCACCCTCGGCGGCCAAAGCGTCCAAATTAGGTGTGTTCGCCGTTTCCAGCTCGGTCTTTCCCCCTTTTTCCTGGGGAAGACCGCCCACTCCGTCCATGACAAGCATTACGATTCTCTTGTCGTTTCTGATGATAAGATCGCTGACAACATCTTGCATGGTGTTTCTCCTACGCCTCACAAAGTAATGCCGCCTCCGGCTTTGGTCAAGACGCGGCCAATTTTTCAGAATTCTACTTTGTTTTTTACTCGTACAATGTATAATAATTCAAGCAAGCGAATCCTTGATGCTAAGGAGGAACCTCTGACCAGTCAGGAAGCCCGACGACGGCTGATCGTCAACATCTTGAAAAATGAAAAGATCCACAGCCAGGAAGAGCTTCAACAGCGGCTCAAGCAGGAAGGTAAAGACGTAACCCAGGCTACTCTGTCGAGAGACCTGAAGTTTCTCGGAATCGCTAGGGTTCCGGATCGTAAGGAGGGGTATGTGTACACGATCAAGGAGGAGGTAGACACCACGCCGGAGCCCTACCTCCACGACGACATCGCCCGGGGAATCGTGGATATCCAGTTTTCGGCGAACTTGGCGGTGGTTCACACAAAACTCGGCCATGGACACAGCGTCGCCTTTGCCATAGATCGCCTGGAAATTCCGGATGTGCTGGGAACGCTCGGCGGGGAAGACACGCTCCTGGTGGTCTTCCGCGAAAATGCCGACAAGTCTACCTTCATCAAACGGTTGACAGGAGAGGACACGCTGCCCACCCGATAGAGTACCATTATTGTTCTGTCAAAGGAGAACGGACGTATGGATCTGGCCAAGCTTCACCATCTCGACATGGTCCTTGTATGCGGCCTGCCGGGATCGGGCAAATCGCGGTTCGCTGCGGAGTTCTTCGCAGACTCCGGGCGTGACAGGGTGAATCGCAAGGAAATACACCGGCTGCTCTACGAGATGATCCATTTCGGTAAGAAATGGTCGGAGACGGCGTTCGATGAACTCGACGACTTTTTAGTGAAACACGTGGAAAGAAAGATCATCGAACATCTTCTACAGAACAAACAGAAGGTGCTGGTGGACAATACCAGCGTTTCCGCTTCTTCCAGGAAGACCTATCTCAGCATCGCCAATCAGATGCACAAAACGATCGGTGTAATTTTTCTCCATACGCCGCCAGGGAAATGCCTGGAGCGCAACCGCGGCAGAGAGGATCCTGTTCCCGAGCGAGTGATCTCAAACCTTGCTGCAACGATTGACCTGCCGACAGTCGAAGAAGGATTCAGGGAAGTCCTCGTACTGAAGGATTTCTAGCGGCGCTCCTCTGCCGTGGCCCCGTTTTCGCCAGTCCCGGTTCGTCCTGCAACGACACACGGTGCACCCAACACGATGCGCCCGGCAATCTTGACCCATGAACGACAATCTCAGTATCATTAGAAGGCGCTTCGGGATGTAGCCTAGCGGTTAGGGCGCCTGCTTTGGGAGCAGGAGATCGGAGGTTCAAGTCCTCTCATCCCGAATATCCACTGCCGCGATTTCTCAAGGCGTGCCGAGCAGCGGGGAATGAAAGCGCGGCAACCGGGCGTCCATAGCTCAGCTGGATAGAGCAACAGCCTTCTAAGCTGTGGGTCGCAGGTTCGAGTCCTGCTGGACGCGTTTGGCGCAATTCCTTGCGTCGCTCCTAATTGCTACCGAGGATGTATAGACCAAATACCGCGATTTTACCCGTTTATCGATGAAACGGGCGAAAGAGGGATTCATGGGCCGAACTCACAAATCTTATCGGTTGTAGCGACGCTCCACGGTACTTTACTACTTGCAAAATCCAGAGCAAACGGGCTGGAAACCCACCGACTCGCTGCCCGCACGTGGCGAGGCTTCGGGCGGAGAACAAGCAAATTTGTTGCGGACACGTAAAGCAGACCCGACGCGTCCTTAGCCGTTATGTCCTACAGGACCCCATCGCGTACATGCGAAGACGCAACTTCGGTATAGATACGATTTCAGGGCGCCTCGCTGGGGGCGGTAGCTGCACCCACAACAAGCCAGATTGCTATGGCAGCAGCTCCTGCGGAGAACGCACCTAACCAGGGTACACCGGGCTTGAGCTTCTTGAAATAGGCTGCTCGGATCCGCGATATCTCCACCTCAACACGCTGATTGTTCCTTGAAAAACCTATCAACAGATCCTCTTGCAGCACACAGCGGCTCAACCGCAGTTCCGTACCATCGTCCAGGATGAGGCAGATTGCTCGCCGGGCAAGGAACTCTCTTTTCTCCGCCGGTGCCAGATAGTGCGTGCTTGTGCAAGTAGTAAAAGCCATGGTTGTTATGAGCAACAATCCAATGACCCGTTTATTCATCCAAAAATGCTTCTCCTGACTCGAATCGGCCACTTCGGTTTAAAGAACACCCATAATTTTTGTAACCGTTAGCAACTTATCCGGTTCGCTCATCACCGATAGATCGTATTCGGGGTACATCTCCTCACCCAGTTCCCAGACATCCGCATTCGAGAAGAATGCGGCTCCAATACCTACCACAGCGCCTACAATCCCCAAGCCAAGAGCCAGGGCGTACTGGCCGCTACTTTCAGCTCGTGCTCCCAATGCTCCGCCGGCTATAATGAATCCCGCCTCTGCGTAGACCATTGTGAAGGTCAATCCTGGGTAGGAGTGTCGTTTGAACTTGAGCGATCGGATCTGATTCAAAGGGATTTCTTCGGGCTCCAACAACCAGTAGGGAAAGGGTGAAACGGTGACCATACGCCCCTGTAAACTTAGTATCTTGACCTCTCGCGTACGTCCTGTGCTATCGATAAGAATAAGCTCGGGGAACTCCACAGCTTCTATTCTTTCGGCGGATTCCGTCATATATCCTGCTATCGAACCCGAGGTAGTGGAGCAGCTGCCGAGAAGCGTGTACAGGAAAGCGATAAACACGAGGAATACCAAAATCTTTTTCACACGTACTGCCTCTATGATTGTCCGTTACAATATTAGTAAAAGCTGAGGATGTGGACAACAGGCCTTTAAAGGTTCTTCAGTTCCGATAGTGGTTCCGGGTAGAGAAAAAACTGGGGATAACGGTGTCTATGAGGAAGCTGGTTACTTCCTTCCAATTTGTTTGGATCCACTCTTCTGCGTAGCGCAGAGCGGCGGTGCCTATGCCTTTCCGAAGATGCTGAAGATCCAGGTATAGCAGGGGCAATTCGGCGGTCGAGTGGTCGTGCCTTTTCAACGTAAAGAATCCGAGGCGCTGGCCGCCTTGCTCGCAGAGAAAGACCGGCTGGGTCTCAGCCATCTTGATGTAGTCGGATGGCATGTAGCAATTCACTCCTGCCGCCACCTCTTGGGGAGACAGCTCGCCGTAGAACTTGATGATGAAGGCAGTGCTTCGTACCCGAAAGCAGAACTCCGCATCTTCAGGAGCGAATCGCCGGAAGGTCACTTGTTCTCCTCCCTTGCTAGGACTCAGATTCACGTATAGTACGCCGAACATAATATAATTCGCAAGTTTTCTGCCGAGCTCAAAAATGCTGGAAAGGCTTGTTGGTGTGCGCTTCCAGAAGCTCCCGGATCGCTTCATTCACCCCAGCAGTTTCCCCGTCGGCCACAGAGTAATCAAAACCGGTTTCCCAATAGCCTTGGTCTGGTAGATCACACATTTCCGCGGCCATTCGATACAATAAATTTCTTTGAGCCTCTTATTCGCCGGAGTCATGGTCTTTATATTGAAGAAATGGCAGGTCGAGCGAAATTGACAAATGCTTCCTTGCTCTTTCACATCAGATCTCTTTTTCCCAATTCGCTTTCGCTTCCACGTACTTCTTGAGGAACTTATCGTTGATATACCCAAACTCAATGGCGATCTCACCGAAGAGCCGCGAATCGCCGGTTGTCTGGGCACGCAGGACATCCTCCACCTGATAGGGCTTTATAGCGCCGATCCGGACCAATGTCTCACCTATTTTCTCTCTCATTTCCCAACTCCATCAGAATGTCACGGACGTGAGCCCGCAGCTCCTTTTCCCATTGTTTAGAGCCGTATTTTTTACTAACTCGTATTTCGTGAAAGTAAACATAGTATCTTCAAAAATTTGCGAAATCTTCTATCTCCTTATATCCGTTTCTTCAATCGTCATGTGAACTTGGATGAACCGGAAAGCCTGATTAAACTCCTTGAACATTCGTACGTTCTTTGTCCCTGGTACCAGCTTAATGATCGACTGACGGATTATTCGCCGTAGTGCGTTGTTCTCAATTAGACAAATCAGCAAATCATCTCGGTTGAACAACATCTCCCAATCCGTCTTCAGCTGATAGCGAAACGCTTCGGTTTGGATTGTGAATCGGCTGCAATCGACGATAGCGAATGCTTTTCCCCAGCTTTGACGAATATTGTTGAAATCACCCCACAGGGATCTCAGGTGGTTTAGAACAACATCAGGGGGCCAGGTACCGGATACTTCGATAATAATAACCTGGTGCCAGACCCATACCCTCATGCGATTATCGAAGGTTGTGTACTGATAATCCGCGTTCTTTTTGATGAATTTCTTTGTAAGTAAAGAAGAACCCGCCATTATCTCCCCTACATTGGAGCACAATAGATCAGGCTCCTTGTCGTCGGTATCAGGTATTCCGTGAAATTAAATTAGGAAATCCCTGAAATTGTCGGCGGTTATGATGTCAAGATTGTGTCAACTATTGAAGGATTTGTATGTACAATGACCTTCCAGAAATCCCATGACAAGGTTCCTAAGCCCCTTCTAGGCTGTGGGTTGCAGGTTCGAATCCTGCTGGTCGCGAAATAGAAGGTTCGACACGGAATCAATCGTATCGACGACGTCCTCGGGCCGCGCCGCCGCCGCTTCCGCCGAATATAATGATCACCCCCAGCAGGAATCCGAAGTTGTACCATCCACCGTTATTGTGTACCTCATACATATCCACCTTGTCGGAGAACAGAGAGATGATGAAGGTAACCGGAGCAATGATCCCCTGCCACAATCCCAACCAGAATCCGGCGATCTCACCTTCCGGATCGGCAGTATCCACCAACGTGTTGGGTCCAGGAGCACATCCGGCTAGAGTGATCACGAGAATACAGATAACGCACAGAATCAACACCCGCTTCATAAGGCCTCCTGTAAATAATCGATCGATATTACCAGGCAGAAGTATCAGCCTCCACCAGCTCCTGCCGTTTTTCAAACTTCCAAAGGATAATCTTCTCAGTAGCATAGCATGAGTTGCTCGGAATTGTCTCCCGGGCTCCAACTTGAGTCTCTCGAGATTTTTGGCAGCATCCACGACAGATATAAAAAAAACGGGGAAGGTTGCTTGACATTTATTAGAAATTATTCCAACGGCGATACACCTGCCCAAGAGAAAAAACCTTAGCCCTGTCCTTTCTCAGAGACGATCTGGCCGGGGAAAGCTCCTCAGACAGACGAGCTATAAGACCATCCACAAGACCCATCTGATCGCTTTGGTCAATCAACTCTATCAGGTGACTGACCATAGAGATCGAATCGCACTCGGGTACGAATGGGAGATCTCCAAACCTGCTGCTCAAGGCCAGGTTCAGTAGCTAAAACAAACATCGCCGGTGTGACAGCTCCCCATTGATGCAAAAAGCTTCAGTGCCCTGCCCCGCGGAGCATGCTCAGGGCGTGTTCCATGACCGGAATGAGGACACGGGTGCACAGGCGCACCGCCTTCACAGATCCCGGAAAATTGACGATGATCGTGTTCCCTCGAATACCAGCAACCCCCCTGGAAAGAACCGCAGTGGGTGTTTCCCTGTAGGATTCGGCGCGCAGGGCCTCGGCAATTCCCGGCAGCTCCCGCCTGCAGTAGCTGCGGGTCGCCTCGGGGGTGACATCCCGGGAAGAGATCCCTGTCCCGCCGGTGGTCAGGATGAAATCGGCATCGATATGACGTTCGAAAGCCTCGTTGATGGCCTGAATCTCATCGGGAACGACCTCCCGCCGGATCTCGGAGCCGGCAAAGGATTTCCGGAGGATCGACACAATCTCCGGACCGGAACGGTCCTCGTATTGCCCGCAGGAAGCCCGGTCAGAGATCGTAATAACACACACAGTCACAGCTGATCGTTCCTCCTCGAATCACCTTGGTGAATATGCCCTGCCGCGGCATGATGCAGTCCCCCGCGGCCTGATAGATTGCGCAGCCGTGGTGACACTCTTTACCGATCTGGGTCACCTCGAGAATCACCTCGCCCAGATGCAGGCGGGTCCCTATGGGTAGGGCGGCGAGCTCGATTCCTTCGGTGGTGATGTTCTCGGCGAAGTCTCCGCATCGGATCTCGATGCCCTTGCCCCGCATGGCCTCGATATCCTCGTTGGCCAAAAGCGATACCTGGCGATGCCAGGATCCCGCGTGGGCATCCCCTTCAATGCCGTAGTCGGGGCGAAACACCGCCTTGTCCACAGGTGTCTTCTGCACCCCTTTGCTTTCAGAAATATTGATGGAGAGAATCGAAAAAGACCTAGGCATTTCCCGGCCCTCCCAGAGTTTCCTTGGTTTTTTCGAGCAGGCGGATCTCCCCGATTCTCATGCCGCTGTCCACGGCTTTACACATGTCGTAAATCGTCAAGGCGGCGACGGACACCGCCGTCAGCGCCTCCATCTCGATGCCCGTCTTGTCGGTGCACACAGCGACGCTCAGAATCTCGATCGCCGCTTCCTGAAGCTCGAATTCCAGATCGAGCCAGTCGATAGCGATGTTGTGGCAGAGGGGAATCAGCTCCGTTGTACGTTTGGCTGCGGCGATACCGGCGATCTTGGCGGTAGCCAAAACATCTCCTTTGTCGATCAGGTTTTGCCTGATTCTACGAACCGTATCCGTCGACAGGAAGATCTTTCCGGCCGCCCGGGCCGTGCGCCGCACCCGCGGTTTTGCGGATACATCGACCATCCGGGCTTTGCCCGATTCATCCACATGACTGAACTGCTTGTCCTTGTTTCCCATTCCCCTATCCCCCGATCTCCATCATACTCCTTCCCGTGCAGGCGGATCCACGCTCGGGTTTGCGGGCAATAGTCTTGCGTAAACTGCCCTCGATATCTTCCATGTCGATTGGGATCTCTTCATCCGAGTGCAGACAGGGCTTGAGGGATCCGTCGGCGAGCAGACGGATCTTGTTACACTCCTCACAGCGGGGAGGCCTCTCGTAGTTGTAGTTGTCCGTTTTCTCCGCTGCCAAGGTGAAGTGGTTGATCAGCTGCAGTTTCAGTCCTCTCTCAGAGCAAAAACGACGCATCTGATCGATCTCCTGTTCCTGGGTGTCCTCCAATACGACCATGTTGATCTTTACAGGGATCTTTTCCCGCAGAGCCGCTTCGATACCCCGCAGGACCCGCTGGATCTCTCCTCCACGGGTGAGATGGCGATAGCGCTCCGGACACAGCGTGTCCAGGGATACGTTTACGGTGTCCAGTCCGGCCGCTTTGAGCTCTCCGGCAAAACGGGCCAGCAGGGTGCCGTTGGTGGTCATGGCCAGATGCCGCAGCCCCTCTACGGAGCGAATCATCCGCACCAGATCCACGATTCCCCGCTTGACGAGTGGTTCCCCTCCGGTCAAACGCACCTTGGTCACTCCCAGCTTCACCGCGGCCCGCACCACCGCGGTGACCTCTTCGAAGCTCAAGAACTCTTCATGCCGTCGAACCGCCACTCCCTCCTCGGGCATGCAGTAACGGCAGCGCAGATTGCACTTGTCGGTCACGGAGATGCGCAGGTAGGTGATTTCACGATTATAAGAGTCGTACATCCAGCTCGCTTCCTTGTTCAATACGGGTCGTTCCCCTTTCGATTCGAATCAGCCCTTCCGCTTCGCGCAGCGCGCTGAGGTGAGAGGACCCGTGGTAGGAAAGGGGATAAATCCGGTTTCCTTCCAGCCTTACCGGACGATACTCCAGGCGCTCTGCATCCCGGCGGTTGAGAGATTCGACCAGAACACCGGTGATCACTCGCGGCCGGTAGGAGAAACCCATCCAACGGTAGAGGAAGGTCTTCACAAATACTTCGAAGATGACGAATGTGGACACGGGATTCCCCGGGAGTCCGAACACGAAAGACCTGTCTTTCCGGGCAAACAGGGTCGGCCTACCCGGCTTCACCGCCAGCTTGTGAAAGCGGATCTCCGCGCCCAGGCTTTTCAGCACATCGGGAACAAAGTCGAGGTCTCCCATCGACACTCCTCCGGAGAGAAGCAGCACATCGCAATCCTGGAGAGCGAGCTCTATCATCCCGGCGAGCTTCTCCGGATCATCCGGCACCGCCCCGTAGTACCGGCTACGGGCCTTCATGGCCGCAACCTGGGCGCAAAGCTGAGGGCCATTGGAGTTATAAATTTCTCCGGCCTTGAGCTCCTCTCCGACTCCGCGCAGCTCACTGCCTGTAGTAACGATCCCCACCAGGGGCATTACCGCTACGGGTACCGTCTCAAATCCTTGAGAGGCGAGCACCCCGATATCCCGGGCTGTCAGCACTTTTGCTTCCAGGAGCGGATCCCCGGCCTTGAGGTTTTCCCCTCGATAGATGATGTTGGTATATGGTTCCGGCTCGACAACCCGAACCCAGCCGCCGGCCTCCCCCGTAAACTCGACCCGGACGATCTTGTCCGCGCCTTCGGGCATCATGGCACCGGTCATGATCTTGCTGCACTGCCCGGGACCGACTTTCTTTTGGGGGACCTCCCCGGCTGCAATCATCTCCAGGATTTGATAACAGTCCGAGGAATCCCCGGAGCGAAGGGCAAAGCCGTCCATGGCCGCCTTGGAAAAGGGAGGTGAATCAACCCGTGCGCTCACTGCCTGAGCCAGAACACGATCTAAGGCTTCGCTTATAGGCACCACCTCCACTTCGGGGGTAAGCTCAACCTCTTCGAGGATTTTCAGTGCCGCATCCGGATCCAACATCTCTCTCTCTCTCTCTCTCTCTCTCTCTCTCTCTCTGGGTCTAGTAGAGGCGGATCGCCGATGCCTTAAAGGTAACATAAAATCGCTCACCAGGCACGACCTTCAGGGTATCGACGGAGTATTCGGTAATCAGAGCCTGTACGGGAACGCCGCAGTCCAGACTCACCCGCACCGTGTGATCCGTCTTCTCCACTTTTTCTACCGTCCCGGGAAACTGGTTTTGTGCACTGGTGTGGATCCGCTCTTTGGAAAGGATCACATCATCCAGAGGAAGCACCGCGGTGGTGAACCTGCCCTCCCGAGCGGGGCAGCGCAGAGTCTGAGTGCCGGTCCGGAAGTAGGTAAACCTGTCGTCTGTACTCTCCACAGCGCCCTTGAAGATGTTCTCCCGTCCCGGTACTCGCCTCCCCTCCTCCAGGAATACCAGGTGGGTACCCAGCCGGTAGGCGAAGGTCGGAAGGTGGGAGCTGAAGATGATCGTTGTGCCCGTATCGGCCAGGCGGAGAATCAACCGCTCAAGCAACTCGATCGACGCTGCATCCACATTGGCCGTGGGTTCGTCCAGGAACAGAACTTTGGGATCCAGCACCAAGGCTCGAGCTATGGCCACCCGCTGCCGTTCACCCCCCGAGAGGCGGCGGGCCCTGCGGTGCTCGAAACCGCTGAGACCAACCCCCGCTAGCGCTTCGGCCACGGCCCGATGTACCGCCTGTGCCGGCACGCGCCGCAGTCGCAAGCCGTAGGATACATTCGCATAGACACTTCCGTCGAAAAGGTACGGATCCTGGTGGACAAGGACAGTCTCCCTTCGCAGCCGAGGCATGTTCTCCGTGGAGAGCGGCTTCCCACGATAAAAAACTTCTCCGCTGGTAGCCTGGAGCAATCCGTTCAACAATTTGAGAAAAGTGGTCTTCCCCGATCCATTGGCACCGACCAGGGCTGTGACCCCCCCGGGCTCTATCTCCAGGACCGGCAGGTCGAGAACCGGATCAGCGTCGTAGGCGAAGCGCAGGCGTTCGACTTGAAAGAGGTGCTCAGCGCTCATATCTGATAACCCCGTGCAGGGTGAAATTCACCAGGAAGGCGATAGCCATGAGGATGATTCCCAGGGCCAGACCGAGCTCGAACTCCCCCTTGCTCGTCTCCAGAGCAATCGCCGTAGTCAAAGTCCGGGTATACCAGCGGATGTTGCCCCCCAGCATCATAGCCACCCCCACCTCGCCGACCACTCGTCCGAACCCCGACAACACCGCCGAGAGGATGGCGATGCGTCCCTCCAAGATGGTCATGCGAAACACCTCCGCAGGCCTAGCCCCGAGAGTAATCAGGGTCTCCGGGAGGCGCCGATCCAGCCTGCTCAGGGCACTGTAGACGAGGGAAGTGATCAAGGGGAAGCAGAGAATCACCTGGCCGATGTTTATCGCCGCCGGGCTGAACAGCAGACCAAAGGAGCCCAGGGGACCGGCTCGAGAGATGAAGGAGTACACCAGCAAACCCACCACCACGGTGGGCAGAGCCATCAGGGAATTGAGAAAGGCGATCAGTCCTTTCTTGCCCTTGAAGCTCTTGAGCCCGATCAGGAAACCGAGGGGGAGGCTCAGGGCGGAGGCGATCACCACGGACACCAGCGACAGTCGCAGAGAGGTCCAGGCGATAAAATAGACCTCCCTCTCACCGGAAAACAGCAGCCGGATCGCCCGTCCGAGTGCCCCGAGCATCTCTCCCCTTCTCTTTCGACCTACTTGGTCACTGCATCGGGGAAGAACAGGACCTCTCCCCCAACCTTGAACTCAGCGATGATCTTCTGCCCTTCGGCGGAAGTCATCCAGGCAATCAACCGCATGGCTGCCAAGTAGTTTACGTGGGGGAACCTTTCCGGATTCACGGCGATGATGCCGTAGGGATTGAAAAGCCGCGGGTCCCCTTCGACCAGGATTGACAGCCGGACCTTGTCCTTCATGGACAGATAGGTGCCCCGGTCGGCCAGAGTGTAGCCCTGCAGGTCGTTCGACATGGTGATCACCGGCCCCATACCCTGTCCCGCTTCCCGGTACCAGCGGCTCGAAGGCGTCAGACCGGCTTCCTTCCACAGCGATTGCTCCTTGACGTGGGTGCCGGAGTTATCCCCTCGGGATACGAAGATGGCTTGTTTGTCCGCGATCCGCTTCAGCGCCGCCGCCGCGTCCCCCATGCCCCGTACCCCGGCCGGGTCAGAGGGCGGCCCGATGATGATGAAGTCGTTGTGCATCACGTCGCGGCGGTTCACGCCGTAGCCGTCGGCCACGAACTTGTCCTCCAGCGCCCGGGCATGCACCAGCACGACATCCACATCCCCGCCTTCACCCAGCTTGAGCGCCTGGCCGGTTCCCACGGCGATCACATCCACCTTGAGTCCCGTCTTGGCCTCGAAGGGCGGCAGCAGCACCGCCAGCAACCCGCTGTTCTCGGTGCTGGTGGTCGTGGCCAGGCGCAGTCTTCCCGACTGGGCGGGCAGAAACACCGTGACCAGACAGAGAGCCAGCGCGATTCCAATTGCTTTTTTCATACCTGTACCTCCAATAAGGAAATTTATTGAAGGCAAGAAACAAGGATTGTAGGGATCCTTTTCTCGCCTTTCCAAATACGGGAGGCATGCCCGTTTCCAGGCATACCCTATCGGTGAAGAGCCGTACCGGGAGCGGATTAGGTCTCTTCACTCGGCGAATTTGCTGATACCGTTGATTGTCCTGAGGGTAGGTTAGGATATACTGTATGCAATTGTCAAGATAAAATAGAGGTCTATATGGTTCCTAACGTGGGGGAGCCGAATCCCGCCGGCGCAGAACTTCTTCGGCGGCCGTGAGGATGTCCTGAACGCCCATTCCGTACAGATCGAGGAGCTTCTCATACGGGCCGGTTTCCCCGTAGCAGTCCCGGATGCCGATCCGCCGTAAAGGCGTGGGCAGATTCTCAGACAACAGCTCCGACACCGCCGAACCGAGCCCGCCGATGATGTTGTGCTCTTCCACGGTTACCACAGCCCGGGTTCGGGCCGCCTCCGCCAGAATCGCATCGCCGTCCAGGGGCTTCAGAGTATGAACCTCCAGGACTGAAGCCGGGATTCCTCTGTCCGCCAATATCGAGGCGGCGGTCAAGACTCGACCCAGGATTGGCCCGTTGCTGATCAGGGCCACTTCCCCTGCGGTTTTCAGGGACGTTGCCTTTCCGATTTCAAAACGGGTTCCTTCCTCGTGGACGTCGACGACCTCGGCTCTGCTTAGGCGCAGGTATACCGGTCCGTCCAGATTAGCCACCAGAGGCATCAACGAACGGACCTGAAAATGATCGCTCGCTACCACAACCGTCATGTTCGGAAGTGCCCGTACCACCGCCAGATCCATGATCGCCTGGTGAGTAGCCCCGTCCATAGGCCCGGAGAACCCTCCGTAGCCAGCGACGATCTTGACATTGGTTCGAGCGTAGGAAACCAGTGTACGCAGGGGATCTCCCGCCCGGAGAACGAGGAGCCACGCGAAGGTATTCACGAAGGGAATCCACCCGGCAACACTCAGGCCTGCTCCCACACCCATCAGGTTCTGTTCGGCAACACCGACATCGAAGAACCGATTGGGGAAATGTTCCTTAAAACCTCCGGTCATGGTGCCTTCGGCCATGTCCGCATCGACCACGACGACTCGGCTGTTGGCCGCACCAAGCTCGACCAATGCCTCTCCGTAGGTAGCCCGCAGTTGTTTGCTCTCAGGTCTAATCATGACTGCCTCCCTCAGTCTGCAGAGGCCGCGGAGGCTGCACAGGCGTCGATACGCTGTCCGATCTCTCCTTCGGCCTTCTTCATTTCCTCTGGGGAGGGAACACGACCATGCCAGGCGCTGGAGGCCTCCATGAAGGAAACTCCTTTCCCCTTCACGGTCAGAGCCAAAATCAGTGTCGGCTGGTCGGGGCTCTCGCGATCGAGAGCTTCGATGATCTGCTCGATGTCGTGACCGTCGATCCGGATTACTCTGAAGCCGAAACTCAGCCACTTTTGCTCCAGCGGCTCAAGAGGCATGACCTGATCCACGGCTCCGCTGAGCTGATAGCGGTTGTAATCCAGGATAAAAGTCAGGTTGCCCAAACCGTACTTGGCGGCGCACATTGCCGCCTCCCAGACGATTCCCTCCTGGGTTTCCCCGTCCCCCAGCAGACAGAACACCCGGGATTCGGAATTGCCCAGGCGAAGACCGAGGGCGCAGCCCACCGCCACCGATGCCCCCAAGCCCAGGGGACCGGAGGACATCTCCACACCGGGAAGCTTGATACGGTCCGGATGGCCTTGAAGCCGGCTTCCCAACTGCCGAAAGGTGGCCAGCTCTTCCCGAGGGAAAAAGCCCAGCCTGGATAGGGCGGCGTAGTAGAGGGGAGCACAGTGCCCCTTTGAGACAAAGATCCGATCCCTGTCTTCCCAGCCGGGGTTCTTGGGATCGAGCCGGGCTTTATAGAAGTAGAGTGCCGTGATCAGTTCCGCCGCCGAGAAAGAGCCTCCTGCATGCCCCGATTTGGCGCCAAAGATCATCCTCAGGGCATCGAGGCGAAGCTCCCAGGCAAGGCATTGCAAAGCTTGGTAGTCAGGTAGGGGTTTCATAGTAGGATCGATCAATACCTCCGATTAAAGGCTTGACAGCACGGTTTTTCATTGGTAGTATACCATCATCTGGTTAACCAGTTAATGGTTAATCAATGGAGCCAACCGTATCGAGGACCGAGAGTTTTGTCAAGCCAGTCCGAAGTAACAGATCTGGATCTCTTTCAGGAAATCGCTGTGGAGAAACCCGCCGATCTGATCATCAAACAGATCCGGCAGCTAATCTCCTCCGGTCGCTTGAAGCCGGGAATGCGGCTGCCTTCGGAACGGGTCCTGTCGGAGCGTTTTGGGGTCGGCCGCGGCCACATCCGTGAAGCGATCAAGAAGTTGGAGTTCTACGGCATCCTGAAAACACAGCCGCAAAAAGGAACGATTGTAGCCAGCCTGGGGGTCAAGGCGCTGGAGGGTCTGATCTCGAATATATTGGCCACGGAGACCAGGGACTTAGAATCTCTGATGGAGATCCGCGCACTCCTGGAGGTTCACGCGGCCCGTTTGGCTGCTCAAAGGGCCAGCGATCAGGAAATCGAGGAGATTTTTCTCGCCTATGAAGTGTTTCGCAAACAGGTCGAGCAGGGCAAATCCGGACTGGAGGAGGACCACCTCTTTCATCTCAAGATCGCCGAAGAATCCAAGAACACCGTGCTGCGCTCCCTGATAGGCCTGATCACCCCGGACATCATCACCATGAGCCGAGAGCATCAGGACAGGCGAGCAGAACGGTTTCAAACAACCCTGAAGGAACACGAACGGATTCTAGAAGGGATCCGATCTCGGGATCCCGAGCTGGCAGCCCGGGCCATGTCCGAGCACATGGAAATGGCCCACAAGCGCCGGAAGAATCAACCAGGATGAAACCATTTGTCATGGAGAAAATGCTCATTGGGAGTATTTCTAATAAATATTTTTATCAAAGGGAGGAACTCTAATGAAAAGAGCTTCAATCCTCGTCCTGCTTCTCCTGCTGCCTCTGGCGCTGTTCGCCGCAGGCCAAGGTGAGAGGCAGATGGCCTCGATCCGATTCTGGTATCACTTCGACAACCCGGACGCAGCGGTTACACCCCTGGTCCAGAAGTTCGAGAAGGAGAATCCCAACATCAAGGTGAGCCCTGAGTTCATCGCCTGGGACGTGTACAACCAGAAACTGCTCACCTCCGTTGCCGCCGGTAATCCACCGGATGTATCACAGATCAAGCTCTGGTGGCAACCTCAACTGGTGGAGATGGGTGCGCTGCTGGACCTGAGCGACTATATCGCCAAGTGGCCGGGGCGAACCGACGTTTTCGACAAGATCTGGGCGCTGACCGAGTACACGGACGGCAACCAGTACCTGATGCCGCTGCAGATGGTGATCCTGTACATGTACTACCGGACAGATATGTTCAATGAACTCGGGGTCAAGCCCGCCACCACCAGGGCGGAGTTCCTCGATCTGGCCAAGAAGCTGACCCGGGATACCAACGGGGACGGCACCCCCGATGTGTACGGTTTCGGCATCCGCGGAGCCCGGGGCGGGCACGACTGGTGGGGAACCTTTGTGCTGTCCAGCGGCGCGGAGTTTTTCCTGCCTGACGGCAGCTCCGGTCTGACAACCCCCGAAGCCATAGCCGCCAACCAGTGGTTCATCGACCTGTACCGGGTGCACCAGGTCTCCCCGCCCACTACGCCGAACGACGGATTCCAGCAGATCATCGCCAACATGCAGTCCGGCAAGACCGCGATGACCATCCACCACATCGGCTCCTCAAAGGGCCTGGCCGAGGCTCTGGGAGACAAGCTGTCCGCCGCTCCGGTACCCAAGGGAACCAAGAAGTACTGGACTTCCTTCGGAGACGAGGAGAATGGCGTGCTGGCAGCCACCCAATATCCCGACGCCGCCTTCACGTGGGCTTCCTTTCTGGCCACGGCGGAAAACAATGCCATCTGGCAGAAGTCTTCCGGACAGGTATCGATCAACAAGAGCAACGCCGCCGGTGGAGGTGACCGCTTCCTGAAAGCCACCACCGATTCGGCGGACTTTGCCGGCGTGCTTCCGGCTCATCCGGGGACCGCCGAGTTCGTCGAATCCCTCTGGCCTACACAGATGCAGAGAGCTTTCCTTGGGGAGATCGGCAGCCGCGAGATGATGCAGGCCTTCGCCGATCACTTCGCCAAGTAGAAAACGGATGCGCAAAATCGCCGCCTGCTCTGTTTCGAGATTAAACGGGGCAGGCGGCTTGTTTTTCAGGAACAACCAGGGATGAAGAGAAAAACTGATCTGTTTCCTTACACGCTGCTGACACCGGCTCTCACTGCAACAATCCTGATCATATTCTTGCCCATCGTACAGACTGCGATCATGAGCCTCTTCAACTACGTGATCTGGAAGCCTAAAGACAACCGTTTCATCGGACTCGGGAACTATCTGCAAGCGCTGAAAGACGAGGTGTTCTGGATATCCCTGAAAAACACATTGTATTGGATTGCAGGAGTGATCCTCCTTCAACTCTTGCTTGGTTTTGTCACCGCCATGTTACTGAACCGGGAGTTCAAGTGGCGGGGTCTGGCCCGCTCCCTGATCCTGATACCCTGGGTTACACCGAGTGTAATCACCGCCTTGATGTGGCGCTGGATGTACGACGGCAACAATGGGGTGATCAATGATCTGTTGGTGCGGATCGGATTTCTGAACAGCTACTTCCCCTGGCTGGCAAATTCCACAACTGCCCTGCCGGCAATCATGGTCGCTTTGATGTGGCAGGGTTTTCCCTTTTTCGCCATCATGATTCTGGCGGGACTGCAGGCTATCCCCGGCACCCTGTATGAGGCCGCCGAGGTGGATGGGGCCGGCAAACTGCAGATGTTCACTCGCATCACCCTGCCCATGCTGACGCCGATTCTCTTTACTTCGATCCTGCTGCGTATCATCTGGGTAGCGAACTCCATGGACGTCATCTTCGTGATGACCGGGGGCGGCCCCGGGTACGCGACTCACACTCTGCCGGTCTTCGCCTTCATACGGGCTTATAAGGGCCTCGATTTCGGCTACGCATCGACCATAGCTATCTTTCTCACCCTCCTGCTGATCGCGATCGTGGCCGGCTATGTGATCCGGGTCCTTCGCTCCCAGGAGGCGTTACGATGACCCGACATCTGCCCTTATGGCGGCGCTTGCTCGGTCTGCACCTTCCAGTGCTGGTGATCGTCCTGTTTGCCTTAAGCCCCTATATCTGGATGTTTATCTCATCGATCACACCGGAGACGGATTTGTACGGAGAAGTGTTCCGCTATTTCCCCAAGAAGCCTACGTTCGAGAACTATCCCCGAATCTTTCAAAAGGTCGCCTTCGCCAGAAACCTTAGGGACAGCCTGATCGTGGCCACCGCCACAATGCTTGTCGGACTGGGGATCAGTCTCACCGCCAGCTACAGCTTCTCCCGTTTCAGGTTCAGGGGGCGAAACTATCTTATGATCCAGTTCCTGGTTATCAACATGTTCCCGATCGTGCTGCTGCTGATCCCACTGTTCGTCATCATGCGCGTCTTGAAGCTGATCGACAGCTATTTTGCCCTGATCATCGCCTACTCGACATTTACGATACCCTTCTCCACCTGGATGATGACCAGCTTCTTCAACGCCATCCCGAAGCAGCTCGACGAGGCCGCCCTGGTCGACGGATGCACCCGCTTTTCCGCCATGACCCGGGTGATCGTACCTGTAGCCATGCCGGGGATCGCCGCTACCGGTATTTACATCTTCATCACCGCCTGGAACGAGTTTCTCTATGCTGCCATCCTCACAGGGAACAAGGTCCTGACCATCCCTGTAGCTCTCCAGAACCTGATCGGGGAATACAATATCGCCTGGGGCCTGCTCACAGCAGGGGGCGTAATCAGTGTGATCCCTGTGATCGTGCTGTTCTTCTTCATCCAGAAACAGCTGATCAGCGGAATGACCGCCGGAGCGGTCAAGACCTGAGCCGGTCTACCTTCGGCGCATCCAAGAAAGAGTCAGGAATCACTTTATGGCCTCCGATGCCTGCAGAGTGGTGGCCGACTCTCAAGCCGCAAACGGGCAAGTCACTTTAAATTCCTTATCGGAGGATGAAATCGTTCTCATGGAACAGGCAATCCAGTCCGCCTACTGTAGCAATATGCCGGACGATGCACAGTGATCGCCACGGCCGATAATCTGTAGCTTGTGCTGACGACCCCCGCCTTGACAAAAAACCCTGGTTTGGGCATATTTTTCACCGGTATTCAAACCGCGGAGACCTCCAACGTGGTGAGTGTAGCTCAGGTGGTTAGAGCGCCAGTCTGTGGAACTGGAAGTCGTGGGTTCAAGCCCCATCACTCACCCGTCAGCTACTTGCGTCCGTAGCTCAGCTGGATAGAGCGCCGGACTTCGAATCCGTAGGTCGCAGGTTCGAGTCCTGCCGGGCGCGATATGATGGGCCGTTAGCTCAGCTGGTAGAGCAGCAGACTCTTAATCTGCGGGTCGAAGGTTCGATCCCTTCACGGCTCAATATTGACGACACCTCCCTTTTTTGAGTATAGTACGCGAGAGTGGTGGAATTGGCAGACACGCCAGACTTAGGATCTGGTGCCCATTTGGGTATAAGGGTTCAAATCC
>CAZVHJ010000053.1:0-36364 GCA_964627715.1 uncultured Spirochaetaceae bacterium | reverse complement strand
CGACCACTCACCTCACTACGAGCTCGTCCTCCGAAGACGGATGACATTCCATGATAACTTTGGAAGCCGGGCCATGAGTCTGCTTCCCTGCACTGAGGCGCTGCCGTCGACACGCGGTCTTACGCTCTGGAGGTCTTTCGTGTTAGTCGCCTTGGGGTCCGGATGATCGAGAATTATGTGCTCTACCACGCTGAGGTCGCCGAAGCTCCGGGTATCACATTCCAGTGCCAGCTCTCCCTGCCAGTCTCGGTTCACCGCGAAGATATTGAGCTCCTCATGCGCTTTGTCGTATACAGCTGTCGCCTCCAGATAGGAGACCTCGGTAAAATCCCGGCTGTCGTATCTCGGTGCCGAGATCACCGCCTGTAAAACCGTGCCGCATCCGAAGCGGGAAGCGTGCATGAATGGGTAGAATATGGTCTGCCGCCAGGCCGGACCTCCCTTTTCCGTCATGATCGGTGCGATAACGTTGACCAGCTGGGCAAGGCAGGCGATCTTCACTCGATCCGCATGGTTGAGGAGGGTAATAAGGAGGCAACCTACCAGCAGAGCATCCTCGAAGGTGTAGACGTCTTGCAGCAGAGGTGGGGCTTCCGACCACGGTTCGATCGACTTGTCGGCCTCGTGGGAGTGGTACCATACGTTCCACTCATCGAATGAAAGATTCGTGCTCTTCTTGCTTCGTTTCTTGGCCTGGATGAGGTCGCAGGCGGAGACTACGGTGCGGATATAGGAATCCATCTCCAATGATTTGGCAAGATAGTTCGCCAAGTCATTCTCCGGGTTGCCATAGTAGCTGTGGAGAGAGATGTAATCGACATGGTCGTAGACATGATCGAGCACTGTGATCTCCCACTGAGGGAAGGTGGGCATTTTGGGGAAGGAGCTGCCGCAAACCACCAGCTCAATCGTAGAATCGACCCACTTCATTACCTTGGCGGCTTCGCAGGCGACACGGCCGTACTCTTCTGCCGTCTTCTGCCCGATTTGCCACGGCCCGTCCATCTCGTTTCCAAGGCACCAGGTTCGAATCCGGTGAGGTTCCGGATGACCGTTGGCAATACGGAGGTCGCTCCAGTAAGAGCCCCCCGGATTGTTGCAGTACTCGACGAGGGCACGCGCCTCCTCCGGCCCGCGGGTTCCGAGGTTCACCGCCAGGTTAATCCGGGAATCGACCTTCCCTGCCCAGGTAGCAAACTCGTTGATCCCTACGAGGTTCGGCTCCACGGTGCGCCAGGCCAGATCCAGCCTCCGAGGTCGCTTTTTGATCGGCCCGACCCCGTCTTCCCAGTTGTAACCCGATACGAAGTTGCCTCCGGGATAACGGATAATCTCCACACCCAGCTCTTTTATGAGCTGAATCACATCGGTCCGAAAACCATGCTCATCAGCCGTCGGATGTTCGGGCTCGTAGATGCCTTCATATACAGCCCGGCCCAGGTGCTCAATAAAGGACCCATAGAGGCGCGGGTCCACCTCCGCGATCGTGAAGGCCTTATCAATGACGATTGTTGCCTTTTTCGAATCTGCCACATCCCACTCCCTTCAGTGCATCTGTTTGCCGGCCTCATCCGACCCGCATTCTCGGTTGCCACTCACCCGGCGTCACTTCAGTCCTGAGGTGATCGCAACTCCCCTCGCGATGCGTTTCTGGAAGATTAAATAAAGAATCGCTGTCGGAAGGGCGGCGAGGACCGCAGCCGCCATCTGTCTTGGGTAGGCGATGCCATACCAGGACTCGACCTGAGTGATGCCCACTGGGATCGTCATCATCGGTGTGGAGCTGATGATAATGAAGGGCCAGAAAAAATTGTTCCATGACCATATGAAAAGTACGATAGCCAGAGCCCAGGTAATGCCCCAGTTGAGGGGCAGAAATATCCTGAATAGAATCAGAAAATCCCCAGCTCCGTCCATTCGCGCAGCGTCGCTCAACTCCAGCGGCATCTGATCGAAAAACTGTTTGTAGATGACCACCGCTATCGGAGAAACGAGCTGAGGCAGGATGATCCCCCAGTAGGTATTCACCAGATTCAGGTGGTTCATAAACATAAACAGAGGCACGACGTTTGTCGTCGCGGGGATCATGAACCCGGCGAGAATGGCCACGAACAGGAACCGCCTTCCCCGAAAAGCGATCTGTGAGAGCGCGTAACCGCACATCATGGTGATAAACAACACGGAAACGGTAACTATCAAGGAAACGAACATGCTGTTCAGGTACCAACGGACGATGGAGATGTTCTCGAGGACGTACCTGTACGCATCGAAAATCAACGGGGAGGGAAACCACGAGGGCGGAATCTGGGCCGTTTTCGTATCAACGGTAAGGGAGGTATTGACTGCCCAGTAGAGCGGAAAAAACCACACCAATCCGATCACGATCGACAGTACCGTGACGACTAGGGAAGAAAGTGACAGCTTGTTCCGGCTCATATGCTCTTCCTAAACCTCAACAGACGAAGCTGGACAATTGAGGTGATGAGAATGAGGACAAACAAGGTGATGGAAATTGTCGAAGCGTATCCTCCGCGATATCGCGTAAATGCCTGTTGGTACATGTGTTGCAGCACAACGATGGTCTTGTTATATGGTCCACCCCGGGTCAAGAGATACACCTGATTGAATATCTGCCACTGGGCGATGAGCTGTAGCACAAGCACGAGGGATGTCACCGGCCACAACAGCGGCCAGGTGATGAAACGAAAGGTTGGGAATCCTTGCTTCGCACCGTCAATGGTCGCGGCTTCATAGAGCTCTACTGGTATCGCTTCCAGCCCTGCGATAAAAAGAAGAATGTTGAAGCCCACGGTCCACCAGATAGTCACGAAGGCCACCGCCGGCATCGCCCACGTGGGATCCTGGAACCAGTTGATCTTCAATCCGAATAAAAAGTTGACTATTCCGTACAGCAGAACTCAAAATCCATAGCCAGATCTCCGTCACGACGCTCACCGGAAGGATGTAGGGCAAAAATAGAAGGGCCGTGATCGTGCCTCTCCATCGTTTCAGGCGAACGATCATGAGGGCAAAGATCAGCCCTAAGGCAGTGTTGGGAACAACAGTGAGTAGGATGAAGTAGATCGTATGCCATAATGAAGACCAAAAAAGCGGATCCTTGACAAGACGAAGGTAATTCGCCGTACCGATGTAGCTTCCCTTGCCCGCAATGTCGGCGTCCGTAAAGCTAAGCATTATCACGCGTATCGTGGGATATATAAGGAAGGCGATATATACAATTATAAACGGAGCGGTGAGCAGGAGTATCGTCAGCCAGGGTGTAGCTTTTCTCTTACCAGAGACTCGCGAAACCGCCATACTCGTACCAGGCGCTTCTGTAGATTCAGTCATGGCACTCTCCTCTAGACAAAATGAAGGTGCATCAACGCGAAGGCCCCACCTGGATTCCGTGGGGCCTTCGTACGGTGCGTTACCATTACCTGTTACTCAGCCGAGAGCTGCGCTTTGAACCTCGCGATCGCGTCACTCACCGAGAGCTGTCCGATCAATGCCGGATTCAGGAAGTTGAGGACCGCATCGTAGGTGGGAGCGCCTACCCCGAAAATGGGTTGGACTGGCTCTAAGACGACGTTCTTCGCCGCCTCAACGCTGTATTGATTGTTCGGCACCATCTTCGCCAACTCGGGGCCGTTCAAGACGGGCAGGTAGGCAGGAAGATGGCCGCCACCGGCCCAGATATCAGAATGCTTCTCGACATAGACAATGAAGGTGAAAACCTTTTTCAGCATGTCAGTGGAGATGGGTTTCTTGCTGTTATTCGGAATGGCAAGGGTGTGAGAATCACCCCATGTGCTCTGGTTCGTATAGAGTTTGGGGAACGCCATGACCCCGTAGCTGAAGGGCAGCGTGCCCTTTGCCTCCATGTCGACCACGGTGGGTACCTCCCAGTTGCCATTGAACATAAATGCCGCCTTGCCCTGGTAGAACATTGCTGTGGCACCTGCATAATCCGTATTTTCCAGTAGCAATCCCTGGCTGGTCCAGTCCCTCATCGCCTGCAGAGCGGTCTTTCCGTAGGTATCCAGCTGGCCGAGTGTGACCTTTCCACCGCTGGCGAGTGAACCGCCCTGCTGCGAGAACAGCGTGAACCACATGCGCCAGACAGCAGCGCCATCATTGGCTACCGACTGGACTGCCGGTATCACACCGGTTGTGCTCTTGATCTTCTGAAGCGCCTTGGTGAAGTTGTCGATGCCGGTGAGCCCCTGGGGCGTGCCATCCGCAGCCAGTAACCCGGCCTTCTTGAGTACATCCTTGTTGTAATATACGATCCAGGTGTGGATATCGAGGGGTACGCCGTACAGCACATCTGCCTCCCCGTAGGCCTTGCTGATCTCTAGAGAGGTCTGAACAAGTACCGGGTTGAAGTCACTGAAAGACAGACCAACACTCTTGAGCTCGGCCTCGGTGATGGGTCGCAGATCCCCGGCCTTTATCCCGGCTGGAAAGTGGCTGAGGTGGTAAGTCATCACCTCGGGGGTCTCCCCCGCGACCACGGAGGTGTGAACCTTCGTGTAGAAGGGATCGCCCCACTCCAGTGTGGTGGCTTCGACACGAATCTCACTCTGACTGTTATTGAAACCGTCGATAATCTCCTTCCACCGCACGCCATCACCGCCGCTTAAGAAGTCCCAAAGAGTAATCACGGTGACTCCTGTAGGCGCAGGGGCGGTGCCTGGCTCTTTCTGCCCGCCAGCCCAAGTTGCCATGGCAACGCCCAGCACCAAGCCGGCTACAATGACTTGTTTGATTGTTTTTTTCATTTTCCCTATCCTCCTTCGTAAAATACGACTTAAGTGTTTAGTCCCCAGACTGAGGCTATCATTAGTAAAAAAATAACTTGACCAATTCTGACCTTCAAGATGATTGATACGCAGAAAATAGGGACAATTCCGACCTAGGAGCCTGTCTAGGCTTTAGCCGCAGTCCCGACGACTGCTGAGCGTCCAGCCGCGGGTTCCCGGTCTCGGAAGTAGATCCCCACGGGTAAGCCCGCGGGACTCTGATTTAGGATATCAGGTATATCGAAGCGGACATAGCTGCACCGCTTAATATGCCTACAGAAAAGTTATCATCGATATTGGTTGAAAGAAGCAAGGCAGGGAAGGTCACGACTGCACCGATCATTGATAGCCGGAAATCTAGATCGAGTAAGGTGGCAACGACATACCCCCCTGCCAGAGAGCCGGCCAGGTAGGAAAAACACATTTCCAGTGTTATACAACCAATTAATCTGTTTCTGCCAAATTTCACACCCAATATAAAGGCGAATACGCCACCGCCTATTAGAAACGACAGGGATAGCAGGGCTATATCTGTTGGGAAAATTAAAACAACCGAAAAAGCAGTAATGAGGAAAATTGTTATTGATGAAAATCTATCGGGCCTATTTTCTTCCACTAGGTGTGACAGGAATTTGAATAAAGTACTCTCCCTGCCCTGTGGGAGTATTCTGTACAGATCAAATCCCAAGGATAGGATCACGGTTATGCCGGTAATAACGATCACAAACGTCTTACCGAAGAACACGTAGAAAAAGACTATAGGAGTTGCAGCAACTCTGACCAATATCTT
Source organism: uncultured Spirochaetaceae bacterium (assembly GCA_964627715.1). GTDB lineage: Bacteria > Spirochaetota > Spirochaetia > SZUA-6 > DRHE01 > JAFGQJ01. Next base: position 30,769 of record CAZVHJ010000053.1, on the reverse strand, counting down.
CCTCCAAGCGACTTGCGGTGCGGTGAATTTCTTATACAGCTTCTTTTTTATAAAGTTGTATGCAGTTGTCCCACATAAAAAACCAGAAAGGAGTGTGACAATCATGTAGGGGAAACTTCGTCTCACATTGGCTGAGATACTAAAAAGCAACATCGGCAGGACTATCAAACCGATAAACTCTCCCCCTCTTGCTACGTAAGCGGTTACCGCGATGAGGATAGACAGTACCAACAGACCGTCGAGGGGCAGCTTACCTGAGGAAAAGAGTGGAATGAGAAAGAAAAGGAGCAAACCTGCTGCCGTTGCCGATCCTTGTCCCCCTCGAAAGCGCAGATAGAACGGAAATATATGACCTGCTATGGCGGCGCATATCGGGATGAGGAGCAGATTTTCTTCCATGTTGAAGAAGTGGCGTGACAAAAACAACGAGAGGATTCCTTTTGAGATATCGAAAAGCCCTGCTATTATACCCGGCACGATGCCGAGGACTGCGGCTGTATTCAAAGCGCCGGCATTTCCATCTCCGAGCTCTCTGATATCCACTTTCCCTATGATCTTTCCCAAAATGAACGAAGGAGATATGCTTCCAATTGCGTAGGAAACAATGATCGATAGTAAGATATACATCTTATCTCCGCTCTCGATCACCAAGAATCGCCACAAGCAACATTCCGGGCCCGGTATGCGCACCGATTACCGGAGTCATCTTAGAGCGATAGATTCGCTCCTTCGGGAACAGCGTAGCGAGCCGTTTTATCAACGTTTCTGCGTCTTCGGGGCAAGCTGTGTTTTCTACCGCCAACTCTTCAATAACAGAGTAACTCGCGACAAACTCGTATAGACGGTCGATGGCCTTTGACCTGGAGCGGGTCCTGCCTGCCGGCTTTATTACGCCATCCCTCAAGGTAATAAGGGGATTCACCTTGAGCATGGATCCCAGGTATGCCCTTGCAGCACCAATACGTCCTCCTCTTCTGAGGTACTCCAGGGTATCGAAAGCAGCCAAGATCTCGGCTCGAGAGATGTTTGTCTGAGCAACCTCCCCTGCTTCATCCAGAGTCGCTCCGGCCTGGGCAGCCTGGGCGGCTTTCATGACAATCAGTCCTTCTCCCATAGTGGCCGTTTGAGAATCGATCACTTCTACGCGGCATTGCTTCTTCATCAGCACTCTGCCCTGGAGCGCCGCTTCATAGGTACCGCTGAGCTTGGCAGAAAGTGTTATTACCAGGATCTCTTCAGTTATCTCCGCCAGCTTGTCATATGATTCGGCGAACGCTGAAGGCGGCGGTGCGGAGGTGGTCGGGAAGACCTTGCTGTCTCTCAGTTTCATATAAAACTGATCAGCCGTCAGTTCCACTCCGTCGATATAGGTCTCGGTACCGAAGCTTATATTCAACGGCACTACCGCAATTCCCAGGTCATTCACCACTTGGGCAGGAAGATCAGCGATAGTGTCCGTTACAATCCGTACAGCCATAGATCGAATCTCATCGCTTACTCAATTGAAATGATAAAGTCAGAGCTGAAGTAGCCGCTGGAAATCGTCTCAACTTCCAGATGTGGATAATCTCGCTGAAGAGTGGAACAGATTGCCTCAACTGTTTCAGTAGAGATTCCATCGCTGTAGTACACGGTCACCAACTCGGCTTTATCCACATTCAGTCGTGTCATAATCTTCTCCAGCACTTCCCGGGCATCCTTTCCTCTTTCAGCGGCTTCCCCTTCCAGCAAACCGACTACCTGACCGTCATGATGGGCTGTCCTGTAGATTTCAATCGTATGTATCTGTTCGATTGCCAGTTCCATGAGGCGTCTATTCAGTTCGCTATCTTCCTCGTGATTGAAAGCAAGCACAGCCGATACCCCCTGGGGGATGGTCTTTGTCGGAACAATGGTGACCTGCTTTTTCAAAGAGGTACGGATTTCCTCGGCGACAGGAAACAAATCCATACTGTTAGGCAGAATGAATACTCTGCTGTCCTTCAATTCTTCGAGGGCATCACGTAAATCTTCAACCCATTGCTTCGGTTCCTTGGTGTCGATGACAACCGTTTTTGAGCCCAGACTGCTGAATACTTCAGCGAAACCTTGACCAGGAACTACGGCAAGCACCGTTACAGCCCCCTGCTGCCGTTTTTCTTTCCAGCCTTGCAGATAAGCTTCATGCTGCTCGTCCATATTGCGAATGCTGAGGTGATCAACCTGCCCGAAAGACTCAGCATAGCGTACAACCGAGCTCGGCTTCAGGGTATGGATGTGAACTCGTACGATTCTCGTGTTACCGGCTACAACCAGTGACTCCCCTCTGTTTTCCAAAACGATTCTGATTTTATCAGGTTCGAGGTTTTCACCTCTGAGTATAAATTCTGTGCAAAAACCGTACGGACTCCCATTTGAGACGATCCTCGGCAACGAGTGAGCGGTTACAGATGCGGTTACAGGCGGTGAGGTTTGCAGTGAATCCACTCGATTGTTGCGAAAGTATTTCAGCGCGCCTTCAAGAATTATGTGCAGCCCTTGCCCGCCGGCATCAACCACGCCGGCTTCCTTCAGTACCTGCAACTGCATCTGAGTTCTGGCTACCGATCTTTTTGCCGTCTTTACTACTCTTTCCATGAGGGATACCAAATCCTCCTCGACGACCGAACTTTGTTGTGCGGCTGCAGCGATATCCTTGATTAACGTTAAAATCGTTCCTTCGACCGGCTTGCTCAACGCCTGAAAAGAGAGTAACGAGGCAGTTTGCAGCGACTTTGTCAAATCGGTGGCTCTTATTGACTTCTTCCCTTTTATACCCTGGGCCAAGCCTTGCCAGAATTGAGACAAGATGATTCCGCTGTTTCCCCGCGCGCCTATCAACCCACCGCGAGCAAAAGCCTCGGCTACTGCAGATGCGGTATACTCTGAAACCGCCCGGGCCTCCTCCAGGGCGGAACGCATGCTGAGCAGCATGTTGGTTCCCGTATCACCGTCCGGTACCGGAAATACATTTAGAGAATCGATATAGACGGCATTCTGCTCCAACCAGTTTGTCGCGGCTGTGAGCATCCCCAGGAGATCTGTTCCGCTGGCTACATCAAAGGATTTCATCTGAGGCCAACTTGAAATCGCCTCTCAGGCGGCCCTGAAATGTCTATGCATCGGCATACAAGGTATATCTTTGCTGGTATCTATCGATCTGTCAATCTATTCTTCGGGACTGTTTTGGTATTTTTTCAGCGCGCAGTGAGATCGACATAGAGATAGCGGAAGAGCCATTTCAAGGTCCTCGAGCTAGCAGATAGACATAAGACAAAATTCTACACCCCGAAACACTGGACAAACTGGAAAAAATGGAACATATTGAGCGTAATTGCCAACCCAGGAAGGACTTGGTATCTCGGTGTCCGCGGTTCGAATCCGCGAGGTGGCTTAGCAGTCATTTGGGAGGTCTTTATGTTGAAGAGAATTGTGTTACTGTTTTGTGCATTATATCTGGGATCAACGGCCGTTTTGTTTTCAGTCGGCGAACAAGAACAGAATGTCTTGGACAACCGGAGGAATGTAAGTGTAGTAATAGTGCACTGTACTTCTTGAGCATACCAAACAACAGCCGCCAGGTTGGCGGAAGAAATCGAGAAAGAGCTTGATTTAGATGTCGAGCTGAAACCAGGAGAATTTCACAGTTTTGATGTCCTCGTCGACGACAAACTGATATTTTCGAAGTCTGAAGAAGGTCGATTCCCTGAACCTGAAGAAATAATCAAGTTAATACGTGTTTATCTTGATCAGGAATAACTCCATTCAAGTAATTTGGAGTTGCTAGTTCTTAAAAATACGGAGAATCTACGGGAAAGTGATTGTTAAGGAAAATGTACCGGCTACAAAGTCCCATTCATCAACCAAAAGATAATAGGTTGTTCCATTTGTTAACGGAACTGTTGATGCTATCTCATCCGCAGCGTAACCATAATTATCGCACCAATCAATAGTGTTAGAATAATTAAAATCGTCGTAAAGATCCCAACTTAGATCTGATTGTGTGTTAGTTAGAGAAATCGTGTGTGAACCAGTTCCTGCTGCTACAAATTTATAAAAACTTGTTCCGAAGCTTGCTACTGTTCCTTGATGTGTACTTCCAACCACTAGAAAAACTGGGTTAGAAAGAGTGCCCTCATTCTCATGAGTACCAGGCTGTGTCGGTTGTTTTTTTACACGCTAGAAGTGTAAGCAATACCAATAAAAGGACAATGATAAATCGAACTTTCATCATCATCATCTTCCTCCTCGAATCAAATTTATTTAGACGGAAAAACTCTTAATCTCATAGTACCGGGCATTTCTTCTAACTTACTATGTTTATGCACTTTTTCAGTTGTACTACTCCATCTGTATTTAGTGCAGAAAGAGATTTTTATCCATACTATTAATTATATGCAGGTAAGCAGGAATCACAAGTGTGAGGTTCAGAAGTTCCTCATCTCAATTTCAATGACAGATTACAGGTATCCGTCCACCAGGACGGCGGTAGACAGATAGGAGTTAAGCTCTGTTGAGCTCCAGATCTCCTTTGGCTCGGTGCGAGCCGTATCCAGCATTATACCCGGGTGCTCGGTCCTGACCATCCGCTGCGGATTTGTAGGTGTGAGTAAGAAACAGCTACTGCAGACATTTGACCTTAAGAAAGCGATCCCAGTCCGCACACGCAGAGAATTGGCTAAGAAATTTGCTGGAAAATTAGAAAAACAGTTCTGCGCGCAATATAGTCTAGGTAAAGAAGAATATATGGCAGGAAGACTATATGAGTGACAATCTAAAAGATATTGACGAAACGCAACTTCAGGAAATTCTGAAGCAAATGAGTAAGATGTCACAACGAAAACCCCTGAAGAAGAAATCTCCAAAAAAATCAAAAGATTCTACCTCCACGGGCAATCAAAGGGAATCCGAAGATTCCTAGCGCCCCCCATAACAGGGTAAAGATCAGGCGCACATCGAAAACCCTTCAAAATCCCCATTTCTACCAAATAGTACTTTTGTTGTACAAATGCTGTATGAAATCATAAGAATTTCCGATTGTGCTCTTTAATTAGTTGTGAAAGATATACCTACCCAACAAGTAGTACTGCAGAGTGTAGGAAATGCCAAATGCCTTTATAGAAACTCAAGTACTCAGACGATACGACGAAAGAGCATTGGGTGTCCTATATCGGGGCATCGCAGATCTTCGAAAAAAACGATTGACCAGACAAGAAGTGTTCAGCATCTATGAAGATGGGGTTGCAGTCGTGTTTACCGGGCACGGTTTGAGCCATGCACCGGAGCTGAACTACGCTCTTTTTTACAGCAAAGTCCGTGTACGATCGCCGGTGGTGTTGACGCTGAAGTGTTTCGCGGCGAGAAACGAATCCCATGCCGAAGTTATTCAAAACGGCGACCCGGGAAAGCTTATCGTCGCAGGAACTGTACGAAACACAAAGTTCAGTGGTGTGAGCACCACCTGGATGAAGGGTATTCAACCGGAATCGGGTAGCCATTCTTTTGGTTTGTTCATGAATGACCTTCTACTTGATTTCTACTGCATCGAGCGCGAGCCGAGTTGGTCAGATCAGAATGCTGAGATGTCGAGTTTTGCCTAGACATGCAAGAATCGCAAGCATTGACGGTGTGACCGTCTTCCGATTCCTTCAACTATAGATAAAGTCACAAAATTCCTTGCCAATACTGGACGATTCAATTTAGAATTGGAGATATTACCCGTATGTCACCTCCCGATCCACGATTCGAATACGGGAGGCGACGGGAGCTAATTACATAATAGGAGGACTTCATGAAAAAAGCAGTTTTGGCTCTCATCGTATTGGCCGGGCTATGCCTTGTCCCGGCATCGGTATTCGCCCAGGAAGTAAACTGGGACGGGCTATATCACAAAGGGGATTTTAGCCTCGAGGTAGGTGTCGGTTTCGGGTATCACGGACTCGGCTACAGTCTGGCCGTTCTGCCTGGAGCCGAATGGATCATGGCGGATTGGAAGATCGGGGATGTGGTTCCCCTGGCCTTCGGTGTCACCGCTAAGGGCTTCGTCGAGTTCGTTCCGGGACAGGGTCTTGGCTTAGGCGGTGGTGGTTTTGCTACCTTTCACATGGGCTTCAAAGGTTTGGATATCCCCGAGTTCTTTCAGAAAATTGATTGGTATGCAGGTTTAGGCGCCGGTGTGCTCTTTGTACCGTGGGACAGTCCGACATTCGGCTTCGCCTTCCCCTCCTTCAGCGGGTTTTCCTATTTAATAAAGGATAATCTGGCGGTTTATCTAGAGGGTATCTACTGGTACGCCTGGGGAGTGTACGGTTATGGCGGGGGTGTTCTCGGCCTTCGCTTAAGGAAGTGAGGGGATAGCTTGGGATGGGTGACCTTTTGTCGTTCTGACGAAAGGTCACTCGATCTTTCCAACTCATATAATCCAACGACCGGCATGCAGCGAATACCGTCTTGACAAGCTGCGATGTATTTGCTATTTTCCACACGCAAATGGGGAGGTACCCGAGTGGTCAAAGGGGGCAGACTGTAAATCTGTTGGCTAAGCCTTCGAAGGTTCGAATCCTTCTCTCCCCATAAAACCTTCTCTCATGGGAGAAGGTTTTTTTGTCTTGAGGAATAGGCGTACAAGGAGAACTTTATTTTTTCATTTAAGAGACCGATCGCGCCGTACACCGAGGAAGAATCAGCGAAGCCGAATAAGCCTTTTTACAGTAGTGGGTTGCGTTTCGGATGCCTCCGCTGTTCCAACTGCTGTCGACACGCTCCTGGATTTGTTTTTCTTATCCAAAAGGACATCGAACGGTTAACCTATGCCACGGGTCTGGATCGCGAAACATTCCTGAAGCGTTACTGTCGCGAGGTCAACCTCAGTGGATTCCACCGGGTCAGCCTTATTGAAAAGTCGAATTGCGACTGTGTGTTTTGGGAGCAGGATGGGTGTACCGTATATCGCCACAGGCCGATGCAATGTAGAAGTTACCCCTTCTGGAGTGGTAATCTGGTCTCTCAACGTGCCTGGGAGCAGCTGAAGAGTACCTGTCCCGGCGTCGGGCGGGGGCGGCTGCACTCACAGAGGGAAATCGAAAGATGGCTTCGCCTGGCTGAAGCAAATCGCTTTATAACAAGCTTCTCCGAGCTCGAATGAAAGTTAAGTTTTGGGGCGTTCGAGGCTCAATTCCCACACCGCTCACACAAAACCAGTTGAGAAGCAGGATTGCCGCGGCGGTTGCTCGCATACGGCCTGCTGATCTGGAATCGGCGGAGACCCGAGAAGCGTTCCTGGCCAAGCTTCCGCCCTACATTTTCGGTTCTGTAGGTGGAAATACCACCTGCCTGAGTATTCACGCTGAGGGAACTCCTCTGGTGATCATCGACGCCGGTTCAGGTATTCGTGAGCTGGCGGCGATGGTGAACAAACAGCAGAAAAAAACGAGTGAGTTTCATATTTTCTTCACCCATTTCCACTGGGACCATCTGCAGGGACTACCGTTCTTCAGTCCCGCGGGCTATAAGAGGAGCAACACCTTGAACTTCTACAGCCCGAAGGAAAATCTCGAAGAGATCGTCAGAGGACAGATGGTGTCTCCCTATTTCCCCGTCGATATGGACGCCATGGCGGCGAAGAAGCGCTTTGTCCGTTTGAAGTCCCCGGCCACACGTCTCGGCGAATTGGAGATCCGCTGGAAGAGCATGCGCCACCCAGGGGGGTGCATCGCCTACAAGATGTCTCACAACGGGAGGAGCATGATCTTCGCTACAGATACTGAGCTGTCGCCGGAAGACTTTAAGAGAACTCCGGAAAACAGCCGATTCTTTGAGAATGCAGACCTGCTCATTCTCGACTCCCAGTACACCCTCGGGGAAGCCATCGAGAAGTACGATTGGGGCCACAACTCCTACAGCATGGCCGTGGACTTTACGGCGGAGTGGAATATCAAGACTCTGGCTCTGTTTCATCACGAGCCTCTGTACAACGATCGCAAGATCTATGGGATGCTCAACTCGGCTGAATGGTATCGAGCCCGTTTGGGCAAGAAACAGTTCCGTGTGATTCTGGCGGTTGAGGGGATGGAGCTTGAAATCTAAGACTCCTTTCGAGGGCAGGGATTTCCCGTTGCAGGGGCGTGAAGCCCTAGGTATCTATTTCATGCTGAAAGACAAAGAGTCTGAGCTGGACGAGACGCTGCTGCAGCTTTTGGACAGGCTGGAGCGTGAACTGTATCGGGAGCTCACCATCGATGAGTTCGAAAACATCAGGAATCTTTACGATAAAAAGATTTGAATTTGAAGTTCCGAGGCGATAAATTTAGAGTGACCCGCTGACGCGCGGGTTTCAAGAAGCCGTTCGGTCAAAAAAAAACACCAGGGGGACGATATGAAAAAGAAAGTCCATGTGCTGATCGTGTTGATCACTCTTCTAACGGTTCCTTTGTTCGCACAGTATGATCCCGCGCCAGGAAGCGTAAGTCTGCCCTCCGATTTATTCTCGCCGTACTTCCTATCTGGCGGCGTCAGCTCTGTTTCAGAGGAAACACCCGCCGCCTCCGCGTTCAATCCGGCAGCCGCTGGGGACACCCAGCGTCTTACCTTCGATGCCAGCTATCTCGCCTTAATCGGGACCGATTCGGCCGATTCCGGTTGGTTTCACGCCATCAACGGTGGGGTCACCTGGCCGACCCGGGCCGGCGTGCTCAGTGCCAGCGGACACTTCATCTCAGTCGATTTCAACGCAATTCAGCTGGGTCACTACTTCGCCGGGAACGTATCCTTCGCCAAGGACCTGTTCCCCAAGCTTCTCGTAGGTTTGGGTGTGCAAGGCCAGTACGGCGGTCGTGACTGGGGTCTCGGCGCGGATTTAGGCTTCGTTCATCTGCCTGGAGATATCAGTTTCATGAAAGATCTCCGTTGGGGAATTGCGCTGCGCGGGCTAGGCAAGGGAATGTCGCCCGTCGCCGGCTTCACCGCATCTCCCCCTCCGTTCACTCCTGCGGCGGGGATGAGTTTCGACGTGTTGCAGCGCGAGAAGCTTATCTGGTCCTGGCATTCGGATGTATCCCTACCGAGCTTTCAAGATCTGACCTTTAATCTGGGGACCGAACTGGCCATCGCAGACCGCGTTTTTCTGCTGCTTGGCAGTAGTTTCGCGCTGAGTGAGCTTGCCCCCGGCGAGATGCGGATTCCCGTTTCTTTCGGTGCGTCCGTTAAGTTCGGCACTTCGGTGAAGGAAAATCAGAGCGAGTTGAAGGTCACAACCGCAGCCTCGCCCCTGCAGAGCAATATCTGGGCTGCCGGAGCCGGCGTCAATCTTGCAGTCGGACTGATAGACCGTCAAGCCCCGGAGATCAGCCTCAACACCGACCAGGAGTACATCTCTCCGAATCTCGACGGAACCCAGGATGAGCTGCTCAAACGCTTGAGCATCACCGATCAGCGTTTTGTCAAGGGCTATCGGTTCCTCGTTCTTGACAGTCAGGGGAACCAGGTACGGGAGATCGTCAACAAGGACGAGAGACCCGAGAACGTCACCTTTAAAAATGTTCTTGCTCGACTGGCATACGTGAAGTCAGGAATTACCGTACCGGAGCAGATCCGCTGGGACGGGCGCTCCGACACGGGCAGCATTGTACCGGATGGTACCTACACTTTCAAGGTCGAGGCCTGGGATGACAACGAGAATACCGGTGAGAGCCCGTCTGGGACGGTGATCGTAGACAACACAGCACCGGAAATAACGACGCAAACCCCGTACCTCATCTTCTCGCCGAATGATGACGGCAACAAAGACACTCTTCCGATCGAGCAGGAGGGGTCCGAGGAGCTGTTCTGGACAGCTTCGATCGTGGACGCGAGCGGCCAGGAAATTGTTTCCTTCAGCTGGGAAAACAGTCAGCCCGGCTCCTTCGAGTGGGACGGTAGAAATTCTGAAGGGATTCTGGCAGCTGACGGAGTGTACTCCTATCGAATCAGTGCCACCGATCAGGCCGGCAACTCAAGCGGGACGAAGATAGACAACATCTTGATCAACACTCAGGCAACGCCGATCAACATCACGATCACCGACAGTTACTTTTCCCCCAACGGCGATGGAAGTAAGGATTCCATCCAGTTTACTCTCGACGTTCCAGTAACCACTGGAATCGAGAGTTGGAAGTTGGAAGTAGTAGATTCGGCCAACCAGGTCGGCAGAACCTTCAGCGGCGAAAAAACGATCTCCAAGACCATCGTATTCGACGGTCGAGACAACAACGGAAACGTGCTTGCCGAACAGACCTATTCGGGTCAGCTCGAGGTTTTGTATGAAAACGGAAACAATCCTACGGCGGTTTCTCCCCAGTTTACCATCGATTTGACCCCCCCCTCCGCCTCCGTGAGCGCGGATCTGGCCATTTTCTCGCCGGACGGTGACGGAAACAAGGACGTGGTTACCCTGTACCAGGAAACCTCAGAGGAAACCCTATGGACTGGAACGATCGAAAACATAGACGGCAAGAGCGTACGTACCTACTCCTGGCGCGGCCGGGCGGATGCCAAGATTCAGTGGGGCGGCCGGGCCGATGAAGGCGAACTTGTTTCCGATGGTATTTATTTTTATTCCTTGAAGGCAACAGACAGAGCCGGGAACTCCGGCCAGTCCAAGAAGGCCCGCTTTGAAATCAATACCCAGGCCACGGAAGTCTTCGTGTCCGCTGATCTGGGGGTTTTCAGTCCCAATGCCGACGGCTTGAAGGACAAAATCACGATCCAGCCGAAACTCAAGGTCACCGAAGGAGTGTCCCGCTACGAGCTTCGTATCCTCGATGCGGGAGGACAGATTCTGCGTAGGGTAGAGGGTCAGAACCGGGCTCCCCAAGATTTCGCCTGGGACGGTCTGGACGGAAGCGGACGCCGCCTGCCGGACGGAGAATATCAGGCAGAGTTGATTCTCGATTACCAGAAGGGCGACCACCACGAGGTGCGCACAGCCCCCTTCGTTATCGATACCAAGGCTCCGACTATCGAGCTTTCCGCAGAGTACAGTCTGTTCAGTCCGGATGGAGATGGGCAGAAAGACAAGCTTCCCATTCGTCAGAGCTCGAGCCAGGAAGCGCTCTGGGAAGGAGAGTTCCGCAACGCAAAAGGCGAAGTTGTACGCAGTTATTACTGGAAGGGTCAGGCCACAACATTCCAGTGGGATGGGAAAGATGAAAACGGAAACAAGATCCCTGATGGTTCGTACAGCTATGTCATAAAGGCAACCGACCAGGCCGGCAACAGCGTCTCTAAGGAGCTTCGCGGCCTGCAGATCGACACCCGGGTAACCTCCGTGTTCGTTACTGCATCCAGTGACGGTTTCAGCCCGAACGGAGATGCCTTTGCCGATTCCATCGAGTTCAAACCCTACGTGGGCCTCACCGATGGAATCCAGTCTTGGGTGCTGGAGATGGTTCATGAACAGGCGGGAGTGCAGAAATCCTTTAACGGCGCCGGGCAAATCCCGGCCACGATTACCTGGGATGGCCGGCAGAACGGCAGCCTGGCTAGGGAAGGTGTATACACGGCGGTCATGACGGTGAGTTACTTCAAGGGAAACAGACCACAGGCCAAGAGCACCCCCTTCAAACTGGATGTGTCGGCTCCGGATATTGATATCTCCGTGTCACCCCAACCGTTCTCCCCGGACAACGACGGAGTGGATGACGAACTGTTTATCACGATGAAGGTCTCGGATCTGTCTAGTATTGAGGAGTGGCGCTTGGAAATACTCGATCCGGTAGGTGCAGCGTTCCTGTCGTACACGGGTCGGGGAATGCCTTCGGAGCGTATCCTCTGGGACGGTCTATCCGATACCGGAGAGCTGGTACAGTCCGCGGAAGATTATACGCTCCGGGTAACCATACGGGACAAGCTGCGGAATGCCACTACGGTGGAGAACCTCATCCCCGTGGATGTTCTGGTGATTCGTGAAGGGGACAAGCTGAAGATCCGTATTGCCAGTATCACCTTTCCGCCCAACTCGGCGGACCTGTCGGCTGTAACGGATATTGAAAAAGCAGCCAGGAACGACAAGACTCTGCAGCGTTTGTTCGAGATTTTCAAGAAGTACAGTGCCTATCAAATCCGCATCGAAGGCCACGCCAACATTACCCGGTATTGGAGTGAGAGCGAAGCGGAGAAGGAGAACAAGGAAGAGTTGATACCCCTGTCTTTGGCCCGCGCGGATGCGGTCAAGCAGGCCTTGGTGAAGCTCGGTCTTGACGGTAACCGCATCTCTGTAGTCGGTTTGGGAGGATCGAGTCCGATCGTGCCCTTCGACGACGAGGAGAACCGGTGGAAAAACCGGCGTGTTGAGTTCATCCTGATCAAGAGATAGCGCGCCCCGTAGCTGGACTATGGCTAGAAGACTCACAAGGGGAATATTCGTATTCCTGACTGCAGTTGTGCTCCTGCTTATTGGGGCGGGAGCATATCTGTACTATATGAATACTCCGTCTCCCCAGATACCCGAAGAAGGTCTGGTGTTCAAAGTTCTGAAGGGTGAAAATCTTTCCACTATCGCCGACAGGCTGGACCAGGAAGGATTGATCCGCTCGGGTCTGTTCCTGATCCTCTTCAGCCGGGTGAACAACACCGAAACAGCCTTCAAGAATGGCTACTTCCAGATCCTGCCCGGAGATTCGACGATTGATGTCCACAATCTGTTGGTATCCGGGTACCAGGAGCAGGTCAAGCTGACTATCCCGGAAGGTTGGACGTTGAAGAAAATATCCCAGTACATTGAGGACAAGGGGATTGCCACAAAGGAGGAGTTCCTCGAGGCCGCCTCTTCCGCCGCGCTTCTCGACCAGTTTGGGATACCAGCAGAGAACCTCGAAGGATACCTCTTTCCCGATACATACTTCTTCCCCCGCAGTTATCCCGCCTACGGGGTGGTGGAAGAGATGGTTGAGAATTTCTTCAGACGGCTGGCCGAAGTTGCGCCGGAAGCTCTGCAGTGGGACCGGGATAAGCTCCACGAAGCGGTGATCATGGCTTCGATAGTGGAACGGGAATACCGCAGGGCTGAAGAGGCGCCCCTGATCGCTTCGGTGTTCTACAATCGGATAGAGTATAATATCGGTCTGGAGTCCTGTGCCACCTTGGGATACATCATTACCGATATTCAGAACAAACCGCATCCGGCATTTCTCACCGTCGAGGACAAAAGGATCGACTCTCCCTACAATACGTACAAATGGGCTGGATTGCCTCCCGGCCCGATTTCCAGTCCGGGGAGAGTGGCTCTGGAAGCCGCTTTTCATCCTGAGGAAACGGAGTACTACTATTTTGTCCTGAAGAATCCCGAAACAGGGGAGCACTACTTTTCCGAAGATCTGCGGGAGCACAACTGGGCTAAATATTACTATCTGAAACAGGTAGGATCGGGAGGTTAGGGCGCAGGCGGTGAGAATACCGGATCACATCCTGGCCCAGATCACCGACCGTCTCGATATGCAGGCGGTGGTTTCGGAGTACGTCCATCTGGAAAAGAAGGGCGGCCGGCTGTGGGGATTGTGCCCATTCCATACGGAGAAAACCCCTTCCTTCACCGTCACCCCGGATAAATCGGTGTTCTACTGCTTCGGCTGTCACAAGGGGGGCAGTCTGTTCACCTTCATCATGGAGGTGGAGAAGTTATCTTTTATAGAAGCGGTGCGCCTGTTGGCGAAGAAGGCCGGTGTGGAGATCCAACTAGAAGACGGGGACAGCAAGCTGAAAGGTGCCTATCTGGAGTTGTACAGGAAGGTCGCCGGGACTTTCCATCACCTTCTGCTGAATCATCCTGAAGGTTCTCAGGCGCGTTCTTACCTGAAGGGCAGGGCGGTGGCGGAGGATACCTGGGAGACCTTTCAACTGGGCTACGCGCCGTCTAGCAGGCTGTGGCTGTACAAATTTCTTATCGAAAAGAAATTCTCCAAGGAGTTCCTCGAAGGCTCCGGGCTATTCTCCACGGCCTCCCGGAGCAGTTCCAGAGGGGATCAAGAACCTGTCGCTCTGTTTCGAGGCAGGATCATCTTCCCCATCCTCAATCATCGAAACGAGGTAACCGCCTTCGGAGGCCGCAGCCTGAGTGCGGATGTTCAGCCGAAATACCTGAACTCCCCGGAAACGCACATTTTTCGAAAGCGGGAAACCCTGTACGGGTTTCCGGGAGTGTACCAAAAGATCCGCCGGGAAGACTCGTTTGTCCTGGTAGAAGGATATATGGATGTGCTGGCCCTCTGGCAGGCGGGGGTAGAAAATTGTGTGGCCCCTTTGGGTACTGCGGTAACGGCGGAACAGGTGCGCCGCCTCAAACGCTACGCTTCTCGGGGTATGCTGCTGTTCGACACCGACGAAGCGGGGATTCGGGCGGCGGAACGGACGATTGTCCTATGCGAGCAGCAGGATTTGACCACGGAAGTGATCCGCCTGGAACGAGGCAACGATCCGGCGGAAATTCTTGAAAAAGAAGGTCCGGAAGCATTGAAAAAAAAGCTCAAATCTACTATAAATAGCTTCCAGTTTTATCTGAGCACGGCACATTCAAAATTTGATTCCAGGACACCGGATGGCAAACGAGCAGTCATCAAACACCTGAGTCCTTATTTAAATTCTCTTGACTCACAGGTCAAAAGAGATGGATATCTCCGTCTCGTAGCGGAAGACCTGGGGGTTGACTTTGAGTCCGTGCGTAGCGATCTTTTACCGGGGACGGAAAGATCCATAGCGAGGAACAACTCGCATCGAATAGCGGAGGAGCAGGGCATCTCTGCCGATCTTTTTTTTCTACTCGCAGTCGCGGTCAACCACGAATTTTTCCCAGAGGTCAGGAACACTGTCGCTTTAGATGATCTTGAGGATCTACGGGCAAGAAAATATTATGTAGCCCTCGAGGAGTGCTATAGACAGGGGGAAACGACAGAAGAAGCGCTGCTGCGGCGTTTGGAGGATGAGGAGTTGAGGAATCTGCTTCTTGAGAAAACGGCTTCGGGGGAATTCACAATCAGCCCTGAACGCTTGATTCGAGACAGCCTGCGGGAGATACGACGCCGCAGCCTGGAGAAACGAAGGCGCTCCCTCGTATCCAACCTGACTCGATTCAAGGGCCAGGATCCGGGGAAGCTCAAAGAGCTTCTGGCCGAAAAAATGTATCTAGACGAAGAACTGCAGAAACTGCGAAAGGTAGTTGCTGATGAGCGACCTTCAGAATGATCCGGCGATTTTAAAACTGCTCAAGTTTGCGAAGAAGAAGAAAACCATCACCTACGACGAGGTGAATGATTTTCTTCCCGACAACATCACAAACTCCGATCGGATCGAAGAGGTCATGTCGATTCTCGAAAAGAACAACGTCAAGCTCGAGGAGGAGGACGTTGATCTTTCGGATATGGAAGAACGCAAGCCCCCTCCCAGCAAGAAGAAGCTGGTATACGACGAGAAAGAGACGGCGATCGATGATCCGATTCGTCTCTATCTTCGCGAGATCGGTAAGGAGAACCTCCTAACCGCCGAGCAGGAGGTCTATCTGTCCCAGAAGATGGAGGAAGGGGAGAATATCATCAAGCGGGTCATTCGCAACTCCGGTGTATTTATCCCGGAGCTGCACAGGTTGGCATCGAATATCGGTTCCCGGATCGACCCGCGCGAGCTCGCCTTGACCAAGAAGGAAATTTCCGAATATCTGGCGGAACTGCGTAGGATGACCCAGTTCTATAAAGAGTCCCTGCGCCCTCATGTCATGATGATTCGCCAGTTTATTGAGACCAAGCGGAAGTTCGAAGCCGAGGGGGGCAGCATCCTTGACAACGAGGAGCTGCGGCGGCACAAGAATGAACTGATCAAGCGGCTCCAGGATATCGACCTTCACCCTGAGGAGATCATTTCGATAACCGACAAGTTCATCTCCGCGGCCAACCGTATCCGCAAGATCCAGAAGGAAAACCTGAAGATCAAAAAGAGGCTCAACGTTGCCAGTCAGAGGGATCTGCGCAGCCTGGGGCGTGGGCTGGCGCTTCGTTCTGACCGCACCCGTATCGAGGGCGAGTTGGGATTGGAGGCGGATCAGATCAAAGAGCTCATCCGCCAGATCCAAATAAATGACAAGCGACTCATGAAGTTGGAAAACGAGTTCCACAACAATACCGCCGAGATCCTGGAAATGACCGAGGAAATCGGAAGGGGCCGCTTCATGATGAAGTCTGCCAAGGACCGTCTGATCAAGGCAAACCTGCGATTGGTAGTCAGTATCGCCAAGAAGTACACGAACAGGGGTTTGCATTTCTTCGATCTGGTGCAGGAGGGCAACATCGGTTTGATCAAAGCCGTTGAAAAGTTCGAATACCGGAAAGGCTATAAGTTCTCAACCTATGCGACCTGGTGGATCCGACAGGCTATTACCCGTTCCATTTCCGATCAGGCCCGAACGATCCGGGTTCCCGTGCATATGATCGAGCAGATCAACAAGGTTGTCCGGGAATCCCGGCAGCTGATGCAGGTGCTCGGTCGCGAGCCCACGGATGCAGAGGTGGCGGAGAAGCTCGGCTGGACAACCCAACGGGTGAAATCCGTCAAAAGCGTGGCTCGAGAACCTATTTCCCTGGAAACTCCCATCGGGGAGGAAGACGATTCTCTGCTCGGCGACTTTATTGAGGACAAGGAAATCGAGAACCCGGCCAGCCAGACCGCCTTCAAGCTGCTTCAAGAGCAGCTCGAAGATGTTTTGTATACCCTTCCTCCGAGAGAGCAGGAGGTGCTGAAAATGCGCTTCGGTTTGGAGGACGGCTACTCGCTCACCCTCGAAGAGGTCGGGCTGTATTTCAACGTTACCAGGGAACGAATCCGGCAGATAGAAGCTAAAGCACTACGGCGGCTTCGCCATCCAAAGCGGAGTCGTCGATTGAAGGATTATTTGGAGCACTAAGGGGAAGAATAAATGACCATGGAAGAAGTTTTTAAAAAACTACGTTCACTTCAAGAGATCCTGTCACAGAAGTTTGAGATTGAACGGGAGGTGGAAGAGATACCGAAGATCCTTGCGACACGCACGGAGCTGCTCAACAGGATGAAAAAGTCCTATTTGGAAAAAACCCAGGAGTTCGAGACCAAGGGCCGCTATATAGACGAGCTGAGAAACAAGGCCATCGAGGCGGAGCGGGTCCGCGAGGGTTTCGAGCAGCAGATGGACATGATTCAAACCCAGCGGGAATACGAGGCTCTGGACAAAGAGATCAAAGACTCTGGAGAAAAAGAGCAGGATCTGCGCAGGGATCTGCAGCGGGAAGAGCAGCTGTTGAGCGAGATGAAGGTGAACCTCGAAAAAGATGAATCCATGATCAGCAAGCAGGAGGAAGAGGTTCAAAAAGAGCAGTCCCGCATCAAAGAAGCGGTTCAGGAGAAGAGCAAAGGTCTGAAAGTCCTCGAGAAGAAGGAAAACTCAATAACTCCCGGTCTCGATGAGGAGATACTTTTCAAGTTCGAGAGAATCATCAAGAGCAAGGCAGGACTCGGTATCGTGCCGATAGAACATGGTGTGTGCAGCGGCTGCCACATGATTCTTCCCGTCCAGTTTGTCAACGATGTGCATAGAGGTGAAGGAATCATGTTCTGCCCGTACTGCAGCCGCATTCTCTTCTATCAGCCCGAGGATGTGGAGGAACAGGGCGAGGAGGAGGAAGAGTCCGGTGAAGACAACATCGAGGAGGAGGAGGAATCCGAAGGCGATGAGGCTGAGGACGACGAAGATACCTGAAGCCCTGTTGATGTTCTTCGATTTTTTACGATAATAGATATAGAGGTAGGTCTGGCCATCGCTGAGGGTGTTTATACCCTCAGAGGAAAGTCCGGGCTCCGCAGAGCATGATGCCGGGTAACCCCCGGGTGGTGCGGTTTCGAGTGAGAGACCGTACCAACAGAGAGCGTCACAGAAAATATACCGCTGGAGTTGAGCTTCGCCTCAAGCGAGGAGACTTCAGTAAGGGTGAAAAGGTGGGGTAAGAGCCCACCACTCGTCTTGCGGCAACGCACGGGGTATGGCAAGCCTCATCAGGAGCAAAGTCAAGCAGCGGGTGAGTAAAGGTCGCTCTGCCCTCATATCGCCCGCGGGTAGACTGCAGGAATGAGACGGCAACGTCCCAGAGTCCAGATAGATGATGGCCCTTTGACAGAACCCGGCTTATCGACCTACCTCTATTTTCATATATTATAATATCCCGATCGATCTCGTAGGAGGGGAAATCTGATTCTAAATGTAGAACGGTATCGGTACAAACGGCGAAAGAAGTCTAAGCGGGGATGGATCATCATTCTTGTTGTACTGATGCTTGCCACCGTCGGAATCCTGGCCTGGAGGTTGGATTGGATTTCCCGGATTACCGGCAGGATCCAACCGGAGCAGGACGTACAATCCTTGAGCGATCTGTGGCAGAATCGGCTGTACGACGAGGTGATCAGCCGCTGCGATGCCCAGCTGAGGGACAATCCCCTGGAGCCGATGTCATTGGCCTACCGAGGATTCGCCTATTTCTATAAAGCTGTTTCAGAGGTGACCTTGGAGGAGCGAATACCGTACCTTGATGAAGCGATTGTTTCTCTCCGGCGTTTGAAACTAGATCCGACGGCCAATTGGATTGCAGAAGCCGATTATATTCTGGGAAAAGCCTACTATCACAAGGGCAAGTATTACTACAACCTGGCTCTGGATTACCTTCAGTCAGCCCTTGCTGCAGGGTATCAGCGGGAGGATATCTACGATTATCTCGGTCTGGCCGCCACCCAGCTCGATTCTCTCGAGGAAGGGTTGGCTTACTTCCAGACGGCCCTGGACATAAATCCAACGGATCTGCTATTGCTCACCGTCGGGCAGAACTATCTTCAGCTGGAACGGATCAAAGAAGCGGAGGAATATCTGCTGCGAGCCATCAATAAGACTGAAGACACGGCTGTTGAGGTACGGGCCAGGTTTTTGCTAGGCCAGATGTATTTCGAGCGTGAGGATTACTTCAAAGCGGAGGATCAGTACACGGAAATTCTAGCGAATGATCCGAACTCAAGCGATGCCCACTATTATTTAGGGGAAATCTATTCTAAGATGGGTGATCCTGTCAGAGCCCGGGCGGAATGGCGGAAAGCGTTGGCGATCGATCCGTCTCACTACGGGGCTCGGTTGCGATATTATCATTAGAGCAGTGATTTTGATGGAGGAACCATATGGGGCTTGGCGGAATGTTTGAAGCCTTTTCAGCAGATATCGGAATCGATCTCGGCACCTGCAACACTCTGGTGCATGTAAAGGGGAAGGGTATCGTACTTTCCGAGCCGTCGGTTGTCGCAGTAGAACGCGGAACCAAACGGGTCGTGGCCGTGGGCACGGAAGCCAAGAGGATGCTCTGGAAAACCCCCGGGGATATTATTGCGATTCGTCCCATGCGCGATGGGGTGATCGCCGATTTCGAAACCACCGAGAAAATGATCCGCTACTTCATTTCCAAAGTCATACAGCGTCGATGGCTGGTCAAGCCACGCATGGTGATCGGTGTGCCCACCTGTATTACTGAGGTGGAGAAACGAGCCGTTCGTGAAAGCGCCGAGCAAGCCGGCGCTCGGGAAGTGTATCTTATCGAGGAATCCATGGCGGCGGCTTTGGGGGCCAATATCCCCATCCTCGAACCGGCGGGACACATGATCTGTGATGTCGGCGGAGGAACCACGGAAATATCCGTTATCTCCCTTGGGGGAATCGTCGTAGCCAATGCCATACGACTCGGCGGGGACGAGTTTGATGAAGCCATCATCAAGCACGTGCGTAACATACACAACCTCATCATCGGAGAGCAGACGGCGGAGAATGTGAAGATCACCATCGGTAACGCCTCGCCGGAGAAGACGATCGAAAAGATGGAGATCAAGGGTACGGACGCTATCACAGGGTTGCCTCGACGTCTGGAAATGGACTCTGTGGAGGTGCGGGAAGCCCTGAAAGAACCCACCTATCAGGTGATCGAAGAGATTAAAAAGACCTTAGGGGAAACCCCGCCGGAGCTCGCCGCGGATATTGTCGAGCGAGGCATCGTGATGACCGGTGGAGGTTCTCTTCTCAAGGGATTCCCGAAACTGGTATCCAAGGAAACCGGGGTACCGGTCATTCTGGCGGAAAACCCTCTGCTCTGTGTGGCCATGGGAGCAGGGGCGTTCTTGGAAAATCTCAAAGACATGGGCAAACGATTCTACAACATACGGTACTAAAGCAGGATTGATATAACAGGCTATGCCGGGTATTCCCAGCTTTGTCCGCAAGAACAAAAACGGCGTCACCTTCACCGTCATTCTCGTTCTTTGCCTCCTGATGATGCTTTTCTCCAATCGCAACGTAGTGCTCCAACCGAAGAAGGTGGGGCAGTCCTTTTTCTCCCTGTTTCAGCTCTCCATTCATGCAATCGCGGATTGGTTCTCAGGCACCTGGAACTCCATCGGCGAGCTCAAACGTCTGCGCAGCGAGCTCGACGAGGCGCGGGAAAAATTAGTGGAATACGAGCGGGTATCCCGGAATCTTACCGAACTTCGGCGGGAAAACCAGGTGCTGAGAGAGCAGCTGGGCTTCTCTCAGGCGATTGCCTTCCGCTATATATCCGCCCAGGTGATCGCCCGCGATCCCGGCAATCAGTTCTCCACGATCATGGTCAACCGGGGCAGTGTTCACGGCATGCGTCAAGGCATGCCTGTTATCGCCTTTCAGGGAGGGCTTCAAGGACTTGTGGGCCGTGTCGTCCTGGTTTCCCTGAGTACCGCCATTGTTCAACCAATCACCGATCCCAACTCATTCGTAGCCGCCCGCCTGCAAACCTCAAGATTCGACGGATTGGTGGCGGGGAGCCAGGGGGGGTCAGGATTGCTCACGATGAGTTATGTGAAGAGGCTAGCTCTGAATGAGGTTCAGTACGGTGAACTAGTCATCACCTCGGGTATGGGACAGCTCTTTCCTGAAGGAATCCATATAGGGCGGGTCAGGGAGATGACTGCTAAAGGATATGAAGCTTCCCTCGAGCTGGAGGTTGAGCCGATCGTCGATTTCAGCCGCCTGGAGTACGTTTTCATCATCGATACAGAAGAGAAATGAGCCGGGACCTTAAAACATTTTTTCTGTCCTCCGGGTTGATCGTGCTGGCCATCGTGCTGCAGAGCACCTTGTTGCACTGGGTAGCTGTTCGCGGAGTGATCCCGGATCTGGGTTTAATTGTTTTGGTTTTCGTTGCCATTCGTCGAGGAAGCATGACCGCTCAACTCAGCGGTTTTGCATCCGGTGTGGTTGAGGATGTGTTGAGTCTGTCCCCCCTCGGATTTCACGCCTTCATTCGTGCAGCGGTTGGTTTTCTCTACGGTCTAACCGAGGGAAGCATTTTTGTAGACCCGATTCTTATGCCTGTGATTCTGATAATCATCGCCACTCTGTTTAAGGCGTTGATCTCCTCCCTCCTGGTGGCGTTTCTATCGATACCCGCGGCGGGGTTTGGTGTGTTTGCCGGTCCTCTGTGGATCGAGTTGGGGTACAATGCGGTATTGGCGCCCTTCCTGTTCGCGGTGCTGGGCCTGCTCAAAGCCCTCAAACCGCGGGACAAGGAGCGAATATGAGACCGGATCGAACCACGGCTTCTTCCACAAAGTCGAGCGCCCACGTAAAGCGCCGGGCTATCGCACTTGGCGTGGTTGTTTCTCTGGTATTCTCATTGCTCGTGGGGCAATTGTTTTACCTGCAGGTTATCCACGGCTGGGAGTTCAAAAGAAGAGCACGAGCCGTGGCCCGGCGCGAACTGCCGATCCCCGCGCAGCGGGGGGAGATCTTTGACCGCCACTACGATTTCCCGCTGGTTGTCAACCAAGACTCCTTCGCCGTAGACGTGATTCCCGCTGAGGTGCCGGAGGAGAGGCGGAATGAACTTTTCGAACGGCTTGCTTCCGTGCTTGATATATCCGTGGAGGACATCGAAAAAAAGGCTCCGCCCAGGTACAACCACCTCTATCAGCCCATAGAGCTCAAAGGGGGAGTGGGTTTCGAAACTATCGCCTATTTGGCCGAGCACCTGGCCAGTTACCCCGGTGTCACTTGGCACAACAAGCCCATCCGCAACTATCTTGCCAGGGGGTCTCTGTCCCACGTGATCGGATATGTCGGTGACATCAATCGCGAAGAAATTCAGGTGTTGTACAACCAGGGGTATTACTTCGGTACCGTGCTCGGCAAGAGCGGTGTGGAGAAGCAGTACGATCTTCTTCTACGGGGGACAGACGGCACCCGTTTCCGGATGGTTGACGTCCGGGAGAAGTATCTCAAGGGCAGACCGGAGGAGGATATCCCCCCCGAACCCGGGAAGAATCTGGTGCTGACCATTGACAGGAGGCTTCAGCTTCTGTGCGAGAAAGCTTTGGGTGAGAGGATCGGATCGGTGGTGGTCCTGAAACCCAACACCGGAGAAATATTGGCCATGGTATCCTACCCCTACTACGATCCGAATCTGTTTTTCACCGAGAAGGGAGCCCAGGAGTTTACCCGGCTGTCTCTAGATCCGACTTTTCCTTTCATCAACAGGGCCATCCAATCCTCCTACCCTCCCGCTTCGGCTTTCAAGATGGTTATGGCCACGGCGATGGTCGATGAGGAAGTGTTTCCCATCACCCGGAAGATCACCTGCAACGGGCAGATCTTCTACGGAGATCGGATCTTCCACTGTCATCTGCGCAAAACCGGGCACGGACCGCTGGATCTTTTCGGGGGCCTTGCCGAGTCCTGCGATGTCTATTTCTACACCGTCGGAGATGAACTGGGAGTCGAGCGGATCGTGTACTACTCCCGGGAGTTCGGTTTGGGACAGCTCAGCGGCATTGATCTTCCCGGGGAAACTCAGGGATTTCTCCCCACTCCCGAGTGGAAGCAACGCACTCAAGCCATGATTTGGCTCGGCGGCGATACCCTGAACATGTCCATCGGACAGGGCTATCTCCTGGTCACTCCAATCCAGATGGCCAACATCGTATCCATGATCGTGAACGAAGGGAAGGTGTTTCGGCCTCACGTACTCAAGGAGGTCCGGGATCCCGTGACCGGCAACCTGATCCAGGAGGTCGAACCTGAACTGTTAAGGAGTACCCCCATCCGCAAGGAAACCTTCGCAATCGTTCAACAGGCGATGCGCGGAGTCGTGACCGAGGGAACCGCGGAGGTGGTGCTTACCACAAAGGCGGTAGAGGTTGCCGGTAAGACAGGAACCGGAGAGGCAGGTTTTGAAGATCGGTGGCACTCCTGGTTCGCCGCCTACGCCCCGTATCAGACCGACGATCCCGACGAACGGGTGGTGGTCGTTGTCATGGTGGAGGCGGAGAACGAGTGGGAGTGGTGGGCTCCCAAGGCGGCAAACGTGATCTTCCAGGGTATTTTTGCAGATCAATCCTACGAGGAAGCGGTGGAAACGATCCGGCCATGGTGGTACATCCAGCAGCAACAGGCCGAACGTGCCGCCCTGCTTGGCTCTGGCGGCGCCTCGGCAACTGCCCCCGCCGACAGTGACGCCGTCCATGGCTCTGCCGGCACCTCGGCCTCCTTGCCTTCGGCCGGCGATGAAGAAATACCATGAAGCGAGTATCCCTTTTCGCCTTTGATTTCATCCTCCTCGGCGCGACCCTGGTCCTGATAGTTGTGGGAACGCTTTTTATCTACTCCAGCGGGTTGAGCTTCACGGGAATGCAGCTGTCCAACGAGTACATCAAGCAGTTGATCTGGGCCGGAAGCGGTCTGCTTCTGATGATTGGCGCGATCCTCATCGACTATCACCGTTTGCGGGGCATCTCCACGTACCTGTACGGGCTGACTGTACTTCTGCTGCTGGTCACGCCCTTTGTCGGCCGGGAGGTTCACGGTGCCCGTTCCTGGATCGGGGTCGGAGAGTTCGGGATCCAACCATCGGAGTTCGCTAAAGTCACTACAATCCTCTTTCTGGCCAGCTACCTCACCGGGATAGGCAAGAGAGTACGGGAGCTTCCCCGTTTTCTGCTCGGATTGGCAATCGTATTGCTGCCGATCGGCTTGATCCTGCTTCAGCCGGACATGGGAACGGCCCTCGTGTACATCCCCATTTTTGTCTTCATGGCTTTCGTTGCCAGGGCCAAGCTGCGCCATATTCTGTTCTTGATAACAGCGGGATTGCTGACTATAGTGCTCGCAGTGCTGCCCCTCTACGAAAAGTGGATTCTCGGCAGGGAGGCGAGCCTGCTGTCCATGATCACCAACTTTCAGGTGGCCAAATTTTTTCTTGCAGCCCTGCTGTTGATCACATTGCTTTCCGCCTGGGGATTCTGGGGATTCAAACGAAGGTACTTCTATTGGATCCTGTATTTCAGCTCACTGCTTCTGGTTGTCAATGTGGGGGCACTCCTGGTCGTGCGGGCGCTCAGGGAATACCAGATCATGCGCTTCATCGTGTTTCTCAACCCACGGGTGGACCCGCAGGGAGCGGGGTGGAACCTGATCCAGTCGATAACCGCCGTAGGTTCGGGCGGTTTTGTGGGAAAGGGCTTCCTTCGGGGCACCCAAAGCCACTATCAGTTTCTTCCCCAACAGAGCACGGATTTCATCTTTTCAATCTTGGCGGAGGAGTGGGGGTTTCTCGGCGGCTTGCTGGTATTCTCCCTGTTTCTGGTCATTCTGCTCAGGGGGATTCGCATCCTGTACATCGCCAGAGATGATTACGCCATGTGTGTCGGTGCGGGGATTATCGGCATGATTTTCTTTCATGTTGTCGTGAATATCGGCATGGCCATGGGGATTATGCCGATCACGGGCATCCCCCTGTTTTTTCTATCCTACGGAGGCTCGTCTCTCTGGACCGGCCTGATTTCCATCGGTTTGCTGCTCAACATCTACTTCAGACGATACGGCCGGTGAAAAAAGGAGAGTAGTGCAAGGGCCATGCTGCCGAGGGGAATAGTGTAGGGTGATGGGTAATCCTCTTTTAGCGAAGATCGAGACCTCGAAAAGTCTACCCACACTTCCCCATATCCTGTTGCAGCTGATCGATATCTGCAACAGAGAGGACAAGGGGATCCGGGATCTCATCAAAATCATCAACCAGGATCCGTCGATCAGCGAGCGATTGCTGCGCCTGGTCAACTCCGCCTACTACAGCCTCAAACAGAAGATCACCTCGATCGATCAGGCCTTGCTTCTGCTTGGCACCGAGGCTGTGAAAAACATCGCCATCAGCTCTTCAGTCTATCAGGTCTTTCACCGGCCGAGCAGGAAATCCGCCTTCAATCTCAAGTTGTTCTGGTGGCACTCTTTGAGCTGCGGTGCGGTGGCCCGCAGATTGGCGATCAGACTGCAGTACCCGAGCCCGGATGAAGCGTTTTTGTCCGGATTGATGCACGACATCGGCAAGATCGTGCTCTGGGTGAATTTTGAAGAGGAGTATGAAAGGATTCTGAAAGCTTCAGCCTACAGGACGGTAGATCTGTTGAAAGGGGAGCAGGCATTTGGGTTGACCCATGCCGAAGCAGGGGCCTGGCTGATCCGGCGTTGGGATCTCCGTTCCTTCATGCCCGACGCCCTTTTGTATCATCACGACCCGCCGGACCGGGTGATCCACTCCTCTCCACTGGTCCAAATCGTGTATGTGGGAAATCGTCTCTGTCCGATCGTTTCGCAGGAGCAGGATGAAGGGCTGACCGTCGGCATGCAGGTGCTGGGGCTGAAGAGGCAGCAGCTGGAAGAGATTGTTGAGCAGGCGGAGGAGGAGGTTCGCGGGATTGCTCGATCCCTGGACATCGAAATTACTTCGCCGGAGGAAGAGCCCCAGGGGATCACCCCCCAGGATCGGGAGAAGTACGAAGAGCTCGCCGGTTGGGTACGGGATATTTCCCTTCTTCAGAGCTCGTCTGAAGCATTCTTAAATGCGGACGATCGCAGCAGGATTCTGCAGATAACCCGGCAAGGTTTGCAGCTTCTCTTTGACGTGAGGTACATATTTTTCTTTCAATACAGAGAAGACAGTCTGATCGGTGTGGCCATGGGAAGTGAGGATCAGGAGGATGTCATTCGGGAGCTGACCGTGCCGTTCCGCGAACAGAGCAGCCTGCTGGTGAAAGCCCTAATCCAACAGAGGATCCTGGACACCTTCGACACGAAATCGGCTTTGAGTATTCTCGACGAGCAATTGGTACGCTTCCTCGGCGGGGAAGGGATGGTCTGCCTGCCGATGCAGGTAGGCAAAGAGCGTCTCGGTGTGCTGATTCTGGGTGTTCAGCGCGGGAAACGGGATGTGCTGCTGACAAAGAGAAAGCTATTGACCATGTTCCTCAATCTTTCCGCCCTCGCCCTGCATCGCTTCCAGGTTCGGGAGGCGCAGGCGGAGCGCATTCGGGAAGAGAGGGTGTCTGCCACTTCGATGCTCGCTAGAAAAGTGGTTCACGAGGCCCATAATCCACTTGGAATCATCAACAACTATCTGAGTATTCTGGCCAACAAACTGTCCGACAATGAATCGGCCCAAGAGGATCTACGCATCGTACGGGAGGAGATTCGACGGGTAACCCAGGTCATCGGCGAACTTTCCAGTTTCTCTCAAGCGCCGAGCGGCGTGAAGGAACCGGTGGATATCAATGGAATTCTCCGGGATTTGGCTCGGATATCTCAGGAGTCACTCGAGCAGAAATCGGGGATTACTCTCGAGCTGAAACTCGAGCAGAACCTTCCTCTGATCAACTCGGACCCCAACAAACTGAAACAGGTGTTCATCAACCTGTTGAAAAATGCTGCCGAAGCAATGCCCAACGGGGGTGAAGTGCATTTTGAAACCCGGTACCGTGACGGCGAGCCGCCGAGCATCGAGATCCTGATCCGCGACCAGGGAGGCGGGATCCCCAAGGCGGTACAAGCCACTCTTTTTGAGCCCTTCACCAGCTCGAAAGGTCATGAGGGTTTGGGACTTTCCATCGTGCATGGAATCATCACGGAGTTGGGCGGTTGGCTGACCTACAATACGGGGAAAACGGGAACGACCTTCGTGGTCCGCCTTCCTGCCTGACTAACCGGGTGAGCGAAAGTGATACAACAGGTAACAGCGGCCCTGATCGAAAAAAACGGAAAAATCCTCCTGGCCAGGCGCAAAGCCGGAAAACACATGGGAGAGAAATGGGAGCTCCCCGGCGGTAAAATCGATCCCGGGGAAAGCCCGCAGGAAGCCTTGAGCCGGGAATTGGCCGAGGAGTTCTCGATCGAAGCGCGGATCGGGGAGTATCTGGGTTCGACTGAGTTTCGCCAGGGCGAGATCGAACTCGAAATTCGGCTCTACCGGGCCAAGCATCTTGCCGGGACGTTCACCCTCCATGAGCACGAGGAGATACGATGGGTTGCTCCCCGGGAGGTAGAATCCTACGATTTGGTTGATTCGGACCGAAAGCTCTTCAGGGACTATATCGGAACGTTGACATAGAGCGGCCATAATACTAAACTTATGTTTAGTATTATGGCACCGAATGCTTCGTATCCATCCCTACATTTCACATCCTGTTTCTCCCTCGGATACGGGATTCTCACCCCCGAGACGATCTGTCGCAGAGCGAAGCAGCGGGGATACGGCGCCGTCGGACTCGTAGACAGAAACAACTTCTACGGACTGGTTCGTTTCTTGAAGGCAGCCGAGCGGGAAGGTGTTCAGCCGGTAGTCGGAATGACCTTGCCTCGGGAAGGAAGCCGGGCCTGCACCGCTTATGTTCTGGACCGACGGGGTTTTGTCAGGTTAAACCAGATTGTCTCCCATCGGGGACAGAGCGATCTTTTGGAGGATCTGCTGAACCAGGGTTGGTCCGGGCTTGCCCTGGCCAGTGACGATCCCGGGTTCCTGGAGGCTCTGAGCCGGCAGGAATGCAGGGGATTGTACGTGAAGTTGACCTACGGCCTGCCCTTCAGCGAGCTGCTTCGTTTCTCCCGGTCCCGAGAACTGCCGACTCTGGCGGTGAACGATGCCCTGAGCACGGACGGGGAAGACGATTGGATCGGCGACTTGCTCCGCAGCATTTCCCGATGCTGTCTGGTGGAGGAATTGCCCGCACCGCAGCGCATCCAGTCCCACCAGCACCTCGTCGACCCCGGTGAGATGGAACGCTACTTCTCCGCCGTGCCAGAGGCTTTGGAGGCAGCCTGCAGAATCGCCGAACAGGCGGAGAGCGGAACTCTTCTGCCCGGGGAATACGTGTTTCCCAAGTACCGGGACTTGTCCGAGTCCGAGTCCTTTCGTATGCTTCGACGGCTGTGTTGGCTGAGCGCCCGCAGGCTTTACGGAGAACCTCCCGATCGTCAACACGACAGCGCGGGTCTGAGGTCGAGCTCCCACCTGCAACCGCTTCCCCTGTGGAAACAGCGTTTGGATCACGAGCTTCAAGTGATCCGCCGCAGGGGATTTTCCGGCTACTTCCTGGTGGTGCGAGATATTGTCAGCCGTTGTTCGAGGACCTGCGGCCGGGGGAGCTCCGCTGCCAGTATGGTAAGCTTTCTGTTGGGAATCTCCCACGTGGATCCGCTGCGCCACAACCTCGACTTCGACCGTTTTCTCAACTATCAGAGACGGGATCCCCCGGATATTGACGTGGACTTTCCCTGGGACGAGCGGGACAAGGTGCTTCGCTACGTCTTCGACAGTTATCCAGGGTGCGCCGGCATGGTGGCAGATCATGTGACCTTTGGCCCCCGCTCGGCCGTTCGGGAATCCGCCAAGGCGTACGGACTTCCGGAGCGGGAAATCGGAGCGATGGTGAAGTACTACAAGTACGGCGAGACCCGGCGAATTCCCGGATTTCTGCTCTCCGCCGCGCGGGACATTCAAGGTCTGCCTCGATACGTCGGAACGCACTGCGGAGGCGTAGTGATCACCCCCGTTGCCATCACGGAGTACACTCACGTGCAAAGCTCGCCATTGGGGTATCCCGTGATCGCCTGGGATAGAGACAGCGCCAAAGGGGCCCGGCTGGTCAAGATCGACCTGCTCGGCAACCGCTCGCTGGCGGTGCTCCGTGACACGATCGACCTGGTGAACCGGGAAATCTCCGGTACATCCGCGAGCCCCGGTACGGACGGGGGAGGAGCCGCCCCGCCCGGGTCCAAGCTCACCTGGGGCGGTCTCGATGCGGTGGAAAACCACGAGACCCGGCGGATGATCGCCCGGGGGGACACCGTTGGGATCTTCTACGTGGAGTCCCCGGCGACCCGGCAGCTGCTGCGCAAGATGGGCAGGGGAGACTTCGAGCACCTGGTAATGGCCACGTCGATCATCCGCCCGGCAGCCAATCGCTGCATCCGGGAGTTTCTCCCGCGGCTGCACGGAGCACCCTACCGCGCCCTGAGTCCGGCCCTCGATCATACTTATGGGCTGATGATCTACCAGGAGGATGTTTCCCGCGTGGCCATGACGGAGGCGGATTTCAGCCCCGGCCAGGCGGATCGGCTGCGCAAAACCCTGTCGGCAAGATTCGGTTCCACAGACCTTCAAAGGTACCGGAAGCTATTTTTCTCCAAAGGCGCCCGGAGGGCAATCCCCGTGGCCTCCCTGGCTCAATTGTGGGACATGATTTGTTCCTTTCAGGGTTATTCCTTCTGCAAGGCCCACAGCGCCTCCTACGCCCTTGTTTCCTTCAAGCTGGCCTATCTGAAGCGTCATTTTCCCCTCCAGTTCTTCCTGTCTGTGATCAACAATGGAGGCGGCTACTACTCCCGCCAGACCTACCTCAACGAGTGCCGCAGAATGGGAGTGACCATCCTGCTTCCCGATGTCAACAAGAGCGAGGCGGCCTATACCGCGGAGGGGCGTGCTTTGAGGATCGGTTTGGGCCAGCTGCGGGGCATCAGCAGAACCTTCGTACAGAAGCTACTGGATGAACGGGGAGGGAGAGGTTTGTTCACGGGGTATGCGGATTTTCTCAGACGGCTTCGCCCGGGGCTTCTTGAAATCCGCGTGCTCGTACGTTCCGGCGCCCTGGACGCGATCTCCGAAGGGTTGTTCCGGCCGCAGCTGTTGTGGTGTTATTGCCGAAACGGGAGAATCGAAGGTTTGTTCGGCCAGGAGGCTCCCGACGTCGCTGACTACCCCGAAGAAGTGAAGCTGCTTGACGAGATCCGAACCCTGGGACTGGTGGTCTCCAAGCATCCGGTTTCCATCTTTCGCTCCCGGGCCGATCAACTAAGCAAACTGCTGGGGTTCCCGCATCTGATTCGCTCCGTGGAGTTACCCCGATACGTCGGCCGGCAGGTGAGCCTGGTCGGACTGGTGGCCAGCGGCAAGGAAGTGCTCACCCGAACCCGGGAGCTGATGGTATACGTCAGCTTCGAGGATGAGTTTTCTCTGTTTGAAACCGTCCTCTTTCCTTCTCTGTTCCGCTCGGTATGCCGCCGTATCGACAGGGGCGGCCTGTTTCTGATATCCGGGGTGGTCGAGGAGGAGATGGGGGCCGTCTCCGTGACGGTGAAGCGCATCTCTCGATTATTCGGCTTGACACGAACCGGTTGAGGAAAGTATTTTTCTAGCAGGATAGAGAGGCGATGCAACCAGGTGGCAGAGAAGGATCGGATATATATATTCCATATCTTTCGTAAAGACGGTACCTCCCTTTTCCTGAGTCCGTTCGGTAGTACCGGGAAAATCGTCGGTGTGTTGGAGAGAAGCGAGGTGGAGGGGCGCTACGGCATGGAGCCCAGGGTGGAAGCCCTGACCATGTTCCGCAA
>CAZVHJ010000052.1:0-36448 GCA_964627715.1 uncultured Spirochaetaceae bacterium | reverse complement strand
AGCAGGCTGGCCCTGCCCTACAGCCGGGAAGAAATCCTCATCCTCCTGGAAGAGGCTTATCACAAGGAATTCCTTGAAAAGAAAGAGGATAACCTCTACCGATTTCGTATGGATCTGCCGCGGCGCTGGATCCGGCGTGAACACTCGATTTGGAAGGTGGCCAAAGAGGTAGGAGTAAAACCGAAAAAGAGAATCCACCCCGCTTTTTGGGCTGCCATGGCCATCGTGGTTGCAGGCGGCGGTTTTGGCCTGTGGTACCTCCTGCCTCAAAACGAGGAACCGGAGACGGTGAGCACAGCGGCGGAGCTCACGGATCAGCAGACGAAAGCGGAAGCTCAGATAGAGGATGTCCTTCTTCAAACCAACGTCCAGCCCTTCCGGGTAACCATCGAT
Organism: uncultured Spirochaetaceae bacterium; assembly: GCA_964627715.1. Taxonomy (GTDB): domain Bacteria; phylum Spirochaetota; class Spirochaetia; order SZUA-6; family DRHE01; genus JAFGQJ01. Next base: position 36,055 of record CAZVHJ010000052.1, on the reverse strand, counting down.
GGTTCTCTCAACCTCACCAGCGAGGGATTGGCCGATCAAAGTAAGATTACCGTTCCGGCTCTTGGGGCAGGCAGCCACAGATTCATCTTTCTCAACCCCGCCACCGGGGAAGAGTTGTTCGTCCAGGCCGAGATCAGCGAATCCAATAAGCGCCTCACCGTCGCCTTCGAAACAATCCAACCGATCGCCTCCAAAATCGGCAAAGGCATCGAGAGACAGGAGGCAGAGCCCGCCGGCGGCGTACAGGCAACCGGCGGAACGACGGCCAGCCAGGCAACCGCAACGGAGCCAGGCGCACGGGCTTCCGGGGCAGAAGTACCGAAGGCTACTGAGGCCGGCACGCTGTTCATCACCAGCGTGCCGATTTCCGCCCGGATTCTTCTCGATGGCGAGGAAACGGGTCTGGTGACTCCCAGCTTGCTTGAGAATTTGAGTCCGGGAAACCACAGTCTGAAATTACGTTTGGAGGGGTACAGAGAGGCTTCCCTAGAATTGGAAGTTACTGCCGGAGACACGTTTAAAAAAGAGGTTGCCTTGGTGGAGTCCTTCGGGCAGGTGATTTTCGATGTCAGGCCAACGGCGAGGATTCTTCTCGACGGCGAATCTTTGATCGAGACCCCCTACGTACAGCCCGTCAAGATACGAACCGGAAAACATGTAATTACCATTGTCAACGAAAGTCTGGGCGTGCGAAAGGTCAGAGAAATCGAGGTCCTGGAGGGAGAGACAGTGACCATTGCTGAGGTGCTGAAATGATCTGTACACGAGCAACATCCTTTCTCCTGATCTTTCTGCTTCTTTCAGCGGGGCTGCTATACGCCCAGAAAGAGGAGAGAAATAAGCAGGAGGAAGCGGCCCATCGCCTCGATCTCGTTCAAGGACTGTACGAGGAGGGAGACTACGAGAACTGCCGCCAGATCCTGGACACCTATATTGAAGATCACGAGAGAAAGACATTCGTGTTTCCCCACGCACAGATGGCCCGCATCTACCGTCTGAGGGCCCTTTTGGCCTACGCCTACAGGGACGATGGGGATCAGTATCGAGAACAGGTGCGGCGCTACCTCGAAGCGGCGCTGGTCGAAGACCCTGAGGTCGATCTGGGAACACCTTCGGAGATTCCGGTTTTCGTGCAGGAGCTGTTCCACCAGGTACGGGGAAAATACCTGGAGCGTTTTTCCCGCACCAGCCGCCGGTATGCCATAGGCCTGCTCGGCGCTTTGGTTATTGATCCAACCCTGGTAACCGATCCCACCATTTTGCAGCCGGGTGTCTATTTCAGCTACAACCTTTCCGAACGCTGGAGCCTGATCTCGGACCTGCGTATTCCCCTAAGTCTGCCCATCTGGGATTCGATTCGTGGGCAACTAGGTTTGAGCTGGTATCCCGATTTCAGCATCACCAGGATCAATCCTTCAATCGCCTTGTCCTATGTTTTCTCCCTGGACAACCTGATCACCTATACTCATTCCATTACCCTATCCGGCCAGGTCGAACGAATCACCCGGAGGGGGCTCGGAATCGGGGTCCGGGTGGAGGTATTGCGCCTCGACCTGATCCTGGGATTGACCAGCACCGAAGAGTTGCCATCCTATAGGAGTATAGCCTTGTTCGGTGAATCCGCATTTCGAGCCAGCTTCGCAAACATGAATTTTTTCATCGTCTATGCGTTTTGAGGACTGCTATGATCGATCCTGAACAACCGGTAGAAGATCCGCGGGAGTTTTATGGGCAGAGGCCTGCGGTGCGCCGGATCTTCTTTCGCATCGGAGCCGAGCGCCCCCAGTCGGTAGCGGTAATTGGAGGAATCAAGACGGGGAAAACCTCGCTTCTGAACTGCATCGCCCATGAATCCTCCCGTCGGGAGTATCTGGATCAGAGTGAAGAATATATCTTCTGCCACGTGGATTCCGGGCAGGAGCTGTTTCACGACTCGGCAAGTTTTGTTAGGGGAGTGCAAAATCTGCTCGGCCGTGACAGCCGCGGCGCCGGCAGCCCGTACGCCGGAAATCACTACAACGCTCTGCAGAAAATCGTAGAGGAGAATCACGGCAGGGGACGGAAGCTGATCTTTCTCTTGGATGATTTTCATCTAATTACCTCGAATAAGAACTTTCCGCTGGAATTCTTTTCCTTTCTTCGTTCTCTTGCCAACAACTACAACCTGGCCTACGTTACCTCCTCTTTTCTCGAGCTGCAGAAACTCTGCGTTATAAAGGACATCGAAGAATCACCCTTCTTCAACATCTTCACAAATCTCTCCCTGGGCCCTCTTTCTCTGCAGGAAGGCTTTGATCTTCTCTGCGCTCTGACCGGCATGCAGTCAGCCGCCTTCGAAGAAATCCTGAGCTGGTGCGGCGGCTTCCCGTACATCGTAAAGTTGGTCGGGAGGGCGATCCTGGAAAGCGGGAACGATCCGGCGGGCATCGATCCGGAGAAAACGCTCCTGCCCGTGCTTTCTCCGTATTTCGAAAAGGTGCTTGCCATCCTGCCCCAGGAAGCTTTGAATACTCTGAGAAGCATAGCCAAAGACAAGACCCCGGACCCACGGGAAGCCCATGTGCTCAGACCGCTGGTCAAGCAGGGTTTTCTGCTCGAGAACGAAGACTGTATCAGCGCGTTTGCACCATCCTTCACCTCCTTCTTGCGCAAGAATCTATCGAAAAAACTACTACAGGGACGAAGCTAATCCAGAATGGCCGAGCTTGAAGACCTGCTACGAAAGCGGAAAGAAATACTCGAAGAAATCGATCGTGAGATTTCCGACACTTATGCCAAACCCGTAACTCTGCTGTTCACTGACATCGTGGGCTCTACGGAGTTCTTCGAAACCGCCGGTGATATCGCGGGCAGACAGATGATCCAAACCCACAACGATCTGCTGTTTCCAATTATTCAGACCCACAGCGGAAGAATCATAAAGACCATCGGCGATTCTATCATGGCCAGCTTCGCCGACCCCTACCAAGGGGTGAAGTGCTCCGTGCTCATGCAAGAAGCTCTGATGCGTTTCAACAGTCAGCGCCAGGATCGGGAAAGAATCAGGGTACGAATGGGACTGCATTACGGTGAAGCCGTAATGGAGGAGCAGGATCTGTTCGGGGACATGGTCAATACAGCCGCCCGGGTGGAGGCCAAGGCGGATGGAGAGGAAATCCTGATTTCCGGAAATCTGAAGGAGCAGGTGGAGAACGCCGAGCTGCCGTTGGTTTTTCTCGGCAGCGAACGGGTGAAGGGAAAAAAGCAGAAGATCGACTTCTTCCTGGTCAACTGGAACGGTAGAGAAGAGGCGGAATTAGTTTCTTCCTGGAAAAACCGCCTCCAGGCTCCATCCTCTTTGGCGGGGCCGGCCGGGATAGAGGCCCCCGCCGTCCAAAAACAGAGGGTGGTTCTGAAGGGAAATCTCGATCTATCCAAGGCCGCCAAAGCAATTCAAGAGCCGAAACAGAAGGGCAATCCCTATCTCAACCGGGTCATGATTCCCCATCCGAGCATGTTTTTCGGCCGCATCACTACTGTCAAGCGGATCTTCAGCCGCATCTGCGCCCAAAGGCCGCAATCCATTTCCATCGTCGGGGAGCGGCGGATCGGCAAGTCTTCCCTCCTCAACTTTCTGTACAATCCTCAAACCCGACTACAGTTGATGGAGGATTCCGAACGGTATATCTGTCTGTTTATCGACTTTCAACAACTCCGTTCCATCGACGAAGCCCAATTCCTTGAGCTGATATATGCGGAACTGAAGAAAAACCTGCAGCACAGGATCGAGATAGAACTCCCTGCGGACTACGACGGCATGCGCTTTCTCTGCGAACACATCACTCAGGCTGACTACAAGCTGGTACTGCTGTTCGACGAGTTCGAATCGGTAACCAAGAACGAACGAACCGGAGCCCAGTTCTATTCTTTCCTGCGTTCCCTGGCCAACAACTATTCGGTTGCCTTCATAACCGCCTCAGGAAGAAATCTTAAGGATATGTGTGTAACCCACGAAATCGCCGATTCTCCCTTCTTTAATATCTTTTCGTTGCTACACCTGGGACTGTTCCGGACATCCGAGGCGGAGCAGCTTATCAAAGAACCTTCCAGAACCGCCGGAATTCCACTGGAACCGGTATCGAAGCACATTCTTTCCAGCGGTGGGTTGTATCCCTTCTTTCTTCAGATCGCCTGTTCAGCCTGGTTCGAGTTCCTCGAAGCTGAAGGGCTGCACGCTGAGGAGTTCAGGGACCGGAACACACCCCAGGAGGTATTGGATATCTTCCGCGAGGAAGCGGAACCTCACTTCGAATTCGTATTGGAGACTCTCCCGAAAGAGGAGGCTCAAGCCCTGAAGCAGGTTCTGCAGGCAAAGAAACCGGCTCCTGCCGCCGCCGAAGCTCTTGAACGAAAGGGCTACATTCAATCCGTGCAGGGAGATGATTTTCAAGCCTTCAGCGAGGAATTCCATCGTTTCGCCGTCAGGACTTGGAAATTGATTGCGTACGACCAAAAGTGAATTAGTGGTGGACTTCAAGCCCAGAGAAGGTGGAAGAGCTAAACAGAAAAAATCCGACGTGGTGATCAAGGGAAGCTATGGGATCATCCGCTGCTGTGAATCCGAGAACTGGCCGCCCTTTCACAGACCGCTGTTCCCGCTTTCTTTATAGCGCCGATACGCGGCAACGGTTCGGGACAATCCCGTTTTCCAATCGATTTTGGGTCGATAGCCAAGAATCCGTCTAGCCTTGCCGATGCTGAAATTGTAGTCCCAAGCCAGGTGGGCAACTCGGTAGGGAAATACCGGCGGCTCGGCTTTAATCCGAAACAGCCGATATATACTGTTGAACAGATGGGCTGCCACCCAGGCCAGGGGAATGGGAAGCTCGAACCAAGGCCGTGCTCCAAGAAGCTCGGCACAGTGACCCATCATCTGTCCCCAGGTCACCTCTTCCCCGCTGGTAATATTAAATACCTGCCCGCCGCTTTTTTCGTTTTCGAGAGCCAGGATCACTGCCTCTACGAGATCCTCAATATACACCGGACTGGTCAGGACCCGGCTGCCGCCGAGGGTCCCGCGGATGCCCTTTTCCTGGGCGGCGAGCAGCCTGTAAAAAGTGGTGGTATCTCCCGGTCCATACGCATTTCCTGATCGTAGTACAGTGACTCGGAACCCGGGCGTTGACTGGCTCAACACATACTCTTCCGCTGCTTTTTTTGTCCGCTGGTAGCCGCTGACATACGGATAAAACGGTCCTTCCTCGGTAGAACCCCGGTGAATCCCGAATCCCTGTACCGAGAGGGAGCTCAAGAACACGAACACCCGGCAACCGGCGCGGCGAGCTTCATCAACAAGAGTTTTACTGACTTCGAAATTCTGAGTGTGATAGTCTTTCTCGTAGCCCCAGTCCCTGGCTAAAGCGGCACAGTGGATCACAGCCTCAATATTCTGAAGAGCAAGGCGAACCTCTTCTAGGATCGTGAGATCCCTTCTTTCAATTTCCGCCCCGGCCCTGCGGATCTCCTCTAGATAGGCCGGCATACACTTTCTGCGGTAAAGCCCTCGAACCGGATACCCCCGCTTCGCCAGGGTTTTCGTGACCCAGCTCCCGATGAAGCCGGAGCTGCCCGTGATCAGAATTCTTTTAAAGGTTTTTAGAGCCATCGTTGCTGATACGAAGAGTTGTCAGCCAGGTTGTCCACCTTCCGCCCAAAGGCGGCAGAGATTTACAGCCGTATTCACCGCTCGGATCATGGCCGGAACGGCAGCCCATTCTTGACGGCTGTGAAAGTTGTGTCCTCCTGTGAAAACATTGGGTGTGGGCACTCCCAATTCGCTCAACCGAGCGCCATCGGTTCCGCCCCGAATAATCTTGTATACCGGCTCTATCCCGGTTTCCCGAATCGCCTGTTCCAAATACTGCAGCACCTTCGGAACATCCTGGAGATAACGACGCAGATTCGCGTACTGCTTCTCGATCTTTATCTCCACCTTACCTCGGGGAAAAACCGCTTCCACAGCCCGGGCCATGCTCTCGAGGGCTGCGGCTCGTCTCTGCACCTCATTCTCTTCGAAATCCCGCAAATAGACCTCCAGGGTTGTCTCTTCGATGCCTCCGGTGATCTCAAGGGGAAAGTAGAACCCGTAGCGCCCGTCCGTTGCTTGGGGACTCTCCGGACCCGGGAGCAGGCTGAGAAACTTCGCAGCCATTTCGATAGCGTTCACCAGTTTTCCCCGTGCCACACCTGTATGGATGCTCTTGCCGATAAAGCGTAGATCGGCTTTGTAGCCCTCGAAACACTCCGCCTCGATCGTACCCTCCTCTCCACCATCGAAAGTGTAGCAGTACTTTGCCGATATTTTCTTGATAGGAAAGCGCTGCATGCTCAAGCCCTGCTCTTCGTCGGGAGTAAAATAGATACCGATTTCCCCGTGGGGAAGGTCCGGGTGATTCACCAGATACTCCACAGCGGTCATAATCTCCGCCAGTCCTGCCTTGTCGTCAGCCCCAAGCAGTGTGCGCCCGTCGGAGGTGATGATTTTCTGACCGGAATAGCTGCGCAGCTCTGGAAACTCCTCCGGATCGAGCACCACCCCTTCTTTGAGAGCAATGATCTTCCCGTCGTACTTCTGGTGGACCTTGGGATCAACATCCTTACCGGGCGCCGCGTCGCTGGTATCCAGGTGAGCAATGAACCCAATTTCTGGAGGCTGCTTGGCTGAACCTTTTAGGTTCGATTCCAGATGGGCAAAGAGAAAACCCCCTTCATCCAACTCGACATCCCGTACGGACAACTGCTCGAGTTCCTCCACAAGCACCCTGGCCAGCTCGAGCTGCCCCGCTGTTGTCGGGGAGCTTTTCGAGTGTCTGTCAGAGGTTGTGTCGATACGTACGTAGTGTAAAAACCTTTCGAGCAGTCGTTGTTCGATCCAGTTCTGATCGATATCTTTCATAGAGGAAGAATACGGAAAGTGATCCCTCAAGTCAAATTACTCTGGTCTTGACGGGGACGGAGAAGTACGAGGTCGCCCGGGAGATGCAGCGTGTTCGCCTACGGTATTCCCCTCAGTGTCAGCGGAAAAAGCATCTTCTTCGATAGGAAATAGAACAGACTCATCGACCCCTTGATTTCACAAGGTACAGCACGGTTGCCCCGAGAAACAGGGCGTAAGAGGGAAACTCCCGGTAGGAGGGCACTTCGGCCAGAATCAGGGCTGCGGTGATGCTGGCAATGATCGGTTCGCTGAGAGTGAAAAATGACACCGTGAGAGGACGGAGATGGCGTACCCCGTAGTTGTTCGAGGTGTGTCCAATCAGTGTGGGAAACAGGGCCAATCCCAACAGGGCCAGCACAGAGCCCGTGGCTGCCAGATCGACCTGAGACTGCTGGCCTCCGGCTAAGGAGAAGGGCAGTGTCAGTACTCCTCCCCACAGGTAGATCACATGAATATATAGCAGATGGGGGACATCCCCGGAAACCCGCCGCGACACCAGAAGATAGATCACGAACAGCATGGTGGAAAGCAGGCAGAGGAAATCTCCCGTCTGCCCCAACTGGCCGCCTCTCAAGGCAAACAGCCAGTACGCCCCGCCCAGGACCAGAGCCAACGACACGTAGGCATACCCAGGTATACGCCTTTTGTAGAGAAAACGTTCGAAGAGAGCAAAGAACACAGGATTGATAGAAAAGATAAAGGTCGCACTGGCTACGTAGGTCCGCTTCAATCCTATGATCCAAGCCTGGAAGTGAAGACCGAGAAGAAGTCCGGGGATCAACAGGAGGAGAAAGCCAGTAATCCCCTTCTCCCGAAAGAGCTGCTTCAAGGATTTTAGACAGAAAGGGGTGAGAACCACCCCGGCAAGAATCATACGGAACGAGGCGATCACCGCAGGCGGGAAGCTGCATAACTTGATCAGGACTCCGGAAAAACCGAAGCTGAGCGCTCCCAATACGAGGAAGAGGATTGCGGTTTTCTGCTGCCTTGTCTCCATAATTCGCAGGGCCAGTGTAATCGTTCTTTCAGACTCAGACAATATTCATCATGGACAGATAATTCGTGGACAGGATCAGGGACAACTTCAATGTCGGTCGTCATACCTCTTATAGAAGGTCTGTTGGTTTTAAGGTATACTTTAATTTGGATACAAAGGCAAACATGAGGGATTATCATGTACCGAAGGATAAAAAATCAGAGCCGTTTATCCCATGAGGTCGCAAATCGAATAAAGGAATTGATCCGCAAAGAGAAACTAAAACCCGGCAACAAGCTGCCAAATGAGATGCAGCTTGCAGAGCTCTTCGGGGTCAGCCGACCAACAATTCGAGAAGCGGTGAAATCTCTTGTCTCGCAAAATATCATTGAGATACTGCGCGGTAAAGGCACTTTCGTTTCCGCGACGCCGGGTATTGCCAGTGATCCACTCGGTCTGGATTTCCTCATCGACAGTGATTTGCATCTAGCCTTGATCGAGGTCCGACTTCTGATCGAGCCGGGAGTCGCCCGCCTGGCCGCCGAGCGAGGAACTTCAGAGGATATCGTTCGAATCGGAAAATACATTCAGGAGATGGAAGATATCGTCGGCCGTCATGAAGTGGGAATGGGAACGGAACTCGAGTTTCATCGCAGTATCGCTGAAGCAACAGAAAATCCGGTTATTATGCGCATTGTACCGATCATAATGGATGCGATCGTCAAAGCCTATCGGGATGCGCCCCGGACCAGTGAAGACCACCGGCAAGCCCTTCTGGAGCACACGGCGATCTTCACTGCCATTAAAAGTCGCAACAAGGAAGGCGCTTATGCGGCGATGCGCCGGCACCTGGAAAATAGCTATCGTCGAACCCTCAGCAAGAGATTGAAAAAATGAAGCCTGACCGGCCGGGCGCCTACAGGTATAGAAATAGCTGGTTTTCGCCTATTCCCGCCGGCCTCATTCTCCACGCTTTCGTTTTAGCCGTTGCATCCTCAAAAGCGAATAGGTCACAGAGAGAATCGATATCCCGTAGAAAACCAGTGCTATCGGAGACTGAAACAGGGTAGCCCAATTCCCGTGGGACATGATCAATGCCTTGCCCAGCTCGCGTTCAGCCAGGGGACCAAGAATGACGCCTAGGATCATGGGGGCTGCAGCGAACCCGTGCTTGCGCATGAAGTAGCCGATCACTCCGAACAATAAGGCCACGAACATGTCATAAATGCTGTTGTTGAGGGAAAAGGAACCAAGGAAACAGAGCGCGAAGATCACGGGAAAGAGTATCGAGATCGGTACTTTCAGAATCCTTGGGAACACCTTTACGCTAGCCAGGCCGAGTCCCAGAATGAGGAACTGAGCCAGCATGAAGCCTACGAAGAGAGCATTGATGATCTGCGGATTCTGCTCGAACAGCAACGGTCCCGGGCGCACGCCGATGAGAAGCAGGGCTCCCAACATCACTGCGGTGACTACGTCTCCCGGGATACCCAGAGTGAGCAGTGGTACCATCGCTCCCCCGGTGGTACCATTGTTGGCGGCTTCTGGAGCAGCCACGCCGGCAAGATTCCCTTTGCCAAAGCTATCGGGATCCTTGGAGAATCGCCTCGCCTCGTTGTAGGCCATGAACGAAGCGATGGCTCCCCCCGTCCCTGGGATGATGCCAATAAAGGTCCCTAAAAAGGACGACGGGATGATCACCGTAACGAGACGTTTAAACTCCCGCCAGGTGGGCAGCACGCCCTTGATCTTCTGGTCGTAGCGTTTCAGCTCTTTTCCTACATTAGCCAGCTCGATGAAGATCTGAGAGATGGCAAACAGCCCGATGAGCACCGGGAGCATGGGAAAACCGGTCATCAAGTTGGGGATATCGAAGGAAAAGCGGGCATACCCGGTCAGCTCGTCTATTCCGATGGAGGCGATCAGCAGGCCAAAGAATCCCGAGATCAGACCTTTTACCAGAGAAGCGCCGGAAACACTGGCGATCACGGTGAGGCCGAATACCATGAGGGCGAAGTATTCCTCCGGTCCGAACTTCAAGGCCAACCTGGCGAGCTGTGGTGAGATGAAGATCATGCAGAGCGTGGAGATGATCCCACCCATAGTGGAGGCGAGGGTGGCTACCCCGATAGCCTTGCCCGCCTCGCCCTTCTCGGACAGCGGGTAGCCGTCCAGTACGGTGGCCGCGGCCGAGGGTGTTCCGGGGGTAGAAATCAGGATCGCCGATATCGAGCCTCCGTAGATCGCACCGCAGAACATGCCGCTGAGCATGATTAGCGACGTGGCCGGCTCCAGGTAGTAGAGAAAGGGAAGCAGCAGGATGATCCCCACCGACCCGGTCAAACCCGGGAGGGCTCCCACCACGATCCCCCCCGCCACTCCTATGAACAGGAATGGAAAATGGGAGGGATTCAGTACGTAGGAAAGACCTTCTATCAGCCCGGACATGAACCTACCTTTCCCTTACCACAGGCTGAAGCGGGGCAGGGGCACCCGAAAAAACATCCGGAATACACTGTAGAGTATTGCCGTAGTGATTGTTGAAACCAATACGACCCGGTACCACTTTTTTTCGGCGAAGATGAGCATGATTCCAGCGATGAATAGAGGCGTGGCCACGATGTAGCCTGTGTAGCGTATGATCCGGGTATAGAGGAAACCGACGGCGGCGATCGAGATGAAGCGAAACAGATAGGCTCGGTCGAACTTCACCTTCGACTTTTCCACCCGGCCGGTCAGCTGTTTGCGCAACCCCTGAATGAGAAGAAGTGACGAGAGAACGAACAAGCAGATTGTTACGAAACGTGGAAATACCGTAGGCGAGAGGGCAATGGTGAGCTCGGGAAAACGAAAGGTCATGGCGAAGAAAAATACCGATAAGATCATGAAAATGGCGCCGAATACGATCTCGCTCGCTACGCTCACTAGCATGTCCTTTTCCTCGTTGTGGGTAGAATAGCTGCAGGTCCAGGCGCCTTAACAGCGGCGACTCAGCACCTGCAGCCGTCTTTTACAGAATCAGTGTACTACAAGTCTGCAGGGTCCTGTCAGTACTGGTAGCGGTCCCCCAACTTGTTGCTCTTGACGATGTTCTCGTAGAGCTTGTCCTGCTCGACAACCCACTGTTTGAACTCGCTTGTCCCCTTGTAGTCCAGCAGGATCCCGGCTTTTTTGGCCAAGACCTTGAAATCCTCGTCCTCCATGCAGGCTTTGAAGGCGTCATGGATAACATTGATCATGGCCGGATCAGTTCCTTTGATAGCCGCAATACCGCGCCATTGGCCCAGGCTGAAATCCACCCCCTGTTCAATGGCCGTCGGATAATCGGGGAACGCTTCGAGCCGCTCCGTAGAGAATATTGCCAGGCAACGTAGCTGCCCTCCTTCCAGCTGAGGCACTCCCTCGGGGGGACTGACATTGATGGCATCCACGTGTGCTCCCACGGCTGCGACCACCGTGGGACCGCCTCCGGCATGGGGTACATGGTTGAACTTGACTCCGGCAGCCTTCTCAAAGGCAAGGATGATCATGTGGGTGCCGCCTCCTGCGCCGGCGTTGCCCATGTTGACCTGGCCCGGCCGCCTTCGTGCATCGTCCAGGAGATCCTTCAGAGTTTTATAAGGTGAGTTGGCCGGCACGAGAACCCAGCAGGGAGCACTCACCAGATTGATCACCGGCTCGAAGGTGAAGGAATCGTAAGGACACTTGCTCATATGGACCTTGGTGATCGAGGGTGTGGCCCAGGCTACATAATAGTAGCCGTCTGCCTTCTTCCCCATCGCCTCGGTGTAGCCGGGTACCGCTCCGCCTCCCGGTCGGTTCACTACAATCACCGGAGCCTTGAGATACTTCGGCAGTACCATCTGGAAGGTCCTGAAGACTATGTCCGTCGAGCCACCGACACTCCACGGAACCATCAGCTCGATCTCTCGAGACGGGAACACTTCCTCTCTCTGTCCTTCGGCGAAGAGGACTCCGCCTGTGGAGACCAGAAAGAGCACGAGCAGCAGGTTAATCGTTCTTTTCATATGCTGCCCCTCCTTTATATTAAGATTTATTGAGGCCATATCAAAGCTCGAGGATGTCCGGTCTGGAAAATGAAAATCCCCCCGCTTCCACGGTCCGTTCCGGGAAAAGCACCGGTCGTGATAGCAACACCGGTCCATTGGAAGTTGCAATCATTGTATCCTCACTCTTCGATCCGGTAATAGACGGATTCCAGGCGAAGGCCTGGTTTTCGCGGACGATTTCCTCGGTTTGGAAGTTTACCTTGTAGTCCCTTCCGACGTAACCGATCGCTCCGCCCTGATGGTGGAGCTTGTACTCTTCCGGGTAGCCGGCCTGCTCGTAGGCTGCAATTCCCTTGCGGAAGGCTTCCACCACCGGCTTTCCCGGCACGGTGTGGGCCATAAGGGTGCAATCAATGAGCACGTTGGCGTCGTACTTCCTGCGGATCTCCTCGGGCACAAAGCCGAACTGTACGAAGCGGGTGAGAGAGACGATCAGCCCCCGCCGTCGGGAATTTACACAGAGCATGGCCCGCTTCCAGATTGTTTTATCGGTGGCGATGGGGTGGCGGAATTCAGCGATCCTCTCGTCTGCTGCGCAGAAGGTGGTAACATAGTCCAGGCGATTCTCCCACAACCGTTCTGCCAACAGACCGATGACGGCACACTCCTTGTCGCCGGGTTTGATCTCCTGGCAGACCTGTTCGATAGCAACAGAGGTGAGGTGCCCGTTCTCCTTGTAGCGCTCCACCTCCCAGGGAGTCAGAGAATAACGCAAAGGATTGATCATCTCGGAGATATCTTCAGCTCCCGGAAAGCCGTGATCGGCTCCGATTTTGCTGCCCCCGGCAAGCTCACGAACCAGCTCTACCTCGCGGTCCTCGTACCAGAGGAAGCTGTGAATTTTGTAACCCTGCTCTTCGAGTTTCTCCTCTTTTTCCATCCTGTGGGCTTCTATGTTGCTGCAGATCACAACGTCCCCATCCAACGTGATCAGCAATCCCGCCACACCCAGTTCCGTGGTAATGCCGACAACGTTTGATCCGCCACCGGTGAGCCAGGAAAAGTTGGACGGCCTCTTGAAATAGATACCATCGAGTTTCAACTCTTCCGCGAGGGCGCGGACTCTTCTTTTCTTCTCCTGTATTTCTTCTTGAACAAAGAAAACGCTCATCCCTACGGTACATGCGAGATTGAAGAACTATTCAAATTATATGACGTAAGACGTCTGCTGTCAACAGAAAATACCGGCGGATTAGTCCATCAAATATCCACCGTTCATATCCAGGATTTCACCTGTTATGAATGAGGCTCCCTCACTTACCAGAAACAACACAGCTTCAGCAACTTCTTCGGGTTTTCCTAATCTCTTCAAGGGAATGGAGTTTATCACTTCCCGCCGTTTTTCATCAGACCACTGCGCAGACATGTCGGTTTCGATCGCATGCGGGGCAATCGCGTTGACGGTGATATTATAAGAGGCGAGCTGGCGGGCCAGAGATTTCGTGAAAGTATTTATCGCCCCTTTTGATGTACCGTAAGCGGGAGAAGCGGTAATATCGCCTATTTTCCCGGCTATCGAGGTTATGTTGATGATTCTTCCACCGCCTTTACTGATCATGAGAGGCACCACGGCATGGCAGCAGTTGAAAGTTCCGCCTAGGTTCACATCCAGAACGCTCCGCCAGTCTTCAGGTTTGAGATCCAGAAAAGTCCCTCGGTGGATGATTCCGGCGTTGTTGACCAGGATATCGATCCGATCGAACTCAGCTACCGCCTCTTCGACCGCTTTTTGTACCGCCGAATAGTCCGAGACATCAACAGCGGCTTCCAGACAATCGCCCCCCTCCTTTCGTACCAGCTCTGCGGTCTGGATTGGAGGATGAATATCCGCCAGTACGACCCGGCACCCTTGCCGGGAAAGCGCCAGCGCGATGGCTCGGCCGATACCCCGAGCCGCTCCGGTCACGATCGCTGTTTTTCCTTTCAAAGTCATAGGACGTTCCTTTTCTTCAGGCACCGACATTCCCTCCCTCACGTCCCCCGGCTCTCACTCCTTCACCGCTCCGGCCGTGAGCCCCTTGACTAGGTAATTCTGGAGGATCAGGTACAACATCAGGGGCGGCATAGCTCCGATGACGGAGCCGGCCATGAGCTGGGGCCAGATGATGCGAAACTGTGTCACCAGTCGACTCAACCCCAAAGTTACCGTGGCCATGTTGACGCCGCTGGTCAGAACCAGCACCCACAACAGGTCACCCCAGGCGAGCAGGAAGGCGAAGATCATGGTAGCCACCATACCCGGTGCGATGACCGGAAGTATGACCCGCCAGAATCCACCCAAGGTACTGCAGCCGTCTACCAGGGCCGCCTGGTCCAGCTCCTCGGGAACGGTGTCTATGAAGCCCTTCATCATCCAGGTGCTGAACGGCAGGGTTATGGTTGTGAAGGCCAGGACCAAACCCGGATAGGTGTTGTACAACCGGATCGCCGCAAGCATCTTGAAGTACGGTCCCACCAGAAGAACTCCGGGAAGCATCTGGGTCGCGATGATCACCCCTATCCACGCTGACCTGCCGGGAAACTTGAACCTGGAGAATCCGTAGCCGGCCAGCGCACCTACGAATGTGGACAGCAGCGCGGTCCCGAGAGAAATTATGGTGCTGTTCAGGTAGTAGCGGGGGAAATTCGTCCAGACGAGGATCTGGGTGTAGCTCTCGCCGGTGGGATCCTGGGGCAGATACGACGGCGGTATCCTGTGGGCTTCCTCGTAGGTTTTAAAGGATGTGGAAACCATCCACAGGAAAGGAACCATATTGAAAATGCAGACAAAAGCGATAATGAGATACGGGCCAATGGTGAGCGATTTCCCGCCTATCCTCATCAAGCCCTCCGGGTTATGGTGCGAATATAAGGGTAGCTGATCGCCAGCATGATCGCCGCCATGACCACGGCGATCGCCGAGGCGTATTCAAAGTTGAAGTACTTGAAGTAGTGCTTGTACACGTAAAGGGATAGGATCTCGGTTACGTGTCCCGGCCCGCCCAGAGTCATATTGTAGACCAGACCGAAGCGCCGGATCTGCCAGATCGTATCCAGGGCCAGGGCAATCAGGGTGATGCGTAGCAGTCCCGGAATGGTGACATGGAAGAATTCCTGAATCCGAGTGGCGCCGTCCACCCGGGCTGCTTCGTAGAGTTCCTTGGGGATGGCCTGCAGCCCGGCCAGCAGAATGACCATGACGAAGGGGTATCCTCTCCAGACATCGGCCAAAACAACACTGGGAAGGGCCAGGCCCGGTTGAGCCAGCCATTCTATGTAATCGCCTGCAAGGCCAAAGCGCATCAAGACATCATTGAGGATTCCCGATGTAGGATTGTACATGAAGCGCCAGATCAGCCCCGAAATAACGTCGGGTGCGGTCCAGGGGAGAATGGCGATCAGCCGGAAAAACCTCCTGGCCTTGATAGCCGTGTTCAAAGCCAGAGCGACTGCGAATCCGATGACCAGATGCAGCCCTACCGTGGTACTCACGAAGATCCCGGTCACCTTCAGCGCATTCCAGAACAGAATGTCTTCGACCAATTTGAGATAATTGTCCAGAGTGAAGGTCTTTTCCGCAGACCAGAGAGGGGAAAAGCTGTTGGCCACGGCAACGGCCATGGGAAATCCCAGAACCAGCAATAAGAGCAAGAGGCAGGGCAGGATGAACAGGTAGCCCCGCAGGGCATTTCGGTTCAGTAAAGGCGACGGCTTTGCCTTTCGGGCTTCAGTCGCGGACATAAGACATCGCTCTGTGTTCCTGGATCTGTTTAGAAAAAGCAGGGAGAGATCGGCTCTCTCCCTGCAGGAAAACCATCAGTAACTGTTTAGAATTGGGGACATGTATCTCCACCGCTGCGATAAACCTTGAGAATATCATTGATCCGATCGTGGGCACCTTTCAAGGCTTGATCCGGACTTTTGGCGCCTGTGAAAGCCTCCTGGGCAGCGGTGTTTACCGCCTCTATGATTTGAGGCCACTCCTTGATTTGGGGAACGAACTTGGCCTTGGTCAACTCGGAGGCGATCACCTTGGCAAACTTGTCGCTCAGAAGCGGACCGTACTGACCGGAGACATCCTTCCGGGCGGAGAGCACCCGGGCATCGTCGAACCACTTCTCCTCCATGCGCTTGCTGTTGATGAACTTCACCACCTGCCAGGACTCCTCGGGATGTTCAGTATGGGGATTGACCAGCCAGGCGCTCAGCCAGGCGGTGGTTGTGAACTTGGGTGATGTGCCCGCTTTCACCGGAACAGGGGCTGCTTCGAGAACCTCCAAGGCATTCAAGGCGGGATTGTTCCCATCCACGATCGGCGGCGTCCAACCCGAACCAAGAAGCATGGCGATCTGCTCGTTGGCCATCTGCTGCCGGACGGTACCTGGATTTTGAGCTGTGACACCCGGTGGGACAACCTTGTGCTCGGTTACCAGAGAGGCAAAGAAGCGGGAGGCTTCCTTTCCAGCCGCAGTAGAGAGAGCGGAGCACTTGTTCCCCTCGGTCAGGTAGTCTGCTCCGTGACTGAAGAGGATCGGGGTCACTCTCAGCTCGAAACCGGGGTCGATGGCGCCGATGGTGCCGAAGCCCCAGGTGTCGACTTTACCGTCGTTGTTGCGGTCCCTGGTCAGCTTCTTGGCATAGCTGAGAAACTGGTCCCAGGTCTTGGGGGCAGCCGCTGGATCCAGGCCCGCTTCTCTGTACAGGTTTTTGTTGTAAAACAACACCATGGACATGAAATCTCCCGGCATGGAGAAGTACTTATCGTCCTTTTTCATCAGCGCCAGAGTCTGGGAATACCAGGCATCGGTGAATCCCGCCCCTTCGGCGTTCACGAAGCGCGTCACGTCCAGAGCATATCCTTTCTCGATGAAGGAGCGGATCGAATAAGCGTGCAAGTGAAAGACGTCCGGGCCGGCTTTTGCTTCGATTTCCGTGGCGTATTTCGTCTCCTTTTCTCCGTAGGAGACAACTTCGAGCTGGACCTTGAGAGTTGGATTTTCCTGTTCGAAGATCGCGAAAGCCTCTCTTAGTGCTTTCTCCCAATGTGGCTCGGCCATGTGCCAATCCGAGAATACCAGGGTTACCGGACCCGCAGCTGCCTCCTTTTGACCGGCCGTCCATACGGGTGCGGCCAGCCCGCAGGCCAGAAGCGCCGCGACAAGTATCAGGGAGCTTCTTCTCAGTGTTTTCATGACTACCTCCTGTTTTATTTTTTTTTACCTCTATCCCCTGCCTAAATATTGCAGGAAATACGGTAATCTGATATATTAGATATTAATATACTGTCTCCGCGATGTCAAGAGCGACACTACGGGATAGTGGAAAGGACTCTTAAGGGTAAAACATTGCTGCAAAAAGAAATATTGCCGTTCAGAAGTAGAAAACGAGCACAGAATGACGCTATGGGAATCGTATATCCGAGTTTAAGCGATAGAGTTTACGAGTATTTGAGCAACCAGATAATCGACGGCAACATCAAATACGGAGAGAGACTGAATATCAAAGAGATTTCCGAGCAGTTGAATGTCAGTACCATGCCGGTCCGGGATGCGCTAAAGAAGCTGGAGATGGAGAACATTGTACGGATAAAGCCGCGGAGCAATTGCGTCGTCACGGTTCCTACCAAGAAATCGATACTGGATGCTGTTGAAATGCGGGAAGTGCTGGAATTGCACGCTACGAATCTGATCTACCGCACAATTGCAGAAAACGAACTGCACCCCATATATGAGATCGTTGATGAAATGAAAATAATGACCGAGGGAACACCCTCCAGCGATAAAATAAACCGTTACATCTACCTGGATCTCTTGTTCCACACCGAGCTGTGCAATCTGGCTGGGAATGAATATCTGAAAAAGTTTTACCGGGAGGTGAATCTACACCTGAATATGACCTTCATCTACCGGATCGGAATTCCGCCTGATATCCATGAAACCTTCAAAGATCACAAGCGGATTGCGGAGACGCTGTCGGAGAATTCGCCGGAAAGCCTCGATCTGTTGGAAGCGCACTTGAAACGCAGCAGGGGTCATATCGTGCAGGGAAAGCTGTTTCAGTCCCTGGAGTAAAAAATCCGGTAAGATACCCTTGACCGGAGAAAGGAGTTGGATATGGGCAATAACGGTTTCCGTTGACAGCGCATCGCCGCTGTCTTAGAATTTTTAGTGTTCCAAACCACTATGCAAGGAGGTACCTATGAAAAAATGGTTAATCAGTTTAGTAGTTCTGCTGGCCTTTACACTCAGCATGGGGGCCGGCGGAGCCAAGGAACCCGCACCGATGGCGGAGGAAGCTCCGGCAGTTCCGGCCTATGAGTTGATCCAATGGAACAGCCCCAAACCAATCAACGAACGCATCAGCGGTGAAAGTTACATCCTGCCGGACGGATGGAAGGAGGCTGTGGCCGGAGTACGAACGATCAAGGTCTCCAACTTCGGAGCACTTCAGCACGACCCGGCCACCGTAGCCAACGCCAAGAGATTCGGTGAGCTGACCGGGATCGAGGTGGAATTGTTGGGCTGGGCCGAGCCGCCGATCGTGGCCAAAACCATTTCCATCTTCTCGGCCAAGAGCGATTCGGTGGATGTGCTCTGTTACGATCACCCCACCACCTATGCCCAGATGGTCGGCGGCGGCTGGCTCCATCCCATCGACGCCATCTGGGACGACCCCAACGTCTGGAAGTACTATGCCGGCCCGCTCAAAGCCGGGTTGACCGCTCCGGACGGCCATATCTACGGCTCAATCGGCCAGACCAAGACCATGATGCTCTTCTACCGGCCCTCGCTGGTGCCTAAGCCGCCGGAGACCTGGCAGGAGCTGAGGGAGATCGCCAAGAAGGCAACCAGGCCGGACATGTGGGGCTACGTCTACTCAGCCGGCGGCGAGATGGACATCATCTATAACTTCAGGGACATGGTCTACTCCCAGGGGGGAAGGGTGGTGGACACAAAGCGCCAGCGCCTGGTGGTGAACTCACCGGAAGGCAGAAACGCCTGGAAGCTGCTCGCCGATATGGTCCTGGTGGATAAAAGCGCTCCGCTTTCTGTCCTGGAGTACGACTGGATGAGCGCGTCCGATATCTTCGCCGTGGGTAAAGCCGCCATGGTCATGTCCCACACCGTCTATGCCAACCGCTTTCAAAATCCGGATAATGCACCGGGGATCCAGGGCGACTGGGCCGTGGCGCCGCCGCCCAAGTGGGATGCCTCTGAACCAGACAGCCATAAGGCTTCCTACTTCGACATCGACGGCCTCATGATCAACCGTTTCATCAGCGACAGCCAGAAGGCAGCGGGCATGCTCTTCCTGGACTTCATGCGCAGCTTCGAGGCCAGCTACCGGGAGCTGATCGACGAGGGTAACGAGGCTGCCGTGCTGACCGTGTACGATACACCTGCGGCCCAGAAGATCCCGGTACCGAAAGAGCGGCAGGCGGCTATGTCCAACGCCACGCTGGAGACTTTCCCGCCTGCCGGACGGGCTTTGACCGACATCATGATGGAGTACTTCGCCAATGTGGTAACCGGCAAGATGCAGACTATGCCCGCCCTGGAGGAGCTCCAGACCCGACTGGATGACTACGCAGTGCCGGAGTAGGCTTCACGGCGTCAAGCGTATTGAGGAGTCCTCTCGTTAAATGGCGGGAGGACTCCTCTCAATCTTTTTCGCTCTCAAGAAGCACAGATTCGTCAGGGTAGTAGGAGGACTTGGTGAGGGTATCAGATAAAACCTACGGCTTTCTGCTCAATGTTCCGGGACTGTTGATCGTTGTTTTCTGGGTGGTCTTTCCCGCCGGCCTGCTGGTACTGACGAGCTTCCTGCGCTATGACAATCTATCGCCCATTGTATTCAACGGCCTGCAAAACTTCAGGAGGTTATTTACCGACCGGCTGTTGTGGATCAGCCTGCAGAATGCGGCAATCTTCAGCGGTGGGACGACCTTACTCACCTATGTAGGCGGACTTCTCCTGGCTCTGGCCTTGGCGGGTGTCAAAACAGGTTCGGCTACGTTCCGTTCCCTGATGATTATTCCTTGGGCCGTTCCACCTATTGTTTCGGGGATCATCTGGAAGTGGATATTCAGTCCGGACTTTGGGGTGTTGAGCGACTTACTGATGAAGATCGGGTTGATCAGCGCACCGGTGAGCATATACAGCAATACAAACCTGGCCATGGTCGGAATAATCGTCGCCGACAGTTGGACTCGGATTCCTTTCATGGGCATCATCCTTCTGGCCGCTTTGCTTAGTATCGACCGGGAGCTGTACGATGCTGCCAAGATCGACGGCGCCGGATCTTTGGGCCGCTTCGGGTACGTCAGCCTGCCCCTGATCCGCGGGCCCATGTTCGTCGGGCTGATGATCACCATCATGTTCTCCTTCCGCACCATCGATATCATCATTCCCCTGACCGCAGGGGGTCCGGGGAGATCCACTTACGTGTTCGGCTACTTCATCTACGATCAGCTGATCAAGACACTGAACTTTGGGGTCATGGCCGCCGCCGGAGTGATACTGTTCGGCATCACCACCGTTATCTCCATGGTGATGCTCTCCCTTTCCAGGAGGTAGACTCATGTTCGACCGGATATTTGAAAGCAAAATCACCGCCTACATCCTGATCATCGTCATTCTTTTGCTGGCGATGGGACCGATCTATTGGACCGTGACAACCGGCTTCAAACCGGACATGGAGACCTACATCTTTCCGCCTATATATTTTCCAAAGCATCCGACTCTCGAGTCCTTCAAGCTTCTCTTCGAGTATTATCCTTTTGCCAAATATGTACGCAACTCGATTATCGTAACCCTCTGCACAACCGTCATTGTTACCGTATTCGGCATGTTTGCCGCCTACGGGCTGAGCCTCTACCGCTTCAAGGGCGCCAACGCAGTTCTGTACTTCCTCGTTTTTACCCGCATCATCCCGCCCCTCTCCCTGCTGCTGCCCTTCTATATTGTCGTGGCCAATCTTGGGCTGCAGGATCGGCTGCTTAGTATGATCCTGGCCAACATCTACCTGACCTACCCCTTCGCCGTGTTGATCATGAAGAGCTTCTTCGACAGTTTCCCCCGGGACCTTGTGGATGCAGGCATCGTGGACGGCTGCTCTCGCACTGGAGTGCTGTTGCGCATCGTGTTGCCGGTAAGCGCTACGGGGATAGCCTCCTCGGCCATCATCTCCTTCCTTTGGACCTGGAACGAGTTCATTTACGCCTTCGTATTCACCTCCACCTCCAGGGCTCAGCCGGTCACGGTGGGCTGCTTCGACGCCATCGGAGACATCTTTGTAAGCTGGAACCAGATCTGTGCCGGAGGCACCATCGCCGCCTTACCCGGGATCCTCTTCGTGCTCTTTGCACAGAGGTACCTGGTGCAGGGATTATCCGCCGGGGCGCTCAAGTTTTAGCAGAACAATGGAGCAACGCACCCTTGGCGATTGATCACCTTTCCTTTCAGAATCTTCTCCAACCGCTGCTTCTCAAGAGGCAGCTGCTGAAAAATCGTATCATCTTCGCTCCGTTGAGCACCCGCATGGCTGGTCTTGACGGAAGCGTCAGTCCTCAGATGCTGGCTTACTACGCACATATCGCTTCCGGAGGAGCCGCAGCATTGATGACCGAAACCTTTCACGTGGACGACATCGCCAGCAAGTTTACCGTTGTTCAGCCCGCCATCCACCACGACCGCTTTCTTCCTGGATTGAGCAGCCTGAGCGACGGGATCAAGAATGCCGGGGCTCTAGCAATCGCCCAGATCGGCCATGCGGGCAGACAGACCAGCTACGAGGCCAATAACCGCGTTTCCGTAGCGCCCTCCTGCATTCCTGACGGCCCTTCCCAGGACTGCCACGAATTGAGCACGGAAGAAATCGAAGCTATCATAAGGGCGTTTGCTACCGCAGCCCGGCGAGCGGTGAGCGCCGGTTTCGACGGTGTGGAGATCCACGCTGGCAACGGATATCTGATCAATGAGTTCCTCTCCCCGTACACGAACCGGCGCAGCGATGAGTACGGGCAACGTCGGGAGTTGTTACTGCTCCAGGTGATCGAGGAAATTGACAAAGATCTACAATCTTCCTGCATTGTCGGTGTAAGGCTAGGTTGCGGTGACTTCGTTGAGGGAGGCTTGGAATCAGAGGAGGTCGTTCGTATCGCTCGATTGCTACCCCTCCACGGGATAGACTACATCCACACCTCGGCCGGAACGAGCGAGAGTAACGATTATACGATCCAGCCTATCTATCAGCCCAGGGCGATCCTGAAGGATATTGCTGCGGCAATTAAGAAAAATTGCGGTATTCCGGTAGTCCTTACAGGATCTGTAAATGACCCGTTGCTTGCTGAAGAGCTTCTTGCACAAGGGGCGGCGGATCTGATCGGAATGGGCCGGGCGCTCCTGGCGGATCCGCAGTTACCTTTGAAGGCACTACACGGGTCTATAGAAGAAGTCTGTCCCTGCATACGCTGTAACCAGGGTTGCTTGGGTAGGGTGCGGGAAGGAAGAACGATCCGCTGTGCCGTAAATCCCCTCCTAGGTTACGAAGCCTCCTGGTCTGCTCCAGTGCGTCACCGCAGGTCAACGGCGAGCAACACGGTACTGGTTGCTGGGGGTGGACCGGCGGGGATCACTGCAGCCGTCCGAGCTGCGGAGCTGGGCTTTTCTGTGCGGCTGTTCGAGCGACAGAAACAGCTGGGAGGCCTCCTCAATACCGCCAAAGCGGAATCCTTTAAAAAAGAAATGTGCCTTTATCTGGAACATTTATTCAACCGGATCAACGGTACAAACGTGGAAGTCATGACGGAAACCCCCGTGGATTACGCCCTGCTGGAAAAGGAATACCCGTATGTCTTTTTTGACGCGACCGGTTCCCAGCCTATCATGCCAGAAATTCCCACCGGCCTGTCCTATCTTGTACTTTCGGTCCGGGACTTGCTCCTCGACCTCGAGAAATATCGATCGTCACAACGGGCCATCATCCTCGGTGGAGGCTCCTCAGGATGCGAGGTGGCACTCGTCCTCTACACCTGTGGTATGCAGGTTACCGTGATAGAGCAAGCCTCTTGCATCCTTCGGGACCTGGAGCCTGTATCGGCGATTTCTCTCCGACGCCTGCTGGCAGAAACAGATATTACGATCCAAACAGAAACACGGTTCATGCGACTGGAGGCGGGAGGAGTCATCACCGACCGCCATGACAAGCCCTTGACCGCAGATCTGGTGATTGTAGCGTTGGGGGGCTTGAGCAATAGCACGCTTAAGTCCGGCCTCGACTCTGACCATTGGCACTACGGGATCAACTATCTTCCCATCGGGGATGCCTATCAGGTGGGCAAAATCTACGAAGCGGTTCATGACAGTTACTGGCGGGCATCGAGCCTGCTGGATAAAATCGGGTAAGCAAGGAGCCAAGGATGGATGGTATCTCCCGCCAGGAAACGGCCGAACTCATCTCTGCCATCGACTATTCGGATGCATTGACGGTAACAGCTTCCGAAGCAGAGGTAAAGGAGGCCTGCAGAATAGCCCGGCAATATGGGTTTCGTGCTGTGGTCGCTTTCCCGCAGTTCCTGGGAATACTGGTGGACGAACTGGCAGGCTCGGGCGTGTTGGCTCAGATCCCTGTCGGTTTTCCCTGCGGCGGGGTAACCACACTCACGAAGTGTAGGGAGGCGGAGGAAGGTTTGAAAAGGGGAGCTTCCGACCTGGACATGGTGATGAATATAGCCGCTTTCAAGCAAGGCAACTACGAGAAGGTCTCTGAAGACATCACATCGGTAATGAAGGTCGCTGAGCCTTTCGGGGTGCCCTTCAAAGTTATCATAGAAATCGGCCTGCTCAGTGAGGAGGAGAAAATCGCTGCTGCGAAACTGGTAAAAGACAGCGGCGCGGATTTCATCAAGACCTGCACCGGTTTCGGGCCTGGCCGGGCAACACTGCACGATGTCTCGCTCATCAGGAAAACCGTCGGTGCTCAACCCGGAATCAAGGCTTCCGGGGGTGTGGCCGCCATCGAGGATGGTGTAGCTTTCATGAAGGCGGGTGCGAACATCGTGGCCCTGCGTCGTTTCGCCGTAGAGCAGCTGGAGAAACTTGACTGGCTGAAGAAAACGGGTGAGATTGAACCGGGCTTTTCGGGCTCACCTTGACATTTCCATTGAGATAAGGACTATACTACATATCTTATCACAGGTATATCGCAGGTCTTCAATAACTGCGGTGCTCCGTAGCTGCGTGCTTCCATGGCGGAAGAGGGAGGATCGCGATATACAGGAGGAGAACTCACGTGAAAGTTTACTACGAGCAGGAAATCAATCAGGAGTGGATCCAGAGCAAGAAAGTGGCTGTGATAGGCTACGGGAGCCAGGGATTCGCACATTCCAACAACTTGCGAGACTCCGGAGTCGAGGTTGTGGTTGCCCTTCGAAAAGAAAGCGCCTCCGTAAAAAAGGCGCAAGAAGCGGGACTCAAGGTCATGAGCAATCGGGAAGCATCGGAATGGGCGGATGTGATCATGATTTTAGTGCCGGACCATCTTCAGGGAGAGGTCTATGAGCGGGACATCGTCCCTTCCCTGAACGCGGGGCAGACTTTGATGTTCGCCCACGGTTTCAACATCCATTTCGGCCAGATAAAACCCCCCGCCGATGTGGACGTATCAATGGTCGCCCCTAAAGGACCAGGCCACACGGTACGCCGCCAGTACGAGCTCGGCTACGGGGTTCCCTGCCTGATAGCAATCGGCAACGACGCCAGCGGTAAGGCACGGGAGACCGCCCTGGGGTATGCAGCGGCGATCGGCGGGGCCAAGGCAGGAGTCATTGAAACCACCTTCAAAGAAGAAACGGAAACCGACCTGTTCGGCGAACAAGCGGTTCTCTGCGGCGGGGTGACTCATTTGATGCAGGCCGGGTTCGAAACACTGGTCGAGGCGGGGTATGCTCCCGAGATGGCCTACTTCGAATGCATCCACGAGATGAAGCTAATCGTGGATCTGATCTACGAGGGAGGGATGTCGCTGATGCGTTACAGTGTATCCGACACAGCCGAATACGGCGACTACGTCTCCGGTCCTCGTATCATTACCCCGTCAGTAAAGGCGGAGATGAAGAAGCTGCTCAAGGCGATCCAGGACGGAAGCTTCGCTGAGACCTGGATCGGGGAGAACAAGAGCGGTCGCGGTAAATTCCTCGCCATGCGCAAGGAACACACGGAGCACCAGATGGAGCAGGTGGGGAACAAGTTGCGTTCGATGATGCCCTGGATCGCAAAAAACCGTCTGGTGGACAGGGGAAAGAACTAGGTTTCCACTCTCAGTTCTCTAAAATCGTAATCTCCACCCGGCGATTCTGCCGCCTACCCTCCTCGGTGTTGTTATCCGCCAGGGGCTCCCGGTGTCCCATTCCCTGGGTGGTCACCTGGATCGCTCGCAAGGCTCCGAGGGTAAGCAGATAATCGGCCACGGCTTTAGCACGCTGCTCGGATAGACGCTGGTGGTCTCTCTCCGTATAGCCGGGAACCCGGGCTGTGTGCCCTGTGATTAGGATGTCCCGGTCGGGATAATTCTTCAAGATCTCACCGATCTGCCGCAGCTTGACCCGTTCCGAATCCCGCAGATAGGCCGAATTGGCTTCAAACTGGATGTTCTGCAGGTTTAGGGTGACCCCCTCCTCTTCGGCAATCACCGTCGTGTCTTCCACCCCTCTCTCCTCGAGCTGCCTGGCTATATCTTCGGCAACCTGCTCCCTGTCCAACTCCGCCGACTCAAGCAGCAATCCTTCTGCACTGCCGATGTACTCGACGGTTTGGCCGTCTGATAGATAGAAAACAAAGTTAAATTCTTCGCTGTAGGAGCGGGGTTTACCCTTCTCGCTGTCCCAGTAGTAGGTCTGCTCCGATTTCCCCTCGATCAGTACGGGAACGGTTGCCTCCCGGCTCCGCATCCCCTCAAGCCGGTGCAGGACCTCGTATTCAATAGAGATCACCTCCAGCCTTCTTCCCTCGATCTCTTCGGAGCCGATATAGGTGTAGCGCACATCCATTGGAAAGCGTACCGGCTTTTCAATAGCAAAGCTGCGGCGCAGATCGTGGGCTTCCTCTCCGGTGGCGTTCCAGCTGGTACCGGGAGAGATGTCCTCTTCAGGGAAGGTAGGCACATTGCGAACCACAGGCATGAAATAGGCCTCGCCGATATCGTAACGACCCAGCCGGTCCCTCCAGAAAAGGGATTCGTACTCCTCGGACAAAGAAAATGAGGTCTGCACGCCGTAGGAGCGCTCGGAGGTCAAGAAGGTAGCGGAGAGCAATCCCGTTTCATTTCGGACCGCGAGGGTATCTACAGCTACCTTGTTGAGTATATTGGCCTGGTGGGAACGCACCCCGTTTACGTACACCTCCTCATTCACCTCCGTAATCAACCTGTATTTCTCGTCTTTTACATATTTGAAACGAAAGGTTTCTGCCATGAGCGAACTCAGGGACAGAAAGAATATGAGAACAATGATCATTCCTTTGCGCATGCTATACTCCCTTGGCCTTCAGTTCCTACTCTCATCATCGGCAATACATGAGCAATACGTGCGCTCATTGACAAAAAGTCTGCTTCTATTCTATCTTACCTATAAATCTACTATCGTTCTTTGGAAAAAAAGTGATGGCACTAACGAAAGGAAAAAGATCTTTCGGAAGTGCGGAGGCGTGGACGCTATTTCGGCAAGCCGGGTATGAAAAACCGACCCATCTGCAGCAGCGGCTGATTCCACTCATTCTGAAAGGAAAAGACGTCGCCGTGGAAGCGGAGGGAGATTCCGGTAAGACTGCCGCTTTCATCCTACCCCTTTTGGTCAAAGTGAAACGGGGAAAACCCGGGATAAAGGCGATAGTCCTTACCTCCTCCACCGAAAACTCGCATAAGATATTCCGCGAGTTCAAGAGATTTGCCCGATCCGGGACAAAGCCCTCGTTTTTTGCCTTTGGCTTCGAGGGTTTGGAGAAGAAAGAGCACAGGATGCTTTCACGAAACCCGGACGTGGTAATCGGTACCCCCAATAAAGTGATCGATCATATTAGACGGGGGAACCTTGATTTTTCTGGTCTCCAGACGGTGGTAATAGACAGGAGCGAGAACACCGAACATCCCGGCTTCGTAGAAGATATCCTGTTCATTTTCTCCAAGCTTCCGCAGAAAAAACAGACAATACTCATTTCCTCTACTCTCGAAAAGGATAGTGAGAGACTAGTGTCTCTATTGAGACGTCCCATTACACTGCCGATATCATCTTGGAGACAGCTCGCAGCTCCGGTTCGGGATCGATTTATCGAGGTTACCGGAGAGCAGAAAATCTCAAGCGTTATCAAGCTCATCCTCGCCGAACCGATGGAAAGTCTCCTGATACAGAGCGTGGAGTCAAACGAGGCAATCAAGGTTAACAAACAGATACGGGGCCATAACGTGTCAGCAGCGTTGTTGCTGGACACGCTGTCCCCCCAACAACAGAACAAGGTATGTCAAAACTTCAGCGTGGGAAAGGTGCCAATTCTGGTCAGTACGTTCGATACTGCCTGCAGGAAAAATCTGAGGTGGGTAACCCACGTCATCAATCTGGCCGTACCCTTGCGGCCGGACAGCTACAAACCACGATCGTTTGTTCTTAGACAGGCCATCACCCTTGGCACGATCGAGGACTGTAATCGATTAAAGGAGAAACTGAAAGTGGAAGCAGAGAGAAGCGAACTGCCTTCGGAGGATCAGGTGTTTCGCGGTATGATTCAACAAATCTTGAAGAAAATCAAGGAAGAGGAAGATCCTCAGATCCTGAATCACTATCGCAGCATTATTCGCAAGAGTGTGCCGCTGACCTTACGTTCCTATTTCGCAGCCTACCTGTTCAAACAGACTTTGGCTGGAAGCAAAAAGAAAAAGAGCTCCAAACTGGTGAAACTGTTCCTGAGCATGGGGAAAAACAGGAAGGTATTCCCCCGCGACCTGATACAGCTTTTCATGGAACGACTCAAAGCCCAGAGATCTCAGATTCATGATATCAAGATTCTGGACAACTACTCTTTCATCGAGGTCGATGCCGCTCTCGGCGAACAGGCTATTGGAGAACTTTCCGGAATCGAGTTCAAGGGTCGAAGACTAACGGTTAACTATGCCCGCAAACGGGAGAGCAGACGCGACAGCGCCAAATGATAGGAGTGAGGCAAGCGCGCACAGCCCATCGAAGGAGCTCCTGCGTCCCGAAGATTTGCCGCAAATGTTGCGGGCGGTTTCCCCGTCTATCCTCCCATTAGATCCAAAAAACCACGACCGTCCGGGTGTATTGGATCGGAAATCCGACGGGTTTGAGAATCTCGAAGTGGAGATCGGGTGCGGGAACGGTCACTTCATGATCGAGTACTGCCGGCTAAACCCTCGGAGTCTGTTCATCGGCGTAGAGATCAAAAAAAAACGTTGCCTCAAAGCTCAGGCGAAAATCGACAATCAAAACATCGCTAATGCCCGGATTGTGTATGGCAGTGCCGAGGAAGCGCTCCGCTACCTACCCGAAGGCTCTGTAAACACCTTTCATCTATACTATCCCGACCCATGGCCAAAGAGCAAACACAGACGTCGTCGTTTTCTCCGAAGAGAGAACATCGAGATACTGCAACGAAAACTGAAAACCGGCGGTTTAATTTTCTTCGTTACCGATTATTTCGATTACTATTTTCACACGAAGGTTCTCATCCTTCTACAGGACGGACTCGAGCTGTCCTCACGAGCGCCCAGCGAGTCCATCTTTCAGTCCATGTTTGCCAAGAGATTCCTTGACATGGGCAAAGGGGTATACCGGCTGGCAGCTCGGAAAACCGGCAATCCGGGGATGGTAGGACCCGGGATCAGCGAATGATCAGATGCCAGATAAGCAGCAGGAGAAATAGATTCAGAGTCAAAGCGGAAAATGCACAAAGGGCAGAGAGCTGTTCAAAAAGATGGGCGCGGCGATTACATCTCTCGGCAAGTGCGGTGGGATTGCCCATTACTAACACGAGCTCCGCCATAGGATCCTGCGGCACTTCCACCCACCGCTGTTCTTCCGTCTCTCTATAAGCGCCAAAAAGGACGTACTCTTCTATCCTTTCTCTCTCGATAGAGGGGATGCTCCCGCCGCGAATTATCAGCTCTCCCTTTATCAACAGATTGGCGTCTTGACTACACAGATAGGATTCGCCCGTGGGCAGAGCAATGACTGTCTCTCGGTTCATCTCCTCCGAATCCTTGTAGTAGCGTAACGGAAGACGCAGCAGATCCCGCTGCGCCCTCAACAGTCTGGCCCTCTTCCAGAAAAAACGATACAGATAGTAGAGGACGAATCCCGGCGGCAGCAGTCCGGAGATAGGGAAGAATGCCAAAGAAAGGGCGAACAGCGGGGCCAAGCCGGAAGGTGTCAAGCGCATGAAAATGTAGGCCAGCAAAAGCATACAGAAGGATCCGGTCAATAGGGAGACGAGGGTGAACTGATTCCAGTACTCGTTTCTCTGCCTCCCCCCCCAAATAGCCCGTTGCACTATTGTCCGCTGCTCTCCATCGTAGAGAACAACCAGAAGCGGGTCTTTGACCTGGGATCGAAAAACCGCTCTATCCTCAACCGAATAGAGAGGTCCGGCGATAAACATCTGGGTCCCCGCGGGAAGGGAAAAGACCTGGTCCCAGGAGACCAAAGCCGGTTGCTCATCGGGTATCACCTCCTCCAGATGTTCCACCGGTAGCGGTTGGGCTTTGGTGGAGAAAGAGGGAAGAAAGTACAGTTTCGCCGACTGCAAATCGACTTCGACCGTAAAACTGCCATTGTTGATCCAGATTCTGTTTTCGCCCTGTATGGCCTCGAGTTGACCAAACACACGATACCTGCCTAGAAGGTCTCCCCGACGAGACAAATCAGAATAGCTTAGGAAAGGAAATAGAGAACTCTCCTGTATGCGTCGCCGAAACAAGCGCCACCGGGAACGAACGGAAAAGGCCCCGATTCCCGGAATGAGTCCGAAGAAGAGAAAGGCTGCAGCGAATACCAGGATAATTAAATACAGCTCGCGCATCATGGCCCAACTCAAATTAATGTAGTCTTATACCGGGTAGTTGGCCTCAGGTTGTCAAAGCCCGGCATTTTAAGTAGTCTGTAGCGTACCATGATAGAAAGATTAATAGTAGGTCCCATGGAGACCAACTGCTACATCTACTCCAACGGGAAAAAAGAATGCATCGTCATCGATCCCGGTGGCAGTGAGTTAAGGATCGTGTCCAGCATAAACATGCTTAAAATGATTCCGGCAGGTATCGTACTAACCCATGGGCATTTTGACCACACCGCCTCTGCGGGAAAACTGAAGGCGTTTTACGGTAAAGAGGGCATAGATATTCCTATCGCCATCCATAAGGCGGATAAAAATTTCCTTGGTAAAAAAGCGGAAAAAACCAATCGGGAGACCTTGGTAGATCTCGGCTTGCCGGACCCGGACGAGTTTCTGGACTTTTTCTCCGATCTTCCCGAACCGGATGTAATTCTCAAAGAAGGGGATACAGTTTTCAACACTGATCTTGTGGTACTGGAAACGCCTGGACATACAAAAGGAAGTATCTGCCTGTACAGTGAAAAAGACGGTCTGGTGTTTTCTGGGGACAGTTTGTTCTTTATGGGCATCGGTAGAACAGATCTCCCTGGTGGCGATGAGAAAACCCTCCTCGATGTTGTCCGCAGTAAGATCCTAACCCTGCCGCCGGAAACCCGGGTATTTCCCGGTCACGGACTAGACACAACAATCGAACGGGAAATCAAGGGCAATCCGTTTTTTCGCTTTGCTCATTAGGTAGGCGAAGCACAAAACCCTAAATTCACGAATGGAAACCGTATGTTCCGGCTCAGGCGATCAGGTCAATCAGCATGCCCGTTTCCGGGTAATTTCCACCGAAGGAGGACGGAAACTGCAGCAGATGACTGTGGAGCCGGCTCTGGAGCCGGCTGATCAGCGGATCGATGGATTCAGGGTTCAACTCCCGTAGCTCTTCGAGACCGGGAACCTCTTCCCGATAACGGAGGAGTCTATCGATTAAATTATCCAGAACGCGGAGCCTGAAGATGGGCGCGCCCCCATCCTGTGCCGGTACTCCTTGAATGTGTTTGAATCGGGCGTAAACGGCGTAGGCTGGGTTCACCGGTGCGGTGATTCGTCCATCCAGCATGTTTTGGATACGGATAACATTGAGAAAAAGACCGGGTTGTGTGAAAGAGACGCCCTGAACCATTGTCGACCCCTTCTACCTATTCCTAGTATCGGATAACTGGACGGGGTCGATTAGATGCTTCTATCGGTTGCGACGTTCCTCAGAAGATTTACAGTCGATGCAGAGAATCGCGTAAGGTATGGCCTGCAGTCGTTCCTGCGGGATTTTCTTACCGCAGCTCATGCAAACCCCATAGTGGCCGTTTTCGATTCTTCCCAGAGCCGAATCTACGAGTTGCAGTCTCTTGATCTCCTGGGAGCCAAGAACCTCTAAAATCCGTCTGTCAATATCATCAGCGGCGATGTCGGCGAGATCCTTCGGTTCCATATCATCGACGATCTCTTGAAATTCATCGCTTTCGGAAACGAGTTGCTTCAAGATCTGTTCTTTGATCTTAAGCAGTTTTTGTTTCATCGCCTCTTTGAAACCAGTACTCATTCCCACCTCTTCGGTAGATAGGGTCATTTAAAGGTAGATGAATATGAACCAAAACAAAAAAATTGTCAACCATTTCCCCTATTTTTGCCGGGGCAAACGCATTTGGGAACCACCAGCTGGACAGCCCTGTAAGTGGTGGGCGGAAGCTCCAGCACGGTGAAGCAGGGCTGGCATCTGGAGTATTTCGCTTATATCGAAGTGGGATTGATACCGCTGCCCGCCTGAGATGGAAGCTTCACCTAAACCTTTCCTCGGATGGAAACTGCCTGGTGAGGCTGTACACGGACAAGACAAAGGTGTGAGCCTTCTGCCAGACGATGAGATCTTGAAAAGCTTCGCCCAGGAGTTTTCAAATCCTAATTCCTGACAATAGAAATGGAGTCACTCTTGAGGTATAAATGTCTTACTGCAAAAAACAAAACCTCATGAGAACTCCATGAATCAGTTTATATAAAAATACCGAAAAAAAGTCATTGGTGTGTTAAGCGGCTTTGATCGATTGGTCTTGCGGGGAACGCTACTATCTGGCTTCCAGCCAGACACGCGAGGAACTGACATCTCTTTCATCGCTATCCGGTAGACTACTATTGGAGCGTACATCAAAGCGAATGGGCTGCAGGACGGTACTGTGGAACGGCCGTAGGGTGCGCGCCCTGAGGCCTTGGTCAGGGGAAGATCAGCTTCTGCTTCAAACCATCACCCGAGGGGAGTTTTCTATCAACGGATTCCGCAATCGAGACATCCTTCCCCGTCTTTTCCCCGGTGCCTTACGCAGTCAAAAAGCCTCAGAGTCTATGAAGAGCGTTACAAGCCAGAGAAAAGTGTCGTTCTCGACGCAAGGAATATAGAAAGCCGAGGTCAACGATTACACGTTCCAGTCTACCTTGC
Organism: uncultured Spirochaetaceae bacterium; assembly: GCA_964627715.1. Taxonomy (GTDB): domain Bacteria; phylum Spirochaetota; class Spirochaetia; order SZUA-6; family DRHE01; genus JAFGQJ01. Next base: position 3,462 of record CAZVHJ010000052.1, on the reverse strand, counting down.
CGGCACGGTGAGAAAATACTTAACAGTCGACGATGAACAATTCTGCCGGTCCCTTTCTCATACTCACAGATATAGCCTGAAGTTGAGCAACCGCAAGCGGTCAAGGAAACGTGCAGCCTCACAAGATCAGCTCGCGACTCGCGCTCTTGGTGGGGCTCCGGAAGCTGCGAGCGCCTCTGGGCAGATGCTCACCTGCTGGTATATGCTGCAGCGACGCAACGACCGGCACCGTACCCACGGCTAGCCGGCGGTTGTCATTCCCAGTAGCAGGGGTGAGGCAGAAAGATGATCGAGAGTTTGCACGGTGGAGGCTTGGCCGGGCTGGAGTGTCTATTCCGCAGCCAAGGCAGGCGTTCTGCAGTTTACTTACTGCCTCTACTCCGAGCTTCGGCCCCATGAAGCCCGCGCCATTCTGCTCGCATTCAGGCTTTCCCGGCCGACGCTCAAACGCCAAGCTTGTCGGTGAAGAAGTCTCCCGAATAGCCGATGGATTTCGATACCCTGAAGGCACACTCCAGGACCAGCTGATCGAAGGCGGTACGCTGCTTCGGCTTGATCAGGCTGGCTATGGCTGTGATGCCCAGGCCCGCGACGACCTTACTCTGCACGTCGAACACCGGGGATCCGATGCAAATGATGCCACTGGTGTACTCCTCGTTGTCGTAAGCCAGACCTGTGCGCCGGGTCTCCTCCAGCTGCAGAAGCAGCTCCCGCAGTAATGTGACAGTGTGGGGCGTCAAGGCAGGTAATTTGGGCGGCAGGATCGCCTTGACCTCCTCCTCAGTCATGAAGGCCAACATCGCCTTACCAAAAGCGTTCGGATGGTAGTATACATGGCTGCCGGGGACCACACGCAGGTAGAAGGAGACCTCAGGGCTCACGGTTTCCAGCACGAGCACCTTTGCTCCATGGGGGATTTGCAGCTGAACCGTCTCCTCGGTCTCCCGGCACAGCCACTCCAGGTGTGGCCGCGCCCGCTGTCGCAGCTCGAAACGCGTGTATAGACTCATGCCCAGCGAGAATACGCGGGTGCTCAACTGGTATCCTCCAGAGACAGGGTCCTGGACCGTATAGTCCCGCTCGGTCAGGCGTTTGAGGATGCGGAATACCGAGTTCAGCGGGATGTCCAGGATGCGTGACAGCTCCGTCGCACCGAAAGGCTGGGGATGGTCGGCCATGTACTCTAAAATATCCAGGGCTCGGTCCACCGCAGGGGCGGTGTAGTTACGGACAGACTTCTTGGCGTTTGTCGGTTGATTGGTCACTGACAGATACTTCCTATCTTCAATTCTGCTGGGACAGAGGATTTGCCTAAATGTACTGCTTTCACTAATTAAAGTACAAGCCTCCGTTGAGATTGATCACATCCCCTGTGATGAAGCCAGCCAGCGGGTTGGCCAGGAAGAGCACGACGTGGGCAAACTCCTCCGGTTCGCAGAAGCGCCCCACGGGGATCTTCTTGACTATCCCCTGACGTTCCTCCTCGGTTAACTGCTCGGTGACCATAGGAGTCTTCACGTACGCCGGGGCAATGGCATTGGCCGTGATCCCGAAGGGCGCGGTCTCTGCGGCCAGGGATCGGGTTAAAGAGATCACCCCCCCCTTGGAGGCGGAGTAGGCCGTGCCTGCGGTCAGGCCGCCGGTCTGGGCGGCCAGCGAGGAGACGTTGACGATCCGGCCCCAACCTTTCGCCTTCATGCCGGGGATGACCACTCGGGAAAGGTAAAACATACCGCTCAGGTTAATCTCGATCACCTTCCGCCACTCCTCCGGGGTGGTGGTCTGCGATTTGTTTTTGGACAGAATCCCGGCGTTGTTCACCAGGATGTCGACGCTGCCCACAGAATCCCGCAGGCGCTCCAGCTCTCGCTCGATGGCCTGGGGGTCGGTGACATCCAGGACGACCGGCACCGCCCGTACCCCGAAGGCGGAGGCCAGCTCTTGGAGCTGCTTCCGGGCCAAGTCGACCATGACCACCGTGGCTGCCTCCGCCAAAAGCGCCCGGACAACCGCACGGCCCATAACTCCGGCCGCCCCGGTTACCATCGCCACCCTACCCTCAATAGAGCTTGGCATTAACCCCTCCGTCGATGATCAGGGTTTCCCCGTGGATCATGCCGGCTCCCTCCGAGGCCAGGAAAAACACCGCCGCGGTGACTTCCGACGGCTGGGCGAAGCGCCCCAGAGGGATCTTGGCTTTGACAGGATCCGCCTTTTTCGGGTCGCCCCAGACCTGTGTGCCCATGGGGGTGAGGACCACCGTGGGTGCGATGGCGTTTACTCGGATGCCATGAGGCCCCAGCTCCACGGCCATGACCTTGGTCAAACCGTCCAGCCCGAACTTGCTGGCGCAGTAGGCAGCGTGTTCCTCGATCCCGGCCAGGGAGGCGTTGCTGGAGATGTTGATAATTGCTCCATGTCCCTGGGCGATCATCTTCGGGGCAATCACCTTGATTATGAGGGCCGGGGCTCGAAGATTGACGGCCAGGGTCGTGTCCCAGTGCCCGACATCCAGATCGACCAGCTTCTCCGGAAAGCTCAAGCCCGCATCGTTCACCAGAATGTCGATTACAGGGAACAAAGATGCGAAGCGCTCGGCCATAGCCATGCATTCCTCGGCTACGGAGAGGTCCGCTCTCCGGATCTCGCAGCGCACCCCGGCGGCACGGGCTTCGGCGGCGACTTCCCTTAAATCCTCGTCGTTGCGGCCCGTGATGCCCAGGGCACAGCCGGCCCGGGCGAAGCTCAAAGCGATGTCTCGGCCAATCCCTTTGGTAGCCCCTGTGACGATCGCAGTCTTTCCCTGGAAATTGTAAATAGTATCACCCATGCTAACCCCCTAGCCGCGAAAGCGTGCGTTCGATTTCACAACCGCTCGTCGTCGCTTTCAGAACGCCTTGCGGATGATCGCGATCAGGTCCTCCCGCTTCGGCATGGCCGGATCGTTGGTGATCGAGCCCCCCATGTAGCGGATTACTCCGTCAGCCGCTCTCTCGATGTCCTTTTCTTTCAGTCCCTGCTGGGACAACGGCGCACCCAGCCCCACGTCACGGATCAGAGCCTCCACTTCCATGATGCTGTCCTCCAGTACGTACTGCTCGGAGAGCCCGTACTCATCGCGCAGGAACATGGCGATCTTACGGAACTTATCCGGGAAGGCCTTCATGGAAAGGCGCATGGTATGCGGGGTCATGGCCGCCAGGGTCTCGCCATGGGTCGACCCCGATAGGCCGCCGATCGAGTGCGCCAGGCCGTGGCACACGGTCACGATACCCACTGAGATGGCGATGCCCGCCAGGGAGTTGGCGTAAGCCATACCGTTTCGGGCTTCCCGATCCTCCCCGTTCTTCACCGCACGACGCAGGTAGCGGCCCACCAGGCGGATCGCCTGTTCGCAGCCCATGTCCGTTACGGGCGTGGCCAGCACCGCCGTGTAGGCCTCAATGGAGTGCGCCAGGGTGT
>CAZVHJ010000051.1:0-36528 GCA_964627715.1 uncultured Spirochaetaceae bacterium | reverse complement strand
TGAACATACGAGCGGCGTCTTTCCGTCTTTTCTCCAGTCCTTCAAAATCTCTTCTCTCGCGGGATTTTGTTTTCATGCGGTGAGTATAGCATGAATCTAATATTATGTCACTGTATTATACGAAAATCAGTAAGACCTTAGGCCCCATGTTCGCCAATGATCTCGAAGTTCAGATCGTAAAGGATCCGACCGGTGAGATCGAGTCGGGAATCAGAAACCTCCTCATTGCAATGGCTGTGGGGTGCCTCTCCGTTTTTCTTGTCCTATTGCTTCTTTTCAGAAGAGTTTCAGTTCCGCTCATTGTCTCCGCCTCGATTCCAGCCGCAGTGATGGTCGTGTTTCTATTTATGAAATTTACTGGAATCAGTCTCAACATCATTTCCCTTTCGGGCATCGTGATCGGCATAGGGATGATCGTGGACAACAGCATCGTTGTTCTATACTCTCTCCTTCAGTCCAGGGCAGTGGGAGCAAAAAGAATAGCCGTTGCTGCCGGTAAAAGCACCACCGCGATAATCGGTTCCACGATGACGACTCTCCTGGTATTTCTCCCGATTGTATTCATTCAAGGTGTAACAGGGGCGCTGTTCCGAGATTTAGCTTTGACGGTCTCTTGTCTGCTGATTACCTCGTTTCTGTGTGCCGTTACCCTCACACCGGCGCTTTATACATTGATTGGGCCAAAGAAAATGGCGGGAACACTCACCTCTCGGTCCATCGCCGGGATGCGTCGAGTCTATACGCGATATCTCGAGAAGGCGCTGAACCGTCCGTTCGCTGTCGTGGTACTACTGACTTTCTTGGTGGTAGCTGCGATCGTTTTGTTGATATACCTGCCCAAACGTATTTTACCGGATATCGCATCTGGGGAATACGAGATCCGGGCTGCTTTTCCGGCGTGGACGCCGATCGACATTTGCCGGTCTCGAAGCAGCCAGATCGCGGTCGATTTATATGCACTTGACGGGGTAGCTTCAGTCTTCGCTGCAGCCGGTTACGATCGTAGTACTTTGTTGGATCGAAGCGAACCGGACAGAGATCCCCGTTGTGTTCGCTTCCGTATTTGTCTGTCTGATATCCGGGAACAGCCTTCCTCAGCGGTACTGACAGAAATCGGTGAGATCTTTGAACAGGTTCCCGGCATTCACTATACCCTATCTCGACCGACGGATTCGGTTCATCTGCTTCTCGGTGCTTCGGGTGTTATGAAGTATCGCCTAACTGGTATAGATCGAGAATTGCTTGTAGAAACGGCAAAATACACCGCGGAACAAATCACCGACAACCGCTTGGTCAGCGCTGCTGCGCTTGATACTGTGGTTGAGGCGCATCGCATCCAGCTCAACCTGGAACCGGCAAGACTGGCATCCCATCAAGCTGAACCGGCAGCTGTGCTTGATTCCTTGCGTACGGCGTTTTTGGGCCACACAGGCGCCCAATTTCACTCCGGGGGAAGAAAGGTCGACATTCGAGTCCGCCTGGATCCGGCAGATCTTGCCACGGAGGATCAGCGCAAGCGGATTCGTATTCCTGTTGAACGTGAGCTTGTTGAAACGGGATTACTGGCTACATTCGAGCACGCTCACTCGTATCAGGAGCTTCATCGTTTTAATCGCACGCCCGCGGTGACTCTAACCATGCATCCTGCCGCCGGATGTGCAGACAAGATCGCAACTTTTCTTTCAACCGGGGCTGAACATTCCGGTGAATTGATGACAGTCTCGGCTTTGAAACAGAATCAGCGACATATTTTGGTTGTTTTTTTCTTTGCTCTATTCCTCATGTATCTTCTGCTGGGTGCACAGTTTGAATCCTTTGTTCTTCCCCTTGTGCTTCTGTTGTCTCTGCTGCCTGCCTTGTTCGGCAGTCTGGTTGCCCTACTGCTGTGTGGGTACAGCCTGAATATCAACTCATTCCTGGGAATCTTGATTTTACTCGGTACGGCAATAAACATCTCAATTATACTTGTTGTCGGTTATATTGGGAAAAAGCCGATTACCCGCAAACACATTTTGAACGCCAGCGCTGATCGACTCGAACCTATTGCTGCAACCGTGCTGTCAACGGTTGTTGCAATGATTCCGATCGCTGTGCACTCGGCCGGAGAGGCGGCCCTTCAGAGCAACACCGCAGTCACCCTTATCGGTGGGCTCCTCGTTGGTCTGTTTTCCATACTGCTGATCTTCCCGGTGCTTTACGATCGGTTGACCCGTGCTTCCCGATCTCGGCGGCAATGAATTATCAAAAAGATTGGATCGAGAAACCCAGAAGGATTTCCCTGCTGCTTCTGTTCTTATGTATCCTGATCGTCCTATTCGCCGCATCGGTGCCTCTCGGGTATCTACCCAGGGCCCAGACCAAAACAATTTCAGTAACAATTGAATGTAGAGGAGCTTTTGAAGAGGAGATCGAACGTACTATAGTGGACCCGCTGGAGGCGAATATCGCCCATGTAGCGGGAATCATAGAGATCTTTTCAGTCGCCGACAGGGGCAAAGCCCGCTTGATCATCACCTTCTCATCGGACACGGACCTGGATACAGCCTTCCTCTCGGTCAGAGAGGTTGTCTACGCAGCATACACGGATTTCCCTTCAAACGTACAACGACCGGTAATATTAAAGAGCGACCCCCTTGGCCAACCTGTGTTCATCGCTGGATTCCCGATCGCCGGCGACCTGAGTGAGGAGGACCTGAAGCGTATTTTTGAGAGTGTAGAGGGTAGCGGTGAAATCGAAATCACCGGGGGCTTCGAACCTGAGGTCGTGGTTGAATACGATCCGCGGAAACTGTCGGTGTCCCATCTTGTGCTGGAAGATCTGATACACAAGATAAGAGCCGCCAACATTGTGGGTGGATTCGGTCTGGAAAATGGAGAACCCCACATCCTGGACAGTCGGTTCCGCAATACAGAGCGGCTGCTGGATCTACCGATTGCCGCCGGAGTTAATCTTCGGGATCTGGCAACGGCTGGTATAGAAAAACGCAGGACAGAATCACTGGGAAGGGTTGACGGAAGGGAACGATTGATCGTCTATGTCCAGCCGACCGGCGATGCCAATCTGCTGGCACTCTGCAGGCGCTTGGAAGGGCTCACCGAGAAACTTCCAGCCGGAGAGATTTTGTACAGCTATGGGCGTCTTGTTCGTGGAGCCCTTGAACAGGTTCTCTACGCCGTGTCTGCCGGGATTTGCTTCGTGGTGCTGCTCACAATTTTATTTTTGGGAAGACTGTTTCCGGCCGTCATGATCAGCGCGAACATTCCTTTCTCCGTCCTTGTTTCACTTGCTACCTTGCGGGTATCGGGGGAGGAACTCAATATTGTTACGCTTTCCGGGATTGCTGTAGGCGTCGGACTGGTAATCGATGCAGGTGTCATCTTCGTTGAGGAGTACTTCCAATCAAGTATGAACTATCGAAAGGCGGTGCTCGTGTCTCGTGGTCCGATTCTGTTCTCCGCCGCCACAACGGTTGCGGTTTTCCTTCCCCTGTTTTTCGCTCCATCGGTCCTGGTTCATCAGTTCAAAGGTCTTGCCGTCTCGGTGGCCGGGTCGGTGTTTGCCTCTTGTCTATTTGTTTTCCTCTTTCTTCCCACCTTTTTGCACTGGTTCTATAGAACCCGCAGAGCTGTTTGCACGTCAACCGGCAGACAAGGATTGCAGGTTTTGAAGCTGGATCGTGGAAAGGGCACAATTCTAGGCTGCTTTCGTGCTCTTGTCTCCACAATGAACAGGATCCGATGGCCGATATCAATTGCCGTGGTTGTCACGGTTTGTGTCGTTTCTATCTCTGCATTCAGATCGGAGAGGCATGGAATGGGATTTACCGCGCTGAGGGATGAAGTGATTCATTTCTCCATTGAGTATCCAAGCGGATATACAAAGGAGTTCATCGCACAGGCGGCTTCCTCCATAGAACGAACTCTGTTGGCCTATAGTGGTGTGGATCGGGTGAGCAGCCGCTATGAACGCGAGCGGGCGATCTTTTATCTACAAACAGCAGAAGCTGTGAACACAGGGCAGTTGGTGGCCTTCCTCCGGGAGCAGAAAGACTGTCTTGGGGAAGGATTCCTTCATTTCCCCGATGGCTCAACCGAAGGGACTTCGTTTTCTCTGACATTCTCGGGTCCAAGGCTGGATGAGTTGAAAAGGTTGGCTGTTCAGCTGGCTCAGGACCTTTACGGGCTGCCCGGAACCAAAGGGGTTGTTTTCCATTTCAAAGATGTGCTTCCCGCAAGGACGCTTCATGTAGATTTGTCGAAAGTTGCCCAGGCGGGCCTGGATCCATGGCAGTTGTACTCTCAGATGTATTGGGCGCTATCAGCACCCGTTGTAGACAAGTGGACAACCGGTCCGGAGGAAATGGATGTGGTGCTGCAATCGAAAAACCTCAACCAGGGGCAACGGAGTGTCGAGTTGTTGCTGCAGCTACCGTCCCGGACCGGTGCCCTGCCGGTTGGATCGCTCGTGCATGTGACCGATCAAGAGCAGAGCGGAAGGATCTACCACCTCAATCGATCCAGGAGTCTAAGCCTATCCGTTCTGACCGACTGGGGCAGCAGAGCTAAACTCCTGCGGGCCACCCGGAGGATTCTGGAAACTTTTCCCTTTCCACCGGAATATCGGGGGGACATCGGCAGGGAAGTGGAGGAGGAGATTCTGCTGGCGAAAGCCGTGCTGGTGAGCCTCGGACTGGCGGTGCTGCTGATCTTTTTCATACTCATGTTTCAGTTTGAATCGATCCGCATTTCCGGCATCATCCTGCTTCAAATTCCCTGCTCCTTCCTCTGCCCTATCTTGCTATTGAAAGCAATTTCCTGGTCGTTCACCTTACCTGTGATCATCGGTCTGATCCTGACGAGCGGAATTGCCGTGAACAATGCCATTCTCGTATCTGTCGATCTTCGGGCAGGCCGTGTAACTGTAGAAAGAGTCTACAAGGCGTTGGTGAAAAAACTAAGACCTCTGGTTGTGTCTTCCCTTACGACAATCGCCGGAGTTATGCCGTTACTGATATCGGGGAAAGCCGGCAGAGGAATACTGGCTCCTCTTTCCCTAACCGTGGCCATGGGGGTCGCCGGATCACTTGTCGCGCTGATTGTGACCCTGTCTGTTGTTGCGGCCAGAGATTAAAGGGTGGCTTGGAGTACGCGCCGCAGCGGTCGCTCTAGAATCCGGAGTTGTTGATGACCTCTCGGTACCAGTGAGCACTCTTCTTCAGGGTGCGGGCTTGGGTTTTGTAATCTACGTACACGATACCGAAGCGTTTGCTGTATCCATGGGCCCATTCGAAGTTGTCGATCAGGCTCCATACCTGATAGCCCTTGAGCTTGACGCCGGCTTGCATGGCCTTGTGTGCCGCGCTGAAGTGGTCCCGTAGATAGGTGATTCGCTCATCGTCTTGTATCTGTCCGTCCGTCGATGGCACGTCCCTGCAGGCAATCCCGTTTTCCGTAATATACAGCGCGGGGGGATTGTAGTCCTTTTGGATCCGGGTGAGAAGCGTATACAGACCATCCGGATACACCTCCCAACCCATCTCAGTGAACTGAACCCCTCGATAGTCCGGCCGGACTTCTGCAAACAGCTCGTTTTGTCTCTCCGGCCGGCGTAGGATTTTGCGCATGTAGTAGTTCACGCCGAGAAAATCGATTCGGCTTTTCTTAAAATCCTCGAGGTCTTCGGATTCGATTCTTGGCGCCTGGTACTGCTGCCGATACAGCTCGAACATATCCTCGGGATACTGACCTTTGAATATCGGATCGAGAAACCAGCGGTTTTGATAGCCGTCGTAGTACTGAGCGGCCTGCTCATCCTCGGGAGAATCCGTATCCGGGTAAGCGGGGGCAATATTCAGTGTGATCCCGATTTGGCCGTCAGCTTTCCTGTGCTCTTGAAACAGCTGAACTACCTGCGTATGAGAGAGAAGCAAGTGGTGGGACACCTGCAGAGCCGTTCCCATGTCCCGTATTCCCGGAGCGTGGTCGCCGGTTTTATGTCCTATATAGGCGGCTACCCAGGGCTCGTTGTGTGTAATCCACAGCTTTACCCGGTCGCAAAGCGCATCAAACATGGTGCCCGTAAAATCCAAAAAGTATTTCACGGTGTCCCGCTGCCGCCATCCCCCCCTGTCCTGAAGGCTCTGAGGCAAATCCCAGTGATAAAGGGTGATCATGGGAATAATTCCGTTCCCTAATAGCTCGTCAACCAGGCGTTGGTAGAAATCGATGCCGGTGGTGTTGAGCTTACCTCCGCCGCGGGGATATACCCGCGCCCAGGCGATGGAAAAACGATAGGATTTTAGGCCGACCTCCTTCATCAGCCGGATGTCTTCCCTGTATCGATGATAATGGTCGCAGGCTGTATCGCCGTTCTGGTTCTCGTATACTTTTCCCGGCGTGTGGCTGAAACGGTCCCAAATGGTCTCCCCGCGACCATCTTCGTTCACCGCACCCTCAATCTGATACGAGGCTGTTGCCGTACCCCATAGGAAATCTTTTGGGAATTGTATCCCCATCACCTAAGTCCTCCACGCTGCATTTTTTAACTCTGTTATCTGTACGTGGAAATTGATCGATAATAAAAAAAAAGAGAGGCCCCTGGGGTTTCCACCTCCTTTACCCAGGGGCTTCGCCTCCTTATTTTATCTTATCTTCCACCTATCATATCCGATTCAGTTTCTTTTGCAAGATTTTTTTATTCCTCTTCTGCCTCCATCGAATAAGACCAAACGATCAACCCCACGGATATCCCGATAGAAATTCCTCCTGTGACAAGGAAGCCTCGGGCTATCGCTTTTATGGCAGAACGGGCAATCGTTGAAATCACTTCGGCAATCTCTACACTGTACCAGATATCGGATACGACCCAGGAGCTTAACTGGTAATTGATCCAGGGCAAACCCGCCGTTATCCGGATTGTTATCCCTCCGATCAGGATCAGTACGGCGGGAACAAATAGCGGCCAACCCAGCCACTGTACGATTTGGCGGCGATTTTCCCCACCGACAAAGGCCGCGCCCACCCAGAAGCTCGCTGCAACAAGAGCCAAGAGAATGTTGACCCAAATCAGCCGGTTTGTCCCGACAAAGCCGGTCCAGAACTCATCTTCCGGCGTGTAGTGAAAGTGTATCGTCTCCGGTGGCTGAGGATAGGTATCCGGCAGACTATCGAGGAATGCCGGTAGTGCTTTTCCTATCATCTCCGCAGCTCGTTCTTCGGAAAGGTTCGCAGGTCTACAGCGAGGCAACTGTGCCCCAGGTGCGAAGGCCTCTTCTCCGGCAGAGCAGACGGGAAGATTTGCCGCTAACGAGCGGGCGAATCGATCACCCGCCTCGCCCTGGAGCCTGTCCTTCAACGGTGTCAGATCGACGGTCAGCTCTAGAACGGAGGCGCGTCCCTCGACGGCATCGAAGGCATCGTTTACCAGGCTCACCGCCTGGGAACGCAGATAGTTCGGGGTAATTACCTCCCGCAGGGCTTTGACCAGAGCATCACCGGGAATGCCGTCGAACTCGGTAACCCCGAATACCTGTTCCTGCTCCCAGGCGGTCTCGCTCAAGATCACCTCGTAGATCCGTTCATCCGAGACCAGTTGCAGGTAGAATCCTCGGTCAAAAGCCCAGGTGCTGACAGAAAAAGTCATGAGGGCGGCCAGTAACAGGGGGAAAACAAGCACGACGACCAGGACGGCAGCAATAGCTTTACGCATAGACGAGCACTCCTCGCACAGATTATCTGTTCACTACCAGGCATATGATTTCACCGCCAGCAAACGCCGATGCGACTCGCGGATAGATGGTATCAAGGATCGCAATAAACTTGATCGTAGTCAACAGAGAGACGGAAAAACTCAGAGGGATTCACTGTGTCCGTTTGGAAGGATGCATGTTGTAACTCGTTTTAAGGGTTAGCAGGAACACACCGGTTATAATGAGAGCCACGCCGGTCCACTGAAGCGGGTGTAACCTCTCTTCGAAAACCGCTACGCCGCCGACTACCGGAATGGCGATGGTATTGGCCGCGAAAGCCGGGATCAATTGGATCGCCTTTCCCCGCCGGTAGGCAAACTGCATAACGACCATCGACAACAGGGAGATCACGATCCAGGCCAGAGCCCAAGGATTGGACAATAGTTCAGCCCCCTTCTGCAGCAGCGTGGTAATCGGACTTTCGATCCGGAAGTGAAAACGGAGTAGTGGTTGGGATAGACCACGTGGAGAGGTAGATACTTTTTGAAATAGTGGAACAAAGCCTCCCAAGGCTCCGGCGAATCCCGCGATCATGATGCCGACGATATTTGTACGCCTTCTGAATAACAACCAGAGCAACAGATATGAACCGCAGACTATGGGCAGGTAGATGTAGAGGGAGGGCAACGAAGGCTCTGTGACGATCGTGTCGAGCCTGAAGGAACCGATAAGAATTGCTGCAACAATAACCGTGAAAACGCCGATCAGTTCCTGTTTTGAAATACCCTCACGCATATAGAGATGGGAAAAGATGGCCAGAGAAGCCAAGCCCGATCCGGACATCGCTCCCACCAAAGATGCATTTCCAATCGATACCGCGTACAGGATCAAGAACACGGAGATGGGCATCGAGAGTGTCGATAGGATCCAAACGACCGCCCCCTTGACTCTATGTCGGTCGGTGATCGCGAGCCCCATCTTCTGACCTGCTTGTGCAATGGCATGAATCGAATAGCCTGCAAAAGCAAATAAAAGCGAAATTACAGCCGCCATCCCAATAAACAAAAAATTTACACCCGACGGTAGTATGTTTCACCGTTCCTTCGTATTGTTTTGGTATTATGCCAGGTTTTACCAGAATGTCTATCGTTCGTGCAGGTTTTCTGAAATTAGGATCACAAAACGACGAGGAGCCAGTAGATGGATAAAACTGATATTCCGAAAAACATGCTCGATGCCGATCCCCAGATTGATTCGAGTGTATTTATTGCACGGGGTGCCCAGGTTGTGGGGGACGTACGGTTGGCCGCGGGTTCTTCGGTCTGGTACAACGCTGTGATCCGCGGTGACATCAATTATGTTGAGGTTGGTGCCAACAGCAACATCCAAGACGGCTCAATCCTGCACGTGGAAAACGACAGACCCTGCATTGTTCAGGACAACGTTACGGTCGGACATGGGGCAATCCTTCATGCCTGCACAGTCGAATCAGACTGCTTGATCGGAATGGGAGCGATCATACTGTCCGGAGCCGTAATAGGCAGGGGAAGCATCATCGCCGCCGGAACTCTGATCCGGGAAGACGTCGTTGTTGAGCCCTTCTCCCTGATGGCGGGCGTTCCGGGCCGCCTTATTCGCCGGATCGATGAGAACAACCGCGAAACCAACCAACGGTGGGCACAAAAATACGTGAAAGTGGCCGAAGCTCATCGGGAAAAAGGACTTACCGCCTGATCTCCGCCGTACAAGAATAGCTGAAATTGTAACTTTAAAACTCGAAAACCCGTTGAGTTTTCACCGATAAGGTGTATAGATAGTAAGAGACAGCTGCCGTTACATATGGGGATCCATATCACAGTCGCCAAGCTCAAAACTAACCTGTTTTTTCTCCTGTTTCTAGTGGCCGCTTCCTACTCCGGTTTTTGCCAAGAAAAGCCTGTATTGGGAATTCTGCCCTTCGAACCGGTAAAAGTGTCTCCGGCCGACGCAGGTGTGGTATATGCCTTCATGGAAACTAGTTTTATCGATACAGGGGTATATGAGGTCGTGACCGTCGAGCAGAGAGACCAAATCCTGGCAACTGCAGGGGACACGACGGCCGGTTGTAACGATAATGACTGCGCCGTAGAAATCGGACGCAAGCTGTCGGCAGATCACATCGTGCTCGGGTCCGTTGCTCTATCCGACGGCAGGTACATCGTGAACGCCAAGGTCATTGAAGTCAGCACCGCTCGCGCTATCGCTGCGGATTCTATTAGTGCAGCCGAAGCCGATGATCTGGAAAGGGCTTGCCGGGATTTGACCATAGGCTTGGTGAAAAGAGCCGTGCCTGGAAGCTTGGTGGAGGAACAGGATTCAGGAACTTCGGCGGCTGCTGGCGCCGAGGAAGCGGCCGGGCAGGGCGCTGAAGCATCGACGAGCGGTCCGCAAACGCAGCCGCCGGGTGTGGGAGCAGGGAAGAGTCCGGATCTTACACCAGGGCCGATCGAAAAACCCAGCAAAGCCGATCTGTGGCCTCTGGTAAACATCTGCGGCGGTGTGTTTCTTCTCGAGCTCGGTAACGTCATGGGAAGCACCGGTTTCGAACTGCGCCGTAAGATCTCTGATACCTATGTTGACTACAACGAAGCAAGTTGGAACTTCGACGCGCTGTGGAATACCTACAACAGCGCCTATATCGGCTACTTCGTCACAACGACCCTGTCCTACGTGTCCTGGTCCCTGGCTGTGGCCTCGATCCCCACTTACCTGGCCGTATTTCCGGATAGGGCTTTCCAGCTATCTCGTTGGGGGAAAACACTTTTCACCGCGGGTGCGGCGTTATCTATTGCGGGCAACGTACTCGACTTGATGGCCGGTGCCCAGCGCTACACGAACGACTTCCTCTACGAAGACTACAAGGTGGCCGATTTGGATGAGCTGTACACCCGCTATCGGAATGGGTACATCCTGTACAGCATCGAGCGATTGACCAGCTACGCCTTCTGGCTGGTCGGGGGAGCAGGGATGATTACAGCCTTTTTCATTCCCGGCCCGAGGGAGGAGCCCATCTCCGGATTCTGGGACAAAGCCTCCCTGATCGGTGGCGCTTCTCTGGTTGGTCTGGGAAGCGTTACCCGAACGGTTGCCTTCAACCACAGGCAGACCTTTATCGAGAGCGACGGAAAAGACGAGAAAGCCTACGATCGATACGTCCTGAACAGTGTTCTCTCCTATGGATTCTGGGCCGTCGGTGGCGTAGGGATGCTGCTGCCCTTTTTTACGGATATCGGGGGTGCTAAAGCCCGTGCCGAACCACAGCAAGCGCGGCCGGAAAAACTGCGATTGCTTCCGCTGCCCAACGGAGTAGTTATAGACATATCTCTGTGATACTGGGAGAAGGTATGCAGAAAATCTTTCGATTACTGGCGAGGAAAGAGGCTGGTATGAAGATAGTAAAAATCCCTGGGCTACGGAGGAGAACTCTCTGGAATGCTATTCTGTTGCTGGTTTTCGGATCCCTTCCTCTCCGAGCTCTCCCCGCAAACATCGCTTTTCTGTCCATCGATAACTTGAGCGCCAATCCCCGCTACGACTATCTGGAGGGGATCATCCGCGGCCTGCTGCTCTTCGACCTTTCGGGAGCCGATGATATCGAAGTGGTGAATCGCAGTGATCTGGACGTCATCCTGAGGGAGCAGGAGCTGCAGTTGAGCAGCCTGGCGGAGGATCAGAACAAGGCGATCGAGGTCGGCAGGATCCTGGGAGCGGATTATCTACTGCGGGGGGAGTACGTCTTTCTGGGCGGGGATGTTCTGATTACAGTTCGTCTACTCGATGTTGTCAGTGCCCGCACGCTTACTTTCTCGGAGCGCGGGGCCGGCGAGAATACTCTGCACTCGTTATCCGAGCAGATCATCTTCCGGTTGACAGGACGGGAGGTTGTGCTGCAATCGGATCAGCACGACCGTTCGATCATTTCGCTCCAGGATGAGAAACCGGGTTCGGTCCACCTGTTCTCCCATCTGATCGACGCGGAGATCTTCGTGGATGATGAGTTCGTCGGCTATACGACGGGGGATTCCCGTGTTCCCTTCCAGATCGAGAATCTCTCGCCGGGAAGCCACCGCCTGCGAATTCACCTTTCCAGTTTTGGTGTGGTGAAACAGCCTGAGATTACCTTCCACGACTGGGAAGAGGAGGTGGAGATCCAGCCGGGAAAGCGGAGCGTTGTCCGGGCTAAAGCCCGCCATTTCAATGATATCATTTATGAACTCCAACAGTTGGTCAGGGAAGACATCAGCTTCCGGGAGTTGGAGGTATCCGGGAGTGTGCGCCGGGAGCATGATGCCTCCTTCGTCGATCGGCAGGGTAGGCCCGTCCCGATCGAGCTAGTCGCAGAGGCTCGGCGCCGGAACGATCAGTTGGACTACACGGTGGTCGTAAGTTACGACGGAGAGATCCACAGCTACGACCTGTCCGGACCGATCCAGGAACGGCGGGAAATCCGTGAGATGATCGGCAAAGTGGAGGTGTGGCTGGAGGTGGACTCCAGCGAAGTATCTTACTCTCTTCGGCGCCGGGATATCACCCAAGGTATGTTCCGGTAAGCGCTCCGGAAGAAATTCCTATTCCTAACCAACGACTGGGGAGCCGCAAGGCCATCACCCAATACCAGTCACGATTTTGTTGACTGTGGATCTACATCATCCCGTAATTTTTGGCTATGCTATAATCATAACTGTTGGGATGGCTCGCCAGCCGAATATTCGCCGAACATGTGGGCGCTCGACGGGTGTGGAGGAGAATCGACGATGAAACGGAAAACCGCTGTCTGGATGTTGTTCTTTATATCGCTGCTCGTACTTGCTCTTTTGTCCTGCATAGGGTTAGGCGGAGAAGCAGAGCACGCCCGGGAGCCGGTTGAGCCGGGGCTTTCAGAATCCCCGCCCCCACGGGAGGACGGGTCTAAGGCTTCTGGGGTGGAAAAGAGAGAAAGCGCCGCCGATGAAAGCGTTGAAGCTCCCAGGAGTGAGGAAGCGGATGCTGCGGGTATCGCCGAGGCGGTGCCGGAGGCGAAAGCGGCCCCTTCAGGAAGCGTATCGACCCGTTCTTCCGGCACCTCCACAAGACCTCAAGTTTCGGGTCTGAAAGCCGGTTTCGCCGATGACAACAAGCAGTTCAACTACTTCGTGCAATTCTTGAGTATCTACGGTGCCCAGGTCAATCATATACCGATTCCCATCGAAGAACGGCTCATCCTCAAGGTCCATGACAACGAAGGCAAGTCTATTCCCAACGCCGAGATCGCCATATACGGGCTGAATCAGAGTTTCCTTGGCAGGGGGACGACCTATGCTGACGGAAGTTTTCTCCTGTTCCCCGCCGAATACGGTGATCAGCAGGGGTATACGATAGAGGTTACCTATAACCAGCAGCGTAAGACCGTCTCCCTCGATCGTTTCGGTCGACGGGAGACCCTGGTCACCTTTGATGCACCTCGGGTTGAAATGAGCCGGATTCCTTTGGATCTGCTCTTTATCCTCGATACAACTGGAAGCATGGGTGAAGAAATTCAACGATTAAAAACCACGATCGATCTCATCAAACTCAATCTGGCCTCCCTCTCGTCGAAACCGCAGGTACGATTCGGGATGGTCTTGTACAAGGATCGCGGGGATGAATACGTGACCGAGGTCGTTCCTTTTACCGAAAACCTCCAGGAGTTCCAATCGGCTCTTGATGCGGTAGAAGCCTCTGGAGGAGGAGATACGCCGGAGGATCTCCAGTCCGCACTCGAGCAGGCCATTAGGTTGTCCTGGAGTCGTGGAGGGGTGCGCCTCGGTTTCATCATTACAGACGCGCCGCCGCACTTGGACTACGGCCAGCGATATACCTACGCTCAAGCGGTCAAGGAGGCGAAGGAGAAGGGGATAAAGATTTTCAGTGTTGGAACAGGTGGTCTTGACCTGCTGGGAGAGGTCGTACTGAGACAAATTGCCCAGTACACCTCGGCGAAGTACATTTTCCTCACCTACGGTGAAACCGGCGAGAGCGAGGGTGGGGCGCCAGGTAGTGTCAGTCACCATACTGGGGCCAACTATCAGACGGACAAGCTGGAAGCCATCATTATTCGTTTCGCCAAGGAGGAACTATCCCATATTACCGGCCAACCAATCGAAGAGGAGGAGGAGTACTTCACTGCCAGCAAAATCGGTGCGGAGGAAAGGGAGGAGACGCTGAACAAGCTCTTTTCCATGGCGGTGTCTCAACTGATTGACTATTCAACCGTTCGAATCCCCAAGGGTACGGCTGCAGCCGTACTTCCTCTCAGCCCGGCCCAAAGACACTTGAGTCTCAACTCGGAGTACTTCACGGAGCAATTGCTCCTGAGCTTCGGAAAGGGCAAGATGTTCAAGGAGCTTTTCCGAATCGTGGAGCGCAAAGATCTTCAGAGTGTTTTGGACGAGTTAGAATTGCAGCTGTCGGATTTGGCCGAGGAGCAAGGAGCGGCAAAGGTCGGAGATCTGCTTGGGGCAGAGCTGCTCATCATCGGGAAGCTCTATTCCACGGCCAAGGGATACGAGCTGTTTTTAAAGCTGGTACGGGTTGAAACCGGAGAGGTCCTGAGCGTTACCAAGGCGATAATCGACAAGAGGCTCGGTTTGGAGGCTTGAGCGGTAGCAAGATGGATACCTATAAACGGGAGATCAATGAGCTGCAGAGGGGCATAGAAAAAAACTCAAGCCAGATCCACCTCTGCTTGAGAAAATTGGGAGAATACCTTTCTTACCAGGAAGCCGAGGTGTTGAGTACCCCGGAGATGAAGGAACTCCACAAGCGGATTCAAGACCTGCGCCACCAGCTTCCCGGGAGCCGCCAACAGGTGAAGAAAATACTTCAATCTGTTTCCCGTAACGAGGAGCTTGAACGGGAGATACGCGACAGGAAAGCCCAGATCGCTGAGCTGGCAGAGAAAAATCATGTGATCTGCGAGGCTATCGGCAGAGCAGCCTACACAGCGTATAAGAGCTTGAACGCTCCAAGGGAGGAGTACCGGGAGTTATTTGAACCGTTGAGGCGGCAGGAACAGGAGTTGGAGGAACTGGAAGCAGAATACGACGAGCTCCAGGCTCACGCAAAAGAGGGTAAATTCTTTCGTATTTTTCGTGAGACCGGTCGTTCCCTCTATTTGAAGGGTGTCCTTTCTCTGAGACGGAAGGCCGTAAGCAAGTCGTTTCACGAGGTGGGGAGGCGATTCTGTGATTCGGAATTGGACGAAGAATTGAAGGACGGCGGGCTGCGGGACGCTCTGGCTCCTTATGAAGCGAATGAGAAAAAAATCAACGCCTTACATCGAGAGACAGATAAGCTCAGAGAGGAACAGGGGAGAATGTGGAACGAGTTGAAAACTCTCGGCGCGGACAAATCCCACCAGAAGCGTGTACGGGAAATCGAAACGGAAATCCAGCGTATCGAAGGGCAACTGCATGACGCCTTCGAGGCTCTTGGAAGTCTGTGCCGGGGCACACAATCCGGTGAGCTCACGGATGTAGAAGCTTCGAGTATTGTCAAACAGATCGAGGAAATCGAACGGGCGAATCGAATAAATCAAAAACAAATAGAAAGGCTCCGAGCTGCCATGCGCATCGATTCGCTTCGCGACCAACTCGGTATTCTTGCCGATAGAATTTCGAAGCTGGAGGTTGATATTGAATCGCGGCAGCGAGAAATTGACACCCTCCGCGTCCAGATCTCGGAAGGACAGAAAGAGATCCAACGGCTTCAGAAGGTGCGAGGATCCGAACAGACATTACTAAAGAGTCCAAAAGGTGTAGCAGAGGGAGAACAGAGCTGATGGGGACAATCGATCTTCGTTCCGATACGGTGACCAAGCCGACAGAAGACATGCGCAAAGCCATGTATCGTGCGGAAGTGGGAGATGATGTGTACGGCGAAGACCCTACGGTAAACGAATTGGAAGCTTTTGCCGCGGAACTGGTCGGAAAGGATTCCGCCCTGTTTGTGCCTTCCGGGACGTTCGGGAATCAGCTTGCCCTGTTCACCCATTGCAGGCGGGGCAATGAAGTGGTGCTGACCGAACAGAGCCATATCGTGCAGCATGAGGTTGGAGCGGCAGCCGTGATTGCCGGTGCCCAACTTCGAACCTTCACTCCGCGGGGAGCATATCCGGTTTGGGATGAGATCAAGGCGCATCTTCGATGCGGGCAGGATATCCACTGGCCGCAAACAGATCTTATCGCCTTGGAAAACGCTCTCGGCAATGGTGAGGTCATGCCCCTCGAGGTCATGAAGGATATCCTGGGTCGTGCCCACGAGTTGAACGTCCTGGTGCACCTCGACGGCGCCCGTCTGTTCAACGCCGCCCATTATCTCGAGGTAGAAGCCAGGCGGATCGTCGAGCTGACCGATTCGGTGATGTTTTGCCTTTCGAAGGGTTTGTGTGCGCCTGTGGGTTCGATGTTGGCCGGCAGCGGCGAGTTCATTCAAAAAGCCCGGAAGAAGCGAAAAATCATGGGCGGCGGAATGCGTCAGGCCGGGGTGATTGCCGCCGCCGGGCTGGTCGCGCTTAAGGACATGCGGCAGCGGCTGCCGGAGGACCGGATTAAGGCGGAGGAGATAGCACGGGTGTTAGATAAACTCGGGATCTTCGAGGTTCAGCCTCTACCGGTGAAGATCAACATGTTCTTTCTGCGTTATCGGAACCCGGGTAATAGGGCCAGGGAGCAGAGACTGGTGGAGGAGCTTCTCCGTGGGGGCGTGAGGATCAACCCTCCCGAAGATGGTTGGATCCGTATTGTAACCCATCACGATGTTTCCACCGAGGCTGTTCAGCAAGCCTGCCGGATTATTGAACGTGCTGTCGGTTCGGGAGGCTCGTGAACCCCAGACAGGTGGTTGTTGCCTACGGGAAAAAACCCTACGACCTGGTCTTGACCTTGCTCCAGGAAATGAACATTGCCTCGGAGCTCAATCCCAGCGATCACGTGGTGCTCAAACCCAACCTGGTCATGGCCCGGGAGGCTTCATCCGGGATAACGACCCATCCACAATTGGTGGAGGGGGTGATCCGCTATCTTCTCGAGGCGGGAGTCAAGAGAATCACCGTGGCGGAAAGCAGCTGGACGGGGGGGGACACCCGGAGGGCGTTCCGGGTCTGCGGCTACGACGACCTGACGAAGAAATACGGAAGACACGGAGTTCGTCTCCTCGATCTAAAGAGCGATCCCATTCGTACCTTCGACGTGCAAGATCTTCCATTCAAGGTGTGCAGGAGCGCAGTGGAAGCGGATTACCTGGTGAATCTACCCGTCCTAAAGGGACATGGTGCAACCCGTATGACCTGCGCATTGAAGAATCTGAAGGGTTGCATCCCCGATTCGGAGAAACGGCGTTATCATGCAGAAGGACTTCACGAACCAATTGCCCTGCTGAACACGTTGATTCGACAGGACCTGATTATCGTGGACGGTATCTGTGGTGATCCTACCTCGGAAACCGGAGGTAATCCTCTGGCCATGGACAGGGTGATCTTGGGCAAAGATCCGGTATTAGTAGACAGCTACGTCGCCGAGTTGATGGGCTACCGGCCTGAAATGATCAGGCACATTGCCTTGGCCGCCGAATACGGCGTTGGAGTCATGGACACCCTTTCCGCCCAAATCCGGGAAATTGGTCAACCCGATTTTGTAAAAATTCCTCTACAGGGCAGGAGTGAGCTGTATCGACTAAAAGCGTACATCTTGGATCGCCAAGCTTGTTCAGCCTGCTACGGCAGCACGCTGTACGCGCTGCAGCGCCTTCGTGAAACCAGCCAGTTGAGCCGTCTCCGAAAAAAGATTTGCGTCGGCCAGGGATATCGAGGCCTCCGGATGAGTGATTTGGGAATCGGCGTCTGTACTAGAGGGTTCCAGAGATTTGTGAACGGATGTCCTCCAAGAGCTCGTGACATATTCGAGTTCCTTCAGTCATCTCTGGCCTAGGTTCTCCGCTGAAAGGATTGACGTTTTGCCTGAATTGCCGGAGGTGGAAAATCTGGCCCAGGGGTTGGCTGCTCAAGTTCTGGGGCTGACAGTCGAAGATGTTCACTGTCATTTACCGGCTGTTGTCACCCCTGATCCCGGTTGTTTCGCCGAAGCCGTCCGGGGTCGTAGGTTCGAAAAACTTCGCAGACACGGCAAGTACCTATTCTTCCTGCTGAGCGGGAATGTGGTTCTGGCTCTTCATCTGCGTATGACAGGACAGCTGCTTTTGGTTCCCAAAGTGCAAAGCGTTGACAAGCACACCCATCTTGAGGTGTTCTTAGCGAACCGGGAGATGAAAATTGTCTTTCGCGATGTGCGCAAGTTCGGCAGGTTGAAACTTCTCGAGGGGGGGATAGAAGAGTTCGTTAAAGAAAAGAAACTAGGACCGGATGCGCTGGACATCTCCGCCGCACAGCTTCACAGGGCATTGGGGAAGACCGGACGCTGCGTCAAGGCTGCCCTGCTGGACCAGACCGTTGTCGCGGGATTGGGAAATATCTACACGGATGAGATCCTCTTCCGAGAGCAGATCTCGCCCCTCAGACCGGCATCCGCCCTGGACTCTGAGCGAACCGCGGCGCTTCTTCGTACCGCGCAAAAGGTTCTGCGATCCGCAATCCGAAGAAAGGGTACGACTATCTCCGATTACCTGGACTCCCGAGGGGAGAAGGGAAGCTTCCAGAACGCCCTCATGGTCTACGGCCGGGAAGGCCGGCCTTGCAGCAGATGTGGTACGCCGATCATTAAAACCCGCGTGGCCAGCCGGGGGACCTATTTCTGTCCCGCCTGCCAGTGTGAGTAACTCGAGTCACAATATGGACAGAGGTCGGCTTTGGTGGTACGTTGTCAATGATGAGTGATTCGACAGCGGCCGATTCCCGTGATGTACCCGTTCTGGAGAGCTTGGACGAAACAGACGGGAGTGGACGACTCGAGCCCAATGCACAAGCCCTGCTCTATCTTCTGCGGATATACACCATAAACCATCGCACCGCTCGTATTGAGAAGACCGAGTTCATCGGCTTTGTAAAGAATTATGCCGGCCGCTACACATTGAAGTTTCCTCAAATGGATTTATATTTACAACGTACCGAGGGCATGGTCGATACCTACCTGCGGGTTCTGACCGAGCATGGACTGTGCACTCTCGAAAAGGAAGGACAGGAAGTCCGCTGGATTTTCTTCCCCCATTACTTCATCGAAGCCCTGCACAAAGCCTATAAAAGGATCGAGGAAAAACCCAGCATACCCTTCCCGTCCGAGGACGATCTAAAAATCACGATTCCAGAACATCTGATTACAGAAATCAATATCAAAACAGATTTCGTTTCCACCTTTGGAGAGATCAAAACCGAAAAGCCTCAGATCCTTCGTCTCGCCTTCCCCGAACTCGTCAATCCCATCCTGGTCAGCTCGGATCTGGTGGAGCAGAAGCTGATGGAGTTGGCCGTATACAAGCTGAGGGAGTACCTGCAGAGCAGAAACAACGCTAGTTATGTCATGCACAGGCTCCATCCGGCGCTTCGAGGAAACGAGCGCGGCCTGCGGGATATGATTACAGTAGTCATAACCAAACCGGGCCGGGCTGTCGGAACACTGCTCGAACCCTCTGATTTTTCGTTTCGCTTCTGGGCTCATTTTGCCAATTTCGTGCTTCAGGAGCACAAAGATATCTCGGAAAAGACGCCGGAAGAACACAGCTACTGTCAGGCGGCCTATCTGATCGGCTTCTACAATGTCCACTACAGAGGCAAGCAGCAGAGGCAGAACGAAAAATCGAGCATGGTGAAGAAGTTTGAATCCCAGTTCCACAAATATCCGTATGCGTACACCTTGAAGGACCTCTCCGCTGTTCGCGACGAGAAGGGCTTACCCCTGATCCGGAAAAATACCAGAGATGTGTTTGTGGAGTTCTTGGAGGCAAGGACGAAATCAGAAGGGTATGAATCTCTGCCCGAACTCGTTCACCTCAAGACGGTACACGGTAAGGATTATTACATTCACAAAGATCTCCTCATCCCTCTGTTCGTGAAGATGCTCCACGAGCAGTCCAGAGATATAAAGGATTATTACATACAAGAGTGGGAGAATTTGCTCAAAGATAACAGGCGGACTCTGGCCATGGCCGATGATCAGGAGTTTATGCGGGATTTAGATATAACCCTGAAAAACCGGGCCCCGTTTCTCTACTCCCTCCTGAACTACAATCTGCTCTATCTGGCCAAGGAACAGGGAAAAATCAGCTACGATATGGCCAGAACCATGGATCAGGTCTTGGATGAAAAGCGGAAACAGCTCCATTCACTGCCGAAGATCCTGGCTTTGAGCAGAAAAGAACTGTTCGATGACGCGAAGCTCAGAGTACCCATCTGGAAACGTTTGATAGTATTTCGCGGATTGTTTTATTTCTTTCGGAATCTGTTTCGTCGTATCAAGAAAACCTGGAATAGATCGAGAGAACGGGCAGGACAGCGGGAACCCCCCCTACAGCACTCAGGGGCAGGCACAGATTCCGCGGCAACAATAACCTCCGCCGCTGCCCCTTCAAGCCCCAGCCCGGCGGAAGCGGTGGGATCGACCACGCTTCGGCCCATATCGAGCAAGCAGTTGGCTGCCTACCGCAAGGCCGTGCATGATCTCAAACTGGAATTCGTCGGCAGCGAGAAAACGATTCCGGAGAGCTTGAAAGAGTTGATGGAGAAGTGGAATCCGCTCTACGATCCGCAAGCCAGAACCAATCTGGTGGAAGACGTCAATGCTATGGTTCGGGATTATCTGCGCAATATTCGAAGAACGTTTCGAGTCAATCCCCCAGATGCAGATAGAATCCGCTCGCTGGCGGATAAGCTAGCGGCGAACAAGTCCTTTGACAGGATTAAGCGCAAGGACTATTTCACCCGGTATATCGAAGTATACATGATCAAGCTTCTCGGCGAGCGCTGACCTGCGGCGTAGGATCTATCTGAACAATCAGAGTTATTACTAATAGATAAAGGGGATCGTTTTCTTCGATATCCGATATTCCGCGGCCAGCTTTCCAGGCTGTTCCCCGTCCATCTCCAGCAGCACTTCCTCACCGGAGGCGCTGATATGCGCCGTCTTTCCCCGCAGAGAGGTGACTTCCGGTTCATCGAGGTGCTGTCCAGAGTAGATCAGTTTTATCTTTCGAAGCAGGGTGAGTCTGCTCATCCCGGAAATGATAATGATGTCGAGCAGTCCGTCGGTTATCTCGGCGTGGGGAGCGATCATCATGCTTCCTCCGAAATACTTACCATTGCTGACCGCAACCAGCAGGGTAGGTTCCTCATGGACGAGCTTTCCATCGACGGATATTCTGAGAATTGGGTTTTTTAGGGTGCTCAAACAGCGGACCACACCGATCAGGAAAGGGAGCTTACCCCGGAAATGTTTTGACGCCTTATTCACCGCGTCGGCGGTAGTAGCGGAAAAACCGAGACTCGACTCGTTGATGAACAGACGATTTGTCTCCTCTCCGACAGCATTGACAAAACGGACCTCTCCGCAGTCCAAATGAGAAACTTCCCCGGACACTAGACGCTCGATATGCTGGTCTATCGTCCTGCCGTGGAAGCCGAGGGTTCGAGAAAAATCCGCACCGGTACCGTTTGGAATGTAGGCCAGAGCGGCCTCAGGGAAAAGAGCGATCCCGTTTTCGAAGAAACCGTTTAGAACCTCATTGAGGGTGCCGTCCCCGCCGACCGCTACGATCAAGTCGTACCCGTTTCGCAGGGCCTCCCTGGTTAGGGCCGTCGCATGCATGGTTCCTTTGGTGTACTGGCAATCCGACGAGCCCAGGGTGGCCCGCATCCGGGGCTGCCACTCCGGCCAGAAATGACCGGTGCTTTCACCGCCGGAGTGAGGGTTGACAACGAAGAAAGGTCGTTTGGCCGCCATCGTAAATCCCTTGCGGATAAGTAATGTCTACCATACCTGCAAAATTATGATCGAACAAGCATAATTTTACATGAACAGATCGCAGATACTTCGAAACAGCTAAAAGCGTCCGTAATTCCTTACCGACAACTTGACAGAAGGAAGCGAGTGACCGTTAATTAGTAGTGTATATATATACAACATCTGGATGTGATGAGAGGCAACCAGTAGAAGGAAATCTGAAGCCTATGGACAGTGATAAATTGAAAGAACAGGTGGAACTGATTCGACAGGTATTCGAATACGTTCAGTTGTTCAAGGGAAAGACGATCGTCCTCAAGATCGACGGTTCGGTGATGAATCATCCTTTCCTCCCCATGCTGGTCAAGGATCTCGTTCTTCTGCACCGCCAGGGGATTCAGATCGTTCTGGTCCCGGGAGCCAAGGAGAGGATCAATGACGTACTGACCCGTTACAACATCCCATGGAAAACGGTAAAGGGAATTCGCATCTCCACTCCGGAAGCCATACCCTTCATCAAGATGGCCGCATTCGATGTATCCAATCGACTGATGACCCAACTGGCGGAAAACAACACCAGTGCCATCATCGGCAATTGGGTGCGCGCCAGGAGTTTGGGAGTTATCAAAGGCGTAGACTACCAAGACACGGGAACGGTGGAGAAGATCAATGTGGATTTGGTTCGGAAAGCTTTGGAAGATGGTCTGATTCCCATTTTTCCGAATATCGGCTGGAGCGCAAGCGGAAAACCCTACAACATCTCATCGAATGAGCTCGCCTATATTCTTGCCAGGTCCCTGAAAGCGGAAAAACTATTCTACATCTTTCCCCACAAGGGGGTCAACGCCGTTGAATATACGTTGCCTGAGGGGATCTCCATATCTTCAGAAGGTGTTGTGACTCATCTTAGCGTCGATCAAGCGGACAGCTTCCTCAAGCTGAATGCCGGAAAAGCCCAAGATGAGATGGTCGAACTGATCAGGTTGGGGTGTAAAGCCTGTGCCGAGGGAGTCGCCAGAGTCCACATCGTCAATGGAAATATCGAGGGGGTTATCCTGAAGGAGATTTTTTCCAGCCGCGGCTGTGGGACTATGATCTACACAAACGAGCACGAAAACATCCGTCCGATGGATCTTGTCGACATCCCTGAAGTGCTTCGGATCATGAATCCCTTCGTAGAGGAAGAAATTCTGTTGCCGAGGAATGAGGAGGATCTGGCCGCCCAGATCGATGAGTTTGTCGTTTACGAGGTGGACAATATTCTCCACGCCTGTGGGGCTTTGTTTCCGGCACCAGAAGCATCGGGCAGGGGAGAGATCGCCGCTATTGCCGTCGATCGGACCTATACGGGACTCGGTATAGGCAAACGAATTCTCTCCTTTCTCGTGGATAGGGCCAGGAGCTTGAACATAAAGAATCTGTACGTGCTCACAACCCAGACAGCAGACTGGTTCCTACAATTCGGATTCAAAGAAGGAGGGATTCAGAACCTGCCCGCGAATAAACGCAAGGACTACAACAGGCTGCGGAACTCCCGGGTGTTGCTCCTCGATCTGGAAGATTTTCGAAGCGTCCCCTAGTGGTTATCCGTTCGCGATCTTGTTGGGTAGCCTATCGCCAAACGTGACAACCCTTTTACGCACCCTCTTCAGCATCCAAAGGACTGCAGTCCAGAGGGCAGAGGCAAGCACAGTAATTACACAGGCAATAGGAAACCAGTCTCCCCACCTGGTGTACAGAGTAAATTTGTTTTCGGGAAGCGGTACGTGGGCTACGACATACCCCTCGGTGTACGGTTCCGGTGAACCCGGCTGAATCCGACCCACGGCGTCTATGTACACGGTGTACCCGGAGGAGGTGGTGCGCAGCACCGGTCGATGATTTTCTACAGCCCGGAACAGCGAAAACAGACCGTGTTGCCGTCCCTCCACCGGTGAAAGAGACCAGTAGTCGTTGCTCATGTTCAGGATGATATCTACATCCTGAAGGACAAAGCGGCGGACGTGATCGGAAAAGGCATCCTCGAAACAAATCGGAGTGACAATTCTCATCTTTTCATGCTGATACACCACCCTGTCATCTCCGATTCCCCAGTTGGAGATATCGTACTTTTGAAACATCTCGTACAGGCGGGCAAATTTTTCTTTGTCAAGGGGGAAGTATTCGGAGAATGGTACCAGGTTGATCTTGTGGTAGAAACCGTTTATTTCACCTTGCCCGTCGAGGAGCACGGAGGAGTTGAAGTTTCTCCGAACCCGCTCCCCCTGAGGATCGAGTATCATGGCATGATCCTGGGTGCCCGTCACAAGCCAGGTATCCAGATCCTTCTGATAGTCTCGAAATTCCTGGACCACCCGACCCCAGTAGGATTTCTGTCTTTCAGGCATGGACCAGTAGCGAATATCCAGTTTGAACCCACCTTCAGGCCAGGCTACGAGGTCCGGTTTGGTTGGCAGTTGCAGAAGAGCCTGGTTTGTGAGCTCCATCAATTTCTCGAAGTTCTGCCGGTATTCGTGCTTTCTCGGATCCGTATTCTGTTGGAGCAACACTACAGTCGCCTTCTCTATATCGGGACGGCCGTACAGTCTGTGCTGAACCCTAAACAGAATCACCGTTCCGGTGACGAAGCAGATTCCGAAAATCCCAGCGAATACTGTGATCGGAAACAAACACTGTGGGTGCTGTACTCGTTTTTTGACACGTGCTATAAAGTTCTGCCACAATGTTCCTGTATTGGCGGGAATTGCCGTGTTGGGAGCGGAGGCTCCGCCGAGCCAGGTCCAGTGAAACACCGAGCCTGCCAATGCCCAGGCGATCGCGGCATTGCACAGCAGCACCACAAAATTGACTCCCCACACTCCGGTGATCGAGGCGATCTGGATCAGAGGGAGAAATTGAAATTGAGTGGTTCCGATGATACCCCACGGATAGCCTAAAATACCGATAGAGCGAACATAATCGAAGACGACCCATGCCGCCGGCACGATCACGAAACCCCACTTGCCGCTCAATTTAATCAGCAGGACAAGGGGGATCATGAACAGCAAGAACTCAACCACAAAGGCGATTGTGATCAGATGCAGAGACACGTAGTCATAGGTGCCGTGCCAGTAGTTGATGATCAGGGCTTGCAGCGTTCCAAACACGGCCCCGTAGAAAACGCCCATTGCAGGTTTTGACGTGATCAGTACGAGGAGCAGCGGCACAATCGAAACCCAGGCCAACCATCCGATCCCGTCCAGTCTGATCGTGGAGGGAAAAGAAAATCCAAACAACGCAGCCGAGAGCAGGATCCACGGAAGCGCCCAATTGGTGATGTACTTTCGGATCCAATTTTGTTGCCCGGAAGTCCGGCTTGTTCTGCGTTTTGTCTGGCACAGGTAATATGCACCATTCAGAGTCAGTATGGGCCCATAGCGAAGCAAGGCGTAAAGTTGTTCCAGGGTTGTACTTTCAGCAAGCTGCAGCTGACCGCTGCTAGCTATGTAGCGCTGAACATAGTCCATGTTCGCACTCAGCGCGTAGATGTAGGCGAATACAAAGAGGATCAGTGCGGGAGCCCATGCGATCTCGACGAGAAAACCAGGATCGCACCCTACCAGCGCAAGAACACCCACGACCAGTTGCAGCCCCAGAAGGACAAGAACCAGATAGTCGGTGAAGCCGATTCCCTTTGTCTGAACGGCCAGTTCTTCCCGCATGTCGAGGGGCTCACCGTCTTTTCCGATTCCCTGGAGCATAGTTTCGAGACTTTCGGATACGAAGCGTCCCGAGCGCAGGATGGTCCCTTCCTTTACATCCCGGATCGACACTGTGATTTCGAAATGGTTACTCGTGGAATAGGTCCAGGCAATGGCGAATCGTTCTAATTCAAGCTCTTGAGCGATCTTCTGAGCTTCCTGGTAGTCCACCGGTTCGAGTTTGGATTTGTCGAACTCGGGATCGGTTCGAACGAAGTACTCTTCGATGAAACTGCGACTGGTGATGGAGTAGGAATTGGTCAGAGCGATTTGTTTTTCGATAAAAGAGGAGACTTCGGCGATCTGTTCAGCGTTTAGATTGGTGGTGAAGGGTGGAAAAAGCATGAGGGTAGGACGTTGAATGAAGCTGATCGGACCGGTGAAGCAGAGGATCAGCTCGATCACCGCAACTGCAACAGCAAGGAGCCCAAAAATCCGAAGTCGGACGGTTTTGGTAACGACTCCTGTGTTTCGAAACAACGTAGAGATCTTCATGACATTCATAGAGCAAGCTTCATGCCATATAGAAAAATCTCTGTAGTTCTATGTCAGGTAATGGATTATTTGTACGGTATTATTAAGGCAAGTATATGAACCTCCCAATTCCGGTTTAGCCACTCTGCTCAAGTAATTTTCGAACATATAAAGAAATAGGTCAATACGACGGTGTCCAACCGAGTAGCCTAAAGTTGACAGGGATTGGAGTAGGAAGGTAAATTCCAATCCTCAAGCAGAGTTCCACGGGCATGCCCGTGGGATTCCACATTACTGTAAATAGCGAACGTTCACGTTGAATTCGCTGGTTGGCTTGATTTTTTCGGATTCTTCGTTGATGATATCGTTAAAATCATAACGATGTTCAAAACAAGAAAAGTATCAGCGCATGAAATTATACTATCGATCTCCGGATCGATGACCGGGGAATCGGTGAGCTTGTTCGAGCGAGCTCTAGATTCCCTGCAGAAGAGCAGCTACCGGACGATTACTCTTGATCTTACCAATGTTGTTGATGTGAGCTCCATGTTCGTAGGACACATCCTGCACTGCCACAAGAACCTCGCAACTGAGAACCGGACTATCCGAATTTGCGGCTATCAGGATTCGGTGGGAAATATTTTAAAACTGCTGAATGTCAACAACAGCATCCAAATGGAAAAGGATCCGATTTAACCCCTGTCAACTTTCATTGATGGATCCTTCCTTCTTCATATATAGCAACTTCTTATAAATCAGTTATTTGGCGCCGTTTCTCTGACATTTCCCCGGTTAAAAGTTTAGAACGATCGATCACCGCTTCTCCGACTCTAATTTCAGGCTTCGTAGGGAATTAATGATACCCATACATTTGGCATAGGACTTGCTCACTGTCTAGACACGGACCTGAATCCAAGAAACGAAGGAATCGAGGCGACCGCAGAAACGTTTCTAGGTCCATCCTCTTCCCTCGTTTCTATCAAAGTGAGGAGGAACACAACATGAAAATTCGTTTTATGCTCGTGGTGCTTATCCTTCTGATTGTTTCCACCGTGTCGTGGTCGTGTGGGCAGGAAGAAGGGGCTGGATCGGGACGGGGCAAATACCTGGCAGCCCAAGGGCTCATCATTCCCCGGGAAGAGGTGCGGGTCAATTCCTACATTGCCTCGATCGATTACAACTATCCCATCCCGGAACAGCCCATAGGGGCGCACCTGTATTCCGGCCACCGTCAGATTGTTGCCGGCGGGCAGCAGGAGATCGTGCAAATCGGCATCCAGGCGGGGAAGGTTCCTTTCGAAGCACTGCCACCCATGAACCTGGCATTCGTGATCGATCACAGCGGATCGATGGCGGGGCGGGACAAGCTGGAGTGGGTGAAGCAGGCCTTCGACGTATTCATCCGGCAGGTACGGGATATCGATTTCGTGTCTCTGGTCATCTTCGATGACCGAGCTGATGTGGTATTCCCATCCACTCGGATGAACAGTCCGGAGAAACGGGACCGGTTCAAACGAGCGGTCGATGAAATAACGCCTGAGGGGGGCACCAACCTGGTGGCGGGGTTGAAGCTTGGCTACGAGCAGGTGATGTCCAATTACCGAAAGGAGTACACCAACCGGGTTCTGTTTCTAACCGACGGTATGGGCAGCTCCGAGGGTATCCTGGAAATGGCGGACGGCTATCGTCAAATGGGAATCAATGTTTCCACGATCGGTGTAGGGGTAGGTTTTGATCACAAATTGATGAGAGAGCTCGCCAAGAGCGGCGGCGGCAGTTCCCGCTTCATTGCCGATGCGCAAGAGATGGAAAAGATATTCGGCTCTGAACTGGATCGGATGGTGGTGCCCACGGCCCGAGACTTGGAGATGGAGCTGGAGTTCCTGCTCCCAGTTCAGGACATTGAAACCTGGGGATACAATCACCGGATCGATGGGCAAAAGATCACCTTCTATCAAGCTACAATGCATCACGGAGATTACGAGACCATACTCGTTCGCTTTGTCCTCCCGCCCCTCGATTCGGTTGGTGAAGTCCCCCTGTTTCGCTTTCAAATGCAGTATAAGGACTTGGATGGGAAAAACTATCGCTGGGGTTCCAAGTTGATCTACACCAATGTGGTGGAGGCGGAGAGCCAGCTGGCGGGCTATTCCAACAGCCGGGTGTTGCGGGCCGGGACCATGCTCTTTTTTGCCGAAGGTCTGATCCGAATTGCAGATGTCTATTTTGCAGGAAGGGAAGAGCTGGCAAAAATCAATGAACTCCGCAATCAACTGTTCGAGGAAGCCAAGGCGCGAACAGAGGATATAGAATCCATAACATATGAAGAATTGACCAGTCCGGAGGTCGTGGCGTTGGAAGGCCAGTTTAGCCAGCGGGTTCGAACGGCCCTGGACATGACCGTGGAGACCCGTAAAGTACTCCTGAATGCAAAAATACGACTGGATGAGGACGCTTTTGATGATGAAATCCAGATCCTCAACAACTACATCAAAACGCTAGGGGGAGAACTGGAGCTGGCGGACGAACAGATAGATCAAGCCATGGTGCAGACCGAACTGTACCCCGTACACGGAGCTCAATCTTTGGATCAACAGCTGCAGTTGCTCTTTCGGGAAGTAGTGCTCGACCTGCAGCAGGTATCCAGCGGCAAGCTGGCGGTGTCCGGATTCTCCCATAACAACGGGCAAGACTCCGCCCTGATCGCCCTGCTCAACGAAAAAGCCGTTTCCGATCTCACGGGATTGGAACAACTGCGGATTCTTGAACGTAGCAAACTCGAAGCGGTGCTGGCCGAGCAGGAGTTGGCCCTCTCCGATCTGGTGGATACGGAAAACGCTATTCAAATCGGCCGTATCATGGCTGCGGACCTGTTGCTCACCGGCACAATGATCGAAATGACCCAGTCGGTGATAATCTTCAGCCGTATCATCGACGTGGTCTCCGGGGAAATCGAATCGGCTGCCCAGGTGATCATTCCAAAGAGTGCAGACTTAAAGAAGCTGCTTAGCACCTGATAAAAATACAGAAATTTGAAAAGGTAAATGGGGCCTCAGGGCCCCATTTGCTCTATCGCGATGAGTGAATGAAGCGTCTCGACCGCCCTGCTGCAGAAGTAGGTAGCCGATTCAAACCAATAGAATAGGACAATGGAGGTGGCGGAAATCGAACCCGACCGACGCCGTTTCCACTTGAGGTCGTTCTGACTCAGAACACTGCGGATATGCAGCCTTCCATCCGGTACGAGCTTGCCGCACTATATATTCAGCATATTTGACCATTTCGGCAGCTGGCCGACCGGGTAGAACCAAGGATAATTACAATTATATATAGAAAACGAATCCGGAGATGACAAGTCCGCTGCCGTCAGGCGAAAGCCACGATCGCCTCGGTCTTCATCCTCCATCGCTTCGGCAACTCTCTTGGTTTTCCAGTCACTTCTATCGTTTCGCTGAAGAGAATGTCCGCCGAGGATCTGCCGATCATCATCTGGAATTCACCTGGCTCGATCACACGGGTTGTTCCCGAGATAGTATAACCCAATAGATCTACCGGAAGGGTAAAGGTCACCTTCTTTCTTTCTCCAGGGTTCAAATTTAGCCTCTTGAAGCCTTTCAACTCCTTGATGGGTCGTACCAGTTTGGCGATCAGGTCGCGGACGTACAGTTGCACCACCTCGTCCCCCGCTCGTTCACCGGTATTTTTCACGGTGCAGGATACCTCGATCTCCCCGTCAATCTGGACCTTCCGATGCGATACCTGGAAATCAGAGTATTCGAAACTCGTGTAGCTCAGGCCGTGGCCGAAGGGAAACACGGCTCCAAACTCAGGATGAATCGGGGAACCTGCAGATTTAACCTTGTGATTGTAAAAGTAGGGCATGGCGCCGGCTGATTTAGGAAAGGAAACAGGCAGCCTGCCGCTGGGATTGATATCTCCATAGAGTATTGCCGCGAGAGCGGCTGCGCCTTCTTGTCCCGGGAACCAGGCTTCGATTACGGCGTTGGCCCTGGAGAAAGCATCGCCAAGGTTGTATGGCCGACCGCTCAGCAGGACGATCACTGTAGGCTTGCCCAGAGAGAGCAGAGCGTCGATAAGCTTCTGCTGCACACCTGGAAGGGTGAGCGAAGAGGCGTCGGAGCCTTCACCCACCGTCCCGGTGAGAAACAGACCGGACAGATCCCCTACAGCGACGATGATTCGGTCGGCTTTGGAGGCAATAGACAGGGCATCATCAAAGCCGCTTTCATCCATGCTGATGGTGCTCTTCTTCTGCCCCTGATCGGCCTCCGCATCGCCCGGGAATACGGGTGCTTCCAGCAACCTCTCGGTGAAGATCTGGCAGCCCCTACTATAGAGGATCTTTCCGGCGGACGCTCGCCCCTCGAGGGCTTCCCGTAAAGTCTGGGCGTAGCGTGTGTCCGCGTCCATAAGTCGCTGAGCCCGAATCAGGTGAACCGGGAACGAGTAGCCGCAGAATAGGGCAAGCTGATCGTCCGCCAGAGGTCCGATCACTGCCGTCGTTCCCTTATCAAGCAGCGGAAGTACACCGTCATTCTTTAGTAATACCACCGAGCGGGCCGCCGCCTCAGCGGCGATTTTCTTGTGCTCTGGGGTGTTGAGGGTGATCCCAGCCTCCTCCACATACGGATTTTCAAACAAACCGAGCCGGGATTTCTCCATAAGCACACGGATCACCGCCTCGTCTATCGTACTCATCTTCAGAATCCCGCGGGAAAGGGCTTCCTCAACGCCCGTGCCGAAGCAGGTGAATCCCGGAAGCTCCACGTCCATACCGGCCTGAAGCGCCTGGGCGGAAGCTTCCGCCTCATCCCGGGCAATACCGTGGTGGGCGTACAGCAGCCGAACGGCTTCGTAGTCGGAGACGACCAGGCCGTCGAAGCCCCAACGCTCGCGCAGAATCTCCGTGATGTAGCGACGGGAGGAACTCAAAGGCTCTCCGTCGATGTCGTGATAGGCCGGCATGACCGAACCGGCGTCCGCCAGCTTCACGGCCATCTCGAAGGGTAGCAGGAAAACGTCGTTCAGCTCCCGCTCCCCGATCCGTACGGGCGCATGGTTTCGTGCCCCTTCACTGAATGAATGACCGGCAAAGTGCTTGAGTGTGGCCAGCACGCGCCTGTTCTCTCCCTGTAGACCGCGTACGTATGCCGCGGTCATACAGCCCGCCAGGTAGGGATCTTCCCCGAAGCTCTCCTCAGTGCGGCCCCAGCGCACATCCCGGCTCACATCCGCCACCGGTGCAAGCCCCTGCCGTGCACCCACGCTGTACAATTCCTTCCCGATAGCGGCGGCAATTTCCCTCATCAGCTCTTCGTCCCACAGGGATCCGTAGTTGATGGCTGCCGGAAAGAGAGTGGCCCCTTTGGCCATGAGGCCAGGGAGGCATTCCTCGTGAGCAAGCGCCGGGATCTTCAAGCGGGTTTGCTCCACCAGATATTTCTGGATCCGGTTGAGCCCTTTGACGCAGCTCGCCGCGTCTATAGGGCGGGTGCCGAGGGGACGTGTAATCTGACCGATCCCGTGCTTCAGGATCGAGTCGGGATCGGCGCTGCTCTCCTCGATAAACCCGTCATAAGCCCTTCGAAAGGTGAAGCTTCCGTCCTGTTCTATGTTCAGCCACACCGCGTGCAGCTGGGCGACCTTCTCCTTGATGTTCATTTTCTTTAAAAGCACCTGGGCTCTTTTACGGTGATCGATCATTTCAAGACCTCCTTGACTAACAAATTTGCGGTCCAGGATCGCTCAGGCCGCTGATGTATCCCCAAGGCGTACAACCTCCCTGTCAGCTGGAGAGGCTGTCGTTCAGGATGCGGTTAGCCCTCCATCGACCGGGAAGGCGACCCCCGTTATGAAGGCCGCCTCATCCGAGGCTAGGAAAACAAAGGCGCTGGCCACGTCCGTCACCGTAGCTAGTCGTCCCATAGGGACTTCCCCGAGACGTTCAGCCTCTCGCCTAGGATCCCGCAGGAGAGTGCAGACCGACGGCGTATCCACCGTGCTCGGGTGCACGCTGTTGCAACGAATATTCTCACCGGCGTAGCGCACGGCTATAGATCTGCTGAGAAGGGTGATGGCGCCTTTTGTCATGGTGTAGGCTTCGTTTGTGTATCGGTGACCGATCAAACCGCAGATGGAGGACATATTGAGGATGCAGCCCCCCCCGGAACTCCTCATGAGTGGGATAGCATGCTTGATTCCCAAAAAGGGCCCTCGGACGTTCACGGCCAGCATAGCATCCAGCTCTTCCTCCGAAATCCGCTCGATATCCTTGCGAATGTTCACGCCGGCATTATTGACGAGAATATCCAGCCGCCCAAAGCGTTCCTTTACGGTCCCGAGGACACGCTTCCAGCTGTCCTCCAGTCGCACATCGAGCAACAAGAATTCCGCCCGATCGGGACCATCGCTCAAGGCGTTGATCTTGGCAGCGGCGTTCCGGCCTTTTTCCTCCTGGGAATCGCAAACGAAAACAAAAGCTCCTTCCTCTCGGAAGCGTTTAGCGATAGCGGCACCAAGACCCTGGGCCGCTCCGGTGATAACAGACACTTTGTCAGCGAGTTGCACGCCTCACGCTCCTTTGGGAAACCTTTTCTCGCACCAGGTCAAGCCCCGAGCAACCCCCGGACTGCACCGCCGATTGCCTCGGCGGTCAGCCCGAACTCGACGAGTATCTCCTCGTAACTGGATGCCGAGATGCCGAATCGATCCTGTACGCCGATAAACTCTACAGGGGTGTGGGCTTCCTTCCGCAAGGCCTCGACCACGGAAGCCCCTAGTCCGCCGATGATCGTATGCTCCTCGGCGGTCACGATCGCTCTAACCCCGCGAGTGTGCTCGATCACGGCTTCTCGATCGATCGGTTTCACACTGCTTACATTGACAACCCGACAGCCGATTCCATCTTTGGCCAGCTCCTCGGCGGCCTGAAGGGATCTGGAAACCATGACGCCGCAGGCGAAAATCACCGCGTCCGTGCCCTCCCGCAGGCTGAGCATCTTCCCGATCCGGAAGGGTTCGATCTCGGGGTACACGAACGGCAGGTCGTTGCGGTTGATGCGCACGTACACCGGCCCGTCCCAGCTCTCCAGGGTCTCGACCATCTTTGCCGTCTCGATGCCGTCGGCCGGACAAAGCACGGTCATATTGGGGAGGACCCTCATGATTCCGACGTCCTCCAGGGCCTGGTGCGTCTTCCCGTCTCCGAAATCAGAGAGGCCGCCTGAGCTTCCGCACACTCTGACCTTCAAATTGGGGATGCATACCGAATTCCTCAGCTGATCGTACGTCCGCCCTGAAGCAAACACGGCGAAAGAATGGACGAAGGGCAACTTACCTCCCAGCGCCAGACCCGCGGCTGTGGAGATCATATTCTGTTCTGCAATCCCCATTTCAAAGTAGCGCTCGGGAAACGCCTCTTTGAAATAGATCGAACGGGTGGATTTTCCCAGGTCGGCCTCCAAGGCCACCACATTCGAGTTTTTTTCACCCAGAGCGACCAGGGCTCGCCCCCAGGCTTCACGCATGTTGTTCTGATAGGCCGCGGTACTCAATGCCCGGCCTCACTATGTGCCAGATCGCGCCTCTGCCGCTCCAACTCGGCAACAGCCTGACTGTGCTGTTCTTCGGTCAGGACCGCATTGTGGAATGCCGCGGTGTTCTCGGCAAAGGAGATGCCTTTTCCCTTGATCGTGTCGGCCACGATGACGGTGGGTTTGCCCATCACCTTTTCAGCAACTTCCAGGGCCTGGATGACCGCGGTCACGTCGTGGCCGTCGATGGCGATGACGTTCCACCCGAAGGATTTCCACTTCTCCTCTATGTGGGGGATCTCGAAGACCTCGCTGGTCGGACCGGACGCCTGGATTCGATTGCGATCCACAATGGCGGTGAGGTTGTCGACCCTGAACCGGTAGGCCGCCATGGCCGCTTCCCACAACTGGCCCTCAGCCAGCTCCCCGTCACCGATGATGACATACACACGGCTGTCCCGCCCGTCCAGGCGCAGGGCTAAAGCAATACCCGTCGCGATGGACAAGCCCTGGCCCAGGGAACCGGTCACCGCCTCGATACCGGGGGTTGCATCCATGTCTGGATGCCCCTGGAGCGGGCTGCCCAGACTCTTGACCCGCTTCAGTTCCGACCGGGGAATAACACCGAGCTCCACGAGCGCCGCATATTGGATCAGCACCGCGTGCCCCTTGCTGAGAAGGAAGCGGTCTCTATCTGGATCGCCCAGGTTACGGGGATCGAAGCGCATCTTGTGGAAATACAGGGTGCTCACGATTTCCGCGAGTGAAGATGATCCGCCCAGGTGCCCGGCCTTACCGACTCCTATCATCTCCAGCAAATCGAACCTGAGCCGGAGAGCCATCTTCTGCAGCTCGATCTTCGTCTCTGCGGATACATTACTTGCTCCCGAGATCCCGGTGCCGAGGTTCACTGCTTCTGCGGGCCGGGAATCCCGGTAGGAGGCTGAGGCACGGCGTATCCTCCCTCAGTACGCAATCTCTGGATGGTGCGGACTATATGCTCCTCCATGATGCTCTCCGCCATCTGCGTATCGTGCGCCTCGATCGCATCGATGATTCTCTGATGGTAGTCCAGACCGTCCCGCGTGCCGAGGGTTTCCACGATGTTCTCCATGGAAACGCTCAAGGCGTCCTTGATGATGCTGTTGACCTTCATAATGATCGGGTTGCCGGAGGCTCGGGCCAGGTCAAGGTGAAAATCGAGATCTGCGTGGGCGAAACCCCTGACGTCGTGCTTCTGCTCGACCATCGTCGCGTAGCTGCGCTTGAGCTCGGCGATATCCTCGGGGGTCGCTTTCTCGGCCACTAGAGCGACCGTTCCCTTCTCCATGATCCTCCTGTACTCGAGCACGTGGAAGAGGTCGGTGGGATCAAGCGCCAGCATCGGGAGCAGTGCGTTCATCGAGGTCCCGGCGCCGTACTCGCACACGAAGGTCCCCTCCCCGTGCCGGGTCTCGAGCAGACCGAGGCTGACCAGGCGCTGCAATCCTTCCCGGACCGAGACCCTGCTTACGCCTAGCTGCTGGGCGAGCAGGTTTTCCGAAGGAAGCTTGGTTCCCGGCAGCCAGACGCGGTGCAGCACCTGGGCCTTGAGCTGTTCGTAGACCTGGGACGAGACGCTTTTGCGTTTGACCCGTTTCAGCGTTGTTTTCTTCATTGCAGACAACCTAAGCATAATTGTAGTACAACTGTCAACTAGATGTAGCATAACTTACAATTATATGCTTGTCAAATGCTTTTATAGTAGGAAAATAGTTGACAATTACCGGCACCATATGCGAAGATTGAGATAAAATTTCCGTCAGGCTTATGTCCTTGACGGTCAAAAAAACAGAGGAGGTT
Organism: uncultured Spirochaetaceae bacterium; assembly: GCA_964627715.1. Classification (GTDB taxonomy): domain Bacteria; phylum Spirochaetota; class Spirochaetia; order SZUA-6; family DRHE01; genus JAFGQJ01. The sequence continues at coordinate 1,291 of CAZVHJ010000051.1, read as the reverse complement.
TCATATGAAGAAGTTGTACGTGCTGCTGTTCTGCTGCCTGCTTCTTCTGTCCGCAGCGTCGGTTTTCGCCGGCGGGCAGAAACCGGCAGCTGAGAGGGGAAAGCTCGTCGTTTGGGATGTACAGACCACCGGGGTGCTGCCAGGTATCCTCGACAAGACGGCCGAGGAGTTCATGAAGGCCAACCCCGGCATCGAGCTGGAGATGGTGCACATTCAGAACGACCCTTTCAAAACCAAGCTCAAAGTGGCCATGGGCGCCGGCACTCCGCCGGATATCTTCCACAACTGGGGCGGCGGTCCGCTTAAAGAGTATATCGACTCCGGGATGGTAGACACCATTGACGAGATCAAGAGCGACCTGCTCAAGACCTACATCCCCGCATCCTTCGATCCTGTGACCTTCGATGGAAAGACCTACGGGGCCGCTTATGCGGGTCTGACCGGTGTGTTCTTCTTCTACCGTAAGGACGTGTTTGCCCAATACGGGTTGACAGCTCCCAGCACCCAGAAGGAATTCATCGCCATGGGGGACAAACTCAAGGCCAACGGCGTGATCCCCATTACCCTGGCCAACAAGACCAAATGGCCCGGCTCGTTCTTCTACATGTACTTGGCCGACCGCTACGGCGGCGCCGATATGTTCCTGGACGCCCTGTACCGCAAACCAGGCGGCAGCTTCGAGGCCCCGGGCTACATCCAGGCGGGACAGGCTCTGCAGGACCTGGTCAAGCGCGGTTTCTTCCCTCCTGGCTTCAACGGCATGGATGAGGATACAGGCCAATCCAGGATGTTGATCTTCTCTAAGAAAGCAGGGGTACATCTGATGGGCAACTGGTTCATCGGGCAGGCCACGGCGGAATCCCCCGAGACCCTCGAGCAGCTGGATCTGTTCCCCTTTCCCTCCGTTGAAGGGGGCAAGGGCGATCCTACCAATCTGATCGGCAGCCCCGGACAGAACTACTACTCCATCTCCGCAACTTGCAGCAACAAAGCCAAAGCCTTGGAGTTCTTGAAAAACCACATCATGAGCAAGTCCTTTGTCGATTCTCTGGCCGGAGCAGGTTACGTGCCACCGGTCAAGGGCGCATCCACCTATACAAAAGATCCGCTCATGAAGAAGGTCGCCCTGGCATTCGAGGCAGCCGGGCACGTGCAGGTCTACTACGACCAGTTCCTGCCACCCGCCATGGGCGAGCTGCACAAGGACCTGGTGCAGTCGCTCTTCGGGCTCTCGATGACTCCGCAGGAAGTGGCCCGCAGGCACGAGCAGGCGATCATCGAAGAGACGAAA
>CAZVHJ010000050.1:0-38916 GCA_964627715.1 uncultured Spirochaetaceae bacterium | reverse complement strand
AAGTAAACGGGCCCACCACCGGAAAAACTCTTTTGGGTACCACCGTCAGTGAAGGTGGCCATCCAATACCCAAAAACATGCTGCCGGATGGCACGATCAACACGTAGGAGGGGAATGTGGATGAGAGAATAGGAGAAGGATTGATCAGAATAGGCGCCACAACAAAGGATCAGGTTGAAGAAGTGTTGCGCCGGCAGAGAGCCGGAGATGATCGCCTGTTCGGTGAGATCGCGATTGACCTCGGGTTTATAAATGATGAGGCCCTTAAATCGTACCTGAACGGCAAAACCGACTGTCGTTTTCAAGTGGATTGTCATTTTTACAAGACTAGAGAAATGACAGCATCTACTTTACGGCTAAAAAAGATATATTGCGAAAGATATCCGGAAACATGCGCTATTTATCAGCGAAAATTAGAAGGCAAACCCACTACTACTACGTTGCGGCCGACAGGAAGTTACAAATAAAATATACAGCTGTGTGGGGCATTAATGATACAATATTCATGAATTTCATCTCTATACGAAATTCTCGGTGCAGGAGAATACCAACCGTAGGACGTGAATCATGACAATCACAACTAGACGATGCAGTTTTGATGCCATTCGCACCAGCGTTCTCACCCACATCAACAGTCTGCCTTCTCCAATCGATTCTTACGTGGAAGACCACATTCTGAGGTCCACACACCATGAAATCCGTCAGAGTAGCGAAACAATTGGGTACTTCAGTATCTTCGAACGGCGTACCCTTACTGGGTTCTATCTGGAAAGACCTTACAGAAATCTCGGGCAGTCGGTCTTTGCAATGGTAAAGCACTATGAAGAACTGCAAAATGCCCTTGTACCAACCTGTGATGAGATACTCTTATCCCACGCATTTGACGAATGCAAGCGATTTGAGACTCAAGCCTATCTCTTCCAGGATTCTCTAGAAGCGGTGCCAAATGAAGAGATACTGAAAGAGTTCTCCTGCCGAATTGCAGATGATAGGGATATCACCTACATCAAAGAGAAAACGGGTAAGTTCTTCGAATATCTTGAGCGGCAAATTACCAGCAAAGAAATCTATATTGGACAGATCGAACGTAATCCCGTGTCATTTGGTGTCATGGAGAGAAGTAAACTATATAATAATGCTGCAAGCATTGGTATGTTCACCATAGACGAGTTCCGCCAACAAGGTATCGGCAGAAGCACTCTGTTATGGCTGAAGAACGAGTGCTATCAGAATGGATTAAAGCCTGTCGCGGGATGTTGGTACTACAACCACTACTCAAAAAAGACTCTAGAGAGCGCCGGGATGTTTACCCAGACCCGCATACTCAGAGTACACTTCTGAACGGCGTCGAGAACTTCGTATAACGAGACTGTCGAATTAGTGATTTAGTTGAATTTCGTTAAGAAAAAACTGCTTTGAAAAAGCGGTTTCTAAATGCTTGCAATATAATGTGTTATTGAGCCGCACAGGAATCGAACCTGTGACCCACAGCTTAAAAGGCTGTTGCTCTGCCAACTGAGCTAGCGGCCCGCAGAAAGAACATGGCTAATGTAACAACGGCTCCTGTCATTGTCAATACGCGCCGTTTTCTCGCCATCTGCTGTGTTTGTGGTGGGTTTCTGACAGCATCCTGAAGGTATGCGTGGGATGCGGAAAACCCGGTTCAGAAACGGATCGCCGCCTCTACTGTCATTCCTGCGTTGGGCCGATCCCCGATATGCTTCCCCATCTCGCGGGTGAATAATGCCGCGTTCAGCTCAAAGATCGAAAGATCCGCGCCTGCGCCGAGGGTAACGTAGCCCTGGTTGAATCCACCGCGGAGCTTGAGAAAACGAAAGAGCCCGATTTCCGTTCCTACGTGGAGCAGGGTCCAGGGAGATCGCTCGTCCCGGATCAGTCCAATCAGGTCGTTGAGAGAGGCGTGCACTACCGGATCAAATACCGAGCTCAGGTATTTAAAATCGAGATGGTAAGAGACACCAACCCTCACATCCATGGGGATCACATAATCATCGACCCCTGTCCCGACTGCAGGAAAGCCGCCGGTGCTACGAAGGGAACTCACGATATCGGCAAACTCGTTTTCCTTGTAGGCAAACCGGGTTCCGAGAAAATCCCGTACAGAGATGCCGAAGCGGAGATCTCCCAGCTCCGCAATGGCGCCGAGATCGAGACCGAAGGCGTAGCCGTGCAGGGCATCCACGGTATTGAGGGCTTCCAGAGGATTTCCGCCGTTCTGTAGCGCGTCGATCATGTCGAACATAACGGTGTAGTCCAGCGGAGCGTGGATGCGGATCATCGGTCGCAGATCCGCCCCCAGGTAGATCTTGATCCCGAACAGGTTGATGGGTAGAGCAAGACCGCCGATAAAAGCCAGTGTCGCGTCCATACAGCCCACAGCGCCGAGCGTTGTGGGGCCCCAGAGATACGAATCCACGTTCAACACCGCACCAAGACCCACACCCCTGCCCACATAGCCGATGCCTTCAGAGAATCCGAATCCGAACCCTCCTGCGGTAATCTCATCCTCTACGAAGCTGATCAGAGTCGAGGAGTCGGAGTTTCCCATGGCTTGAAAGGCGTTGTAGGGATTGGCGTACACCCAGGCGGAGGAGCTCAGGGCCGTGAAAGAGCCTTCCTCGCCGGCGAATCCTGCGGGGTTGTGGAACAGGGCGTTGTAGCCGTGAGCGTTGGCCACAAAAGAGCCGCCCTGACCCAGCACCTCCGGGCTGACCGGGAGAAGCGGAGAGTCGACAAACGTGTCTTCGGCAAACAGTCCACCGGTGATCAGAGCAATGAGGAAAACCGTTGCGGTAATTACATGTCGTTTGTTGAACACAAGCATATCCCTTGCCGTCGCTCAGGCTCAGCTGAAACTGATTCCCGCTTCGTCGAAGATCGTATCGACGGAGCTGCCGTCTGCAAAAGGATCAGCGAAGGTTCCAACTGCAGACGGCGCTGGATTTCCATTCGCCATATCCCATAACACGGTAGAGGGATCCTGGCTGACGTATAGCGAGTCCATTGCCTCGTTGATGATATAGGCAACCAGCGCTTTCTGGGCTACATCGCCCATATTTATACTGTCAGGAACCTCGCCGGTATCCGGATTCCCGTCAAGAGATGCGGCAAAGATTGCGTAGGCATCCCAGGCGGCCTGGAACCCGGAAAGCATGGCATCGAAGGCCTCTCGGGAGACAAGCGACTCTGGGGGCACCGTATCTGCCAGATGGGCTTTCAAGTAATCCTCAACCTCCGTCACATCGCTGAAATTCACGTCCTGCAGGTCTCCGAGCAAAAGGGAGAGCGCGTTGTTGACCAGCTCTTCTCCTTCGGACACCTTGAGCTGCAGGTCCGCATATAGGATCGTAGCACGCTTCTCGGCATCGTTGTTGGCAGTACCCCTATGGTTGTTCAGATACGTCTCCACATCGTCCAAGGCCTGTTGATCTTCCGCCAGCGCATTCACAAATGCTTCGGATTCGAGCTCTTCGTCGAGATAATCCAAAGCCTCCTCCTCGCTCATCCGCTTCAGAGTTTCCGCATCGGGAAGGTCTACCGCGTCGAGGGAGGCGAACAGGTTGAACTCGAAGAGCTCCTCGCATCCGCTCAGAGAGACGACCAGAATAAGGGCAAACAGAAAGAACTTGAGTACACGCACTGTATTAACTCCTGGAGACGCCGCTGTGGCCCGTACCTCTGCGGGTATTTTCTATGATACTCCTCGGCCCATGTCTATATATAGCACAGTACAGGTGAAAAAACAAAACTACACGGTTCCGGTGAAACGACCGTGGCAGGGATTCCCGGCCTGTTCGATCAGAGCTTCCACCAAAATCCCCGGCGTCTCTAGTTGATCGGGAACTCCCTCAACAAGCACCTTCAAATAGTTCTCGCTCAATCCCCGCCAGCTCCCTGAGCCGGTTTGGAACCGTTCCCGCTCCAATACTACCTCCACCCTCTTCCCCACCCACCTGCCGGTGTACAGCTCGTGGAGAGAGCCGGATAGAGATAGCATTTTCCCCACCCTTTCATCCCGGATTCGCTCCGGCACATGATCCGTCATATGCTCGGCTGGTGTGCCGGGTCTGGGGGAAAAGGGAAAGACGTGTAACTTGCTAAGCTTGAGTTTCTCGACCAGTCGATACGAGGCGAGGAAATCTTGATCCGTCTCGCCGGGAAAGCCGACGATGATGTCCGCGGCCAGGAAGGGATCCCCTTTTACCTCCCTGAGCAAATCTACCGCGCGAACGATCTGGCCGGCCTGGTACCTCCGCCGCATGTGCAGGAGGATCGCGTTCGAACCGGACTGGATGGGGATATGGAAGTGGGGGCAGATCCTACGATGCCTGAAGACTTCCGCCAGTTCCGGCTTGATCATCTCCGGCTCAAGAGAAGACAAACGCAGGCGCAGCCGCTGAGTACCGCCGAGTAATCTCGACAGCAGTCCCGGAAGCCCAATCTCCCCGTATCGATAGGCCGTCAGGTTCACCCCGGTCAACACAGCTTCCCGGTAGCCCCTCTGCTCCGTCTCCCGCGCCCGGTTGACCGCCTCCTCCGGATCGAGGCTCACCGATTTACCTCTGGCCAGGGGGACCCGGCAGTAGGAGCAGCGGTAGTCGCAACCGTCCTGCACTTTGAGAAAGGCCCGGGAGTGGTAGCTGAAGCGGTCAACTCGAAATCGGAAGGGACCTCCCACGACCCCGGATAGGTCGAATGGGGCCGGCGCCCCCCGGGCTGTCCCGTTGCCCTGCTTCAGGCGCGCGGGCAGCTCGATCAATCCCGCCTTATCTTCTTGGGATACGACCCAAACATTCTCCCCGAGACTTGCAAGATCGTCACGGTTGAGCTGAGCGTAGCACCCGGTGACAATGAGAAGTGAACGCGGCCGTTGCCTGGATATCTTTCGGATCAAACGCCGGGCTTTCTGCTCGCTCTTAGATGTTACCGTGCAGGTATTAATTACGTAGACCTCCGCAGCTTCATCCGGAGAAACGAGAGAAAAGCCCTGACCTCTGAACTCAGAAGCCAGGGCTTCGGTTTCGTATTGATTCAGTTTGCACCCGAAGGTGTACAGCGAGGCTCTCATCCTTAGATCAAAGCCGCTGCTCCACCCGGGATCTTCCTCTTACCGCGTCTACAAGATTCGGATTCAAGGCCAGGGCCTTGTTGTAGGCCTCCAGGGACCACTGAAAATCTCCGCCTTTCTCCCTGGCATAGCCCAAACGGGCCCACCAATCCGCCACATTCGGAGAGTGGTACAGAGCCGTGGACAGAGCAATATCGGCGTTGTTATACTTGCCCTGCTGAATGAATATCTCGCCCATGAAATAGTACACAGAATCGATTCTTCCCCCGGTCGGGGAGATCGCGGCATACTCTTCAAAGTACCTGAGTGCTTCGGCCTGCCGCCCCAGATAGAACAGCGCCTCTCCCGCGGTTTCGATGATGCGCGGATCATAGCGGGAGATCTGGAATGCTTCCTGGCTGGTCTCCAGGGCTTCCTGGTAGCGTCCCAGTTGCATCAGGCTCCATCCCAGCACGGCGTGGGCATCCATGCGGTTCGGCATCTCCTCAAGCTCTTTGCGACAAACCTCTATCGCTCCCTCGTAGTCTCCGTTTCTGTACAACTCGACCGCATCGAGTTTTTCCTGGGCCGAGACAGAGAAAGGACTGACCAGCAGAAGCGCCAAAACGATAAGGACGTTAACTCTCATTTTTGCCCTCGTTCATCGAGCATTTGCCATTGTACTTACAGCCGCTCTCCATGATCAAGTCCGGGGTGGTTAGATCGCCCTGCATCGAGGCGGTAGAAAAAAATTCTACCCGAGAGCGGGCAACAACATCACCCTCGATCCTTCCTTTTGTGGAAACACAGGCAGCCTCGATTTTCGCCTTTACAAAAGCCTTTTCCCCGATGTATAGATCCGAGGAGGCCTTGATCTCCCCTGTAAAGTTACCCTTGATCATCAAGGGTTTCTTGAAGGTGAGTACGCCGGAAAAATCGATGTCCTCCGCCAAGACTGTATCTATTTCGTTCTCGTCAACCTGATTGATTCGTACGTCTCTCATCTATATTCCTCTTTGAGTGCAAATGGTATCGAAAGCTCCTTGGCAGTGTCAACACTACCCGATGCGGTGATAGATCTCAAGACGGCTCGTGTTCGTCGAGCCGGTTCTTCACCTCCGATAGGGAAACAGCCAAACGATCTCGCATATCTTTTGTGTAGGGATTGTACTGCTGGAGATCGAAGAAAAGCTGCCAGGAATCATTACAGGTTTGTTCGATGATCTCCAAAAGTTTTTGATACCCCAGAGAAGCGATCCGAGACGGGCGCAGCTCCAATTGGGCCAACACCCGGCCGAGATAATGGGTCAATCCCTGGGTGAAGGCGGCTTCCCGATCATGCTCCTCAGGATCCATTGTCTGTACAGACAAGCCTATGCCTTCGAAGAAACCCCGCCACAGTCCCAACTCCGAGGAGGACAGGCGCACCGGATGCAGGATCATAGGCAGTCCCTCGATACCATTCCGCGCCGAGTCGGGTCCGAACATCGGATGGGTAGCCAGGATCTTAACTTCGGGAGGAAGAAGGCTGTCCATCCACACCGCCGGCAGAACCTTCACCGAACAGGTGTCCATGACCAACGTACCCGGTTTGAGGCGCGGCGCCAACCGCTGCAGCACCTCTTGGACACCCGAGATCGCTACGCAGAGGATGATCACCGGCAGCTCGCATAGTTGTGCTTCCGTGACCTTCTCGACCCGCGCAGGGACCTCCGCCCGGGGGTTACGTGAGCACGCCTTCACCGTACAGAAGCGGGCAAGCAGCTCTGCGTAAAAATAGCCAAAACGCCCCAGGCCGTAGATACCGATATTACTCTGTGGCGGGGAAACAGATCTAGAGGCCAAAGGTCGTCTTGATCGCCGCAACGGCTTTCCCCTCATCCTTCTCCGGAATGATCAGGGCGATCTTCGTTTCCGAGGTCGTCACAGTCTGTATCACAATGTTCTCCTCCGCCAGCGTTCCGAACACCCGGGCGGCCACCCCGGATTGAGTTTCCATCCCCGGTCCTTCCACTGCGATCTTTGTGATCCGCTCGGTTACCTTGACCTCCAGGTTTTTCATCGAGCTTTGGAATGTCTGTAGGAGTTCGGATGTCTTCTCAATATCTTTTTTAAACACCGTAAAAGAGATGTTCACCTCGCCGTCAACCGGAGCTGTCTGGCTGATCATATCGATCGTAATGTTCCCCCGACCGATCTTTTCGAAGATGCCCGTGATGGTTCTCGGATCGAGAGCAACGTGATAGAGGGAAACCAGTGCTTCCTCGTTGCTGACGAACAGGCGGGTAACTGCGCTCGCAGCAGTAATCATCTCTTTCATGCTGTACAGCCCTGGAGGTTTTCCCAGGATGTACCGGGCCGCCTCAAGCGCTCCCTGGGCGAATACCGTCCGGGAAGCGGTGGAGTGACGCAGCTCCACCAACTCGTCCTTCCCGGCGAATAAAATCTCATGATCACCCACGATGGTTCCGCCCCGCACGGCATGGATGCCCAGATCCTGCGATTGCCGCAGCACATCCGATCCGTGACGACCGAACACAAAATACTTTTTATTGAGAAAAACCTCGCTGATCGCGTCAGCCAGAAGCAGGGCGGTACCGGAAGGAGAGTCTTTTTTTTGATTATGATGTCTTTCAAGGATCTCAATATCAAAACTCCCACCGAGAACTGAGGCTGCTTTCTGGGCCAATTCGGAGACCAGATTGACACCCAGCGACATGTTGGCGGACATGAAGATGGGTATAGATTTAGACTCTTCGACTATCGAAGCCTTGTCTTCCGGAGTATGCCCCGTGGTGGCAATGATCAGAGCCATTTTTTTCTTCTCTGCCCCTTTCAGCAAAGAGGGCAGAGCTTTGGGGGAAGAGAAATCCACAACAACATCTGCGGCAGTGGTGCATTCCTCGAGACGGGGAAACACGGGAAAATCCGGCTTGGCCTCGGTCTCCGCCACATCGATGCCGGCCACAATCTCTATATCCGATGCTGCAGCAGCGGTCTCTGTCAACACCCGGCCCATACGCCCGAAACATCCGTGGACTATCATCCGAACCATGACACCCTCCTCTCGGTTTTCGAGCATAGTAGCAGATGGGTGCTTTCAAAGCAAGAACAACTCTTGATCCATTCCCGCATCAAATTGTATGCTGTTTGCCTGTATGTTTACTGCGGGCAAGTGAAAAACCTTCCTGGAAAGGGAAAAGAAAGGAGGACGAGTATGTTCGAAGGAGTCTTCACGGCACTGATCACCCCGTTCACCAAGGACGGGAAGCTTGACGAGCAAGCCCTGCGGAAACTCGTCGACTTCCAGATCGACCAAGGAATCGACGGCCTGGTTCCCGCGGGTACAACCGGAGAAAGCCCAACCCTCAGCCCCGAGGAAACCGAGCGGGTGATTCGAATCGTCGTCGAACAGACGGGGGGCAGGGTCCCTGTGATCGCCGGTACTGGATCGAATTGCACGGATAAGGCGATCCATATGACGGAGAAGGCCAAACAGATCGGTGCGACGGCCAGCCTTCAGGTTGCACCCTACTACAACAAACCGACGGGGGAAGGATTCTTCAGGCATTTCAGCGCCATAGCCGATGCGGTTGACCTGCCGATGGTCGTATACAACATCCCCGGCCGGACCGGGAAAAACATAGAGAATCCGGTCATGCTCAAATTGGCCCAACATAAGAACATCGTTGCTGTGAAAGAGGCCAGCGGCGACATTTCCCAGATGATGGACCTAATCGCCAAGAAACCAAAGGATTTTGGCGTGCTTTCCGGGGACGACAATCTCACCTACCCCCTCATGGCTCTAGGGGGAAAAGGTGTAATTTCAGTGGCGAGTAACGCCGTGCCAGAGCGTATGAAGGACCTCACCCATACGGCTTTGAAGGGAGACTGGGATCGGGCCAGAACGCTGCACTACGAGTTGCTCCCCCTCTTCAAGGCAATCTTCCTCGAGACCAACCCGATTCCTATCAAGGCAACCATGGCCATGAAGGGTTTTGTGGAAGAGGTCTACAGGCTGCCCATGTGTCCGATGAGCGGGGAGAACAAGAAGGTCCTGACCGAGGTCTTAAAACAGCTAAAGATCCTTTAGCTCTGCGGCCAGATGCTGGCTTAGCTCCATCAGCGCTTCAGGGGAAAGTCTTTCGCTGCGCAGTCCCGGATCGATGCCCAGTTTTTTAAATATCTCGTCCAATTTGTCGGCTCGATTCCGGCCGGTGATTCCACCTGCCAGCAGGTTGTTTCTCATCGTCTTTCTTCTGCTCTGGAAGAGCATCCGCAGGCAGGTCAGGAAAAAGCTCCATTCGGGCACACCTTCCACCTCCCGATTCGGCTCAAGAACCACTACTGTTGAATGCACCCCGGGGGCGGGGAAGAAGGATCCCGGCTTGAGCTGCAAGCGCTCTCCGATGCGATACACGGTCTGACAGAGAACCGAAAAGGAGGAGTAATTCTTGTTCCCCGGGTGGGCGCTCATCCGCTCTGCCAGCTCCCGCTGTACCGTAAAAACCGATCTTTTAGGAAGGACACGATTTTCAGCCAGTGCCGCGATTAGTGCCGAGGCGCAGCTGTAGGGCAGATTTCCTACGATCTTGTCCGGAGTTCCGTGCTCCCTTAGATAAAATCTCCAGGTTTTCAACACATCCCCGGTAACGAGGGTAAAATTGTTCCGGCTGCCGAAGTTTTCCCGCAGATAGGTGACCAGTCCTCTATCGATTTCGAAAGCCGCAAGAGCGCGAACCTTGGGCAACAGGAGCGCGGTCAGCGTTCCCAGCCCGGGTCCGATCTCCCAGATATGATCCGCTGCTTCCGGGGCAATCAGCGACAGGATTGCCTCCCGAGCGCCGCGATTGATGAGGAACGTCTGCCCCCAACGCTTCTGTAAACGCACACCGAGCTGTTCCAGAACACGGCGGATTTCGGAAGGAGAATTGTAGTTCAACATATCCGGTTTCTCCTTTTCACGGAGATCTCGAGCAGTAAGGGAATGAACAGCACAGCCAGGATACCCCAATACGGGGATTTCCACTGCACATGCACGGCGGGCAGGCGAGCAAAGATTTGTAGGAAAAAGGCGATCGATTTGTACAGCAGAAGCAGCACCTCTCCGAGCCAGGTGCTCATGTAAATCGGCAGAAGGCTCAATCCCACGAAGAGCAGACCGACACCGAGAAACAGGGTTATCAGGGGGATCAATACCAGAGCCGCCACGACCCCGACGGGATAGACGGCGCCAAATTGAAATAAAACGAGGGGGGCAGTACCGACCTGAGCGCTCAGGGAAATGGCAAAAGGCAACCCGATTCCCTTCGGCAAATAGGGTTGCCATAGTCGATACAGGTACGGTCCGAGGAGCAGAATAGCCAACAGAGAGACAAAGGAAAGCTGAAAGGACAGATCGAAGGCATAGTACGGACGCAGAGCCAGGAGAATCGAAGCTGCCAGGCAGAGAAGGTTAAGCGGATGCAGCTCCCGATCGAGAACGTAGCCGAGACTGGCCATCAGGAGCATGACCAAAGCCCGCTCAAGAGATGGACGCCAGCCTACGAGGAAGACATAGACAAGGAGAAGGGCAGAAGCGACCAATCCTCTTACCCGTCGGTCCGGAATGATGCGAAGCAGGACAGAGAGGAAAACATACAAAACCCCCAGGTGAAGACCGGAAAGAGCCAGCAGGTGAAGACTGCCGCTGTAACGAAACTGCTGGTACAGAGAATGCTGTAACTCTTCCCTCCGTCCGAGCAGCAGTGCAGACAGCAGGGCCGCGACAGGAGGCTCAAGATTTCGAATACGCGCTTGGATCCCAGAGAAAAACCTCGCCCGGAGCGAATCAACAGGCCGGCGAAATCCTCCCGCCCGGATCTGTTCCCGATCCGCCCAGCATGCGTAGGCGAATCGACCGGGCGATTGACTGGGCGCGGGTTCGGCCTCCACAATGATCTCCTGGCCTTTGAACATCATTTGTCCGCCGCGAACCCAAACCAGGACCTCCCCTCCGGCGGAGCCCCGCAGCTCCCCTGCTTTACCCACCACCTGCTCGAGCTTCACCGGGTAGCGGGCCAGCACCTCGGAGGACCGGGGTACGGCCGTGCTGTCCCCACTCAGTATCCCGTGAAACTCCCCTACCCGATCCAGTGGGATTGCTGTATAGGCCGCCAACCCCAGGAAGAACTTCTGAGGCTGAGTCGGGTAGACAGCAACCCGTGCCCTGAAGCCGCCGATCAGGACGCCCAAACCGAGAAATCCAAATACAAGACTCCTCCGCTTCCAGCGGGGATCCTCAACCGGCAGGAGCGTGACGGCAAGGGCGAGCAAACCAAGACCAAGTGCCAGGAAGATAAATCCGGAGATGTTTCGGGAGAAGAAGAGGGTGGCCCACAGAGATAGGGCGAGGAGAGAAAGGTAAGAGAACCTACCCCGATTCATCGGGGCGATGCGATCGGTCCGGACCTACCACTTCAGGTTTTCCAGGGCATCCCGAGCGGCTTTCTTGATTTCGCTTGAATAGCTTAGATACTGGGCATACATCAGATCATCAAAGGCAGACTTGTCCCCAAGGCTGCCTAGATTCTCTATCACGGCCAACACAATGATATTGTCAAACTCCTGCAATCTCTCGGTGTAGGAGTTGAGAAGCACCAGGTACTGGGTCAACCGTACCGCCGCCTCGTGGGTGCCCATGGCGCCGAGGCAGTCGATCGCTTCCACCACCCGGCGTTTGTCCGTCAGTCCACGATCGTATTCCAACAGAACCGTATCGAAGTGCTCGATGGCCAAGTCTGTGGCGCCGGCCCACTTTCGTTCCGTGAGCGCCACCGCCGCGACATAGCGCATGTCCCGAGCGATCTGCCGGGAAATATTGTCCACAGCCGCGATATGCAGGCCCACATCCATGGCAAATTGGGCGATCTCTCCCTTCTCCTTCTCACTGAGCCGGTCGGTTTCCAGAGACATCTCCAAGGCGAGCTTTTTTTCCGTCAGATCGCTCTCCTTCAGGATGCCGATCATGTTGTCCTTCAGCTCCCCGTCCAACCGAAACAAATTTTCCCTGGCCGACCGGGAAATGTCGTCTGTGTAGCCCACGGTCATCGTGGTGAACAGTACGGGGAAGGAGCTCTGGTCATCAAGCTCTCCTATCGCCCGCACCGCCGCCGAAATGACGTACACGTCCGGTACTCTGCCGGATTGGAACACCGTATTCTGGTTCCGGAGCCACAGGTTCATGTATTCTATGATTTCCTCATCCCCCTTGGCCAGTGTGGCAAGAGCGTTCAGGCAGCTGACGCGAACTCCCGTATCCTCGTCGGTGTCGAAAAGCGTCCATACCGAGTGCTTGCCCTCGGTGTAGCCGGCAGACTCGAGCTGATCGACGGCCAAAACGGCAAGCTGCCGAAAGCGCTGGTCGGTATCAATAAGGGTAAAGTTGTCCAACACATAGTCAATTGCCTGCCGGTACAGAGGCCCCAATCCAGAATAGCCGCTGTTCCCGGCATCCTGGATGATCTGCATTTTCACATCAAGACTGGCGATGGCAAAATTCCGAGTAAAGGATCGAAGCAGATCCGCGGGTTCCTGCGCCCATATAATGGATACAAGTAGAAATAATACCAAGAACACCGCCATCCAGCGAACTATTTTCATTCTCCCACTCCTCAAGATCACGGATAGTTACCGACTATTCTATACGATAATCCTGACGTAAATCAATGATATACCGCGGTCGCAGAAAAATCTGTTACCTTTGAACTGCAAGCACAATTTCGCTATAATGCCTCAAGCTTCATGACCAAGAAAACGAAAATCGTATGCACAATCGGCCCCGCTTCCTCTTCTCCGGAGTTGTTGCGCGCTCTGGCAGAAGCAGGTATGGATGTAGCCAGGATCAACTTCTCCCACGGCACACATGATTCCAATACCAAGATCATTAAAACGATCAAAGACCTCCGGGAAAAAACAGGAAAAAACCTTGGAATCCTTCAGGATCTAGGCGGCCCCAAGATCAGGGTCGGTCACTTGCCCGAGGAGGGAGTATCCCTGCCCGAAGGGGATACAATTCGTTTGAGATCCGAGATGGAACACTGTATATATAAAAATGGAGAACCGATTCCCATCAACTACCCCGCCCTATTGCAGGACGTTCCCGAAGGATCCAGGGTACTACTGGACGATGGGCTGCTGGAGCTGAAAGTCGAGAGTCACAGAGGAGGATGCCTGCAGTGCAGGGTCCTCCACGGGGGACGCCTGTACTCCCACAAAGGCGTAAATTTCCCCGACCTCATCCTTAGTCTCGGAGCACCGACGGAGAAGGACCTGAAGGACCTGCGCTTAGGACTCAGCCAAGGCGTGGATTTTGTCGCCCAGTCCTTCGTCCAGACCGCTGCCGATCTCGAGGCTGTCCGGGAAATTGTGGAAAAATCAAAATCAGCACCTGGGGTGATCGCCAAGCTGGAACGAGGCTCTGCCCTGCAGAACCTGGATTCCATAATCGCGGCCAGTGACGGCATCATGGTTGCCAGGGGGGATCTGGGAATTGAAGCGGACATCTCCATGATTCCGGTATATCAGAAAATCGCTATACGAAAGGCTAATCTGATCGGGGTGCCCGTCATCACAGCCACCCAGATGCTCGACAGTATGATCCGCAATCCCCTGCCCACCCGTGCTGAGGTGACCGATGTGGCAAATGCAATCTATGACGGCTCCGATGCAATCATGCTCTCCGGCGAGACAGCGGTCGGGGCCTATCCGGTTGATTCCGTACGCATGATGCGCCGTATCGCCGACCATGTAGAAGAAAATCTCGGCCTCGACCGGGGTTGGGTGCGGGCCGAGGAACAGCAAAGCGTGTACTCCACCCAGCTTGCCGTCGCCCACTCGGTCTGCCAGACCGCGGAACGTCTGGGCGCCCGCTGTATCATAGCCCAAACGATTTCCGGAACAACAGCCCGGTTGATTTCGATGTACCGTCCCCGCACACCGATCCTCGCCCTTACTCCTGAGGAGACCACCTTTCATCAACTGTCCCTGGTCTGGGGGATAGAATCCCTTCTGATTCCGAAGTTTGAACAAGATTTCTTAAAAACCACCGCCGCGGGAGATCAGATCCTGATCGAAAGAGGGTATGCCCGAAAAGGCGACCTGGTGGTCATTTCTGCTGGGATTCCCGCTGCAAAAAGCGGAGGCACAAACGTGATGAAGCTTCACACGGTAGATTCAGACTGAGCCTTGGCCGGCTCCTGCTCGCCGAAAATATTGTACACGTAGGTCAGAATATGGTTGCGGGTTCTTATGCTCGGGGGGACTGCTTGCACATGCAGGAGAGAGACGTTTTTCTTCTGGTCGTAGCTGACTCCCTTTACCAATCCGCATATCACCACGATTCGATTGGCAAGCGTGAACTGGACCTTAATCGGTAATCCCGCTTTCGTTCGGCCCCCTATCATCAAGCAGGTTCCGTCCTCCGAGATGTCCATCAGACGGCAGCGCAGACCTTTGGCACTCTCTTCCAGCTCATTCGCCTCCTGGATCGACTTGAGAGGATACACTGTGGCCGGGAAATTGGTCTTCACCCGGATCGAGCGTCTCTGCTGACTGCGGGTGACATCGTCGGTATGGGCTACGTGGATGATCGGATACTTCTGCCCGATGAAGTCATTGATTACTTTTGTTCTTAGGAAGTAACCTGCATCTTCAGCGCGCCAGAAGTGAAGACCGATCTGCTGCCCCTTCCACATAAAACCCTCCGGCAGACCCGGACCCTGTGGACGCGAAAGAGCGAGGTACTTGGGACGGTTTTCGATCACCATGGTGGCAAAGGGACCCGCACCGGGAAGGGTTACCCGCATCCGCTGACGAGGTACGATATCCCTGGACGTTTTCAGCCCCAGTCTGTAGCGGGGCAGATCGAACTCCACCCGCTTGCGCAGGTCGTACAACTTCGACAGCAGATGATTCGATTCCTCATCATCCAGGAGATCCTTGGAGCGGAGCTTGATGATCATCTCCTTTATCGATCTGTCTAACTGCTTGATACTCCAAAAAAGGGCGGTGGGATTTTCGATCTGGGTTTCAACGGCGATTTTTCGCAGTAGCCCCACTTCACGAAAGCTAAAACCGGATTCTTTTCCTTTGGTGTAGAACTGAACCCAGGGAAAACTGCCGTGGCCAACAACCCGCAAATAGATAAATATCGCGATCGGTATTGCGGCGGCGGCGAGAAGTATTATCCACCACATAATTTCATTATCGATGGCAACTTGATATACTTAATGTAATAAATATACGTAGTCCAACGTCAAGGAATGCGGCCAAATATAATATGACGACAGGAGAACGTCCAATTTCCGTATCCTCGGTGAAAAAAAACATCCTTGAGATGGTTCTGCTCTTCCTGGTCTTCTACCTGCCTGGATATCTTTGGCCCGATCAGGACATAATCCAGAATTCGACAAGTTTGGGGCCGTACATGCTGCAATTTTTAATCATGGCGGTCCCTCAGATCCTGCTGCTTCTCTACGTTCTCCAACTCCGTGCCGAGAGCTCTGGAGAGAACCTGAAGGATAATTGGGCCTCTTTTGGTCTGCTTCCCCTGCGGCCTGTAGATCTCCTGTATGCCCTGGTGATTTTTGCCGGCATATTTGCCTTGCTCTTGATTATAGGGCTCATCCTTGCCCTTCTCCCCTGGGGGGGAGAGGCGCTGTTCTCTGAAGGGTTTCGTTGGAAGCTCAGGGACGCCCGTCTCATTCCCGTGGTTCTGCTTTTCTGCTTGGTCACCGGGTATCGGGAAGAGCTGTTCTTCCGCTCCTACCTGTTAACCCGGTTTTCCCGACTCTCCCTGCCGGTGGCCGCCGGGATCGGGATGAGCACGCTTCTTTTTGCCAGCGGACATGTGTACCAGGGACTAGCCGGAATCGCCGTTGCAGCTGTTCAGGGACTGTACTTTTCGATTCTTTTTATTCGACTCAAGAACATTCATCCCCTGGCTATCGCCCACGGACTGTACAATACGACAGTTCTGGTGCTTACCCTTTTCGTGGACTCCGGCTTGCCGGTTCAACCCTGAGGGCATTATTATATCCGAAGGAGTGGCACTCTGATATATATGAGAAAATATATATTTTTGATTCCTCTGCTGGCCCTTTTCCTTGCAAGCTGCGATTCCGGAAAACCCGAACAAGTATCTGAAGCGCCGGTTAAGGAGCCATCCGCTCCACCAGAGGCTTCCACCCTCGAAACCGCTCTGGGTAAGAGGTTGAGCAGTTTGGGCTTTCAAACTCCAACGGCGGATCTACCAGCCGTGGACTTCAGCCTGAAGGATTTGTTCGGGAAGGATAAAAATTTAAGTTCCTACGCCGGCAAGGTGGTATTTCTCAATTTCTGGGCAACCTGGTGCGGCCCCTGCCGGGCGGAGATCCCCTCCATGGAGGAGCTGTATCTGGAACTGCGGAACGAAGGTTTTGTCATCGTGGCTGTCAACAGTCAGGAGACGGGTGAACAGGTTGCCGGCTTTGTGGAAAACATCGGGATGAGTTTCCCGGTGCTGCTGGATACGGGCGGCCGGGTCGGAGCCGCCTACGGTATCCGCGCTATCCCCACAACGTACATCATTGATCCCCAGGGCTATATCTTGGGAAGGATGGTGGGCACCCGGGACTGGTATACTCCAGAAATCATTTCCCTCGTGCAGGATCTACTACCATGATGTCGGGGAATATCAACATCGTTATCGCCTTTGCCGCCGGAGTACTTTCCTTCCTGTCCCCCTGTGTCCTGCCGCTGATCCCATCGTATTTGTCGCTGGTGGGGGGAGTGTCCGTTCAGGAGTTGGGCGACCAGCGAAGGCAAAAATCGAAGGTGTTCATCCGGACCGTCTTGTTCGTGCTCGGTTTCTCCACGGTGTTCATTCTGCTGGGCGTGCTGTTCAGCGGCACGGCAGGCTTTCTGACCGGGGCTACTCAAATCGTGAACATCGTTGCCGGCGGTCTGGTGATCCTTCTGGGCGTGAACTTTATCTTCAACTTTTGGAAGTTTCTGAACTTTGAAAAGAGACTCCACATGCGCTCCTCCCCGACGGGTTCCGTCGGGGCGCTTCTTCTCGGCATGGCCTTCGGTGCCGGATGGACACCCTGCGTCGGGCCGATTTTGGCCTCGATTCTTTTTCTAGCCGGGAGCAGCGGGCGGATCTTGCAGGGCATGATGCTCCTGGCCGTGTATTCCTTCGGCCTGGGTCTGCCCTTTATTCTGGCAGGGTTGTTCTTCTCCCAGTTTTTAAAGCAGCGCGAACGCATGAGGGGGCATTTCGACACCTTGCGGATCGTGAGCGGTGTGTTTCTCGTGTTCATAGGCTTTCTCATCGCTCTGGGGCGTCTCCAACGTTTCAACATCTTTCTCTTTCGCCTGGCCGGTGCGCTGGAGAGTTGGAACGCGTCCAGCCCCTTGCAGGTGCGCCTGGTGTTCTCCGCTATCTTTCTTGTGCCCGCCGTACTGACTGGTATCTCCTATTTCAGGAAAGCACATTCCGCGGGCAGCTTTCCTCTGCTTCCGGGACGGGCGGCCTTCTTCCTCCTGTTCCTTGCATTGGCTGCGGTGACAATCGCCGGTGTCCTGAATCCAACGGAATTCTTCACCTTCTGGTTCACCTACCAGGGTATTTGACCGTATTCCGGTGAGGAATCCGTTTTCTCCCTTTACATGGCAACGATTGAGTGTAATAATTAGCGTTCATAATTCATTCTAAACATGCTGGAGTGTTATGGATATTTTCGAAAAGTGTTACGGTTTCAAGGAAGCTCAAGCCGCCAGAGAGAGCGGATACTACCCTTACTTCATTCCCATCGAGGAGAACTGGGGCAGCAAAGTGAAGATGAAGGGCCGCGAGGTGATCATGTGCGGATCGAACAACTACCTCGGTCTGGCTCAAGACCCACGTGTACAGGAAGCCGCCAAGAAAGCCATCGAAAAGTATGGCACTACCTGTTCGGGATCCCGGTTGATCAACGGTACGTTTGCACTTCACGAGGAACTCGAGCATAAGCTGGCTCGTTTTGTCGGGCGCGAGGCCGCCCTGTGTTTTACTACGGGGTATCTCGCCAATTTGGGCTCGATCTCAGCCTTACTGGGCAGACGGGATCACATCCTGAGCGACCGCTACAACCACGCTTCCATCGTCGACGGGATCATGCTCTCCATCGGTCTTTCCGGAGGCACCATCAAGCTGCATCGCTACCAGCACAACACCCCCGAAGCCCTTGAGAAAGCCCTGGCCCCGCTTCCAGAGGAGGAAGCCAAACTGATTGTAACCGACGGGGTGTTCAGCATGGAGGGAGATATTGTCAAGCTCCCTGAGTTTAAACAAATCGCTGACAGGTACAAAGCCCGGATCTACCTGGATGAGGCGCACGCCCTCGGAGTCCTCGGTCCCACGGGCCGGGGGACCGAAGAGCACTACGGTCTGGGGAAATGTGCAGACCTGGTTATGGGCACCTTCTCGAAATCCTTCGGCGCCATCGGCGGTTTTGTGGCGGGAGAAGAGGAGGTTATCGACTATATCAAACACTTCTCCCGGCCGCTGATATTTACAGCCAGCATGCCGCCGCCGATGATCGCTTCGGTCATGGCAACCCTTGAGATCATGGAGAAAGAACCAAAACACACGAAGCGGCTGCAGACTATCGCTACTACGATGATCAGGGAGTTCAAAGCTCTAGGCTTCGATGTGGGGGTCGCAGAAACACCGATAATCCCTCTCATCATTGGAGACAACGAGAAAACCTTTACCTTCTGGAAGGTACTGTTCGACAACGGAGTGTACGCCAATCCTGTGGTCAGCCCTGCGGTCCCACCGGACCGATCGATCATCCGAACCTCCTATATGGCCATTCATAAAGACGAGGAATTGGATCAGGTCCTGGAGATATGTAAGAAGGCGGGCAAACAGGTGGGGATTATTTGAAGGAGTCAGTCATGTCCGAAATCGAGGAACTGCTTCCACATCGTGAACCCTTCCTGTTCGTGGATAAAATCGAGAAGTACGACGACGAGGAAGTCATCGGCTACCGCAGGTTCACGGAGAAGGATTTCTTCTTTAAGGGCCACTTTCCGGACTATCCGGTGGTCCCCGGGGTCATATTGATCGAAACCATGGCCCAGTGCGGGGGGGCAGGCGTCCGTTTAACCGGAAAGGTTGACAAAGATGCCCTGTTCCTTCTCGCTTCGGTGGACAAGGTGAAGTTCCGTTACCAGGTACGCCCAGGGGATGAGGTGAAGATGGTCATCCGGAACCTCCGGGTCAGTCCCAAGACACTGAAACAGAGCGGGAAGGCGTTCGTAGGGGATCAATTGGTTGCGGAAGCCGAGTGGTTCTGTTTGTTCGGCTTGCCCTGAAAGGCCCGGGTGGCTCGGCTGGGCGGGCGCCCCCGGCTGGGCGCCCCCGGCTGGACCTATTCCGGCCGGACCTCCTCCAGCTCTTCGATGTCATCGTCCACCGGCTCCAGGTCCTCAATCTCCTCCAGCGGGACTATATCCGGTTCTTCTTTAGATTCTCTTTTCTCCTGGGGGGCTTGATCATGACCCGGCTCCGCCTCGAGGACATCAACTGCGACACCCAGTTCCTCCACATCTTCCGCCAGCAAAACCTCGTCCAACTCCGCGGGTTCCTCTTCCTCTGCATCCAGTGCTTCTACCAGCTCTACGGCCTCCTCCGATTCTTCTTCCTCAGAGACAGCAATAGCCGGTCCGGAGATCTCCCTCGTTCCCTCAATCCGTGGTGCCTCACCTTCCTGATCGGAGACTTCACGTTCGGGTAGGGATGGAGTTCCGGGTACGGCCTCAAGGCTCCCCGTTTTGAGCACTTCATCGAACCAGGAAAACGTCTTGGCCAGGCTGCTGGTCATCTCCCGCAGATCTCTGGATACTTCGAGGATCGTTCGTATGGTGCGATCAACTCCGGCCACCCCATCCTGGATCTCCTTGTGCGATCGGGTGACCTCTTCCATGGCTTCGGCATTCGCCTCGATCATTTGACGGATTCTTTCGCTCTGCTCCATGATCTCCCTGTACCCCTGTACCATGCCCTGCGCCATCTGCACATTGGTTGCCACAGCCTGGTTTGATTCCCGCATCAACGTATTTACTTGATCCGAAACCGTGCGGGTTACGTCGGCTAGCTTTCGGATCTGCTGAGCGACCACGGCAAATCCTCGCCCCGCTTCCCCCGCTTTGGAGGCCTCGATGGAGGCGTTTAGAGACAGCATATTCGTCTTGTCAGCGATACCGATGATCTGAGAAACCGCCTTGGTTATAGTGATGGATTTTTCCCGCAGCTCTTCCAGCTCGGTCAAAGCCCTCCGGATTTGTTCGTTAAAATCTCCGATTCTCGAGTCAACCTCGGCGGTCAGCTCGAGAATCTGTGCCTCCTTTTCCACAACCTGCTTCTCCGCTCGGGCTCCCTCCTCTATCGAAGCCATGATCTGTCCGATGGAAAAGGCTTGTTTCTGAGCGCTTTCAACCAAACGGTTGGCCAAAACCATACTCTCCAGATTCCCGCTCTCCAGCCGGCTCTTCCCCTCCTTCAGTCGTACCACCAGATCCCAATCCGCCTCTACCCGGTCAACCAGTTCGAGCGTCGTTGAGGCGGATCGCCGGCTCTGTTTGTAGCGGTCGAAACCCATGATCCAGGTGATCGTGACCGCAAGGAAAGCCAGAAAATAGCTGTTTTGCTGGAAGAGCCAGGAATGCACGGCCGACTGGAGCAGCGGATACACGGTTGTCGCGGCCAGGCCAAGAAACAGCAATAGCAATGACACTCCCTCCGCCGGCCGCTTCTTCAGGCTCAAGCCGGAAAGGATCGCCCCAAAGAGCACGCTCGCCGCGAGGCAGCTCATCTGGAGGGACCGCCAAAGGAGTAGATTCTCAGTGCCCCCGATCACCGATGCGGCAATTCCGATAACCGCCGGGGGCGCACTTACCGCGACCAAAACACGCCATTTTAGAGTTCGTAAAAAATCACCACAGGCCAGAAGCAGAAGGAAAGTTGCAGCGCAAAGCAGCACAGGGAACAGTCGCAGGACCATGACAGCAGGTAGAGCTTCTCCCAGGACCAAGATCAAAAACACGGAAGCAGATAGGAACAAACTACTCAGGCCCAGGTACAGGATGTACAGTCTTTTTTCCAGAACAAACACATATCCGGTGAAGAAAAACATGAACAGCAGGTACAGCATGAGAACGGCACTGACACCGGCCCCTGCCATATTCCTGGTTAAAACCCGCAATCCGAGGGTATCCGCTGGTACGACTTCGATGGCGCCATCGAGCCAGGAGGAGTGAAAATGCCGAATGCGGACATACAAACTCGCCCTGTCACCGGCCGATCGGCCTACCGGGAAGGGAAGTGTATAGGCCCTGGCGACGAGGGTAGGAGCCGTAACACCGCCTCTGCGAAGGATGCCTGCTCCGCCGGTTCCCACGACCTCTCCATCCAGATACACCCTTGCAGAGAAACCATGGGGAGGAAGAATGAGCACGGAGGATCCGGCTAGAAGAATTTCTGTTCGCAGCCAGAGATATCCCTCTCGATCTCCTGCAAACGTAACGAAGCTTCCGGGAATCCGGCAGGGCAGCCACCCGGTCTGAGGCGGCGTGTCACTTTCCGTACCTGTGAAGGAACACTGCCAGTCCGTCAAGACCTGCTCGGACTGGCCGGTCAGCTTTATGGGAACCAGGAACAGCGCCACCACCAGGATAAAGCTTCCCATTATCCCCCTCCTTGAAAAAAGTCGTCGAACAACAATACCATCTCAGCAACGTTTGGGGTAGTAGAGAAAAAAACTACAACAATATTGACAAAAAAGGGAGGATACTGTAAAGGATAGTCATGAATTTTACAGACTCTCGGGTACATGCTCAGGGCATCTCGGTTATCATCATTTTAACCATCGTCCTTATCCTTACAGCCCCTGCAGCAAACCCAGGAGGGTGAAGCGGATCATAAACGGCAAAATTACCGTTTTCCTTCCTGGAAAACGGTTTTTTTTTAAACTAAGCCCGGCAGAAATGGGTGTACCGGGAGGAAAGTGCGGGCAAGCGGTGGACTTAAGCTCGCGACCGGTTGATAAGGAGTACAGTGTGAGCAAGGACCTAAACAGCAGGGTGGTTACCAAAGGAACGGAGCGCGCTCCTCATCGGAGCCTGCTTTACGCGATGGGCTGGGACAAAACAAACCTGGAAAAACCTCTGATCGGTGTGGCCAATTCCTTCAGCGAGCTGATTCCGGGACACATGCACCTTAGGCAGATCGCCGAGAAGGTCAAGGAAGGGATCTGGTCTACCGGCGGGGTTCCGGCGGAGTTCGGCACCATCGGCGTCTGTGACGGCCTGGCTATGGGACATCCGGGGATGCGCTTCAGTCTGCCCAGCCGCGAGCTGATCGCCGATTCCATAGAGCTGGTTGCCAAAGCCCACGCCCTTGACGGCCTGGTTCTGGTAACCAACTGCGATAAGATCGTTCCCGCAATGGTCATGGCGGCGGCCCGGTTGAACATCCCTTCGATCATCATTTCCGGAGGCCCGATGCAGGCAGGTGTTCATCATTCCCGAAGAATGGGGCTGGATGGGATGTTCGAAGCCGTGGGCAAAGTCTCCTCCGGACAGATGACCCCTGAGGAGCTCGAGGAACTGGAATGCCGTGCCTGCCCCGGTGTGGGGTCTTGCGCCGGCCTGTTCACCGCCAACTCGATGAACTGCCTCTGCGAAGTCCTGGGCCTGGCTTTGCCGGGGAACGGCACGGTCCCGGCGGTCTACGGTGCTCGTTTAGCCCTGGCCCGGGAAGCGGGGAGCAAGGCGGTGGAGGCGGTGGCAAAAGGATTGAAGCCCCGGGACATCCTCTCCCGCCAGGCCTTCCTCAACGCCGTGGCCGTGGATATGGCTCTCGGCGGTTCGACCAATACGGCCCTGCACCTTCCGGCCATGGCTGCGGAGGCCGGTGTAGAGCTCACCCTGGAGGACTTCGACCGCATCAGCGACTCCGTTCCTCATCTCTGCTCCCTCGCCCCATCCGGGCCTTACTTCATGGAAGACCTATACACCGCCGGGGGAGTGATGACGGTATGTAAAGTCCTGGACACCCTGGGAGCGTTGGACGGCAAGGCGGTAACCGTTACGGGCGAACCGATTTCCCACTCCTACAAGACGGCCCCGGAACCGGACGGCACCTTCGTGGCCAGACCGGAAAAACCCTACCACAGCTCGGGAGGTCTGGCCGTGTTGAAGGGGACCCTCGCACCCGGAGGCAGCATCGTCAAGAAAGCAGCGGTAGATCCGAGCATGCTGGTGCACGAAGGACCGGCCCGGGTATTCGATTCCGAGGAGGCCGCTCAGAGCGCTATTTTAGCCGGGAAGATCTCCCCGGGGGATGTCGTGGTCATTCGTTATGAAGGACCGAAGGGAGGTCCAGGCATGCGGGAGATGCTCTCGCCGACCGCCTCGATCGCCGGAATGGGCTTGGACAAAGAAGTGGCCCTGCTGACCGACGGACGTTTCTCCGGAGCGACCCGCGGAGCGTCGATCGGACATATCACCCCTGAGGCAGCGGTAGGGGGACCTATCGGACTGATTCGGGAGGGAGACCGGATTCGAATCGACATACCGGCCAAACGCCTCGATCTGGTGCTCTCCGACACCGAGATGGAGAAGCGCAAGGCCGCCTTCAGTCCTGTTATCAAGCAGACCGGAAGCCCTTTTCTGGCGAGCTATTCCCAAAACGTCACCTCCGCCGCTCACGGGGCGATACGGAATTTGAAATCAAGGGGGGAATGATGAAGATAAGCGGAGCTGAGCTGTTTGTGAAAGCCCTCAAGGCGGAGGGCGTCAAGCACCTGTTCGGATTTCCAGGTGGGGTGGTCATTCCCGTCTTCGACGCACTGTACTCCGAAACGGAGATCCAGGTCATCCTGACCCGTCATGAACAGGGAGCGGTGCACGCCGCCGACGGCTACGCCCGCTCTACGGGAAAAACCGGGGTCTGCCTGGTGACAAGTGGACCCGGCGCTACCAATACGGTGACGGGGATCGCCACGGCCAACTTCGACTCGGTACCGATCGTCTGCTTCACCGGGCAGGTTTCCCGCTCCATGATCGGGAACGACGCCTTTCAGGAGGCGGATATCGTCGGGATCACCCGGCCGATCACCAAGCACAACTATCTGGTTCTGGATCGTAAAGACCTGGGGCGGATTCTGAAAGAAGCCTTCACCATCGCCAACTCGGGACGCCCGGGACCGGTTCTGGTGGACCTACCCAAGGATGTGATCCTCGAAAAGGGTGGCGATGAATACCCCGCCAAGGTGAGTATCCGCGGCTACAATCCGGTGCTGAAAGGCCATCCCAACCAGATCAAGAAGGCTGCGATGGAGCTTAAAAGAGCAAAAAAACCGCTGTTCTACGTCGGCGGGGGCATCCACATCGCCGAAGCCGTCGAGATTTTTCGCAAAGCCGTCAAAAAGACCGGAGTTCCCGTGGTTCATTCCCTGATGGGTATCGGGGCGCTCCCCGGCGATGACCCGCTGTGTCTCGGTATGCTCGGGATGCACGGTACCTACGTTGCCAACATGGCCGTCACCGGCGCGGACCTCCTGTTCGGAATCGGAAACCGATTCGACGATCGGGCTACAGGGGACCTGTCCAAATTCGCCCCGGAAGCCAAGATCGTTCATATCGATCAGGACCCGGTCTCGATCTCCCGGAACGTGCCCGTAGAGGTTCCCATCGTGGGGGATGCCCGCCTGGTGTTGGAGCAGCTCCTGCCCCTGCTCGAAGCGCCGAAAATCAACGACTGGATCGAGCAGATAGGCAAGTGGAAAGAGGAGCATCCCCTCGAGGTGCACGTGGGCAGAGGAAGCGACCCACTTAAAGTGATCGAGGCGGGGGCAACCCGGGCAGCGGACGCAACCCGGGGGAACCCCGGACACCTGCGTCCCGACCGGGTGATCCGGACGATCTGCGAGGTTTTTCCCGATGCGATCATCGCCACCGAGGTGGGCCAGAACCAAATGTGGACCGCTCAGTTCTTCACCTTTCGCCATCCCCGCAGCCTGTTGACATCGGGGGGATTGGGTACGATGGGCTACGGATTTCCTGCAGCCATCGGTGCCCAGATAGCCAATCCGGACAAACGGGTCATCGATATCGCTGGAGACGGTTCGATTCAGATGAACATCCAGGAGCTAGCTACCGCGGTACACAACAACCTGCCGGTGATCGTGACCATTCTCAACAACGGATACCTGGGGATGGTGCGGCAGTGGCAGGAACTGTTTTTCGACAAACGCTACTCCTCAACCTGCCTGATGACCGGTGCAGCCTGCCCGCCCCAATGCAAGGGCCCCGGCGTTCACTGCCCGGTGTATCGCCCGGATTTCGTCAAGCTGGCTGAAGCCTACGGAGCCGTGGGCATACGCGTATTCGAGGAAAAAGACATCAAGCCCGCTCTGAACGAGGCGGGTGCAATCAAAGACTGTCCCATCTTCATCGATTTCATCATAGAAAGGGAGTTCAATGTTTTTCCGATGGTCGCTCCCGGAGCCGGGAACACGGAAATGATCTTCTCCGAAAGGAGGCAAGGATGACCCACGTATTTTCAATGCTGGTGGAGAACCATCAAGGCGTGCTTTCACGGATCGCCGGACTGTTCTCCGGTCGCGGCTACAACCTGGAGAGCATCACTGCTGGAGTTACCACAGATCCACAGATTTCCAGGATCACCCTGGTCTGCAAGGGAGACGACAACGTCATCGACCAGATCAAGAAACAGCTGAACAAGCTGATCGATGTGATCAAAGTCAATGACCTGAGCGGGATTCCCTCCCTGCACAGAGAGCTGGCCCTGCTCAAGGTGCGGGCAAAACCGAATCAGCGGGGAGAGATCTTCCAGGTGGCCGATGTGTTTCGCGCCAGGGTCCTGGATGTGGGTATCGACTCCATGATACTGGAAGTCACGGGGTCTTCTGAGAAGATCGACAACTTCGCCGCCGTGCTCCAGCCCTACTCGATCCGGGAAATCGCCCGCAGCGGGTTGATTTCCATGGAACGGGGAAAGAAGCAGACGACGGAGCCGGGTCGGCAGAGAAAGGGCGCCTCGGAGAAGCTGAACGAGGATTTCAAGATCACGATAGCCTAAGCGATTGGATTGAAGAAAGGAAAATACGAAGCAATGGAACGGATTTATATTTTTGACACAACGCTGCGCGACGGGGAGCAGTCCCCTGGAGCCTCGATGAGTATCGAGCAGAAGTACGAGATAGCGATCCAACTGGCTCGGCTCGGGGTGGATGCGATCGAGGCGGGATTTCCCATATCATCGCCGAGACAATTCGATGCCTGCAAAATGATCGCCGAAAAGGTAAAAGGTCCGGCCATTACCGCCCTAGCCCGGGCCGTGGACAAGGACCTGGAGGCAGCCTACCAGTCGATCAAAGATGCCGAACGAAAACGGATTCACATTTTTATCGCCAGTTCCCCGATCCACATGAAGCACAAGCTCAAGAAGGAGCCGGAGGATGTGCTGGAGATGGCCTGCCAGGCGGTCCGCTGGGCTCGCCAACGGGTCGACGAGGTGGAGTTCTCGCCGGAGGACGCCACCCGCAGCGAGCTGCCCTTTCTCTGCCGTCTGGTGGAGAGGGCGATAGAGGCCGGGGCTAACACGATCAATATCCCCGACACCGTCGGCTACTCCGTTCCCGAAGAGTTCGGCAATTTCATCCGAAATATCATGGAAGGAGTTCCCAACATCGACAAGGCCGTGTTGTCGGTGCACTGCCACAACGACCTCGGTCTGGCCGTAGCCAATTCCATCGCTGCGGTGAACAGCGGCGCCCGCCAGGTGGAGGTAACGGTAAACGGTATTGGGGAACGAGCTGGAAACGCATCTCTGGAAGAGTTCGTTATGGCCCTGAAGGTCCGGCAGGACCTGATGCCCTACACCACAGGGATCGACACCCATCAGATCTATCACTCCTCCAGGCTGCTGAGCAATATCATTGGCTTTCCTCTTCCCCGAAACAAACCGATTGTGGGGGAGAACGCCTTTGCCCACGAATCGGGGATCCACCAAGACGGAGTGATCAAACACCGGGCTACTTACGAGATCATGACGCCGGAGGATGTGGGCCGCGAGGCAAGCACCCTCGTTTTGGGCAGACACTCGGGCAAACACGGGTTTCGCCGGCGTCTCGAAGAACTAGGTCTGATCCTGTCCGATGAGAACCTGGATAAGGCGTATCAGCACTTTCTCGATCTGGCGGACCGTAAGAAAGAGGTTTACGACGACGACCTGTACGTGATCGTCCGCGATCAGATCGGTGAGCACCTCGATACCTATGAGCTGTCCTACTACAACTTTCAGTCCGGGAACGTAGCTGTCCCTACCGCCACAGTACGGATCAAAACCGAAGACCGGATCCTGGAGGAGGCCGCCACTGGAGACGGACCTGTCGATGCGATGATCAACGCCATCGACCGGGCTATCGGCATTTCGGCAAAACTCCTCGAGTACAACGTTCATGCCATCACCCCGGGGCGGCAGGCAATCGGTGAAGTGTCCGTGACTGTGGAGATCAACGGCGGACGGTACATCGGGCGGGGAGCTTCCACCGACATCGTCGAGGCCAGCGCCCGGGCCTATCTGAACGCCATCAACCGCTACAAGACATCGGTGAAGTAGGAATGAGGCGATGGAATCCAGGACAGTGGGAAGAGGGACCGCTGCTCCAGCTTCCCTCGATACTGAAAGATGTTGCGGTTCCCCCCGAAACGTTTTATCTTTCGGGTATACGGGAGGATGGATATCGTGAGTACGCATACTCAGCAGACGTCCGGGATTGGATTTCGGAAAAAGAAACACCTGTCGATTTGCGCCGACGCCTCCCGGTTCTCCGTTGAGGGCAACAGCACCGGGTTCGAAGGTGTCCATTTCATCCATGATGCTCTGCCCGAAATTGCCGAAGACGAAATCGATCTGACTGTAGATTTTCTGGGACAACGGGTAAACGCACCGATATTCATCTCCTGCATGACGGGAGGGTCAGAGAAGGGTTTCTTCGCCAACCGTGACCTGGCCAAGGCAGCCCAGGAGAAGAGGTACGCCGTGGGAATGGGTTCGATCCGCATCCTCTTCGATCATCCCGAGCTGTTCAAACACTTCCATCTTAAAGCCCTCGCCCCTGATGTTCCTGTTCTGGCGAATATCGGGGGTGTGCAGATCAGGGATGAAGAACACAAACGACTGTTTGAGCTGGTCAAAAAACTTGAGGCGGATAGCCTGGTCGTACATCTGAATCCCGGCCAGGAGCTCTTTCAACCCGAAGGAGATCGAGACTTTCGGGGCATCAAAGATTCGATCCGACGACTCTGCGACGAAGCTCCGGTTCCGATCATCGTCAAAGAAACGGGCTTTGGGATTCGCCCGCAAAGGGTTCGAAGCCTTATAGACAGCGGTGTTGCCTATGTTGATGTGGCCGGCGCAGGGGGGACCAACTGGGTGACTGTCGAAGCCTGCCGCATTCCGGAAGATGAGCGGAGACAGGCAGAGGAGTTTGCCGACTGGGGCATCCCAACGGCGGTCCTTCTCGCTTGCCTGAAACAGCATACCGGAAAGATCCTTGCCTCGGGGGGTTTGAGAACCGGTCTCGATGTGGCCAAGTCTATTGCGCTGGGAGCTCATTCTGCTGGATTGGCTCTGCCCCTGATTCGCGAAGTCGTGTCCGGAGGAGTGGAGGCGGTTGTGCGTTATCTCGATCGCCTCGAAAACTCACTGCGATCCGTACTGATCTTGACGGCTTCCCGTTCTCCCACGGAATTGGGAAAGAGCAAAATATGGCTCGATCCGGATTTCGCTTCCATGATCGCTTCGTTCCAAGAAGCCGAACGGGGAATCGAAGACGCAGGTCATCCCATCTAGCCGGCATCCTCCAACCTGCAGATAGACTCAATACAGAATCGAGTCTTCACACTATCCGGTAGAAGTCTGCCCGTTTACCCTGGCGTCTCAGGTAAGATCGATCAGCTCGACCTCGAGAGTATCCAGATCTACAACGGCAATCGTTGCTCTTTCTGCAAGGTAGCCGGCACAGCTACCCGGATTGAGCAGTATCCGTTCCTTTCCCTCTACCTGCACCTGATGGCTGTGGCCGTAGATCACCAGATCGAAATCCCCGCTTCTGTGCAGGCTCTCCGCCACATCGGGGTAGTGCATGATCGCGATACGCCGCCTCCCCAACTCCAGGGTCATGGCACCGTCACGAAACGTACAGAACCCCTCGCCCTTCTCGGTCAGCAATACACGATCTCCATCATTGTTGCCGAACACCGCAAACATGCGGGGGCAAAAGGTCCTAAGCTTCTCCAGCTGCCTGAAGACGAAGGGAGAGCACAGGTCCCCCCCATGAATCAGGGCGGCGATCTTTCTGTCTGTGAACTCCTGTACCGCCTTAGTGATGTTGTCCAGATGGTCATGGGAATCGGACATCACGCCGAGAATCATTGATCGTACCTCCATCCTCACTTTACCCCAACGGGGGGCAATCCTGCAAATCCTATAGACGGTGAAAGAGGATGTGGTTAATATTTCTAAGACTGTCACACAACGAATCAGGCTCAAGATGCAGAGACAGACTGCTGGTCCCAGACATCGAGAAATGAGCCGCAGCTACGCAGAGACTATTCAAACAGAAGATGCTTGAGAAACAACCGCCTATCTACAGAATTCTAGATTTCGTACGCCGCCGGTCTCTGGCCGTCATTATCGTCTGCCTGCTAATCACCGCTCTGTTCGCGGCCGCCCTGATCAACATTCGGGTCGACCCGGATCTGGAAAGCCTGCTGCCCGACGACGAAGAGATCACGGATCTGACGACCAGGCACGGCGGCGACAGTGTCGATCAGAACTACTTCGTGTTCGCAGCAGAAGCTCCGGACCCGTTTTCCCTGAATGGGCTGAACGCGCTCTCACAGGTGATTGAAAAGTTGGAGCGGTTACCGGAGATTAAAACCGGGATCACTCCCTTCAATCTCATCACCTTCACAAAAAACGGGACGCGCCTCGGGGTTGAGCCGATGTCCAGGGACGGCAAG
This sequence comes from uncultured Spirochaetaceae bacterium, assembly GCA_964627715.1. GTDB lineage: Bacteria > Spirochaetota > Spirochaetia > SZUA-6 > DRHE01 > JAFGQJ01. The sequence goes on along the minus strand of CAZVHJ010000050.1, from coordinate 8,726 downwards.
GCGCCTGCAACCGCGGAAGATCTGGAGAAGTTTCGAAGAAACATCGACCAGACCCCTTTTGCCAAAAACCTGGTCATATCCAAGGACAGAACCACATTGGTCTCGTTTTTCCCTGTCGACCACACGGACAACTATACCGAATTGATGAACCGGATCGACGGGATTCTGTCCGGTTTGAACCCTTTCTACCGCACCTACACCACGGGTACGGTCCCATTCATGAAGACCACCGAATCCTATCTCTCCAAAGATCTATCCAGGTTGCTCCTGTTGGCGGTTTTGGTGATCCTGGTGACATTCTATCTCGGCTTTCGGGCCAAACGGGCGGTACTCCTGCCCCTGTTGATTGTTCTGATGGGGATGGTCTGGTGCCTCGGCTTCATGTCCTTGATAGGCTTTCCCCTGTCCATGATCAGTGTGGTTATTCCACCCCTCGTACTGGCTTTGGGAAGTTCCTATAGCATCCACATCCTCAATCAGTACTACCGAGAAGGCTCAAGCTCAGGCGCCGGCAAGCGATGGATTACCTCTTCCATCGCCCACGTCAACAAGACAATCCTTCTCGCAGCGGCGACTACCATCTTAGGACTGCTGAGTCTGCTGGCGGTCAGCATGAGACAGACCCGAGAGTTCGCTCTGTCTACAAGCTTTGGAATTCTCGCTTGCGCCGTGCTTTCCCTCTTCTTCTTTCCCGCGATGCTCTATCGACTCAAAGAACCGAAGGAAAAACAGAGCATACAGGTTCTCGAGGGTCCGCTGACCAAGGCAATAATCAAACTGGGTGAGTTTGCCCTGCGGGCAAGGTACTTTATCGCCGTCCTCCTTCTGATTATCGTAGTCGTTTTTGTATTCGCCGTACGGGAGATCAGGTACAACACCGCGGCGATGAGCTACTTCCCGGAGAAGGCTCAGGTAGTCAGGGACATGCGCTTCTTTACGGAAAAAATCGGCGGGTTCGAGGAAATCTCGATTACCCTATCCGCTCCCGGGAATCAGCGGAACTACTTCCTCAATACCGAGGTACTGGCGCAGGTATCGCGTTTTGAGAATCGTCTGGCCGAAATTCCCGACATCTGCTACATCTCTTCCTTCGTCCAGTACCTCAAGTACCTGAACCAAATCATGTACGGCAGCTACGAAATCCCTTCCTCCCGGGCCCCTGTTTTGCTTCTGTCACGATACTTCAAGCTGATCGCCTCGGAGGAAGAAAACATGCCCGGGCTCTTTGCCAATGACGATTTCTCAAGCATCACCGTCACCATGAGGATATACGACAGCGCAAGAGGTGCGTTCATCGACGAGATAGGTTTGAAGGAAGTGCTGGCCCGCATCGATGACATACAGTCGCGGGAGATTCCTTCGGAGATAATAGTGGAACGTTGGGGACCGATCCTTCGTTATCTCTCCCTCTCCAACATCCTTCAGAGGGATTCTGTAAAAAGCATGTTGATCGCTGTTCTGGCGATTCTCTGTATCACCGCGATTGCTTTCAGATCCATACCTTTTGGCCTGTATGCCCTCATCCCCCTGTTAACTGGAATCATGCTCAATGTGATTTTCATGGTCCTGGTTAAAATCCCTCTGGACATGATCACGATTATGGTGTCGAGTGTGGCTATAGGTGTGGGTGTGGATGATTCGATTCACTTCCTAATCCAATTTCGCAGGCAAATCGCTTCGGGGAATAGAGACATAGACGCAGTGATCGGAAACACGCTGGCCATCACTGGCCGGCCGATCGTGCTTACGACCCTTTCCATTCTAGCCGGCCTTCTGATCTTGAGCTTCGCCATGTTCAAACCCATCGTGTACTTCGGCTGGTTGGTCGCTTTCACCCTGGCCGCCGCCTGTATCGGTACAATCATCGTTCTGCCTGCCATCCTGTCAATCGGCAGAAAGAAAGCCGCCGCGAAAGGGGAGGGAACGTGAGAGCGGGCATCACCGGATCAGTAGGATTTCTGGGAGCAAATCTTGTGAGCTACCTGTACGGTCTTCGCCGGGACGACCTCGAAGTGATGCCTTTCTTCTCCAACCGGAGGAGCAATCCGCTCACCGAACATCTGGATCCACCCTACGAACATCTCGATGTGACTTCCAAACAAGAGGTGATCGAAAAAACACAAGACCTGGACGTCCTGTTCCACCTGGCCGGAATGGTGGATTACTCGAGGAAGAATGCCAGGAAGACCTGGGCTGTGAATGTTCTCGGAACGAAGAATATCTTCGATGCGGTGCTGCGGAACAACATTCAGAAGCTAATCTACGTTTCTTCGATCAATATCTTGGGCACAGCCGGAGCCGATCCGTTCCTGGCCGATGAATCAAACAGTATCTACGATAGCGCGCGGAATCCAATTTCCTTCCACAGCCGCAAGCAAGCCCTTGAAGCGGTCGAGGCTTCCCTTCGGCGCGACTACCGCTTCCTGCGCCATTCCAGGGTGTCCTACTTCGACTCTAAGCTGGCGGCTTACGAGCTGGCGGTGGATTATCACCGAAAATTTGATCTTCCCGTGGTCGTGGTTTTCCCGGGAACCGCTGTAGGCCGCGGGGATGTTGGCATTTCTATTACCAAGTTGGTCTCCCTCGTGTTTTCCGGCAAGCTGAAATTCACCCTACCCGGCTGCACATCCTTCGTGTCCGCCGAGGATGTTTCCGAAGGAATCTGGCTCTCCTATTTGCACGGGAAGCCCGGGCAGTCCTACATCATCACCGGCAATGAAGAGGATAATCTGCACTACAAAGAGTTCATGAAACGTGTCGCAAAGGTCGCAAGAACTCAGTATAATAGAGCTGTTTCCGAGAGTTTCGTTGCTGTCCCTGCTGTAGTGTGCTATACGCTAGCAGGAGTGTTGAGACTCTTGTCAGTTGACGGCGAGTTGAGCGAAGGTTTGATTTTGTCGGGCAGCGCTACCCATAGATTCAGCCATGCAAAAGCCGGTAGAGAACTCGGCTATCATCCAAAGGTCTCGTTGGAGCACTCCATTAAGGCATGTATCGATTTCTATCTTCAGAACGCAACGGGAGATCATTAGATGAGTCACGCCGGCTATTTCAAGCTTCTCAAGTTCTATTCCGACATCTGGGCCAGAGGACATTGCCGGGTCGTAATGTCGGGACAGCAGAATCTGGATAACAACCAAGATCGAAGGCGCATCTACATCGTGAGCCACCCGACTACATACGATCTGCCCATGTTGGTACACATTGCGAAAAACAACTTCTATGTGGTTGTCTACAAAGATCCATTTGATCACCCGATCGCAGGCTGGTTGTTCCGCAAGGTCGGTTTTCCCAAACTCGACCCCGGCAACAGTGAGCAGATGATCCAGGAGTCATGCCACCTGATAGAAGCAAATAATCCGCTGATCTATTCCCTCAAAGGGTACGGTGTTGATTTCGGCGAGGATGTAAAGCCTCGAACAGGGGGAATCCGAATAGGCCACCGCGCCAAGGCGGATATCTACCCGGTTCATCTGATGATCGAACCGGACAAGATGACCTTCAAGTACTACAAGGACCGGAAAGGCGGGGTATACCCGTATACGGTCTTCAAGGACACACTGTACTTTGTCACCTTCTGCAAACCCCTCCCCTACAGCGACTACGCCAAAGAGAATATGACGTACGAGGAATTCCAGGAAGTCGCCTACGGGATCGAAGCGGTCTTTCAAGACACCCAAAAGCGGATCGAACAGGAGCTAGAGGAAAAGGCAGATACCTATCGGAACGTGAAGAAAAAGGGCGGCTGCGCTACTCAGGTGCTTTTTTGAAGAAACCACCCGGTGGCAGCCACACGCACCCGTTCAGCCTGCGGAACTGCCCCGGTAGTTGCGCAGGTAGATAAAGGCGTCATTGCTCACACCCACCATCGCATGAATCGCGACAGAATAGAGAAACGAACGGGTTAACAAAGCGATAAAACTGAATACAACCCCCGCCAACAGAGCCCCCAGGATTTCGGATTTCGGATGTCCGATATGATGGAGGGTCGAAAGAGCCGTGGTGATCGCCAAGGCGGGGAGAAACCCGAAGCTGTTCAGCAGAGGGAAAAACAATACGCCCCTGTAGAGGAACTCCCAAGCCGTGTAGTACAGAACTACGTACCCTATCTCGTAGGCAACGAAGCTGGCGTCCCTGGTACAGACCTGTTTGGAGAAGGGATACCACTCCTTCATTTCAGGTGTTTTCGATACGAAATGGCCGATGATCACGGAGATAGGCAGAAACACGAGCGTCACCACCACTCCGATCCTGTAGTTGCCCGGACCCACACCCAGACCGGCAAGGACTTTCAGTGAATCGTTCTCAACCAATACGACAATCAGTATAGGCACTGCCGCGAGAAACAAGAAAAATGATGCAAAATACAGCCACATCCCTTTGGCATCGCCATAGCGCTTTTTGAGCTCGGAATAATGGAACACAGTGATCAGCAGGGTAAGTGCGACCGCGATATAGGGAAGCAGGATCCGCATAGAGGTGGGAGAGATCGATGCGTGAAAGACTGCTAGTTTCAGCTGTGTCACGGCTTCAAATCCTGTTTGTTGACTGCCGGCATCTCCGACTGATCCTTCTTGTACCAATCAACGATCGCTTTGAATTGACTTTTATAATCGTCGTCCGGCGCATAGTCAAGATCCCTGATGGTTTTGGACAGATCATAGGTTGTCTGGGTGGTGATTCGCCGGATCCTGTAAAAATTGATTGAGGGGTTGAATCCCGGAAAAATGCGCTTGATCAGTTCCAAGAATATCGCTGCAGCCATACTGATCGGTACCGGGACGTAAAGGCGTTGCGGCTTTCCGACTCCCTCCCTCAAGCTTGAGAAAAAGTCACGCCAGGTGGGGAATATGGCATTGGTCACCGTATAGGCCTGACCGATCGTTCCGGGTCTGTCAACAGCGGCAAGCACCGCCTTACACAGGTTGCTCGGATAGCAGAATCCGAATTTTTTATCACCCCTGCCCACGATCAGCGGGACGTTTCTCTCTGCGGCCTTCAGCATGAGCTGGCAGGAAGTTCGGTCTCTCGGCCCGTACACATCCCCCGGTCGCATAATGACTACCGGGAATACCGACTCCCTGAATTTTTCCAATAGAAAGTTTTCAGTCTTTTTTTTCATGTAGTTGTAGGGCACATACTCGGCCGATTTTCCGGGATTGTCCTCGGAGATGTCATCGGCGCAATAGCCTATGGTCAGGGCGGTGGAAATGTAGATGAACTTCTCGAGCCGTGCACAGCGTCGCATCGCCCACTCGACCAGGTTTACCGTAGTATCGTATATCTGGGCTTTACACTGGCTCTTGGAAGCATTGTCGGAGACAAGGGCGGCTGCGTGAACGATCACCTCCACCGAATCCGGAAAAGCTATTCCTTCAATTTCCGTTAGATCGCCGTAGATGAGATTAACCTGCGAGTCTTTCAAGAACCTCAGATCCGAGGTTCTCCGTACAAGCCCAAATACTCGATAGCCTGCCTCCACGAAGGCGTCGCAGAGATGCGAACCGATAAATCCATTGACTCCGGTAATCAATACGGATGGCATCATCATTCTCTCCCTGGATCCGATCTGCGGTACTTTTCGTATTTGTAGATTCCTTTTGCCAGCGCGATTAGGATGCGCCGTGGCAGTAAGTTCATGAGCATATAGATTAGTCTGTTGATCAGCCCAGGGATGATCAGGCGTTTTCCCTGCTTCAGCCCCCGAATGAGCTCCCTGGCGGCACGCTCCGGGCTGACGTAGGAATACCTGTGCTTGCGCATGTGGCCGGTCAATCCGGATTCTTCGATCATGTCCGTGACGATCCCCGAAGGGGCAAAGGTGGAGATGATTACGGGACAGCCGCGGTTCTCCTGGTAGAGACATTCGCTGAAGCTCTGGGCTGCGCCCTTGGCCGCGGAATATACAGCTTGATACGGTATCGGTACGAACGAAGCCAGGCTGGTCACGTTAAGGATAAACCCCTCCCCCTTGGCCTTGAATCTGGATAAAAACAGCAGGCTCAACTCGACGACCACGCGAAAATCCAGATTTATGATCGATCTGAACAGATCCAGGTGGGAGGCTTCGGTTTCGCCGTAGTAGGTCAACCCGGCGTTGTTCACCAAGCCGAACACCTCCTCGTTCCCCAGGTCGTCTAACAGAGATCGAGGGCCGTCTTCATCCAGGAGATCCTTGAAGATGATCTTGATCTTGGCTGATCGGGGCTCACCGATTTCTTCGACCACCTTCTGCAGACCTTTAAGATTCTTGTCTACAAGAATCAGATTGGCCCCTTCTACGGTCGCAAGGTGCAGGGCCAGCTGTTTTCCCAGTCCTCTTGCCGCCCCGGTTACGAGCACGGTTCTGCCGTTTAGACTCAAGCTTTTCATATCAACAGTACTGTTCTTTAAAATACCGGCAGCCGTCGGCAATCGTTTTTTCAAAGGGCAGATACTCGTGCTCGAAGGCTTCCCTGCTCTTCCTGTTTGAATAGTAGCTATACCAACCACTCAACCTTCCGTACGAGTAGGTGAGAAGGGGCCGCTTCCCGGTCAGTTCACTGAGAAGCTCCATCCCCTTTCCGACCACGGCCAGGACAAAGGAAGGCACCCGAAAGGGATATACTTTCCTGTGGAAGTAGGCGCCGATCGCCTTCACAACTTCTGTATACTCGACGTTTGAGCCCACGATCAGATATTTTTCACCCACCCTACCCGCAGTCAGTGCTTTGATGATGATTTGGGCAAGATCTCGCACATCTGTAATCGCCAGACCCCCCGCAAAACAGCCAAACAAGGTATTGTTGCAGATACTGTTGTACAGTTGATTGTGGGGTGTCGAGGGAATCGGATCGCCCGGCCCCATCAGGGATGCCGGATTCAGGATAATCGCCTGCAGACCTCTCTCGCGCACTCCCCTCTCCACTACCTGCTGTCCGGCGTACTTACTGGTCATATAGGGAAAGCTCTTCGGCCAGTTGAACTCCGTGTCTTCGTCGGCCAGCCGCCCATCCCGAAAAAATCCTAACGCCCCCACCGAGGATACATGGACCAGCCTCCGGACATTGTGGTGAACACAGGCATTCACGACGTTTTCCACCCCCACGCGGTTAATCCGAGTCAGTCTGTCCCGATCTCTCCTCCAATAGGATATCAATCCGGCTAGATGGATGACGTGGGTATGCCCTTCGATCGCCCCATCTACATCCTGCGAATTGGCAATATCTCCGTGGACGAGTTCGAGACTTTGGATCTTCTTGTTCAGGATATTGGTTTGACCAGGATCTCCTGGAAGCACGAAAAGAGTAATCTTGGAGTATTGGACCTTCTGAGGAAGTAAATCGAGCAGTACATTGCCGGCAAAGCCCGTGCCGCCGGTCACCAATAGCTTCATGCATCTGCCTTTCTGCAGAATGAGCCTATAAATGTTCCGATCCACTGTCAAGGAGAATCGGCTGAGAGAGATTTGAAAGCAGTGCAAGGCAGATTCACATCAGCGGCCGCTGTTCTCAGGATTTTTGAATCCTGAAATAAGAATAACACCGATTCTCTTCTCCCGCGCATTGCACGAAACTGGTTGTATGATATCCTTTAATGAGATTTCGAAGAATGAAGTGCTCGTAACCTTGCGCAAGAATGTATCTCCCGAGCAAGCCGAGAAAGCTTTCAAAGAAGTGCTGCGAGCTCCGTATCACAAAGTGGCGGTAGACTGTTCTGATTTGAACCATTTAGGTCACGAGATCCTCGGTAAGCTGTATATGCTCAATATGGACCTGCAGATCAACAGGAGATCATTGGTGCTTACAGGCTGTTCGGAGAAAATCCGCAGTTTGCTTCATCTGACCAAAATAGACGAGCACATAAAAATAGAAAACGATTCATCACCAGACCAGCGATTTCGGCCACTGGAGCCATAACCTGCATCTGACCTCAGCAGGTCGTATCTACTTGCCATATTGCCTACGAACATTGGTCTTGCTCCACAATTGCCAAAGTAGAATTTATTAATATCATTCTGGAGACGGTTGAATCATATGGAATGGGTGTCTAAGATATGATACATAGAGAGATGTTGGAGCAAGAAGTTAGTTTAACCATCGATTTAAACAGAACTCCGCGAGATCAAATGTGAATAAGAATGAGCGTACGCATCTTGCTGGCAGACGATCATAGGATAATGCAAGAAGGGCTTAAGGCGTTGATAGAGAAAGAGCCTGGTCTCCGTGTTGTAGGAGAAGCAGAAAACGGAATAACAACGTTGCGATTATCCAGGAAGCTCAGACCAGATATAGTAGTCATGGATATTTCTATGCCCGACATGAATGGTATCGAAGTTACCCGTCAGCTTTTATCAGAACTTGGAGGCACCAAAGTGATCGCCCTATCGATTCATTCTGATCCGCGCTTTGTTATCGAAATGCTTCGGGCGGGTGCTTCCGGCTACCTGCTGAAACAAGCAGCCTTCGAAGAGCTATTAATCGCAATCAAAAAGGTTTTGTTGGGTAGGACATACTTGGGCCCTGGCCTATTGGATTCCGTTCCAACGGACATTAAAAACCACTTGATGGACGCTGAAGGTACGTTATATACCAACCTGTCCAATCGAGAACGTCAAATCCTGCAACTTATGGTGGAAGGACACAGCATAAAGGAAATGGCAAATTCCCTCCACATAAGCGTCAAGACCGTACAGACTCATCAGCAAAACGTTAGGTACAAACTGGGGATTAAAAGCATTGTAGGAC
>CAZVHJ010000049.1:4956-40293 GCA_964627715.1 uncultured Spirochaetaceae bacterium | reverse complement strand
CTGCTGCTTACCGGAAACCTGGCCCTGGTCATCGTGATCGGCTTCATCATTCAGAAGGATTTCCGGGCTCCCTACTTCCAGGTGCTGCCGCGGGGATGGCGGACCTCCAGACGGGTTCCGATCCGCCATTACATCCAGCTGGATGACCGGCGCTGCAGCATCACGGATCTCTCGGTCAGCGGCTGCTTCGTCTCCGAACCAGGATTGGAGCTCGAGATAGGGCAGAAGGTGACGATCCGGTTCGAAGCCGATGTCCTGCAGGTGGAGTGCCGGGGGGATGTGATGCGGCGGATCCCCGACGGCCACGGGATTCGATTCCTCGGACTGGCCACACGGGAGAAGCGGGATATCCGCCGCATGATCACCAAGCGCTTTCCCTTCCGCTACCGGGTGGACCTGTCGGCACGATGGTTTGCGGACAGCCGGGATATTGCTGCAACGGTACTGGATATCTCCAATACCGGCTGCTACCTGAAGACGGATATTGCGGGGATCGAAGAAGGGCAGGGGGGCCGGCTCGAGCTGACCATTCACCGCCGAACGGTGCATCTTCCCGGAACCGTGATCTGGCTGAACAAGACCGAGCTGCACGAAAAGCCGGTAGGATTTGGCGTGCGCTTTACCCGGAACGAGAAGAAAATCGTCGGTAGAATCGTGGAACAGTACAAGAAAGATCATCCGGTTACATAATTCGAGCGCGGATCGTAAGAAATCATATTAGGGGTTGCTACCGAAAATTTCGGGGCAGCTCCTTTTTTTTATCCTGAGGGGTACGGGTCCGGACGGTCAGGACGACGACGTATTAAAGATCACCTCGTTGGAGTAGCCGCTTTCCAGGCCGGAGGTGTTGTAGGCCGTGGCCGCGATGTAGTAGGTTGGGCCCACCTCCAGACCGGTGAGGGTGTAGGTGGTCTGGTTACCCACGTTGATCACCGTGTCGTAGCTGCGGCTGGCCAGGCCGTAGTGCAGCTTGTATCCGGCCAGGTCCGGTTCGCTGTTGGGATCCCAGATCAGGGTGGCCTGGGTGACTGCTGGAGCAATCACCTGGAAGGAGTGGCTGGTCGAGCCGGCACGGCTTCCGTCGGTGCTGATCACCGTCACGTCCAAACGGTAGGTCCCTTCGGACAGGTCGCTTCCCAGGGTATAGCTGGATCCTGAGGCCTTGGACTGGCCGTTGATGTACCAGGTGTACTCGACGCTGCCGGTATCAGGAGGGACCGAAGCGGTGACGGTCATCGAGCTTCCCAGATCGAGAGTGTCGACCTGGCCGCTCAAGGTAACAGTGATGGGGTCGTGGATCTCCGGTGTGACGTCTACCGAGACGCTGCTGCCGGGGGTGTTGATCTCGGTGAACTCGAATTGCCCGGAGGTCGTCTGGTCCTTGACGATGCGGACGATCTCCACGGCGCCGGCTACCACGATGTCGTTGTCCAGAAGCTGAAGCTCCATGGTGTAGTACCCCTTGGGAATATCCGTCTGAGTGCAGACTGCGCTTCCCGGGGCGGAAATTGTGAAGCTCAGATCGATCACTGATCCCGCAGCCGGGGTCAGCCGGGCCTGAACCGACGGATTCTGCGTATCCGCAGCCGGCCAGAGCAGGCTCAGATCCAAAGTGCCGTAGCCGTCCAGCTCGGCAACGACGATGTTTACCGTGCTGGTCTGCCCCGCATCCACAGCCACACTGTTTTGTCCGCTGCCGATGATCGTGCCAATGTCGTTCAGGGCGTCGACGGTCACGGTCCAGGTGCCGAAGTTCAAGTTCGGGATCGTCACCGAAGAGGCGGCGGTGTTCTCCTGAAAGGTCCCGCCGGTTCCATTGGTCCCCGATACAGTGTAGCCGGTCGGCGTCATGCTGATCGGCGGCTGCAGGGTTTTCATCCCGGCATTGTTTATGGTCACCACCAATTTGCCCGCATCTCCGCCTGTACCCGTAGCTCCATTAAGGTCCTGCAGCTGGTCCAGGGAGCAGCCGCTCGAGCTGAAGGACAGCAGGATGGCAGCTGCGACCAGGATGAGTCCTGCTTTGATGGTTCGATAACTTTGTTGCATAGAAGCCCCTCCCAGATTTTGATGAACTGCCAGGGCTTTGACAGCACATTCTGAAAGGTGCTGTACGTGCTCTGCAGCTATTCAGCCTTGTCCCACTTCTCCCGTGATTTAGGCCAACAGCCTCGCGTCCTTTTCTTTCGAAAAGTTTGCCTTTGTCGGCGCAGTTCCGACTTTTTTAATCCTTACTTTTTCCTTCCTCTTTTTTTTATTTGGCCCAGGCCAGGTACCAACCGCATTCCGGCTGGGCGGTGTTGTCGAGAGACGTGTGCATCTCCGATTCCGCCGCCTCTCCGTCCACGGCAACCACACCAAAATCAAACTCCCCGTTTCCAAAATCCGCGTAATACAGCGTGTACTCGGGGCTATCGTCAGCGGAAATTTCATCGAACAGGATCCAGGACCCCGATTCATGGGTGCGGTAGTAGACTTTATATGTAGAGATTTCTGAAGGAGGAGGGTCCCAGGCCAGGGTCACTTGGTCATCCGTACAGAGCACCTTCTCCGCCCCGGCGGTGGGCTCCGGTGTGCTCTCGGGTACATCGAGGCTCTGCAGCAGATACAGGGAACACCCGCCGGCGGTCAGCGCCAGTGTCATGATGAGGATAAGGATACAGATTATTCGTATAGATCTGGATAGAGTAGTCACCACAGCACCTCCCAGAATTATCTGCCGTGCAGCAGACAGCGTCCTAAAGATGCTGTGCTCGCGCGGCAGCTCTGCAACCATGTCCCGTCGACGACGGGATTTAGGCCAATAGCTTTGCGTCCTTCCCTTTCGGGAAGTTTGCCTTTATCGACGTTTTTCTATTGATTCACAGGGCCCCAGTTCTTCCTCCTAGTCGACGCCCCTTTACGCATTCGGATCTTTGCGGTTCTCTGCGACACGAGCCGTTTCTAGAGGCCGAGCCTGGCCAGGGAGGTCTTGTACGTCCCCTCCAGCCTCTGTTTCAAGAACAGCGCCTCGCCGTCTAGATAAGCCTCATTGTCGACCTTCCCCTGGTACTCCAGTGCTCTGAAGCAGTTTACCACGAGCCTAAGATCGTTGATCGATATGTTCAGCTTGACCCGGGTATCGAGAAGATCGAGTCTTCTTTCCGCTGCTGTTGTTGCTTGCATCTCTGTATCCTTTCCTTTGCGCAACGATATTACAGCAATCTACGTGCCAAATCCGCACTAAAGAAGAAAAATTGTAATTACTTATGTTTTCGACAGTTATGGGAAGGGACAAAAACAAAGAATTCAGCGGCACGTGCAGGGAACTTACAGGATTGTAACTCTTTTCACAGGATTATATACGAAATGGTACCATCTTCGGTATTTGTGAGGATCAGCGGTTCTGGCTCCAATTGGGGTGGGTGATTCCGTACTGCTTGATCTTGTAGTTCAGCACCCGGCTGGATACGTGCAGCAGCTTGGCCGCCTCTTTCTGCACAAAATCGGATCGTTCCAAGGCCTGGAGCACGAAGCTTTTCTCCAGTTCGTCTAGGTCCACCCCTTCTTCCGGAAGGATCAGCTTGCCGTTTCCCTCGGGATTGCGTGCGTAGGGCCGCTGGGCGAAGATCAACTTCAGGTCGTCCCGGGTGATCCTATCTCCGTCGGCCAGGACCACGGCTCGCTCGATGGTGTTCTCCAGCTCCCGGATATTCCCGGGCCAGTGGTAGCCGGTCAGCATCTTGACCGCCTCCGGTTCCATACCATTGATCCTGTGGCTCATCTCGCTGGAGTACTTCTTCAGGAAGAACTGGGTCAGCAGCTTGATATCCTCCCCCCGTTCGCGTAGGGGAGGCAGGTGAATGGTAACCACGTTCAGCCGGTAGTACAGGTCTTCCCGGAACAGTCCCTTTTCCATCTGCTCGAGCAGGTCCCTGTTGGTCGCGGATATGATGCGGACGTCCGTCTTCACGGATTCACTGGATCCAAGACGCTCGAACTCCTTCTCCTGAAGAACCCGCAGCACCTTGGCCTGGGTGTACAGGCTCATGTCGGCTACTTCGTCCAGAAAGATCGTTCCCTTGTTGGCCTGTTCGAACCGGCCGATGCGCAGCTTCTCCGCCCCGGTAAAGGCGCCCCGCTCGTAGCCGAACAGCTCGCTCTCCAAAAGCTGTTCCGGCAGAGCGGCGCAGTTGACCCGTACGAAGGGTCCGCCGGCCCGGTTGCTGTTGTAGTGGATGGCTCCGGCTACCAGTTCCTTTCCCGTTCCGGTCTCTCCGGTGATGATCACGCTGGATTTGGTCTTGGCCACCCGCATCACGATCTTGAACAGTTCCTTGATCTGCGGGCATTCGCCGATGAAGTTGGTCGGTTGGTAAATGTTTTGGAAGCGCTCCGCCGGGGCTTGGCTCTCCCGAATCCCTTCCCTCGTTTCCAGGGCTTTCTTGATCTGGAAGTTCAGCTCGGGCAGGCTGAAGGGCTTCTGGATGATCCCGAAGGCTCCTTCTTTGACGGCCCGCACCCCCTCATGGACCGTGTCGATCTGGGAGTTGACCACCACAACGGTATGGGGATCTTTCTCGCGGACATAGCGAACCAGATCCCGGATGTGCCCGCCGGGGATCTTGACATCGCTGACGATGACGTCGAAAGGATTTTTGTCGATCAGTTTGAGGGCTGATTTATAGTCTTTAGCCTGCTCGACCCTGTTGCCCGTGCTGCGAAAGAAGCTGCAGACATCTTCGCGGAGATTTTCGTCACTGTCGACAATCAGGAGATTTGGCATTGCCTACTGTATAAGTATACAAAAAATCTCAGAGTAAAAGTATAAGATTTATTAAATTTTATAAGTGCGGGAAGGCTCTGTTTACTTCCCGAGCAGGTATTCCCCCGCCGTCTTGAGGATCAGGTGCCCCGACACGGCACCGGGATCGATCTGGCCCTGGCTGCGATCGCTGAACCAACGGGCCCTTCCGGCCTCAGGTTTTAGGTCCCGGGTCTTTTCAGCGCCATCGGCTGCAGCCTGGATGACCTCCGCCATCAGCTTCTCCTCATTCGTGCCGCCTTCGATCCCCTGCTGAAGCGCGTCCAGGGCCGGGTGCAGGGAGTCGAGGATCGTCTTCTGCCCGACCTGCGCCTTTCCCCGCTTCATGATGCCCTGGATGGCCGCTTCCAGCATGGCCGCCAGGTCGGACAGGGTGACTTCTTTCTTGTCCTTGACCGCTTTGCCGGCTTCCCGCATGGCCGAGAACACGAGGATGCCGATGGTCGACCCGGCGGCTTCGTTGAACTGCATCCCACCGTCCATCAGTAGAGCGCTGATCGTGGCCGGATTCTTCTCCTTCACGTATTTGGCTACGGCGCCGAAGCCTCTGGCCATGGACAGTCCGTGGTCGCCGTCGCCGATCTTGGTGTCCAGGTCGTTCAGACGGTCTTTGTTTTCCTCGAAGACATCGGCCAGCTTGCACAGGATGGCCGCCACATCCACAGGTTTAAAGGTCAGAGGCATCAGGCTCCGCCCTCCCGAACAAAGGGTGTACGGACCGGATGGTCGAGGTACTTCTTGAATTGATCGTTCAAGCGAAACAGGGTGATGGAAAATCCGGCCATTTCCATCGAGGTGGCGTAGCGGCCCACGTAGGGTCTGTACACGCCGATCTTGTTTGCCTCCAGGATCTGAGCCGCCTTGCGGTAGATGATGTACAGTTCCTCCAGAGGCGTGGCCCCAAGGCTGTTCACCAGCACCGACACGGCATCGCCGGCGGAGTGGGGCAGGTCTTCCAACAGGAGCTTCATCATGTCCTCGGTAACCTCATCCGCTGACTTGCGGGGTCCCCGCCGGATACCCGCCTCCCCGTGAATGCCCATACCGATCTCCATCTCGTTCTCCTTCAGACTGAAGGAGGGTTTGCCCGCTCCGGGCACTTCACAGGGAGTGATGGCCACCCCGATCGACCGCACCTGGCCTAAAGCGTCCCGGGTTGTCGCCGCTATCTCTTCAAGGCCGGCGCCGCCCTCCGCGCAAGCTCCGGCTACTTTGTAGGCGTAGAACAATCCCGCCACACCCCGCCTGTCATCTTCCTTGCCTTTGGGGGCGGAAGCCACGTCGTCGGCCACCAGCACGGTCCGGACCTGGATGCCCTCCTCCTCAGCCATCTCTGCGGCCATGTCGAAGTTCATCACGTCCCCGCCGTAATTGCCGTACAGGTATAACACGCCCTTGCCCGCATGCACCGCCTTGGTCAGGGTCAGCATCTGATTCATGCTGGGGGAGGCGAACACATTCCCGATGGCCGCCCCGTCGATCAAACCTTTGCCCACGTAGCCCATGAACACCGGCAGGTGTCCTGAGCCGCCGCCGGTCACGATGGCCACCTTATCTTTCACGGGAGCATCGGCCCGCATGATGGCCCGCTTCTCCCCGGCGGCGAATGCCAGTTGATCCGGGTGGGCGGCCACGATTCCTTCGAGCATTTCATCCACATAGCTTTCCGCTTGGTTATAAAAGGTCTTCATTCCTTCCGTCCTCTTGATTTTCGCTAAAGTTCGTACCAGCTCCTCTCTTGCGCTCTTGCAGGTATCAGCTCTTCTTGGTGAATATCAGCCGGCAGACCTTGTCTCCTTTGCCGATCGCCTCGGGCATGTCGAGTTTCAGGATTTCATCGTTGTCCACGATGCCGAAATCGTGCTCCGAAGCCAGGCCGCAGAGGCGGCTGCGTTGCCCGGCGGACAGGCCCATCTCCCGCCAGCCCTCTTCAAGGGGGCAGCGGCCGAAGATGAACTCCGCCCTGTCCCCGCTGCTCGTACCCACCTCCTGGAACTTCATCGTAGCCACCGCGATCTCCTCGGGGATCATGTGCTTCATGAACTCCTTGGCGTCGAGGTTGCCCCAGCTCTCGGATTTCTCCTTGCCGAACTTGAAGATTCCTTTTTTCACCGCCTCATCGTAGTCTTTGAATCCGGCCGCATCCAGCTCCTGCACGATATAGGCCAGGTACTTGCCTCTCTGTTTGGTTGCTTCGAAGCGCTCCCGGACCACATCTTCCAAGGTATATTTCTTTTCCATATCCAGTGATTCCTTTTCCACTGCTTTCTCACTTCTGCGTTGATCGTTGAGAATGTCCCGGGCGAGTGCGGGTTGTACGCACCCGCCTCGGGATAAAGGTCATTTGAAAAGCTGAAGCTATTCCTTCTGCTCTTTGACGATCTCTTTGATCTTCTGGTCCGCCCACTTCACGGCAGCGGCGGGATTCTCCTTGTTGAAGAACGCCCTCTGCACCATCTCGCCGATCACTGTTTGCTGGTTCACCACACCGAGATAGGGATTGACGATGGCCGTGGCCACCGGCTTGCCCACCGGACCGGCCACGATGCCGCCGGTGTTGAGAACCGGGTTGTACCCGTATTTCCCGATATTGAGCAGCTGGTCGGCGATCTCCGGGTTTTCCGCGAGCATCTGGTTGCCCGAGGCCAGGAGGGCCTGTTTCTGGGCTTCCGTGACCGGCGCCAGGTGACCCGGAATGGTCAGCTGGAACTTGGCGGCGTTCTCCGGAATGTTCATGAAGCGCAGCCAGGCCACGCTGGCTTCCGGATGCTTGGTGCCGGCGGAGATGGCGTTGTAGTTCAGGTCGTTCCAGGTTGACATCATCTTGTTGTAGGGCAGAAAGGACACCCGGGATACGGAAAGAAGATGTGGAGCGTCGGCGTACAGCCTGCCTAACACCCGTCCGTGATACATGGTCATGGCCGTCTTTCCCGAGGTGTAGGCGTCCAGGATGTCGTAGTAGGACCACTGGCCGGCGCCTTCGGGAACGTTCTCCAGCATCTTGATGTAGAACTCCAGGGCTTCAACGGAGTTCGGATTGTCCAGAACAACCTCCAGATCCTGGTTGAAGATCTGGGAGTGGGACTGCCACAGGAACACGGAGAACCACATAAAGGTGGAGTGGTGCTTGGCCGCAGGCAGGGCCATGCCGAACATGCCCTTGGACTTGTCGGTCAGCTTGGCGCTGGCGTTCAGCCATTCCGGCCAGCGTTCCGGAGCGCTCAGGCCGGCGGCGTCGAACAGATCTTTGCGGTACCAGAGGACCTGCCCGCCCGAGGCGTAGGGTACGGCCACCACCACACCGTCCAGCTCGATCAAGGTGGTGGGATACCACTCGTCCTTGCCGCCCAGGCTGTCGATCATGCTGTTCAGGTTCATCAGCTTGTCTTCCCGGCCGAGCTTCGGTGCCAGAGCCACGGGGCTGGTAAACACATCCAGGGGCGCCCCGGAGGCGATGGCCAGGGTGATCTTCTGGGATAGTGTGCCCGATTCGATCTGCTGGATCTGGACCTCGATGTTGGGATTCTCCGCTTCGAAGTCCGCCTTGAACTCGTTGTACACCGCCACCGAAGGGGGATCACCTTCCTCGGTCATGTACATGATGGTTACCTTTCCTTCCTGCTGGCCGGTGGAAAATACCACCGCTGCGAACAGGAGGAATGTCAGCACGATTAGAGAGACACGTTTGATCATGTCAGCCTCCTTATGATTTTTATATCCCGCTTCTGCGGGAGTGATACCGAAGCAAAAGCAACTTCTGCAAACACATCGTTTTCAGCCTTTGATCGCTCCGGCGGTGAACCCGGCCACGATGTGCTTCTGGAAGAAGACAAACAGCACGATCACCGGAATTACGGTCAGCACGCTTCCCGCCGACAGCATGCCCCAGGAGTAGATCGCCGTTTCCCCGAGCAGGATCGACAGGCCCAGGGTGAGGGTCTTGTTCTGCTCGGAGGTGATCAGGATCAGGGCGTACAGGTATTCGTTCCAGCAGAGGATAAAGGTAAAGATCGTGGTCGCCATGATCCCCGGAACCGCCTGGGGAACGATGACTCGTAAGAATCCCTGAAAGCGGGTGCAGCCGTCGATCAGGGCGGCCTCTTCTAAAGCCGCCGGGATGCTTTCGATATAGGAGCGGAGCATCCAGATGGAAAAGGGCAGGGTGATGCTGATATAGGCGATGGTCAATGCCACCAGGCTGTCCGAAAGTCCTAGAAACAGAAAGATCTTCATGAACGGGATGCCCAGTACGATCTCCGGCAGCATGTACATCAGCAGCAGGGCCACGGCGACAACCCCGGCGCCGGGAATCCGGAAACGGGACAGGCTGTAGCTGGCACAGGTGGCGATGATGATGGAGATCACGGCTGCGACCACGGAAATCACGGCGGTATTGATGAAGTAGCGCAAGAATTGGGTAATGCGGAACAACTCCGCGTAGTTCTCCCAGGTCCAGTCCAGGGGCAGCAGCCGGGTGGGAAACTGGAAGATCTCTCCCTTGGCTTTGAAGGCTGTGAAGAACAGCCAGATCAGGGGAAACACGATGATAAAAGAGACGATCAGGCCGGAGATGCTGCGCACAGCCCCGGAAAGCTCTCCTCGTGATCTCAATCTCAATACCGGCATCCTCTGCGCTCCTAGGTGATCGATTCCAGGGCATACTTCCTGTAGAGCCTCAGATACAGGGAGGAAGCCGCCATCAGAAGGATGAACATCAACACCGCAATTGCCGAGCCCCGGCCCAGCTTGAAGGAGGCGAACACGGTGTCGTAGGTGAGAATCGGCAGGGTCTCCGTCGAGTCCAGGGGACCGCCGCCGGTCAACAGCTTGATGATATCGAAGTTTTTGATCGTCCAGATCGTCCGCAGCATGAGCACGATGAACACCACGGGCAGAATGAACGGCCAGGTGATGTGCCGAAACTGCTGAATACCGCCGGCCCCGTCGATCTTGGCCGCCTCGTACATCTGCCGGTCGATAGTCTGCAGTTGGGCCAGGATGCAGACCACGACGAAGGGAAAGTACTTCCAGACATTCACGATGATCACCGACATCATCGACGTCTTGGGACTGCTGAACCAGCCGAAGCGAAAGCCCACCCTCTGGAACATGATGGCGATGATGCCGGTTACGTCGTTCAGCATGAAACGGAAGACGATGGCAATCACAATCGTCGGAATCAGGTAGGAAAAAAACACCAGCCCCCGGTAGACATCCCTGGCAAAGAACTTCTTGTTCAGGAACAGGGCCAAGGCCAGGCCGATGCCGAACTGGAACGCGACGCTCCCCACGGTCCAGATCAGGCTGTTTTTCAGGGAGTTCCAGAAATCACTGTGAGCGAACAGGTAGGCGAAATTTTTAAAGAAGACGAATGTCCCGGATGGTTCCAGGATATCCCACTTGTTCAGGCTGAAATACACCACATTGAGGATGGGATAGATGCCGATCAGGAGCACGGTGATCACGGCCGGGAGGAGGAGGATGGCCCCCAATGTCTTGTCTTTCATCGGCTGACCTTCCACTCTTGACATAGCCGGGTGTTTCTGATCATAATAGTGTTATTATTACATGTATTACTTGTTTGTCAACTAGGAGAGTTTGCAAATGACCAAGATGCAGCGTGTTCTGGCAACCTTGAAGAACCAGGTTACCGACCGGGTACCCTTTTCCGTCTATGTACACAGTACCGTGCACCAGCGCACCCCGGAGAAATTCGCCCAATTCACCCTGGATTTTTTCAAGAATTACGATCCGGACTATGTGAAGGTCATGTATGACGAGCTCTACGATATGCCGGTCAACTACTTCCACGTCTCCAGCGTTGAGGTCTGGAACCTGCTGGAGCGCTTCGATCCTCATATCGGGGCCTTCGGCCGCCAAATTGAGAGTCTCAAGCGGATCAAAGATGCGGCGGGAGCGGATGTCCCGGTCATCCAGACCGTGTTCTCACCGTTTCACATCGCCTACCGTCTGGCCGGACGCCGTATCCTGGAGGACTGGAAAAAGGACCCTGAGGCTGTGCGGCACGGTCTGGACATGATCGCCGCCAACTCCGCCGGTTTCGCCGAATGCTGCCTAGCCGAGGCCGGGATCGAGGGATTTTTCTACGGCGCCTTCGGCTGCGAAAAGGGCTGGATGGGGGAAGCCCAGTTCAAGGAAATGGTCATGCCGTCGGACCTCGAGGTACTGAAGACCTTGAGCAAGGCTCCGATCTCGATCGTGCATATCCACAGCGAGAAGGATGCCTTCTTCGACTTGCTTACGGATTATCCCTGCGATGGGATAAGCTGGGAGGACCGGCTGGCCGGCCCTTCGGTGGCGGAAGCGAAGAAGCGAACCGGCAAATGTCTGGTCGGCGGAATCGATCACTATATGGCTTTGAAGTGTGCCCCGGAGGAGATTGTTAAACAGGGCAAGGAAGCCATCCAGGCAGCCGGCGGCAGGGGGCTGATCCTGGCCCCGGGCTGCACCTTTTTCGACGGCACGCCGGAGGCGAACATGCATGCCTTGAAAGAGGCGGTGGGCGCCTGAAGGTCATGGCCGGCACCGGTTCTCTGAAAAAGAAGATCTACCGACAGATATTTCAGAAAATCATCAACAACGAATTCCCTTTGAACGAGTTCCTGGTCGAGGGCAAATTGGCCGAGATGTTCGGCGTCAGCCGGGCACCGGTGCGGGAAGCCCTGGTGGAACTGTGCAACGAGAAGATCCTGCGCAATATTCCGAGAGCCGGCTATCAGATCGTGCAGCTTTCCCAGAAGGAGCTGCGGGACGCCCTGCAGCTGCGGCTGATTCTGGAAACCGAAGGGATGAAATTGGCCTGCGATCGTCTGGACGACGAATCGGTGGCCCGTCTCAAAGCGCTCAAGAAAGAGCTCCGGGAGCTTGAAAACGGAGAGGTTATCAGCTTGGAGGATTGGATGTCCAGCGGCTCCCATCTGCACCTGACCATTGCCGAGCTTTCGGGCAACCGGCTTCTGTACGAAAAGATCCGGGAGACCCACGACTTCATCCGGCGGGCCATGGTCCAGATCTATCTGAACCAGAATTATCCCCGCAAGGAGCAACCCCTGCTTCACGAGCAGATCGTCAACGCCATGATCCGGGGCGACAAGGAGAAATCCGTGGAGCTTCTGCGCAAAGATATCAATACCCTGCGGGAAATTTTGCAGGAGGTTTAGCGGAAAGTGCGATTATGAGCAAAGACTTCTGGGCTCTGGTTCGAAAAAGCGTCATCGGCCGCGAGGCGTTTGTGGATACCCCCTTCGGGCAACGGCTGGTGACCTACGCGGACTACACCGCCTCGGGGCGAGGCATCGAGTTCATCGAACGCTATATCGAACGGATTCTGATGCACTACGCCAACACCCACACAGAGGATGACGCAACCGGAATGATCACCACAGAACGGTTGCACAAGGCGGAAGCCACGATCAAGAGGCTTATCAATGCCGGCCCGGAGTACAAGATCATCGAGGCCGGCAGTGGCACCACCGGGGCGGTGCACCGGCTGCAGCAGATTCTGGGCATCTACATCCCCCCGGTGGCCAAGGACATGTTCCACAAGCTTCTCGAGCAGTATATGAACGGTGAGCAGCTGAGCGAGCTGGAGGCTTATCTGCTAAAGAATCGGCCGGTGGTGTTCGTCGGACCCTACGAGCATCACTCCAATGAAGTATCCTGGCGGGAGTGCTTTGCCGAGGTGGTGGAGATCGAGCTCGACCATGAAGGGCTGCTCGATCTGGAGGACCTGGAGGTCAAGCTTTCGCGGCAGGAGTATCAGGGCCGCCGGCTGATCGGAGCTTTTTCCGCCGCCTCGAACGTCTCCGGTGTGAAGACGCCGGTGTTCGAGGTGGCCCGGGTGCTTCACCGTTACGGAGCCCTTGCGTTTTTCGATTACGCAGCCATCGCTCCCTACGGAAAAATCGACGTTTGCCGGGATAAGAAGAGCTTCTTTGACGGAATCTACTTCTCTCCCCACAAATTCCTCGGTGGACCGGGCAGCAGCGGGATCCTGATCATTCACGAGAGGGTGTATCGCAAAGACCTGCCCCCCACCGTCGGAGCGGGGGGGACCGTAGACTACGTCAG
Organism: uncultured Spirochaetaceae bacterium; assembly: GCA_964627715.1. GTDB lineage: Bacteria > Spirochaetota > Spirochaetia > SZUA-6 > DRHE01 > JAFGQJ01. Next base: position 27,398 of record CAZVHJ010000049.1, on the reverse strand, counting down.
TTTCGATGAGCAGGCCTACAGCGCCGACATCGAAGCCCGGGAAAAACCGGGCACCCCCGGGATCCTGCAGACCATGCGGGTCGCCCTTGCCCTCGAGCTCAAGGAGCTCCTGGGAACCGAACGTATTGACGCCCGGGAGAACAAGCTGATCCACAGGGCATTAGAGAAGTTCAACATCTGCTCCCCCATCGAGATCATGGGCAACAGGGATCCGGACAAACGAATTCCGATCTTTTCCTTCAACATCCGGGTGGACGACTCCTACCTTCATCCCCGCTTCGTGACCATCCTGCTCAGCGACCTGTTCGGCATCCAGAGCCGGGCGGGCTGCTCCTGCGCCGGTCCCTACGGCCACCGGGTACTGCACATCGACGGGCAGAAATCCCTCAAGTTCAAGGACCGTCTGATGCATGGACTTGTCGGGCTGAAACCGGGTTGGATCCGGGTCAACTTTCACTACCTGATGACCGACACGGAGTACGATTTCATCATGGCCGCGATCTGCTTCGTTTGTGAGTTTGGGAAATACTTTCTTCCCCTCTACGAGTTCGACATCCACACCGGTGCCTGGTGTCGCCGCGACTACGACAAGCCTGAGACCGAGTTCGGTCTGGAGCAGGCCTTGCAGATGCCAACCCGACAGTCTGCGAAACCGGATTCGAAACCCGCAGCACCGAAGAATCAGAAAGCCCTCAAGGCTCTGTACGACGGGTACCTCGAGGAAGCAAGGAGAAAGGCGGAGGAGTTGAAGAAGAGCTTCGATGCAAAGAAGCTGCAAACCACCGAGAAAGATCTGATCCCCTTTATCTACGTTTGAGTACGGCTAAAGGCCGGCCTTCTCGGCCTGAGCAATGATCTGAGAAAACCGTTTCTTTGTTTCCTTTGGCAGAGGCTCAGGCTTTTGCTCCGACAGGATCTCCCGCACCCGCTCGTTCAGGCGCTCCCGGAGGGGTTTGGCTCCCTTATTCTGCCAGGTCTCCAGAGGATCCCGGTTCAGCAGCCGGGGCCGCCAAAACTCGGAGCGCATGTGCCGGAGGGTATGATCGTCCATCAGGAAATGTCCGCCGGGACCCACCCTGTCGATAACTTCCGTGGCCAAAGATTCCCGGTCCACCGGTATGCCCCGGAGCATTCGCTTGACCATGCCGATGATTTCATCGGACATCACAATCATCTCGCAGGAACCTGTCAGACCGCTGCTCAGGTAGCCCACGTCGTGGATCAAATTGGTGCCGGCCATTGCGTTCGTCATGATCGAAAAGGTCGCCTCGATGGCCGCCTGCTCGTCCAGAACGTGGGAATCGGAACAGCCGGCGAAGCCCCAAACCGGGAGCTTGTAGTAGTGAAACAGCTCGGAGTAGCCTGCAATCACCAGGTGAAACTCCGGGGCGCCGTAGGAGCAGATCGTGGTCATCAGGTCCATGACCATGCTGTTGCCCCCGGAGATGATCGGAGCGCCTTCATGTTTCAGCTGGTGAACCACCAGCCCGGCCAGGGATTCGGCCACGGAAATGACCAGCGCCCCCGCCCTGGTCGCAGGAGCTGTTCCGCCGGTCATGCTTCCGGGGGTGAACAGCAGGGGGATCTTCAGTTCGGAACAGAGCAGCACTTTGTCCAAAGCGGTCTCGGTGAGCATCAGCGGGCTGTTGGGCTCCGAGTAATGGATGATGAAGGGATTGGCCTGTAGGGCTTCCAGACCTCCTGCAACAGCAGCGGCCATGTCGATGATAGCTTTGAGATTTTTCCTGTGGTGAGCGGTGAAGCAGATCGGCTTGGTGGAGTTCTCCGCCATCTGCTGAAATTGGACCAGATCGTTCACCGACTGGGGAACATCGTGCACGATCCCCAGGGACATGAGATAGTCGATGTTCCGGCAGGCATCGGCAACCCTGGCCGCGTTCGCCACATCCGCGGCTTCGGATTTCTTGAGATTTCCCGTGTTCGGATCGTAGGCGTATACCGTATCGGAGCCCATGCCGAAGTGAATCTTGGTGCTTTCCAGATGCATGGCCGGACCTTTATTTCTGTCAAACACGACCACTCGGGAGGGAGCGCTTTCGATGCAGCGCTCCACGAGTCTGCCTGGATAGCGGGCGCGGTTGCCGTCAAACCGGCAGCCGGCTTTTTTCAGCAGCTGTCTGGCCTCCTCGTGCTGGACTACAATCCCCGTTCGCTCGAGCACCTCCAAGACGGACAGGTGGATTTCGTACAGCTGGTCGTCCCCGAGGACTCGGAAGGAGGGGGTTTTGTGCACCGTGAAGTTCGGCTTCATCTTTGTCTCCGTTCAGATAGTCTTGCTCTGATTCAGCTCACCCGGCGGCAAGCGGCTGTATCGTCATGCCATCATAATAGATCCACGTATCCGGTTCAACAGATTGACGGTTTAGCAACAACCTCAGGACTGTACGCCAACTAGACCCCGGACTACGTGCATCGACGGACGCATTCAGTCCCCAGCCAATTTGGCGTTCAACGCTGATGAATTCCCCAGGTTTTGTGTTGAAGACTTTGCCTGCTATTGAGGAACGCCTGATATAGATGTTAAATACTTGGTTGTTTGAATGCTGTATTTAAGTAGTGTAAAATCTCATTCTATGAGATCTAGAGATTTGGCAGTCGGTGTTGATATCGGCACAACTTCTGTAAAGGCCATTGTCATTTCTAAGGCCGCAGAGATTCTGTATGTGCAGTCGCTCCCCCACGACGTAATCTCGAAAAGACCGGGATTTGCTGAAGAAGATCCTGAGCGTTGGTGGATAAATCTTAAACAGCTGTTGACTGATATATCCTGTAAAATTGAAAAAGATAGGATCGGTGTCATCGGTGTTTCCGGGATGGTACCTACCCTCATTCTCATAGATGATCGTGACAAGCCGTTGTACAATTCCATACAGCAGAACGATAGTCGCGCTGTCGAGGAAATTGAACAATTTAAAAACGAGATCAACGAAGACAGGATGTTCCGCTTTAGCGGCAATACAATCAATCAACAGGTTATTTTCCCCAAATTCAGATGGTTGTGTCGTCACTACCCCCAACTTGTAGAGAAGACCTGTCATATTATGGGATCCTACAATTTTTGCACCTATAAAATCTGCGGCTGTCTTGCACTTGATTTGAACTGGGCGCTGGAAAGTGGACTGTGGCTGATACGAGAGAAAAAGTGGAATATGGAGCTCCTGGACCAAGCCCAAATCAAGATTGACCTGCTTCCGCGCGTCTTTTCGCCAGAAGAAATTGTGGGTACGACGAGTAGAGAATTGGAGCTTCAAACTAGTTTTCCTTCGGGGATCCCGGTGATTGCTGGGTCTGCGGATCACGTTGCTTCCGCTTTATCCTGCGGTTTACAGCAAGAAGGCGATATTTTACTAAAAATCGGAGGTGCGGGGGATATTTTGATGTCCGTCGACAGTATACGATTGGACAGGCGATTGTTCATCGATTATCACGATATAAAAGGCAAATACCTGATAAACGGTTGTATGGCCTCCAGTGGAGCAATTGTAAAATGGTTTATGAATCAATTTCATCAGAACGACTATGATAGAATGACCAGAGAAGCCGCGAAGATCAGTCCCGGTTCAGATGGTTTAGTTCTCCTACCTTATTTTCTTGGTGAGAAAACCCCTATCTTCGATGTGAACGCGAGAGGAGTTTTTTTTGGGCTCTCACTGTACCACACGAAGTATCATATGTTTCGGGCTATCCTTGAGGCCGTTGCTTATGGTTTTATGCATCATATCGAGGTGATTAGGGAACTGGGCTACTCTGTCAGAAAGCTCCATATATCGAACGGTGGTGCAAAAAGCGATCTGTGGAAGCGGATCTTGGTAGATGCGGTTGGATACGATGGCATCTACATTCCGGATCATCCAGGTTCCTGTCTAGGGGTCGCTTTTTTGGCAGCCGAAGCGGCCGGGGTGACAAAAGGCTGGGATGCGCTCCGTCGTTTCGTGAAGAAAGGAATCAAAGTGACTTATTCAAAAATTAATCATGAAAAATACCAGAAGTATTTCAATATTTATAAAAGTTTGTATTTATCCCTGAAATCCCTGTTTCCGGTTGCTAGAGAAATTGAGCGCTAAATCAGTAGACATCGGATAGATCCAAAAGAACCAGTCACGAATATTCCCGTTCCGTTAAATTGGCAGCTGTTACTGAAGTGCTTTTTCGATCTCTTCTTTCGCCAAATTCAAAGATTCTTCTACAGAGGCTTGTTTCGTCAAAGCCCGATCGATCGCCCTCTTCATGATGTCAGCGATTTCGCTGTAGTTGGGATGCGGCAGTCTCGGTCTGCCCCACTTCATGCCGTCAAGAAATACTTGCATAAATGGATATTCTTGACCCTCTGGGGTTTCCATAAGATTCGTTTTGGGTACCAGGAATCCAGCTGCCTTTAGCCATGCGCCGGGATCTTTGGCTGCAAAACCGATGAATTTCCAAGCTGTTTTCTGGAACTGGCATCCAGAATTAACAAACCATCCCCACCCAGTCACCATGACAGTTGGATTGCCCCCCGGGACCTGGGGAACCACGACAACCCGAACCTCTGGAGAAAGTTCAGGATTCTTGTCGGCTACCCTCTGTACCAAAAATCCGCCGACGGTAAGCATCGATGTTTTTTCAAACACATAGCTGTCATAGTGAGGGTCAGCCCTATGGAGGTCGGATGCTTTGGCTACATGGGCCAGCTCATACCAATAATCAAGCGTTTCTTTGCCGGCTTTGCTATTGATCGTAGCCGCAGTCCCCGTATCATTGTCAGAAAGAAAAGATCCACTGCGTTGATACAGCGGGGCTGAAAACTCAGCCATGTACCAACCTGGATTTAATCCGTAGGGAAGTCCGTAGCCTTCTACAGTGATGCGGTCACCTTCCCGCCGGGTGAGCTTTGGGGCGATTTCCAGCAGCTCCTGCCAGTTGGTAGGTGGATTGGTATCGGCATTTAGGCCTGCTTCTCGAAAATGTTTGGCGTTTAAGAAAGTAGAATAGACGTTGATAGAGAACGGAAGGCCGTACACCTTGTTCTTATACGAAAATGGTTGGAGTGTGATGTAGTCTTTGTCCAGGGCTGCCTGGGAACTATATCCTAACGCCTTATAATCCGCTGGCACGACCAGATCCTTTAAAACCATAGTGGGAGTCGTGGCTTCTCTGTTGTCAAAGATATCAGGACCCGTTTTCCCCACCAGCGCAACCATCAACTTATTGTTGTAGTCCCGGGCTGAAAAGGACTCAAAGGTGATCTCTGTTCCAGGGTTTTCTTTTTGAAACTTGGTGATCAGCTCTTGAATGTACTCGTTTTTCGGTGGGTCAGATATGGCCCAAAAAGTAAGCTTGGCCGGGCCTGTTTCCTCGGCTTGAGGCTCGGCGAACAAGCAGGGCACAACGACTGTGACAACCAACGCTGCAATGACACTAACGATAAAGGCTCTGTTTGTTTTCATACTCTTTTTCCTCCTTAAAACTATATGTTTTTATTAAACAGTCCAACAGGACTATTGTTGAAAATTGTAATCGTAAGATTCAAATTTACAAAATACTTCACTTTCAGTTGTTATTACATATCATATGCTTAATAAATGCTTGTGTCAATTTTTTTCAAGAGAAATTCACTGAAAATCCTTCAAATAATGCACGATATTGCCATATTTTCAAACTTTTCTTGACAATTCTTAAAATCAAGCGAATAATAGATCAATCTGCTTAGTAAGAATTTTGGATTCATCTCTCTGTGAAAGTTTATATTACTGTTGACATGGAAGGTCTCTCCGGCGTGGTTCATAGCTCTAGAACGGTGTCGATAGGCAACCATCAAGCCTTTCTCGAGGCTAGGGCGTGGATGGTGGCCGAGGCCAACGCAGCTGTCGAAGGAGCTGTCCAAGGCGGTGCAACGGAAATTGTGGTCAATGATGTTCATTGGCCGATGCGTAATCTGATCGTTGATCGGCTGGACCCCCGGGCCCGCTTGATATCGGGCTTGAATAAACCGTGGTTTACGCTGCAGGGATTGGATGGTTCGATTGACCTGATGTTTTGTATCGGTTATCACGGAACCGCTTCCATGGAGCATGCGGTTTTGGGCCACACGTACCTCAGCAAAGAGATCCTTAGAATAGACGGGAACGCTGAGAATCAACTGGATCTTATGGAGTTACACATCGAGGCGCTGGTGGCTGGAGAGAAAGGAGTGCCCATCGGGCTTGTTACCGGTGACGAGGCTACGATCATGAGAGCGCGTGATCTTTTGGGTCCAATCGAAGCGGTCGTGGTTAAGCTCGGTTTGGATCGTTATGCTGCAGACTCACTCACTTTAGAGGAAGCGTGCAAACAAATCACTGCCGCGGCCAAGCGGGCGATTGAAAGGATTGAGGTTTTCCAACCCCTGCGAACGAAGTTGCCTATAGATTTAAGAGTGGAGTTTGCCAATGCCAGTCATGTGGCAAGACTTGCGTGGGTTCCGGGCGTGGAGAAAATTTCTTCAAGGGCAGTGACGATAGAAGGCAAGACCTGGAGCGAGGTGTATGCCCGGCTGGCTATCTGCGTCCAGGCAGTCGCCCAGAATATTGATCCTTATTATTAACAAAACAAGAGGAGGTATAGATGATTTCTCACGATAAACATGTAAAGTCTATTAGGGCCGCTTTGAAAGACAGGGCGATGTACATGCTCTATGTGTTCCGTGCGCTCAATCAAGCAGTTGGAGGGGAGCAGGCCGAAAAACTCATGATCCAGGCCACAACCAGCCTCGGTAGACAAAGAGCCAGCGGCTTTAGACTCAATTCCGTAAAAGATTTTCTCGATCAAGTGATCAACGAAGATGTGATCGCAGCGACGGAGACCGAAATCTTGGGGGTCACAGAGGATCGAGCAACAATGAGAGCTCGATATTGTCCATTCAATGAAGCCTGGGAAAGTGCTGGTGCTATGGAGTCCGAACGGCTGACCCTATGTCACATCGTCCAACACGAAGACCCAGCCATGGTGAAGGGAACCGATCTAATCATCAGTGTTCCTCGGGTCGGTGAAGGCAAACTTATATGTGAAGGATCAGATGAGTGTTTCATGGAAGTGATACAAAAAACTTAGACCAAGAGGAAAAAAGAGTCTATTGAATCAAGATGTTTATTGCGCCAGAGATTATTAAATACATTATCAATCCGGATTTTGAAAAAGCCAAGCAGTTTGATTTTGAACCGCTTCTTCAGCTTCATAGGGTTTATGCCCTCATGCTCGTAAAGTCTTCGATTCTTGAGAGAACGTTGGGGGCAAGGATTATCGAAGCGCTCGATAAAATCGAAACGAGCGGAGCGAGGGAACTGGAGCTTAAGGAGAAATCTGAAGATCTTTTTTTTGTCGTGGAGAAAAGGCTAATTGAGCTGGTCGGAGATGCTTCCTCTAATCTGCATCTGGGAAGAAGCCGCAACGATATATCAGCCACAATCAGCCGAATGATCCTGCGTGATGGGCTTCTCCGCGTATTTCAAGCTTTGCTGAACTTGTGGAGGGCTGTGCTCGATCTGGCGGAGGAAAACCTATTCACCATCATGCGGGGTTATACACACGGTCAAGAGGCCCAGCCCACCACGTTGGCTCACTATCTAGGAGCTTTATCCTTCGGGTTGGCGCGAGACTTTTCTCGGCTCAAGGAAGTTTACCTGAGAATGAATAAATCGCCGCTGGGCGCTGGTGCCTTCACCACATCTGGATTCCCCATTGACCGGCAGTACCTGGCGGAACTCCTGGGCTTCGAAGGTATCATTGAGAACTCATATGACTGCATCGCTTTATCACCTGCCGATTCCAAAGCGGAGTTGCTGGCAGCTTTATCTATTTCGGCGCTCACTGTTGGCAGGTTCCTGCAGGATCTCAACCTATGGAGCCTGATTCAACCAACAGGTATTCACCTGGATTCGTCGTTTATGCAGATCAGCAGTATCATGCCGCAAAAAAAGAATCCAGCTGTACTCGAATTTTTGCGAGGCGATGTGGCGAAGATACTCGGCAATCTGAGCGAAGTGTTTTCGTTAATTCATAACACCCAGCTTCAGGATGTAGCGGACGTGGACCACCTGGCAATCGTACCTTCTCGATTGAGTTTGGACACCGTACTGCGCCTCTATGTGGTCGTATCTGCCGTATTGAAAGGTCTTGTAGTGGATCCCACTGCTTTAGAGGCTCCGCTTAATAACAACCTGCTTACCGCCACTGAGCTGGCCGATGAGTTGGTGCGCCAAGGATTGATGGATTTCCGTGCCGCTCATCGGGTTGTAGCTTGGATTGCCCAAAAGAACATCAGCCCTGCCGAGATCTCGGGCGAGATGGTAGAAAAGGCCGCAGCAGAGATGCTTGGTATAGAGATTTCGGTCTCGGACACTTTAGTCAGGCAAGCGCTCTCCTCGGAGTATTTCATAAACGTTCGGATAGTCCCGGGCGGTCCTGCACCCAAGGAAATGTCCAGACAGGTCAAACATTCACGTGATCTTTTAAGTAGCTCGATTAAGTGGCTCGATTCTAAAAAAACCTACGTCGAAGGCTCAAAAAGAAGACTAAAACAAGAAACGGAGAAGCTAGGTACCCTCCGAGCATGAAACTCCAGAAGCGTTTAATGTATACTGGAATTCTCTTTGTCTTCCCGGCTTTCCTGTTTTTCCTCATATTCAGAATCGTTCCAATGTTGCGAGCCGTCTGGGTCAGTCTTTATCGATATGATCTCATCACGGACAAACAATTTCTTGGACTAGGCAATTATATTGACCTTTTCCAAGATCGGAACTTTCTTGTCGCTCTTAAGCTTACCGCCTACTATGTGGTCGGTTCCTGCATTCCTCTGGTCGTAGTCGCCATGTTATTGGCCCTAGCACTGAATCGGAACGAACTGCGGGGCCGCAAACTTTTTTCCAGCCTGGTTTTTATACCGGTTATTCTTTCGACGGTCATCGCATCCATCATCTGGAAGCTGTTGTATCACTACTGGGGGCCCGTGAACGCCGTGTTGGTGAGCCTTTCTTTTGAACCGATTGATTGGTTGAACTCCGCAAAGTTTGCCATGCCGGCAATTATCATTACGAGCGTTTGGAAAGAGGCGGGCTACTACACTCTGATACTGCTGGCAGGGTTACAAATCATTCCAGAAGAACTCTACGAAGCAGCTTGGTTGGACGGAGCCGGCCGTTGGAGCACCTTTTGGAAAATCACTTGGCCTTTGATGGCTCCTGCCTTAGCTTTCGTCGGTGTGATCGTGCTCATTCAGAGCATGCGTAAATTTGGTATTTTTCTGATTATGACCGAGGGAGGGCCGGGAGAATCCACCCGCGTCCTATCTCTCATGATTTACCAGACCGCTTTTCTTTATTTAAAAATGGGTCGCGCCTCGGCCATGTCATTGATCATGCTTCTGATCCTGATCCTCCTCACTGCGGTACAGCTCAAAGCCTTCAAACGAGACCGGTATGCATGAATATGGGATCTAAGCGAATAACGTGTTTCGGATGCTTCAATTGGAGAAAGGTTGAGGCGGCGGTGCTTTATCTCATCTTGGCTTTCGTCGGTATTCTTTTTGTTGTTCCGATTGTTTGGGCAGTGTCTGCGTCTTTAAAGCCAGTATCAGATATCTTTGAAATCCCTGTAAAATGGATACCGAGGATATTCCAGTGGAATAACTACATAGAGCCGTTTGTGGAACACCGCTTTGAAATCTACTTTATGAATAGTATTATGGTTGCAGTCATTGTTACCGGTAGCTCGCTCTTATTCTGCTCACTCGCCGGTTACAGCCTATCGAAGTTCCGTTACCCCGGGCGAAACATCGTATTTATGATTATCGTAAGTACCCTGATGATCCCGTTTGAAGTGGTGGTGATACCCCTCTATCTTATTGCTAGGGATTTTGGTTGGGTAGACACATATTGGGGACTCATCGTTCCTGCCGCTTTGACGCCATTTGGCGTGTTCCTGATGCGCCAATTCATTTCAACGGTTCCGGATGAGTTTATGGCAGTCGCTCGTGTGGACGGCGCCAAAGAAATACGCATTTTTTTTCAAATTATTATGCCTCTCTCCCATTCTGCACTGTCCACCTTGACCATTTTTACTTTCATGGCGAGTTGGAACAGCTTTCTATGGCCTCTGGTTATTGTGAACCGTGATCGATTAAGAACACTTCCTCTCGGAATGGCTGTTTTCCACGGTGAGTATTTTACAGTATACAATCAGCTTATGGCAGTCTGTATTTTGGCGATTTTGCCAATCCTGCTGCTGTTTCTGATTTTGCAGCAGAGGGTTATGAGCGCCATGACTACGGGTGGATTGAAAGGATAGTGAAACTGAAAAGCCGGCCAAAAGAATCAAACGAGGACAATCTCGGCTCCTGTTTCCCTGAGCTTATCTGCATATTCGCTGTCCAATTCACGACTAGTAATGATTACGTCGATATCCCGTAAGTCAGCGACCTTGTGGAGGGCTAATTTGTTAAATTTCGTATGATCAGCTATTATAATGACCTTCTGACCGATCTCGATTATTTTCTTCTTGATACCAACTTCAAATTCCGATGCATTGGTTATGCCTCGATCGATATCGATAGCATCCACCGACATAATTACTTTCTCAACATTGAATTGATCCAATGTACTAAGGGCGATGATTCCACCGATCGTATAGTAACCGGGGCGTATTTGTCCGCCGATAACAGTAGACTCTATAGTGCTGTATTTAGCTAACTCTTCGGCGATTTTGATATCCACAGTCAGCACTCTAACACCGCTGCGATTATGTAGTTCTCTGGCTACATGCAGGCAGGTTGTTCCGGAATCCAAAACAATACTATCACCATCCTCTATGTATTCGAGGCATTTCTTTGCGATAGCTTTTTTTTGTTCCACATTCAATTTCTGCTTCAATTCAAACATGTACTCATTACCTAGCTTATGTTTGACCAGAATGACACCGCCATGTACACGCTGTAGACCATCGTCGAGATCCAAATCAGTCATAAAGTCAATGTCGCGGCGAACTGTGGACTCTGAAACATCAAGTATGTTTGCCAGGTACTTGGTAGATGCGTTTCCCTGCTCTTTCAGGATATCCCATATCTTTTTTATTCTTGACGACCTTAACACTTCACAAACCTCTGCGCCATTTTGTTTCCCCGGCACCAATGGAAAATGAATTCAAATTTTCAAGCACAACAAAGTGTAATACCCATTTTCACAAGATGCAATAGATTTAGTCATGATTTGACTGAATTTGAAGAGATTGATTGACTTTAACGAAATTGGTTCATATAATGCTCAAAAATGCTTTGTTATGACAGTTTGTGGGAGTATCACATGACTAAGAATCATTCAATTGAAACTCATAAAGACAGAATTGAGCAATGCAAGGATATCGTGTGCAACACTGTTCGAGACGCCATGGCTGACAGAGCTCTTTATCTCCTATTCATAAAGAGAGAGCTTGAAAAGAGCAAGGCAGTCGATGTTGATTCTATTCTTTCCCGTGCCGTATTCGCATACGGCAAGTACAAGGGGAGGGGAAAGGTGTTCGCTAGTGCCGATGAATTTTTGGACACTATATGTACACCGATTTCACAGCACGTGATGGATGCCAAAGTCCTGCAAAAGTCCGAGCAGAGGGTTGTTCTACGGGAACATTACTGTCCACTCTACCGGGCGTGGAAAGAAGCAGGCTGTGACCAAAATGAGATCACCGGACTGTGTCGGATCGCCGATTGGGTGGATCGTGGTATGATCGACAATTCGCCGCTAAATGTCGAGTTTAGTGGAAACATGCAGGAAAAAGGGCAATACTGCCAGATGGATATCACCCTCAAATCACAGAGTGTTTGATGTTAAGTCAAAACATCGATCCAGTCATATACGAAGTAGTGAGGAATGCTCTGAAATCTGTTGTGAATGAGATGAATTTATCCCTCTCCCGATCAGCTCATTCGGCGATCATCACTGAAGGTAATGATCACTGCGGAGCGATATTTGACACTTATGGCAATCTGGTAATGCAGGGAGATACGGATCTGCCGATTTTTGTGGGTATCATCGAGTTTCCTTGCAGGACGATTGTGCAGAAGTTCAGGACTGAAGGTTTTTCGTCCGGCGATGTAGTTATGACTAATAGCGCCTTTGCCGGAGGAAGCCACATCAACGATGTGATTCTCGTTCGTCCTGTTTTTTATGAGGATGAGTTGGTCTGTTTCACGCTGGCCATCGGACACTGGACCGATGTGGGAGGATCTGAGCCAGGAAGCATTGTACCCCAAGCGATGGAGTACTTTGCCGAGGGAGTTCTCTATCCGCCAATCAAAGTAGTTGAAGCTGGCGTGATTAACCGGGCTGTGGTAGATATCATCCTTGCTAATTCCAGAATCCCTGAGGAAACACAAGGCGATCTGGAAGCACAGATTGCTTCGTTGGAGATCGGTGAGCAACGTATTCTACAGCTGATTAAAAAATTCGGTATCGACCGTATTAAATACTATATGCGTCAAATAATAGAAGACACAGAGTCCTTGATGCATACCAAGATAGCCGAGCTTAAAGACGGAGTGTACACATTTACTGATTACAGCGATGTTGACAGCAACACTAATCCTGATCCGATTACTGTGAAACTTGCTTTGAAAGTCGCTGAGGGTAGATTAGTCTTCGACTTCAGCGGATCGAGCTCTCAATCTCTAAGCTCTTCGAACTGTACGTTGGGGATTACTGCATCAGGTGTATTTGTTGTGACCCGTGGTATGTTTCCCGATGTTCCAATGAACCATGGCTGTTTTAAAGCGATCGAGATCATTGCGCCTCCCGGGACTGTCGTTAATGCTCAGCCTCCTGCTGCTATAAGCGGAGCCTTTTCCACGATTCTGGAGAAAGTGGTTGGTGCTGCTTTAGGAGCGTTTTCACAAGTGTTGCCTGAACGGGTCATCGCTTGTCCTTATAACATGGTGAACATCTCCCTTGGTGGATTCGATCCCAGATATGGAAGATCCTATGTTATGTATATCTATTCGGAAGGGGGACTGGGAGCAAGGTTCTCTAAGGATGGGGTTAGCGGAGTAGTATCGCTGTTCGGTGGTAGCACAAAATTCCCCCCCGTGGAGGTGCTGGAAAAGAGATTCCCAATTCTTTTCACTGAGTGGGGTTTTGAAACTGATTCCGGCGGACCGGGGACATATCGTGGCGGTGTAGGCTCGATAAAACGGTTCAAAATAGTGGCCGATCGAGCCCAGTTAATGGTCTTAGGTGACCGAGAAAAGTTCCCACCGTTCGGTCTGTTTGGTGGAAAGTCGGGGAAAAATCAGCGTCTACAGCTCAGAAAAGCAAATGGAGAGAGAGTGGATTTGAGCGTTAAGACCTCAAAACTAACCGTAGAACGGGGAGATGAAATTGTTTTTTACTCCAGCGGCGGTGGTGGTTTGGGAGACCCACTGGAAAGATTGCCTGAGGCAGTTTTGTATGATGCGCGGCAGGGATACGTGTCCAAGGAAGCAGCCAATACCGAATATGGTGTTGTCATTGAAGGGCCTCCGTGGCGTGTCGATTCAGCTGCAACAAAAAGGGTAAGAGAATCCCGACGATCTCATGGAACTGATCGATGATTGCTGTGGGCGTTGACGTGGGTGGTACCTTTACTGATTGTGTCGCCTTTGACTCTCAGCAAGGTGATTTTATTGTTTTCAAGCAGCCCTCTACACCCCGGAATCCAATGCAGGCAATGATCGAAGGAATTGCGCAGATGGAGCTTTCTCCAGGGCAGTTACAGATGTTTGCTCATGGAACTACAGTTAGCACCAATGCGGTGATCCAGAAAACAGGATCGATGACCGGAATCATCACAACAGAGGGTTTTCGGGACATACTCCAACTGCGACGTACCAATCGCGCCGATGTGTACAATCTTCAGTGGACTCCACCAAAAGAGCTGGTTCCAAGGGAATATCGCAAAGAGGTGCGGGAAAGAGTTAATTCGCTAGGAGAAGTGCTCATTGCGGTGAGTAAAAACGAGGTAATAGCAGCAGCCGCAGAGCTGATACAGGCGGGGGTCGAATCCCTTGCAGTGGTTTTTCTGCACTCCTATCTGAACCCTAAGAACGAGCAACAAGCTAAAGAGTGGATAGCCAAAGAATTTCCGCATATTCCTATTTGTATATCTTCGGACGTTCTTCCTGAATGGCGAGAGTTTGAGCGTACAAGCTCTACGGTAGTGAATGCCTATCTGATCCCGGTATTACGCAATTATCTTGAGAAGCTCGAGCAATACATGTTCGAAAACGGCTATACCAACGAGATTTTCGTGATGCTTTCCAATGGAGGACTTTCTACATCCAAAGTAGCACGGGAGATACCTGCCTATACAATCGCATCGGGACCCGCAGGGGGTGTTATTGCTGAAAAAGAAATAGGCAGAGTCTGCGGTGAGGCCAATCTTGTTGGACTCGATATGGGCGGAACCAGTGCGGATGTGTCCTTGGTACTTGAAGGGGAGGTTACCCTGCAGTCCGAACAGCAGCTCGAATTTGGAACCACCATTCGTTTGCCGGGAATAGAAATTATCTCCATTGGTGCCGGAGGAGGATCTATCGCTTGGTTGGATGAGATCGGTGGGCTCCATGTTGGACCAAGAAGTGCTGGAGCCGATCCAGGACCGGCGTGTTATGGATTAGGCGCTCACGAGCCTACGGTAACCGATGCCAACATGATTCTGGGCAGATTGAATCCCCGCTATCTTCTCGCCGGCTCCATGAAGGTTTATCCGGATAAAGCCAGAATGGTAATAGAGCAGAAGATAGCCACACCACTCGGTTTGTCTCTAGAAGCCGCCGCTTGGGGCATATTGGAAATCGTAAATCACAATATGATCAACGCTGTAAGAGAGATCACCATCCAGCGAGGTATTGATCCAAGAGAGTTTGTTCTCTTCGCCTATGGTGGTGCTGGACCGCTGCACACACTTGAGATCGCCCAAGAATTGGGTATACGACGAGTGATTGTACCTGCTCATCCCGGTGTTACCTCTGCGCTAGGCCTCTTAATGACAGATATTAGACATGATTTCTGTAAAACCTTCCTTCAAGTTTTACAGGACACAAGTTTCGAAATCCTTGAGCTCGAATTTGCAAAGCTTGAAGAGAAAGCTCTTGATAGATTGAGGAGAGAACGTATCGACCGTCATAATATCCGGATGATGAGAGGATTAGATTTACGGTATCTTGGACAGACCCATGAGTTAACGATTAGTCTAACAGGCGAAAATCAGAGTTTGGAATGTGGCGAAAAGGAAAGGATAGCGGAGATCTTCGGTGATCGACACCGGCGTGAATACGGATTTTCACGGGACCCTCTATTCCCGATTGAAATCGTTAATATCCGTCTGACTGCATTTGGGGTTTTACAGAAGGTTGATATCCGTGCAAAGATCAAGAATCGGCCGTCGGAGTGGATCTCGTCTGAAGTGCGACCGGTTTTTTTTCAACAAGAAGGGGCCTTCGTCGATACTCCAATATTTAATCGTAGTAACCTACCAGTGGATAGACCTTTTATAGGACCTGCTATTATCGAACAGCTTGACTCGACCACTGTGATTAATCCCGGACAGCGGGTAGTCTTAGAGCCGAATGGAAACATTATCGTCGATCTGAAATAGCACAACCAGGAGAATGGAAGAATTATTGTACATCGCAGCAGAAATGTAAGGGTAAGGTAGGGGGATTTTATGAACAATTCATTGAAAGAAATGTTTGGTGTCAGTAAACCGGTTATCGCGATGGCCCACTTCTCGGCTTTACCGGGTACACCGCGATATAACCCGGAGTTATCGGTTGAACAGGTGATCGAACGAATGAGGAAAGATCTTCGCCATCTTTTAGCTGGAGGGGTGGATGCCATCTTGTTTTGTAATGAAGATGACCGACCTTACAAATTCTCGGCAGACTTTGAATCTATTGCGGTGATGACCCGCGTAATCACCGAGTTGCGCCCCACGGACAGGCCATTCGGGGTGGACTTTCTATGGGACGCCAAGGCTCCACTCGCAATAGCTAAGGCCACAGGGGGATCGTTTATCCGAGAAGTGATTACAGGAGTCTATGAAAGCGACATGGGTTTGTGGTCGCCGGATGCTGCTGCTATATTCCGTTATAGACATCAGATTCACGCCGACGAGGTGCGGATTTTCGACAACATCATGCCAGAGTTCGCCTCATCCCTTGGCACACGTAGTATCGCCCAGCGGGCAAGGAGTGCTGTCGTCTCCTCTCTGGCTGATGGTATACTGATTTCGGGTCTCACGGCGGGAATGGATCCTGATTTAAGCGCGCTGCAGGAAGCAAAGAAGGCTGTTGGGGATGAGGTACCAGTGATTCTCAATACGGGGGCTAACCCTGATAATATAGAACGCTACCTAAGCGCCGCGGATGGCGTGATTGTCGGTTCGACGTTCAAGGTAGATGGTTACACTTGGAATCCTGTTGATCCGAAACGAGTAAAAGTTTTTATGGGAAAGGTAAGAGGTCTTCGAGATAAGGAATAGTAGATCCTGGATTGCTGTGAAGGATTGTACCTTGGCTTGCAGCAAGACCTGAACGTTGAAATAGAGTTCCCGGTGATTGGATGTCCAGCGGCTCACATCTGCACCTGACCATTGCCGAGCTTTCGGGCAACCGGCTTCTGTACGAAAAGATCCGGGAGACCCACGACTTCATCCGGCGGGCCATGGTCCAGATCTATCTGAACCAGAATTATCCCCGCAAGGAGCAACCCCTGCTTCACGAGCAGATCGTCAACGCCATGATCCGGGGCGACAAGGAGAAATCCGTGGAGCTTCTGCGCAAAGATATCAATACCCTGCGGGAAATTTTGCAGGAGGTTTAGCGGAAGCCACGATCAAGAGGCTTATCTGCTAAAGAATCTGCCGGTAGTGTTCGTCGGACCCTACGAGCATCACTCCAACGAAGTATCGCCGGACCTTTATTTCTGTCAAACACGAGCACTCGGGAGGGAGCGCTTTCGATGCAGCGCTCCACGAGTCTGCCTGGATAGCGGGCGCGGTTGCCGTCAAACCGGCAGCCGGCTTTTTTCAGCAGCTGTCTGGCCTCCTCGTGCTGGACTACAATCCCCGTTCGCTCGAGTACCTCCAAGACGGACAGGTGGATTCAGATAGTCTTGCTCTGATTCAGCTCACCCGGCGGCAAGCGGCTGTATCGTCGAATAATAATAACGGATTCCCACGGGTGTTTCAACAGGTATGATAAGTAAACATAACAGTGAGCATATTAGAATACACCACTTGCAGGCTCGGTTGCCCGCTTTTATACTATGAGTATCCATGGCGCTTGTGCGCATCGGTCGAACCAGGCATCTCGAGATGGGGATCCTTATCTGATTCGAAATGTCGGCGGAGGGCAGGTAACGAAAGGCTCGAAAATACACAAGCTCAAGAGAATCCCTCTGTTCGCGGAGATGTCCGAATACGACCTCCACCAGATCGACGAGATCACCGTGGAGCGACGCTACGACAAGGGTGCTGTGATCATCGAAGAGAACACTGAGGCGGAGCGCTTCTGCATCATCTTCCGCGGCAAGATCGAGATCACCAAGAGGTTCGAGGACGGGGAGCAATTCGTTTTGGGGGTCCACAGCGACGGGGAGTTTTTCGGGGAAATGGCGTTGCTGGACGAGGGACCCCGCTCCGCCACCGCCACGGCGTTGGAATCGACCACGATCATGGAGATCTCCCGCACGGATTTTGACGCCCTGCTGTACACAGCTCCAGTAGTTGCTTTCACTATCATGAAAGCGCTGAGCTCGCGCCTGCGGGAAACCGGGGCCCTGTTGATCTCCTATCTGCAGCGCAAGAACCGTCAGTTGGCCAAAGCCTACCTCAACACGGTCAACACGGTGGTACATGCCATCGAAGACCGGGACTCCTTCTTCAAGGGACACACGGATCGGGTCGCTAAAGTCTCAAAACTGATCGGCAGAGAGATGGGACTGGAGGAAGAGGAGATGTTCAACCTGGAGATCGGCGCTCTGCTCCACGATATCGGCAAGATCGGTATCCCTGATTCGATCCTGCAAAAGCCAGCGCCGTTGAAAAAGGACGAGCTGAAGACCGTCCGGGAACATCCGTTAAAGGGAAAACGGATGATCCAGGATATCTCCTACCTGAAGCAGGCGATCCCCCATGTCCTGTATCACCACGAGCGATTTGACGGATCGGGGTATCCGGAACGCCTGGCAGGAGTGGATATCCCTTTACCCGGCCGCATCATCGCCGTGGCGGATGTCTTCGACGCCCTGACCAGCGACAGACCCCACCGCAAGCGGATGAGCTTCGACGAGGCCGTGGCGCTGATCGAGAAAGGGGCGGGCAAGCAGTACGACCCGGAAGTGGTGAAAGCATTCCTCAAGCTGGTGAAATCCGGCGATCTCGCCGGTCCTGCCGCCTGATCCAGAACTTTACCTGCCTCATGCAGCTTTGAATTCGCCCTGCCACAATCGGTCCAGGAAGGTCAATGCAGGGAGGATTTCGACATCCCGGACGCGGCGGGAGGTGCGTTCTGTGGAAACCACGACCTTTTGTCTCAAAGGCATTTCTTCACCGAGAAGCTGCAACGAGCGGAGATCTCTTTCTGTGACATTGTCGCTCGCTTTCACTTCTACAGCCAATTCATCGCCTACAAGGAAGTCAACTTCCTGACCGCTGCTCGTACGAAAAAAGGAAAGCTCCCGTTGGTCATTTGTATAGGAGAGGTAGGCGCGAAGTTCGATAAAAATGAAATGTTCCAACACCTTTCCAAAACTCTCGGTTTTGGGTTCTACGTTTCTCCGTTTCGCAAGCACATTACCGACACCGACATCGAAAAAATAAAACTTGGAAGAGCTCACGGTTTTTCTCTTTCGTGTCCGACGAAACGGCCTGACCAAAGTCCCTACAAGGGTGTCTTCTAAAATGTAAAAATACTCCCGGACCGTGCGCGGCGGTACAGCACAATCCCTGGCTACGTTTTCAAAGTTCAGCAGTTCACCGTTGCTGAGAGCAGCAGTTTCTAAGAAGCGGGAAAAGTTCTCGATTCGTCGAACCGCTCCCTCCGACTGAATCTCTTCTTGAAGATATGTTCCACAGTACGCCCTCAGGTCTTCCCGTGGCTCGTCGGACAGATAAATCGATGGCAGGGTTCCGACATTCAACGCTCTGTTGAGATCCGGGTTCGGGATTTCTTTTGTGACTAGTGGAAACAAAAGATGAGTTCTGGCTCGACCGGCCAGTAGGTTGGCTCCCCCCCGTTTTAGTTTCCGAGCACTGCTGCCAGTCAGGATGAAACGAATCCCAAATGAGTCAATGAGATACTGTACTTCGTCCAGCAGCAATGGCAGTTTTTGGACCTCGTCTATGATTACCAGCTGGCGGTGAGTACCTCGCTCGCGATATGCTGCTATTTCTTCCCGCATACGCATGGGTCTTTGACTCAACTGGAAAAAAACATCCGAAAGTAAAAGATTGTAGTACAGCGCATCGGGAAAAAGCCTGTTTAACAGAAATGTCTTTCCAGTTTGGCGTGGGCCAAAGAGGAAAAAAGAGCGTTTCTCGCTTTCTTTAAGGGGATTGAAAAGACGGTCGAATACAATCATGACTGATCATACCACGATTTATAAAATATCGCAATTATAATGCGAAATTTATAATAAAATCCGCAATTTAAGTGCGTATTTTTTATGCATGAACAAATTGAGAGCACTACGTGCTGCAGAACGGCTGATAGAGAATGGCAAGGCCGAAGGCAAGCGGGAAGGCAGGCTGGAGGGTAAGTTGGAAGGCAAACGCGAAGGGGAGCTGGAAGGCAAGCTCTTGGACAAGCAAGAGTTCCTGCTCCGGCTGCTTACCCAGAATTTCGGCGCCGTTGCCGATGCGGACAAGAGAAAGATTATGAGGACCCGGGATCTGAACAGACTGGATCAGTCCATTGGGCTCATTCTCAAGACCGAAACCATTGCCGAGGTTTTGCGGTCCCTCGATTGATCACCCGGTTTTCGTAAAAACTCACCCAAATCAGAAATCCATTCAGACTTTCCCGTAAGGATTCACCTCTCTTGACCGGCATGTTTCTCATGATATAGTGAGATCACCGTGACCCGTCTGAAAGCTGAGCTGGCTCCGCAAAAGACTCCCCTCAAGATTAACCTGCTCGTGTTGATAACCCTGCTCCTGAGCATCGTCTCCCTGGTCGTGGAACAGGCGGACATCCAGACCCGCTTCTCCTTCATCTTCACCAACACCTTGGATTTCATCATCCTGTCTCTCTTCCTGACCGAGGTCATCGTGGATTTCCTCAGGTCCGCCGACAAGAAGCACTTCCTGAAGAATCATCTCTTCGAAGTGCTGTTCCTGGTCTTCTTTACGGCGTTGTTCGCCTACAATAAGTATCTGCTTTTCTCCAGCGCCAGGGCCGTGTACGGCAACCTACCCGGAAAGATCATTATTGTGCGCAACATATTTGTGCTGCTGAAAGTCTTCGCACGCATCCGAAAGCTCAGCGCCTTCGTTCGCAGCTTGACGGCTCATCCGGCCCGCACAGTTGGCCTGAGCTTCGTCCTGGTAATCGTAACCGGTACCATTCTGCTGATGCTCCCTTTCACGACTTCCGACGGCTCGGGACTGGGCTTCGTAGACTCCCTGTTCACCGCCACCTCCGCCGTCTGTGTGACCGGTCTGATTGTTGTGGATACGGCCACGGCCTTCTCTATCTGGGGCAAGATCATCATCCTGCTTCTCATCCAGATCGGAGGTCTGGGAATCATGATCCTCTCCTTCTTCATGGCCTTTATCCTGCGCCGTTCCCTGACTCTCGAGGATAAGTTCCTGATTTCCTACATGACCAGCGAGAAGGATATGAGCAATCTGGGCAGGAGTATAAAAAATATCATCAATATCACCTTGATCATTGAGGGTGTAGGGGCTGTTCTGCTCTTCCTCGGTTTTCGTAACCAGCTCGGTACAAATATGGAAACCGTGTTCACTTCCGTGTTTCACGCTATTTCCGCTTTCTGCAACGCCGGCTTCTCCCTGTTCAGCGACAGTCTTGAGGGATTTCGGTCCAACACCCTGGTCAACCTGACTGTGATCGTTCTGATCATCTGCGGAGGTTTGAGCTTCGTGGTAATTATGAATCTGAAAGGTTGGCTGGCCGGCGGAGTTTCGAACCTCTTCAAGAAGAAGAGTTTCTCGATCAAGGGATTGAGCCTGAATACGCGAGTGGTGCTGCTGGGTACGGTGGTTCTTCTGGGGTTGGGTATGCTGCTGATCTATGCCCTAGAGCACCGATATTCCCTTGCCGCCTTCGATCTGAAAACCCAATACCTGACTGCGTTCTTCCAATCTGTCACTACCCGAACGGCCGGCTTCAATACCATCTCCATGTCGGGGCTTCGGGAGCCGACCTATCTTCTGATGATGATCTTCATGTTCATCGGAGGGGCGTCCGGCTCCACCGCCGGCGGCGTGAAGATCAACTCCCTGGCGCTGTTCTTGGCCTATGTGAGCTCGCTGCTCAGAGACAAACGGGAGGTTACCCTGTTCAATCACTCGGTGGCCAAGGATCTGGTGCTGCGGGCCTTGCTCATCCTCCTCTTCGGTCTGGTGAGCGTTCTGGGAGGTATGCTGATTCTATCCATCACGGAAAACGCCGCCTTTATCAATGTCTGTTTCGAAACCGTTTCCGCCTTCGGAACCGTAGGCCTTTCCGCCGGCATCACCTCCACTCTTTCCATAATAGGGAAATATGTTATTATCCTCTTGATGTACATAGGGCGTATCGGCCCTTTGACTCTGCTGGCCGCTGCTGCGCAGCGCATGAGGAAGGTACAGATCGAGTATCCCACTGGGGAAATCCTGGTAGGTTAAGGAGCGAAGGGAATGGCAAAGGAGGAAAAGGTATTCGCCGTATTCGGACTGGGAGCCTTCGGAATGGAGGTTTGCCGGGGTTTGGTCGAGAAAGGCGGCAAGGTAATTGCCTTCGACCATCGACCTCAGCCGATTGAGAAGATCAAGGACTTGGTCACCCAGGTTATGGTTTTGGATTCTACAGACGAGGATGCCCTGCACAGCGCCCCGCTGGAAAACGTGGACGTGGCGATCGTGTCCATCGGGGATGATGTGGAGGCGAGCATCCTGACAACGGCGCTTCTGAAAAACATCGGAGTTCCCTACATCATCGCCCGCGCCGTGACCGATGTCCATATGAGGGTGCTGCGTCAGATCGGGGCGAACGAGGTGATCAACCTGGAAATCGAGGAGGGGCGTAGGATCGCCTCCCGGCTGTTGACCGCAGAAGTCCTGGAGACCATCCCGGTTACCGAAGACTACAGCATTGTCGAGATTTACGTTCCTGAGAGCATGGTGGGAAAATCCCTGGAACGGTTGAACCTGCGGCGGGA
>CAZVHJ010000049.1:0-4946 GCA_964627715.1 uncultured Spirochaetaceae bacterium | reverse complement strand
GGTGAATGTCATCGCCATCGAGCGGTTCAAAACCACGGTGGACGAGGAGGGCAATCCCGTCAAAGAGGAACGAGTGATTTTACCCACAAAGGATGACGTGCTGCTCAGTGATGATATCCTCATCATGGTGGGTAGGAATTCCGATCTGGATGCATTTCGAGAAGTAGGCTAGGGAGGATGCAGGGGTGGTCCAGATTCGACGCACTCTAATCCTTTTGTTGCTGTTGCTGTGCTGCGGCGTGGTCCTGTTTTTCGGTATCCGGGATTACCTGATGATAGGGCGCAGTGCTTCCTTCTCCCCGGAGGAACTCAAGATCCGCTCGGAAACGGTTCTGTTTCTATCCATCGTCTTTTCGGTGGTGATTCTGCTGCTTTTCGGCCTGATCCTGCTGCGCAGCAGAAACATCTCCCGGGAACTGGACAAGATTACCGAGATGACCCGCTACGGTAATTTCTCCTTCGAGGAGAGCCTGAGAAGGATCGGTCCTCTGGGGGACAAGATCCGACAGCTCAACCAGCGGCTCACCGAGCTGAACGAGATGAAGAGCCTGCGCATCAGCTCGCTGGCCGCCATTAATGTGTTTCTTCTGAACAATATCCGTCTGGCTCTGTTGATCACCGACATTACCGGAAAGATTTCGAGCCTCAGCCCACGCTGCCTGGAGAAACTCAGAATCGAGTCAGGAGAGGCGGTTGGAAAGCACATAACCGAAGTTCTGCCGGAGTTGGATTTTCAAACGGTCATATCCAGATTGGAGAAGCAGCACACGGAGCTCCTGTTGAGTGATCTGAAAGATTCTCCCACCCTTTACCCGGTCTTCAACAGAAAGAATGAACTGTCCAATATCATCTGTATCCTGGGTAAGGAGGAGATTGTCACAAAAATTTCGAAGTATGTCGAGGATCGGGTCAAGCCGACATCCCGAGTCACCAATCTGGTACGGAAGTATTTCCGTTCACGACGCAAAGGGCGGAGGGACTAGTTGTTCGGCAGGAGACGCTTCCGCTTGTCAGGGGATTGCTCTATAATTGCTCTATTAGGAGGGTAGTTGTGATACGATTTATTCTAGGTATCGCTTTCGGGATTCTGGCGCTGATCTTCATCTTCCAGAATATGGAGAACATCGATGTCACTTTTCTAGCCTGGACCGTCACCACATCCCGGGCGGTGATCCTTCTCATCATACTCGCCGCAGGCTTCATCGTTGGTTGGGCTGTAGGCAGTATCGGGCGCTGGCGAAGAAAAACCAAACGATAGGTCCACTTCTTCAAGCACCAGCTTTTCCCGGCCGATTTTCCGCTGAAGGTTACGGCAAAAGCAAAGGAGCGGATCCGTGAAACGCATCCTAACCAGAAGAATTCACAAAACAGGACTAGCCCCGGGTACACCCGTTCACATAGGAGAACGACGAACAGAATCGACCAAGATCACGATATTCCAGTACGATGAAGCCCACATTCAAGAGAGGCAAATCAACAGCGTCGAGGAATTCGAAGAGTGCAAAACATACCCCGGCGTGGTCTGGATCAATATCGACGGCATTCATGATATCTCGGTTGTGGAATCGGTTGGGAAGATTTTTGGCATCCATCCCCTGGTCCAGGAGGATATCGTAAACACGAATCAACGGCCGAAGATCGAGGAATATGACAGCTACCTGTTCGCCATCGTGAAAATGCTCTATGAAGAACCCGAAGCTCACGGACTCCAGGCGGAGCAGGTCAGCATCATCGTGACTCCCAAGATCGTCATTTCCTTCCAAGAGCGGGAGGGGGATGTATTCTCTGCGGTTCGAGAGCGTGTTCGCCACGGAAAGGGGATCGTCCGGCAGCGGGGCAGCGATTACCTGGCCTACTGCCTGATCGATGCGATCGTTGACCACTACTTCCTGATTATGGAAAACCTCGAAGACAGGATTCTGCCACTCGAGGAACAGGTGGTAAACGATCCCCAGCCCCAGGTGATGCAGAGAATTCACGGCTTGAAGAACGACCTGGTGTTCCTGCGGCGATCCCTCTGGCCGCTGCGGGAGATGCTGGCCCGGCTGGACCGGGAACAGCTTCCTCTGATCCACTCGGATACCCGCCCCTTTCTCCGGGATGTCCATGACCACACCATTCAGGTTATCGAGATCCTGGAATCGTTTCAGGAGATCGTCTCGGGCTTGTTGGATGTCTATCTGACCAGTATCAGCAATCGCATGAACAACGTCATGAAGGTTCTCACCATCATCGCCACGACATTCATCCCGTTGACCTTTATCGTCGGCGTGTATGGGATGAACTTTCAGCACATGCCGGAGCTGGCCTGGCGGTGGGGCTATCCCGCCGTGTGGGGGGTGATGTTCCTGGTGTTCATCGGCATGGTGATATTCTTCAAACGCAAGAAGTGGCTGTAAAACCGCGCAAAGGCCATGCAGGTCTACGATATTTGCCTGATCAGTGATTGGGAGTACGATCGGGATCTGCTCTTCCAGTTGGAAAGCCGTCTTCAGCTTCGGGGCTACACCACCTTCCTGATCTGGCCCGAAAACCTGGAAGACACCCTGGGCCGTCTCTGCCGAGGCACGCTTCGATTCCGCTATTTAGTGGACAGGGCGTCTAATACCTCGGCGGAGTTTTTCGACGTCTACCATTTGCTCTGTCCCTCAGGGGTGCTCTGTTTCGAGGATCCCTACACCCTGCTGCGAGCCTCCGATAAAGCCGTAATGCACGCCGAGTTCCAGTCCGCCGGCATTCCCGTACCCAATACCCTGATTCTCGAGCCGTATGCAGAGCGAAAGGAGATCGATATCGACGAGCAGCTTCTTCAGAACTTGGGAGTGCCTTTTGTGATCAAGCCGGCCAACACCACGGGCGGGGGGACGGGGGTCCGCCAGGATGGACGCGGCTTGGAAGACGTATTGCTCCTTCGCCGAGAGTATCAATCAGACAAGTATCTGGTGCAAGAGCAGGTACCAGCCAAGATCAGAGGGGAGAGACGTTTCTGGTTTCGGGTTTTCTATGTTACCGGAGATGTGTTCTGCTGCTGGTGGAATGACCGCACGCACATCTATGAGATCCTGTCGGAGGGGGAAGTGGGGGAACTCGTTTTAGAGCGGATCGTTGACATCGCTCGCAGGATCGCCCGGATCAGCTCTCTGCAGCTTTTCTCTGCGGAAATCGTTCTCGATGCTCAGGAGCGTCTGGTCGTGGTAGATTATGTGAATGAGTCCCCGGATCTGCGGAAAAAATCCCGCTATCCCGACGGCGTGCCGGATGAAATCGTCGATCGGATCATCGAGGCTCTGGCCGATCGGATCCATCGGGAGCTCATGGAGTCGCACCAGGTTTCTTGACCTCCTGCTTCCTGCCGGGCTTCCTGCTCCGGGAAGGCAGATCGTTGACGATGCGGATCGGCATCGGATCGGTCACCGAGCCGGAGTAGAGACTCAGATGGGGGAAGGGGATCTCGATGCCCTCCCGGTCAAAGCGTTCCTTGATCTCCTGCATGATGGAGTTCTTCAAGTTGAGGTAATCCGTTTTGTAGAACCAGAGGCCGAACAGAAACACGAGAGCCGAATCCCCGAAATTCGTGAACACGATCAACGGCTCCGGTTCATCGAGGCAGTAGGGATTGGCAGCGGCAAGCTCCAGGAGCACCGATTTCAGGTGATTCACGTCGGTCTTATAAGCCACATCCAGGTTGATGTCCATCCTGCGGATGGGGAAACGGGTGATGTTGGTAAGCTCGCTTCCCAGCAGTTTCTCGTTGGGGATCCGGATATACTGGTTGTCGAAAGTCTTGATCTTCACGGACAGCAGATCGATGGACAGTACGATGCCAACGGTGCCGCCCATCTTGATCACGTCTCCGATCTCGAAGGGCTTCTCGGAGATCATGAACAAGCCGCTGATCAGGTTGGACATGCTGGTCTGGGAGGCGAAACCGATGGCAATCCCCACGATGCCCGCCGCACCCAGAAGCGCGGTTATCTTTACTCCCAACAGGTGTAGAACGATAAAGAGGAGGATGACTGCCCCGGTGTACCTGATTCCCTTGCGGACCAGCATCTTGTATTGCTGCGAGAGGTACCTTCGAGTGACCCGGCTGGTCAGGGTGTTCAGGATCTTGATCACTACAATCCCAGCCACGATAACGATGAGGATTACGACCAGAGTCCGGAAGCGTTCCGGGGTGAAAAAGCCGACAATCCCGGCCCAGATACTTTCAAACATATTCTACTCCATGCCTCGATTCGCTGTACCCTGATCAGAATCCCGTCAGGGAGCGCAGAAACGAGAAGCTCTGCTTCAGAAGGGTTTTCTCCACCGGTTCCCGGGCTACACACACCTTTTTCAGATCTTCAGCGAACCTGGGCGCTCCTTTTCCGATGGTAACCTGACTGGAGTGCTCTTCTCCTTGAAATCGCACCTCGAGCTGGTTCGTCCACAATCGTTGCTGACCTTTGTACACATTCAGATGCTCCACCCGCACGCAGAGCCTTTCGAAGTTGAGCTCCTTCGAAGCGCGGTTGCGAATCGATACAGGACAGACCGCCGTGTAGGGGCGCTTCTCGATCTCCTCCAAGCTCCTCATCGCTCCGGTACGCAGGGCGTAGCAGAGCTCTCCCGATGTCGGTTCACCGAACCAGGTGTTGGACAGGATCAAGGTCGGCAGTTCACAGAGGGGTATCCCGTCGGGCGGTTGGGCCAGCACGCGTACCCAGACCGGTATGCTCATGAAAAACAAGACATCTTTTCCCGCCGGCACTTTCAAAGGGACCGCGGGACGGACTACGATCGAGCGATCCGGCATAGCCGGTACGAATTGGACGGTGGAGATATCGTGGCCCACCACCCAGCGGCTGAAGCTCAAGTCTTGCCGCAGCTTCGCTGCCTTGACCTCGCGGAGTGGAGATGGATCCGTTTCTCTACCCGGCCTCCGGGATGCGAGATACCAGTCC
>CAZVHJ010000048.1:0-40869 GCA_964627715.1 uncultured Spirochaetaceae bacterium | reverse complement strand
TCACTTCAAATTTCACTTTCCGCCGCGCTGCCATCTATTTGGATTTATCAGATACCACCAGCAGTTAACCCCTCACCTCACCCTGCATGTGTTCGGCCTCCTCTATCTCAGTATCAATCTCAAATTCACGGGTCACGGGTTTGGGCTCACCAATATAATACCCCTGTGAGAAGTCGATTTTCAACTTCTTGACTTGGGTAAAAAGGATTTCTGATTCTACAAACTCAGCGATCGTTTTTATCCCCATTTTCTTCGTGAAGTCGACGATATTCTCTACAATCAGCAGCGAATTTCTTTCCTCATGTATATACCTGATCAGAGAGCCGTCGATCTTTAAAAAATCTACATTGAGGCGGATTAGATAATTAAAGTTAGAATACCCTGTTCCAAAGTCGTCAATGGCCACTTGACAACCTCTCTGCTTCATCTCCTTGATAAAGCGGGAGATAATATCAAAATTCGTGATTCCTTCCGATTCGGTTATTTCAAAGCACAACCGAGAAAAGATATTAGGATTCTCGTTGTAGATTCGGTCTATATAATCCTTGATCGATTGATCCAATATATCTTCAAACGACAGGTTAATAGAAACTACAGTAGGATTCGTTAACAAGAATTCTGTTGCTCTTAGCAGCATTATTTTGGTGATTCTTGTATGAAGTTTGGATTTTTTAGCGATGTCCAAAAAGAAGTGGGGGCTTATGATTTCGCCCTCAGCGTTGATAAGTCGCACTAAAGTCTCATACTTTACGATTTCTCCGGTCTTATTGTCCATGATTGGCTGATAGAAAGGCACTATTCGGCCTTTGTCGAGGGCATCTGTTAGCACGTTGGCCCACTTGATATTTTCCTCATACCGCTTTTGTGTATCCAGTGCCTGTCTATAGAAAAGGAAGCTTACATTGGTGCTTTTGGCGGTTTTCAAGGCAATGTCGGCACAGGCGAAGAGCTTGTCTGCTCCGACTTCATCAGCTATTGCTATCCCCATGCTGGCACGAAAGCGGATTTCTATGTTCTGAAAGATACATTTCTCATGACGGAGGAATCGGTTTATCAGATTGGCAATGTTGGTAAGAGATTTTTGAAATCTGGTGTCTTCCCCCTTCTGGATCAGCACAGCGAACTCATCTGCATTCAGTCGGTATACCCCAGTGGCTGAATCCGGGAGGATCTGGTTCAGTTTATCGGCCGCACACTGAAGTACTCTGTCCCCAGCACGGTATCCATAGGTCGCATTGATCTCTTTAAAATCATCAATATTTATGAGTAACAGAGCCGGTGACTTCGCTTCGGAAATATGTCTAAGAAGAAGGAGTCGATTGGGCAGGCGGGTCAGTTGGTCATAATAGATACGGTCTCTCATAAGAGAACCCAATCGCTCTTTCCGGGCTTCGATCAGGTAGGAAACAGCACTTATCAGAATCAGAACGGCAAAACCTACGAATAAAAGAGAGTTGGATACGGAAGTTGTGATGAGATTTAGGAGAATGAGGATAGTAACGATCCCGTAGCTCATGTTGACAGCAAGCACCCACTGCAAACCCTTTCGTTTTCCGTATAGGAAATAGGCTACAGGTGGAAAGACACATGTAAAAAGAATTCCGCGGTGATTCAAACCGACTGAGTAGAGACCCAAAGAAACCAGTAGAGAGAGAAGCAGGATTCCGCTAAAAAGCTCCAACTTTCCAGTTTTTTGTAAAAGTACGAAGATGCTTATAAAAAGGATGGGAGGAGGGATGTAGAGATAAATTAAAGAGAACCTATAAGTAAAAAGATTTATTATCAAGAAGATGAAGGATAGTACGAATCCCAAGATACTGATGACGTTAAGAAAGATTCTCTTGCTGAGGGGTTCGTACGTTTCGAAATCATGGAGGAAATTGCTTGTGAAAAAATCTCTCCAATTCATTTATTGTCTTAGCAAACCTTAATTGGAAGTCTATTCTAGTACGGTTGTATTTTCAACGATGGCGTGGAGGTGGTCAATTAAGGCAGGCGCTGTCGAAGAGGCTGTCTTGATGGCTGTATAGGAGCGAAGTGCCTTTCATTATACCGTCTTTTTCGCGACAATCAAACGTACCACATCAAGTAAAAGATGATTTACCAAGATGATATTAAATCCGGATATGGTGATGTTCTCTTGAGTTCTTCGAAGCATTGAAGTACCTAGCGCTGGTCTGGAGTATAGATTCATCAGTCCCAAGAACAGGTTGACAAGGGGATTTCGGCTCTTCATGTGCTCGAGAAACACAGCTTTGCCACCCGGTTTGAGGACACGATACACCTCTGCGAGTCCTTTTAGTGGATCTGGAACCGTGCAAAAAACAAATATGCTGATCACAGTGTCGAACGAATCGTCAGGAAATTCTAAATCTTCAACATCCATCTTCATCAGGGTTACTCGATCCAGACCGAGATGTTCTTTCCGTTCTCGAGCCCGCTCCAGCATACCGGAGCTGAAGTCAACAGCAGTCACCTGCAATTCGGCTGGGTAGTAAGGTAGATTCTTGCCAGTTCCTACTCCGACCTCCAGAACATCTCCGTGGGCCTGTGATAGTGCTTGTTCCCGGAAGCGGCGGAAAAACAGGCGTTCAACCAAGCCCTCCATCCGGTCGTAGTTCCGCGAAACGCGATCATACTTTTGTGAAGCAGTCATTTTGTCAACCTGTAACGGTGGTCATATTAAACACAATACGTAAAGTAATGTTGCGCATCATCTTACCTCCAGAGTACGGTTTTATTTATTGACATCAGGATCCCGGTTCACTTTTTTTCACGCGCAACAAACGAGCGTTGATGGCTACAACCATCGTGCTCAAGGACATCAGCAGCGCTCCAACAGCCGGAGAGAGCATGATACCCGCATTGTATAGCACCCCGGCAGCCACCGGAATGGCCACCACGTTGTAGCCGGTGGCCCAAATCAAATTCTGAACCATCTTCCGGTAGGTCGCCTGTCCGAAAAGGATCAAGGAGGTAACGTCCTGGGGATTCGAGTTCACCAGGATAATGTCTGCCGTCTCGGCGGCTATGTCGGTCCCAGACCCAATGGCGATACCGATTTGCGCTTTGGCCAGAGCAGGAGCGTCATTCACTCCATCGCCGGTCATAGCCACATACTCGCCTCGGTTTTGTAATTCGACCACCTTCTCCTGCTTTTGGTCGGGAAGCACTTCAGCGAAGAAGCCATCCATGCCAAGCTCCTGCGCGACAGCCTCCGCGGTTTCATGGTTGTCACCGGTGATCATCCAGCACCTGATACCGCGTTTCTGCAGGCGACGGATGGCATCGTAGGATTCGGAGCGGATGGCATCGGACAAACCGATAGAGCCGATGACTTGTCCGTCAACCTGCACAAAAACTCGTGTCACACCGGCTTTGGGATGTGCGCCGTCCGGTATTTTGATCCCCTGCTGTTTCAGATAGCCGGGACTTACCACAACTATATTATTCCCGTTGACTTTTCCTTCAACGCCTTTACCCTTGACGGCCCGGAAATCTTCTGCATTTCCCGGTTTCACCTCCTGCTGTTCTGCCCACTTTAGAATACCTCTGGCGATCGGGTGCCCCGAGTTTTGCTCCAAACCAGACGCCAGTTCCAGAACGGTCTTCTCGTCATAAACGTCGCTGTAGACTTGCACATCCGATACCTCGAAGCTCCCCTTGGTTAGGGTACCGGTCTTGTCGAACAAGACTACGCTGATTTTTCGAGCGTTCTCAAAAGCGGTACGGTTGCGGATAAGCAGCCCGTTCTGGGCCGATTTCGAAGTGGAGACCGCCACAACCAGCGGTATGGCCAACCCTAGAGCGTGAGGGCAGGTGATAACCATGACCGTGGCCATACGGGCAATAGAAAACTGAAGGTCTCGTCCAGCCACAACAAGCCAGGTGACCAATGTGACCATACCTGCCGTAATGGCGATGGCGGTAAGCCAGAAGGCAGCTCGGTCGGCCAATCCTTGGGTTCGAGATTTGGCTTCTTGAGACTCCCGCACCATATCGATTACTTTAGACAGATAACTGTCTGCCCCCGAGCTTTCCACTTGTAGTTGCAGAGATCCGTCGCCGTTTATCGATCCCCCAATGAGTCGATCGCCTTCGTCTTTTTCCACTGGCCGGGACTCTCCAGTAAGCATCGACTCGTCAACGTAGCTGTGGCCATCGACGATGAGCCCGTCGGAAGGGATCTTCTCTCCAGGTTTGATCACAAGCACATCCCCTTTCCCTACCTCCGACAGGGGTATGTCTTGAATACGGTCTCCCTGCTTTCGGTGAGCTGTGTCCGGCATCAACCGCGCAAGCTTCTCCAGTGCACCAGAGGCCGCCAGAACCGAACGCATCTCGATCCAGTGACCGGCAAGCATGATATCCACCAGAGTGGCCAGCTCCCAGAAGAAAGGGTTACCCTGTAGCCCGAAGACCACCGCGGCACTGTACACATAGGCAATGCTTATGGCCAGGCCGATCAATGTCATCATCCCGGGTCGTTTCTCTCCTAATTCGTTCACAAGCCCCTTAAGAAACGGCCAGCCACCGTAGAAGAATACGAAGCTCGACAAAGCAAACAGCATGTAGCTTGCGCCTGGTATCGAGAGGGTGAATCCCAGGATCTCCTGAATCAGCGGTGAGAGCGCCAGAATGGGAACCGTAATCATCGTGCAGATGTAGAACCGCCGTCGGAAATCTAGAATCATCGTGCGATGATGCTCAATGTGGCTATGACTACCATGAACTCCGCCATGGCCGCGTCTTTGATATAGCCCCTGTTGCTGGTCGTGCTGATGATGTTGCATCTCTTTTGTCTGATGATCTCTGTGTTCTTCGCGGTTGATTTTGGTCATGGAATTCTTCGCTCTTCCCCGATTAGATTTCCTCTTTTGAAAGAACATGCATAAGTTCATCAATGATTTCGTTTCCCTCGGAATCACCTTTCCTGATGGCATCGGAAACACAGTTTTTTATGTGTCGCTTTAGAATTAACATTCCCACTCGATTAAGCGCCGCCCGGGCTGCTGAAATCTGGGTAAGAATGTCTACACAGTACTTTTCATTTTCGACCATGCGCTCGATTCCTCTGATTTGACCCTCTATGTTTGTCAGACGCTTCAAGGCTTCTGTATTGATTGGATGGGGGCCTTTTTTCTCTCCCTGCGGGATTGCAGAAGCCACAATGGTATCGAGCCTTTTTTTATTATGATTCACTGATTATGTACTCCTCTTCAGAATGCCCACAATATGCATTTGATACGATTTTTTTCTAATCCTTCTTTTATTAAACAGAAACAGAATAAGCCAAGGAATAGAAAACGCAATAAGACCTGTGATGACTCCCCAGGCTTCTCGGCTTGGTACGTCCGTCAATTTGGAAATAGCTTCTCCGGCAGAATAACCTGGGATGAAAGCGAGAAGAGGCAGGATTAGAAGAAGAAAGCCCGCCTTAATACGAGATGCTTGTCTTTCCTCCATTTTTACACGGTCACCGATTTTCGTATGCAGGGGATCGTAAGCTTTAGCAATCATGGATGAGCCGTCCGGGCTGAGGGAACAGCTATGACAACCGGTACACAATGTGTTTCGCGGGATGCGAACCGTAGCTGTTTGGCCTGTTTTTTTAATGACCGTCCCGATCTCTTCCGGCATCCTTACACCTCCAGTCTTTAAAAGTATCTCCCCACCCCCCAGGGGTATATATATTGTAACTAATATTACAAAATTAGTCAAATTTGTGTCTTTATCATTTTAGTTTATTATTTGGGACACATAAAACCTAGAGCTTGTAGGAGATCATGTTGACAAACATGTTGCTGCCGATATCCGAACCGTGATCCGTTTCGATATTCCCTGATCGCCGGATGCCTACCTGCTTGAGACGGGCAGAGCCGAGAAGGATGGCCGGCGGGGCAGTGGCAGAAATTCAATGGCTAACAGTCAGTTGCTCCAGGGCTTCGATGAATTGCTCTTCTCTTCCTTTATCGATGAGGGCAGCGGCAGCAAAACGATGACAGCCATCCGCGATGCCTCCAGTTCTCTTTACGGCTTCCGGCACGAGGAACATAAAATCGTGAGACCTACCCTGCTGGATTTTCTGCTTGAGCCCATTGGGAATCCGTGACGAAACCTTCGTGCAGGAAAGATCCAAATTGCCGATTCCGGGCTGCAAATCCGGGAAATGTTGAAAACCCAGCAGGTATTTGTCCGGATCCGGGATGTCCGCTGCAATGAGATGCTCTAAAAACAGCCCTATGGTTTTGACACCCATTGGGTGGAAGGAGCTTTGAACATCGATCCACTGAAAATGATCACTTTTAGACAAGCCGGATCTTTTTATCTGCTCTGCTTTGCTGCGAAATTTTTCGTTTTTCACGGCGATCAGCTCTGCAGCAGTATCCAAGGCCAGCTGCCGGCCTTGCCCCCGCAAGAAGCGTACACCAAGGTCAGCCCCGCCGGAATAAAATCCTATTGATCCTAGAGAGTCGAGAATTTCGACTATTTCCTCTGCTTTCCCAGGCGTGAAGGCTGAAAAATGAACAGTGCCGGACTCTTCTGTAATCAGGCCGTGTTGCGTAGCCTTGGTGAAAAGCAAGAGGTTTATCCTCTGAAAGAATTGTCCTGATACCTGTCTGTCTCCGTAAGCACCGATTGTCCCATAGACTGCCAGTTCGGCAGCCAGCGTAGGCGTAAGCTTATTCGAGCCTTTGAGCAATTCCTCGGCGAAGAGGGCGGAGACGCCCGCTGCGGAAATCTCATTATCCCCGCTTATACCGAAGTTTTCCGGATTGAGACACAGAACATTTTTGGGAGCTTCGCGGTACGGCAGATGATGATCGAGAATGAGAACAGGGTGTTTGCCTACTGCATACCGACCGATGAGATCAGCGTTTTGCCCGCCGAGATCCAAAAATACGAGGTACGTTCCTCGCTCCTTGAAGAAGATTTTTTCGAGAACGATTGGGTGCAGTTTCTCTATTGGCAATACATCGTAGAGGATACCAAGAACATCGAAAGTTTGCGCCAGGACAGAGGCGGCGCAAAGACCATCCGTGTCATTATGGTGCACCAAAGTAACTTTGTAGTTTTCTTTTTGAAGGACGGCGAGGAACAAGCCGGCCACCGCGGAATTCCTCTTTCTATATCGTTCGAACTGCCGATCCTTCATTCAACGGACTTCATCTGGCGAGAGGAGTTTCTGCGAGCCTTTGTCAAATATCAGTATATGCTCGGGAGGAAAATGGATGTAAATCTCCTGCCCCACTTCAGCCTCTGTTTCCTGTGTCATTAGTATATTGAATACAATTTTATCATACTTTACCTGGAGAATGGTCTCGGGCCCGGCGGGAAGTATTGTGTGCACCCTTGCCTTGAGTGTATTGGTGCGGGGGGTAGAGACACGCATAATATTTTCCGGCCTGATGGCAGCTATTACCTCTTTTCGCTCATGAAGGTTTTTGTAGGCAGTCAACAAGGTAAAATTGTCGCAGACTACCTCTGCGTTTCCGGACTCATTACCTGCAGACTGCCGTGGGTTTGCGATCACTCCTTTGATCTTGTTTATCGCAGGACTGCCGATAAAGTCTGCGACAAAAAGAGTTGAGGGCATCTTGTAGATGTGTTTCGGTTTTCCCATTTGCTCAATTTTCCCATGATTCAATACCGATATCCGGTTTGCCATGGTCAAACCTTCAACTTGATCATGAGTCACATAAACGGTAGTGGCGCCTATCTGGTAATGAAGATTTTTGATTTCCGCCCTCATCTCCAATCGCAGTTTTGCATCCAGATTGGACAGCGGTTCATCCATAAGAAAGACTCCAGGCTCGCATACCAGCATTCTAGCCAAGGCCACCCTCTGTTGTTGTCCCCCGCTCATCTCCTGAGGATACCGTTCCGCCATATCTTCCAGCCGCAAAAACTCGAGAACCTGCGCGACCTTTTTCTTTATCAGGTCGGATTTCATTTTTTTAACCTGCAGGCCGAAGCCGACATTCTCATAAACAGTCATATGAGGCCAGAGGGCATAGCTCTGGAATACCAAGCCTACTTCCCTCTCCCGGGCAGGCACAAAAACTCCTTTCTTGCTGGAAAAAACAAGCCTACCCCTCAAATATATTTCACCGGAAGTTGGAATCTCCAAACCGGCAATCATTCTGAGGATTGTTGTCTTCCCGCACCCCGAAGGACCGAGAAGAATGAGAAAATCCCGCTCATCTATGTCAAAAGAGACGTCATTAACAGCGATGATATTTCCAAAAATCTTTGTCAGGTTTCTTACTTCAACGATCGACATGGGTGAACCTCTATACTATACCATTTCCCGTTTCACGAACCTTCTGGTGAGCAACTCCCCCGAGACCACAATAATGATAATAAGGGTGCTTATAGCGCTTGAGAACTGCGTATACCCCTGCTCCTGGTAGCGGAAGGTCATAGTGGTCAGAGTCCGTGTTTCAGGTGTTACCAGGAGTATTATAAGGGAGAGTTCCCGCATAACGGTTATGAATACCAGAATAAAGCCGGACAGAGCACCATGGATGGTCAAGGGTAAAACGATTTTCCTGAATCCCCTGGACCATCGGGCTCCCGTCACTTCCGAAGCTTCTTCCAGTTCACTACCGATCTGCAGCATGGAGGAAATCCCCGCCCTCCCGGTGAAAGGCAGGTTCTTCGCTATGCAAACCAAAGCCACCAGCAGGAAAGTGCCGTAAAGGGCGGGGAGCGGTCCGATTCTATGGGTGAACAGGGACAGGTACAGAGCCCCGAAGGCGATACCCGGTACGAGGTAGGGGAGGAAGGAAATCTGCTCTACCGAGTTTGATAGTTTCGTGTTTCTCCCCTTGACAACGGCATAGCCGATGAAGATCCCTATAAATCCGGAAATGAGCGCTGCGGCCAAAGCCAGTTTCACACTGTTCCAGGCAGCTCGCAGGATAGCCGGGTTTCTCAAAATGCCGGCCTCCCCCTCTGCGAACTCCGTTTTGCCTTTTCCGATCCAGAAGAGAAGCGTCAATTGCTTCAGAGAGTAATTGTTAGGGTACAGCGCGAAGGTCTGCCACAAGATGAGAACGAAAGGCATCAGAACGGAAATGATTAGCAGGAGCACCACCAGGGAAAGAACGGGGTTTTTCATCTTTCCTAGAGATGTTAGCGAAGAGCGGAACCCCTTTCCGGCGATAGTCACAAAACTCTTCCGTTTCCCGATGATTCTCTGGTTGAGGAATATGATGACGGAGGAGATTGTGATCAGTACAAAAGCGAGAATATAGCCCGACGCCGTGATCCTATTGGTGATGTTGGAATAAATTTGGGTTGTGAGGGTAAAGACCCGCACCGGCGAGCCTAGGAAATAGGGTGTGCCGAAGATCCCCAGAGCCCGGGAAAAGGTAAGAATAAAACTGGAGAGCAGGGCGGGCAGAACCAAGGGGAAAGTAATCCTTTTCAATATATAGGACCGGGAAGCGCCCAGTATTTCTCCGGATTCCTCCAATCTGGAATCTATATTGGTCAGCGCAGCTGATACCAGAAGATACGTGTACGGGAAGTAATGTATGGCCAGGGTAAAGATAATTGGAAAATAGCCGTAAGAGACCCAGTTCGGCGGACTCACGCCGAAAATATACTGGAAAATACCCGCCGCGCCGCCGATCCGATCATTTTTAAAGAGGTTCAGCCAGGCGAGGGCGTGGATATACGAGGGAATCACGTAAGGGATGACAGCCAGGGCGGATACCACTTTCCTGCCGGGAAGATCGGTCCTGACTACCAACCAGGCCAGCAGAGACCCGATCAGCATGGCGAACAGAGATATGCCGAGAGAGGTGGACAGAGAATTGAACAGAGGCCGCAGGAGAACATTTTGAGTCAGGCTGGAGGCAAGAATCCTTTTCCAATGAAACAGGGTAAAGCTTCCCGGCTCCGCGCTCCGGGAAAGCCGCCTGTCCGCATAGTGCCAGATCAGCGAATCGACGATCATCTTGAAGAAGGGGATGATCACGATAAAAACGAGGACAAGCAAAAGAATCAGCGATATGATGACATGGGGCTGACGAAGGTAATTCCTGACTCTACTGAGTGCGATTCTGCCCCCTTCCATACGTGCTTCGGCCCTTTCTTCCACCTCTTTCACCTCATGGAGCCTTGCGAGAATATTATTACTGTACTGGATTTTTCACCCAGGATCTATTTAAAGCTGCAACACCTCTTCGTTTATGCTGGGGTTGCGTTCCATGTAGATCACTTCAGGTTTGCAATCCAGAACTCGAGAACTTTTTGGCCGTTCTCCCAAACAAAGTCGGGATTCGCAGCCCACAAGTTCAGATCGCCGATGTTCTTGATACCTTCAAGAGGCTTCACATCGGTTCTGACGGCGAAATTGCCCAGGACATAATAGGGCTCGTATCCCTCGCCCCCCTCTTCGTCACCCATCATCCAGCGGATCAGCAGCTTGGCAGCATTCGGGTGCTTTGCCTGGTTGACGATGGCTACAACAACCTCTGTGGAGACTCCCATTGCGGGTTCGAGGTCGTACATTACGTCGAACTTCAGATTTGGATTTTTTTCCTTGTCCCTCAATCTGGAGAAAGCCGTTAACCCGACAGGAGGATTGGCTTGATCGGAAAGCCCCACCGCGTCGGAAACATCATTGGTGGAGCCCATGATTATTGCGTCGTTGTTCAATGTCCTCAAGATCCACTCGTAGCCTGCATTTTCGACGCCAGGACTGAGGCTGATTTTCTTATTGAATACTCTTTCATACTCCTTCTTCATCTCATCCGAGTGTTCGACGATTGCGGCCAGAACTTCGATAAACTCCGGCATTTTCTGAGGATCCGGGAATATGAACCTGCCCCGCCATTCCTCTTTGATTAGATCCCACAGAGAATCGATGGGGGGCGCGCTCATTTTATCGTTGTTATAGATAAAGGCATCGACACTTGCATGATGTACCAGCAGAGGTTTTCTGAACTGTTCCGGTATTGCATCCACCAGATCGGGCGGCACATACCGAAAAGCGAATCCCCTGTCCACCAATTCATGGATCACGGTGGTGGGGTCTTTTAGAAAAATAACGTCGGCTACATAATTTTCAGCGTTCTGCTCGGCCAATATTTTGGTAACGATCTCGGCTGAATCGATGTCGAAACCATTAACCTTGATTCCGGAGTATTCTTCTTCAAAGGTCGATCCGAACTTGAAAACCCGGGACGAATAGGAGTAGATATTTACCTCTCCTTCCTCTCTTGCTGCCTTGTACAGCGCCGCCTCGTCGAAGCTGGTCTCAACATACTTTCCCAGGCGCGCCTCCTGAAGCCAGGCTTCGGTCTCAGGGCTTAATTCCGTCGCCCTTTCTTTCTCGCCGCCGGCGAAGGCAATTAGACAGCTTAGTAACAGGAAAGCCAGTACCAGTGAAAACGATTTGTGCATGATGCACCTCCTTGCAAATAATCCTACAATACTATGAAGAGACATTCAAATTTTTTTCCGATCGTGTTAATTCTGCTCTTTTTGACGGAGGATCCCGGCTTCACCTGAACACTCAGCAGTACCCTCGCTGCGCAGAGGTGCGGAAAGATGCGGGGTTTCTGGAAGAACAGGACCGCGCTGAGAAAGAGACAAGGGCCGCCCTGTCAGCTTGTCGAACCCGCCTCGGGCGTGATAGGATTAGGTGAATCTATTCACTAATTGTACGGAATTGGGGCAAGTTATCACCTGGATGTGTGATTATTCTTTACTAAAAAATTGAGACATATCGTAATCTTCAATTGCACCTTATAAGGAAGATTGCAATGGTGTCTTCCAGCCGAAAATCCTGTCAAAAAAAGCAAGATTTTCAGCTGTCATCATGATAGACGTTAGCGGGACGAACATCATCCCTTGCGAGGAGTGTGCATCGTGGATAAGGGTTTTGACGAGCTTTTGCAGCACTGGAAAAGCCAAAAGGGAAACGTGATCCCTCTGTTGCAGAAGACACAAGAGCTAAGAGGATACCTCGACAGAGAAGATATGGCTGCCATTGCCGAGGTGACCGGGAAATCCCCGGCCGAGATCTACGGCGTGGCTACCTTCTATGCTCAGTTCCGCTTCCAGCCCTCCGGAAAGCACACCCTCAAGGTCTGTCACGGAACCGCCTGCCACGTGAGCGGTGCTGAAGGGTTGGATCTGGCCCTCAAGACCGAGCTGGGGGTCGAACCGGGGCAGACCACCGAGGACGGGCAGTTCTCCGTGGAGAAGGTAGCCTGTTTGGGCTGCTGTTCCCTCGCCCCGGTGGTCATGCTCGACCAGGAGGTCTATGGCCGTCTTACCGGGGACAAGTTGAAGAAAGTCGTACGCAAGGCGGTTGAGTGATGACTGAAATCTTTGTTGGGCTGGGATCCTGCGGAATTGCCGCCGGAGCCAGGCAGGTCTACAAAACGCTGCAGGAAGAACTGACCGAGCGCAAGTTGCAGATACCCCTATCAGTCACCGGCTGCATCGGAGCCTGTCACAGGGAACCTCAAATCGAGCTTCGCCTCGATGACGGCAGCCGCTTTCTCTATGGAGAGCTCGATCCCGAGAAAACCCGTCGGGTTATCGAGGAGCACCTGATCGGCGGGAATCCGGTGGAGGAGTATCTGATTCCTCTCGACTATCCGTACCTTGCCAAGCAAAAGAAGATCGTGCTGGCGAACTGCGGTGTGATCAATCCCGAATCCATCGAAGACTATCTGGCCGCCGAAGGGTACGCTGCGCTGCGGAAGGCGGTTACCTCGATGAGCCCGGAGGAGGTCATCGAGGAGATCAAGACATCGGGTCTGCGCGGCCGGGGGGGTGCGGGTTTTCCCACCGGTTTGAAGTGGTTTTTTGCCCGCGCCAGCAAGGGTATCAAGAAGTACATGGTCTGTAACGCCGACGAGGGAGATCCCGGAGCTTTCATGGACCGCTCCCTTCTCGAGGGAGACCCCCACGCGGTATTGGAAGGGATGGCCATCGGAGCTTATGCCATCGGAGCTGACGAGGGCTACATCTATGTACGGGCCGAGTATCCCATGGCCGTCAAGCGCCTGAAACTGGCCATCGGCCAGGCCGAGGAGAGGAACCTCCTGGGCAGTCACATCCTGGAAAGTGATTTTTCCTTTGAAATTCACGTCAAAGAAGGCGCCGGTGCCTTCGTGTGCGGTGAGGAAACAGCCCTGATGGCTTCGATCGAAGGAAAAAGGGGAATGCCCAGCATCCGACCTCCCTTTCCCGCAGAGCGAGGTCTCTGGGGAGCACCTACGAATATTAATAATGTGGAAACATTGGGAAACATTCCGCCGATCCTGCGCATGGGTGGTCGAGCATATTCAAGTGTAGGAACCGAGAAGAGTAAAGGGACGAAAGTCTTTGCTCTGGCCGGAAAGATCAACCATGGGGGCATGATCGAGGTACCCATGGGCATTACCCTGCGTGAGGTGATCTACGAGATCGGCGGGGGAATCAAAAACGGCAAGAAGTTCAAGGCGGTACAGCTGGGTGGTCCTTCCGGGGGTTGCATTCCGGAGCGCCTGCTCGATGTGCAGGTAGACTACGATTCGGTTACCGCTACCGGTGCCATTATGGGTTCAGGCGGCATGGTGGTCATGGACGAGACCACCTGCATGGTAGACGTAGCCCGATATTTCTTGAGCTTCACTCAGAGCGAGTCCTGCGGCAAGTGCACCTTCTGCCGTATGGGTACCAAACGCATGTTGGAGATCCTCGAACGTATCACCAAGGGCGAAGGGCGGATGTCCGACTTGGATCAACTCGAAGATCTGGCTGTGAATGTCAAGCTGGCCTCCCTCTGCGGCTTGGGCCAGACCGCTCCCAATCCGGTTCTGACCACCTTGAAATACTTCCGAGAGGAGTACGTCGAGCACATCCAGAACAAGCGCTGCCCCGCCAAACACTGCCGGGATCTGCTGCGCTTCCGGGTGATCGAGGAAGCCTGCACCGGATGTACCCTGTGTGCCAAGGTCTGTCCGACCAACGCCGCGACCGGGGAGAGGAAAGCCGTGCACAGCATCGATCAGAATCTGTGCATCAAGTGCGGTCTTTGCTATGAAGCCTGCCGTTTCAACGCAATTGAGATTGCCACGGGGGTGGAGGCATGATGGAAAAACGGCTTGTTGAGATCCAACTTAATGGAAAGAAACTTCTCGTCTCACCGGAGAAGACCATCCTCGAGGTAGCGGAGCAGCAGGGGATCGAGATTCCTACCCTCTGCCACGATCCCAGACTTGTACCGTATGCTTCCTGCTGGGTCTGCATCGTGCGGGTTCCCGGGGCGAAAGGATTCGTGCCGGCCTGTTCGACCAAGGTGCGTCAGGGAATGTCGATCACCACCGATGATGCTGATATTCACGCTACCCGACGCATGGCTTTGGAGCTGCTTCTATCCAATCACTACGGCGATTGCCGTCCTCCCTGCACCCTGACCTGTCCGTCGAACATCGACGTCCAGGGATATATCGGGCTGATTGCCAATGGGCGCTACCTGGAAGCGCTGCAGCTGATCAAACGGGATAATCCCTTCCCCGTTGCCATCGGTCGGATCTGCCCGCGACCTTGCGAGGAAGCCTGCCGGCGGAACCTGGTGGACGAGCCGGTTGGAATCGATTGGCTCAAACGTTTTGTAGCGGACCTGGATTTGAGATCCGGCGACGGTTACGATCCTCCTCTGGCAATCAAAAACGGAAAAACAGTAGCGATTGTCGGTGCAGGGCCTGCAGGATTGTCAGCGGCCTACTACCTGGTCCAGGGAGGAGTGGAGGTCACAGTCTACGAAGCCGAAGACAAGCCCGGGGGGATGTTCCGCTACGGAATCCCGGACTACCGTCTGCCCCAGGACACCCTGGACCGGGAAGTCGACACCATCCTTCGACTGGGGGTGAAGCTGCAAACAGGGATGCGTATAGGTCGGGATATCGAGCTGCAGGAGCTGCTGGATACTCATAACGCGGTGATCCTGGCCCACGGCGCCTGGAAGAGCCGGGGATTGCGGGTCCAGGGAGAGGATAGGCCAGGGGTGATTGCGGGAATCGAATTCTTGAGAGGCGTTGCCCGGGGGGCCAGGCCTGAGCTCGGTGATAGGGTGGCGGTGATCGGTGGCGGAAACACGGCGATCGATTCAGCCCGCACCGCGGTCCGGATCGGCGCCAAGGAGGTGAATCTCTTCTACCGGCGAACCGATGTGGAGATGCCGGCTTCCGCCATCGAGGTCGAGGAGGCTGTCGAGGAAGGAGTGCAGTTCTACTACCTGGTTGCACCGATGATGATCCAGGAACGGGGCAAGGGTTTAAAGGCATTACGCCTGATCAAGATGGA
Source organism: uncultured Spirochaetaceae bacterium (assembly GCA_964627715.1). Lineage (GTDB taxonomy): Bacteria > Spirochaetota > Spirochaetia > SZUA-6 > DRHE01 > JAFGQJ01. The sequence continues at coordinate 25,551 of CAZVHJ010000048.1, read as the reverse complement.
GCTGGGGGAACCCGATTCTTCCGGACGCCGTCGCCCGATTCCGGTCGAGGGAAGCGATTTTGAGGTCGAGGTGGATACTATCATCACCGCCATTGGCCAGTACGCGGATACCCGTTTTCTCGAGTCGATCGATGGTCTGGTAGACGAGAAGGGCTATTTGATCTGCGACGAGCAGACCGGATGCACAGCCGTACCGGGACTGTTTGCCGCCGGGGATCTGGTGACCGGGCCGGATATCGCCATCCGGGCCATCGCCGGAGGGAAGCATGCCGCCCGAGCCGTGCTGGCCTATCTTCAGGGGGTGGACTATCGAATCGTACCGGAATTTCTAAGCAAGAAAGAAGACTTTGGCAAACTCACAAAAGAGGATTACAGGGATGAACCCCGGGTCTCCCGGGAGAAGATGAAGGTTACCAGCCCGGCCAAACGGAAGAGCAACTTCAACGAGATCGAGAAGGGCTACAGCGAGAAGCAGGCTCTGCGAGAAGCGGCCCGTTGTATGGAGTGCGGCTGCCAGGATGTGGAGGAGTGCAAGCTTAAGAGTTATGCCCAGACCTATGGAGCGAGCCCGGTCCATTATCCGGGGGAGATTCAGCGCCATCCAATCGACCAGAGCCACCCGTATATCAGCCGCGACCCGGCCAAGTGTGTGCTCTGCGGCCGTTGCATCCGGATCTGTCTCGAGGTGCAAAGCTTGGGTGTTCTGGGCTATGTCAATCGGGGATTCAAGTCCGTTGTGGTTCCCACCTTCAGCATGCCTTTTGGGGAGGATCCTCTCTGTATCTCCTGCGGTCAGTGTGTTTCCGCCTGTCCCGTTGGTGCTTTGACGGAAAAAGTGCCAGGAGGAAAAACCGTACCGCTGGTGGAGAAGATCGAAGAGGGCTACTGTGCCCTTTGTTCAGTGGGATGTCCCGTGGAGTTTCGATACCACGGTAGCCTGTTGACTCGGGTTGTGCCCCGTTTCGAGGAAAGCTCAAATGGGGGAAAGGGATTTGGAGGCCGGCTGTGCGTGAAAGGCAGGTTCGAGCATGCGTTTCTGAACGATTCCCTGCCTTCACTTCCCCGGGATGGAAAAGACAAGGAGATTACCTGGCAGCTGGCCGTGGACCAGGTGGAAGAAGCGTTGAAGGGCTCCCGCAGGACGGTGATGCGTTTGTCCCCATATCTGCCCGGCGAGGCTCTCGATCGGGCACTGAACTTCGCCCGCGGCAGAGGCATCTCGGTAGAGGCGGCGGGACTCGAGCAGCTTGATCCTGGCTGGGGAGCTCTTATAGACAAGGCTGAAGCCGGCAGTCAGAGGGATTATTTGTTTGAGGATGGACGGCAGGGGAGCGAAGGGCGTCTGCTTCTTATTGTAGGTGGTCTGGAGGAGTCGAACAATGTCGCCTTTACCGAGTGTTTGGCAATCGGGAGAGAGAGGAACTATCCCCTTTGGTCGGTGGGTGCAATGGATCCGGTGTATAGACGCTGCTTCGATCGTTTTTTCACTGACTTGGGGATTTTAGCCGAGGTACTGGAGGAAGCCCAAACGACCGGCGTGGATCGGGTGGAGGTCTTGCTCAATCCGGAACAAATTCTGAGTGATTCGGGAAAAAATAAAGAGAAGGTGGTGCTGCAGGCTCTCCACAGTGTTCTGGCGGAGGATGTGAAGCCAATGAAGGGGAAGCCGAAACTGCACCTCACTCTATTCTGGGGCTCCCGCAACGCAGGCTATTTGCTGCGATCGCTGAACGGGACCGACAGATCGAAGAGCAAGGCCGATCTTTTGCTAGAAGTAGGCCCTGAACCGCAATTTCACAGTCCCGAGCGGTCTCATTCAGCGGGCACAGAGGAGGGTGTCAGAACCATTCGATGGGGATGGCGCCGCAATGGAGCTGAACTGTTCATTCCTTTGGACAGATCGATCTGGTTTTCAGGATACAGCGAATTATCAGGGAGAGCACCTCGCAGGGCTGGCGTGCCCTCGCGGGAGGCATTTAAAAACTTTATAATGGGGTAGAATGGATCGTTTAACTGCAGAGAAGGCTCTGCGGTCCGATGAAACAGGATCGGAGGTGATAGAGATGAAAAAGATAGTTATCCTTCTTATGACAGGCCTGGCCGTGCTGCTAATCTCCTGCGCCAGCCCGCCGGAGCAGCCGGTAGAAGAGCCGGAGCTACCGGTGGATACAACGGCGCCTCTGCCGGAGAAAGAGTTGGAAGAAGCCAAATCCTTGAAAACACGGGTGGACAACAACGGGCTGTCTGAATTTGCTCTGGAAGACTACCAGCAGGCCGAGAAGAGTCTCCAGGAAGGGGAGGCGGCCTACACCAAGGATAATACCTCAGCCAAGAAAGCCCTCGATGCGGCGATACAGTCCTACAAGGCGGTGATCTCCAAGGCCTTCCCGCTGAAGATAAGCAGATCTCAAGCCGAGGTTGACACGATCAAGACCAATACTGAAATCCTTAAAGCGCCGGTAGCTATGAAAGCGGAGTACGCCGCAGCCAAGGCCAGGTACGACGAGGCGGTGGCCGCCAAGGATGCCGGCAACTTCGAACAGGCGATCTCTCTGTTTGCCGAGGCCAAGTCCCTATTCCAAGACGTGTACGAAAAGACCAAGGCAAAGAAGGAAGCAGCGGAAGCCGAGATTAAATCCGCTCAGGACGGCATCAAAGACGCCGAGGAAAAAGCCAAGGCCGCCGATGAAGAACTACAAAGCGGTGGGGAGTAAAGGAGGAGCTCTATGAACAAGAAGACAATCGTATTGGGTCTGTTGATTCTGGGACTCTTGTTTTTGGCCTCCTCTGCCTCAGGCCAGTCCCTGCTGGACAATCCGGACTACAAAAAGGCGGTGGAACTGCAGCGTCAGGCGGAAGCGGCTTATGCGGAAGGCGACTACGACAAGGCCAAGGAGTATTCCGAGCAGGCCAAGATCTATATCGAAAGATCCAACACCTATGTCAATGAGAAGCTTCTCATCTACCGGGCCAACAGCCTGCTCAAGAGGGCTCAGGAGCGGGTCTCATACTTCAAGTCGGTGGGGGTTCAGCCGGATTACCAGGGTTACCTGGATCAGGCGGAAAAAGATCTGGCCCAAGCTGAGGGTAGCTATAAAGACGGTCGCTACGAAGAGAGCATCGAGTTCTCAAAAAAGGTGTTGGCCGGAATTGCAGTGATGAAGACTCTTCAGGAGAAGTGATCTCCCGAAGGGTTGCCCGAGGTCGGCAGGGTATCCGAAGCTCTAACTGAATCTGCATCTAAAATCTCTCTGACTCTTCGCAGCAACGTGTCGGAGCCGAAGGGCTTCTGAAGGAAGATCCTTTTTCCGTCGCCGATGTCCTGGAGTGGCACGAAATCCTCCGGATAACCGGAGATGAAGAGAACCTGTATACCCGGGTGGGATCTTTTCACGACCTCCCAAACTTTGCTGCCGTTAATGCCCGGGATCCCAACATCGGTGACCAACAGGTCGATTGAACTCGCGGCCCTTTCGCTCACAGCAATGGCTGCCGCCCCGCTGTTCGCCGTAAGTACGGTGTAGCCTTTGCGCGTAAGCATGCCTTCGATTATTTCGAGTACTTGTTGCTCATCCTCCACAACCAAGACGGTTTCCCTGCCGCTGAGATGTTCCGTCGGCGCCGGCCGGGTCGGGGTTTCCACCGGTTTCTCGCCGATACGGGGAAAATAAAGCTTGAAGGTAGTCCCGCGGCCGGGTTCGCTGTAGACGTAGATGAAACCATGGCTTTGCTTGATGATTCCGTACACGGTTGCCAATCCTAAACCCGTTCCTCTCCCGCTCTCTTTGGTGGTGAAGAAAGGTTCGAACAGGTGGGACTTCACCACCTCGGTCATTCCGCTGCCGGTGTCGCTGAGGGACAGCATCACGTACCGGCCGGGACGCATCTCCGGTCGCGGTTTCAAGGACTCTTCTGAAAAATGGATGTTCTCCGTCGCTATGATGAACTTTCCCCCTTCTTCCATGGCATCCTTAGAGTTTACCGCCAGGTTTAGAATCACCTGCTCCAGCTGGCTTGCATCCGCATGGACGAAACCTAATTCAGAGCTCGGCTTTTTTATTATCTCGATGTTTTCACCGAGCAGACGGTTGAAGATGGTATCCATCCCGTCGACAAGTTCATTCAGATCTATCACCTTGGGTTCGAGACGCTGCTTGCGGCTGAAGGCGAGTAAGTTTTGGGTGAGGGTGGAAGCTTTTTTCGCGGCTTCCCGAATTGCCCGAACGTTCGAAGTGACAGTGAACTTTTGTAACTCCTCCTTTTCAAGCAGCTCTGTATATCCGAGGATTACTGTGAGTAAATTGTTGAAATCGTGGGCGATTCCTCCGGCCAGTCTGCCGACCGCCTCCATCTTTTGCGCCTGAAAGAACTGCGACTCGAGACGTTTGCGCTCCGTAACATCACTGATAAATGCAAGAACCGCATCCCTGCCATTCCACTTTATCGGTTCATGGTTGAGTTCCAGCCATTTTGAGGTACCTTGTTTGTCATGAATCCGAAATGAGTAGGGACTGACCGGTTGCTCGCCCTGTCTTGATTTGTTGCATTCCTTCAGTACTACTTCTCTATCGTCAGGATGGATCAGGTCGATCCAGGGCAGACGTAGTATCTCGGTCCTTGAATATCCGGAAAGCGCAAGAGCTCTCGAATTGCAGAACTTGATCCTGCCGTCATGAACGATGATGATGGCTTCCCCGGAGTTCTTAACAATTGTGCGATAAAGCTCGTCGTCTGCGCTTCGGGGAGACACCTTGAATTTGGGTTTATGGGCCATTACGTTGTGTTCTGATACACCCCAAGAAGACATTATCGTCTATCGATTTTTGGTCCGATATCAGGATTCCACTGATCCAGGGCTTCGAAATCTCCTAGTTCCGGGGTTATCCTGGGCTTTTTGACGGTCGATGCAGGGTTTGGGAATCGGGTGTCAGTCGTCCAGGGATGTCAGGCCTTCTCGGACGGCGAACTTGGTGAGACCGGCCAGGTTATGGATGCCCAGCTTGGTCATGATATTCTGGCGGTGGGATTCTATCGTCTTTACGCTGACATGGAGCTTGTAGGCGATCTCCTTGGTGCTGTTTCCCTCGGCGATCAGCTGAAGAACCTGCCGTTCTCTGTCGGAAAGCTGTCGATAGGCTTCGTACTCTGATTTTGTAAGCTGGCTGACATAATCGCTGACAACGGTCTCGAGGATGTCGGCACTCAGGAATGTACGGTTCACCATTACGGTTTTTATTGCCTTCTCCAGGTCTTCGAAGGCAGACTGTTTAAGCACGTAGGCGGAAGCCCCGGCCTTCAGGATTTCGGTGACAAATCGTCTGTCCGAATGCATCGAAAGAGCGACAATCTTGATGTCTGTCATTTCGGACTTCAGCTGGCGGGTAGCTTCAATCCCGTTGATATCGGGCATCGCGATGTCCATGATGATCACGTCGGGCTTTTCCCTGCGGGCGATTTCCAGAGTCTCAATGCCGTTCTCCGCCTCCGCGATGACTTCCATCGAGGAATGCTTTTCGAGCAGGGCTTTCAATCCCTCCCTCATGATCTGATGGTCATCGGCCAGAAGTATCCGTACTTTCATAGTGCTTCAACTACCCCGCTTGATTGTATCGTGGTTCAGCGTGAGCGCCAAGGCTGCCCTGGTTCCCCGCCCCGGTAATGATTCTACCGACAAACTGCCCCCCAAGTATTCGAGCCGCTCCCGGATGCTGAACAACCCATAACCTCCCTGCCGGCCGGGCTTAAAGCCGTTGCGGGATACATCGAAACCTGCCCCGTCATCCTGAACTGTGATCTCTATCGAGTTGTTGCGACAATGCATGGACACCCGGATACGACGAGCTCCGGCGTGCTTCACCACGTTCAGCATCAGTTCCCGGACAGCCTGAAAAAGAACCACCGATCCGTCGATATCTATCGGTTTCGGCAGCCCATCATCTTCCAGCGAGATCAGGATACCGTGCTCGTCCTGGAACTGTTCCACCAGTTGCTCCAGGGCCGCCTTTAGTCCGACCTCGTAGAGAAGAGGGGAGCTCAAATTGAAAATCAGGGTCCGGACCTCTCGAATGGTCACTTCGATCAGACCGATAGTCTCGTCGATGCTCTTGATCTGTATGGCTGAGCTGGTCCTCGCTTTGAGTGTGCCGAGTTTGATCTGGGTAAGGGCAAGGGCTTGACCGATGCGGTCGTGCAGGTCCGCAGCGATGCGCTTTCTCTCTCGGGCTTCGGTCAGCGACAGTTGAGAAGCCAGGGAGCGCAGCTGTTGCTGGTATTCCAACAGTTTGCGCTCCGCCTCCTTGCGCTGGGTAATGTCCCTGGCTACCCCGTAGAACTGCAGGCGTTTCGATGAATTGAAGACCTGTACCAGCTTGACTTCCAGGACTCTCCGCATCCTGTCTCGGGTTAGCAGCTCGACCTCCAATTCGAGGCCTTGATGCGTATTTCGAGGCAGTGCTTTTCCAAACATTCCGAGGACCGTCTCCCTGCTCTCCTCGCTCAAAAATTCGACGCACTTCCGACCCTCCAGTTCCCCCAGCGTGTACCCGCTGACCGCTTCGGCCCGTTTGTTGACGAACAACAGCCGGCCGGCCTTGTCCAGGGAGAAAATCACGTCCTGGATGCTCTCCGCCATCAGGCGGTAGCGCTCCTCCGACTCCCTGAGCTTCAACGACCACTGTCTCAGATCTTCAACCATGCGATCAAAAGCGGCCGACAGCCGGCCGATCTCATCCTTCCTCTCCAGATCGATCCGGTGATCCAGATTTCCCCGGCCGATTCGATACGTCCCGGCCAGGAGCATATTTAGAGGGACGGAGAACAGGCGAGCAAGCACAAAACTGGCGAACACCGCCACGGACAGCATGGCGGAAAGGAGTCCCACGGATTGGAGCAGAACGGCTTGCATCGGGAGAAAAGCTTCAGCCAGGGGTTGTTGGATTACCACACACCAGTCCAACCCGTTGACCGGCGCGCAGGCGACAAGCATTCCTGTTCCACCGTTTCGGCGGTATACGGACACGCTCCCCTCCTGAGAGAGCGATCCATCCATGCAGGGGCTCGAAATCTCATCGGCTTCGTTCATTACGCGGGTCTTGTCGGGATGAGCAATCAGCAGTCCGTCTTTCGAGATCAGAAGAGCTTCTCCCTGCCGACCGAAGGAGATGTCGTCCACCAGATCCCAGATATCCCGCAGGGCCAGCTCGGCGATCAGGACCTGCCTCTGCAAGCCCGGTACCCCCGCGGGAAGGGCGATCGTCAGGTAGGGAAGACGTTCCGCCGTAAGACCGACCGGGGACAGGTAGGTTTTACCTGAAAGAGCTTGGGATAGGGCCTCCGACCGGTAAGGTTCGGGCTCTTGGCTGTCCAGGCGGGTCGAAGCGATCATCTCTCCCGCTTCGGTGACCAGGTAAATGTTTTGAAATCGCTTGAAAGTTGCAGCCAGGTTTTCCAGAAGGATATCCTGAACCCAGGGATCTTTCAGCGCGGCGAGGATATCCGCCGCCGCTTCTATGTCGCTGATCGAGCTCTCGATGTACAGGCCGATTTCATTTGAAGCCCTGCGGGCGATCTGCAGGTTCCGCTCCGATATGTTGGAGCGAAGCGTTCTTCCGGACAGGGTAACCAATGCCGCGCCGGTGGCGATCACTGCCAGCGTAGAAACGACGGTGAGCGTCGCCAGGATCTTGGTGGCAATTCGGTGGACGAAAGGAATCCGTTCCAAATCTACCGGCTCTTGTTTTGACGAAATTGGTAGTTGAGCTTCAAGTTTTCCCGCACCATATATTCTATAAATTCCTTCCGGCAGTTCAACCTGGAAGGATCCCCGTAGCGGAGGTACGAACCGAATTGGCAGCCCTCTCCGCACAGTGGAACGTACGGGCAATCCCGGCAGCGTTTCCAGAGCTCGTCGGCTGCTCCGCGGCCTGTTTCTCCGCTTAAGATCGTGCCGGCCGCGAACTCGGTATGTCCTACGAAAGCAGGACACTTGAAGATCTTACCCGTTGGATCAATTGTGAATACGGCGCTGTTGGCCGTCATGCCGCAGGCATTCACTCCCACACCCGGATCGACGGGAAAGCCTTTTTCAAGAGCCAGCCGGCGGAGCTGCACCAGATGCTCGGCCGTTGAGGGCTCGGCGTAGACGCAATTCAATTCCGAGCTGAGCGGCATTCCCGCACGGTCTTGGGGGGTCTCGGAAATCGGGTTGAAGCGCACCCTGTGCAGCTTCTTCTCCAAACCGAGCTCCTTCAAATGATCCAGCAACCGGGGAAAGCTCTCTATATTCTCTTCGTCGAAGTTGCCGCCCACATCCACGTCGATCTTCTCCACAGCATGATATACGTTTTCGACGATCCTGTCGAAGCTCCCCTTTCCATTGGCAAAGGGCCGCTTGCGGTCGTGGAACTCTCCGAATCCGTCCAGGGTGACCTTCACCCCTTTCAAACCGTATTCCAGGAGTTCCTCCACCACCTCGGGTGCCAGTAGGGCGCCGTTGGTCGTGATTCCGAAGCTGAAATCTGTCCCGTGTAACCCGCAGTAATCTTTGAGTCCCTCCGCTACAGTGCGCATCGCCTTCAGGTTCAGCAGCGGCTCTCCTCCGTAGAAGCTCACGAACAGCTTCTCGGCCCGGTGCTCCTGGACCCGATCGTTGATGTAGGCGACGGTTCGGGCCGCAGTCTGTTCGTCCATGTGAACCGCAGCCTTGACTCCCTCCTCCACGCAGTAGGGACAGGCGAAGTTGCAGGCATAGGTGGTGAGCACCGTGGCGTCGATGCGGGAGGTGTTCGATTTCAGTGTCTCGAAGTACCTCGCGATATTGGTATTCTCCTCCGCCTCGTTTTGAGCCAGGAAGCCCATCCCTGATAGTGTGGCCAGGGCATCGGCGGTCCTCTTTCCGCCGGAAAAGGCGGGCAGCGTGCCGAGGGCTGTCTTCAGCTCCTGGTCCACCAGCACCATGGCCTGGGTGCGGGTGCAGAAGAACAGGTGTTTCCCCTTCTCCGGGTAGTCTTCCACAAAGAGGGTGTATTTCGATCGCATCATCTCGAACGACTCCTTCCTTCAGTAATAAACATGAAAAGAAGCGCCGAGGAGGTGCACCTCCTCAGCGATCTGACCCGGAACGCCGTAGCCGGGCCGTCTACTCAGTACTGCGCACCAAGATCAATGATCAACCGTATGAACCGCGTATCCAGATGCAGCAGCGGCTGCCTTCCGGACCCGTATCCGGTCCGATGCCTGACAGGCCGGGATCGATGATTTCCAGGATCATGCTCTCACCTCCTCTCTTGTTGGGATTTGTTTATGTGCCAGTCCTTGATGGACTGGTAGAACAGCTCCGGAGCTGCGTTGATACCGTCGAATCGCGCAGACGTAGCGAAGAAGATCTTGCGCACGTAGAGGAAGACTGCAGGTCTGTCCCGGGCGATCAGGGAATGAATCCTCCGGTAGATTCCCTCTCGATCCTCGAAGTCGAGGCTGGTTCGCCCCACTTCGATCAGGTTGTCCACCTCGGGATTGGCGTAAGCTGCCAGGTTGGAGGAACCGATGTTTTCCGAATGCCAGAAGTAGGTGATGAACTTGTCCGGATCCACACCGGCGTTGAACTGGAGAAGCACGGCCTGGAACCTGCCCGGAAAAAGCCGTTCCTCGAACAGCTCCTCCGGATCGACCAGCTCCACCTCCGCCCGGATGCCGATTTGAAAGAGCTGCCACTTGATGCGCCGGGCCACCGCCTCCTTGAGCAGGTCCCCCCGGTCCGCCAGGATGGTGAAGGCCAGCTCCTCCCCGCCCCTTTCTAGAATCAGGTCTCCGTCCGTGTCCATCCAGCCCAGGCTAGCCAGGATCCGGACGGCTTGGGCCGGATCGTACCTTGCTTTCGGCACCTCGGGGTTGTAGGGCCAGGTGCCGGGGCGGAAGGGCCCGGTGGTCTCCACGGCCCAGCCGTTGATGGCCCCGCTGATCAGATCCTTTCTGTTGATGGCCAGATCGACGGCCCGGCGTATCCGCGGCTCGGCGAAAAGTGGATCCCTCAGGTTGAACAGGAGGGTGTGATAGAAAATTTCCAAATAACTGTACGTTTGAAATCGGTTATCTCGCTCCAGAATTTTATAATCCTCGATATCCAGATCCAACACCACATCGACCTCTCCCTGCATCAGGGCGGACCAAGCCTGACTCCGGTCCGGGTAGCTCTGCACGATCACCCGGTCCAGGAAGGGCCGGCCTTCGAAATAATCGAGATTAGCGGACAGGACGATTCCACCCGCCTGCCAGCTCTCGAAGCGGAACGGCCCGGTCCCTATGGGATTCCGTCCGAAATCGGCGGAGGTAGTCGACCCGCTGAAAAACAAATGGGCCGGAATGATTTCCAATAGGAGCAGATAGGGGAAGGAGGAGTAGGGCTCTTTCAGCCGGAAGCGGACCCGATACGGGCCCATCGCTTCGACCTGGTCGAGGATGCTGTAGAAAGAGGCGATGGGTGACTCGTTCGCCGGGTCCAGCAGGCTCCGGAAGGTGAAGACCACGTCTTCGGCGCTGAGCTCCTCCCCGTCGTGAAACTTCACTCCCTGCCGTAAGGTAAAATCCCACGTCTTCCCATCCTCAGAAACCTGCCAGGATTCGGCCAGCTCCGGAACATATTTGAGCTGTTCGTCGATATTCACCAGGGTGTTGAAGATCAGGCTGCCGATATTCGGCGAGACCGTGTCGAAATAGAAGAGAGGATTGAAACCGGCAGGCTCGTCGAAGGTGGAAAGGACCAGGGTACCGCCGTACAGGCTTTGTGCTTTCCGGCAGCCCGGGAAGAGGAAAGAGGCGGCCAAGATCGAGATGAGGATACCGGTTTTAAGCAAATGCACGGGAGAGAATCGGCAGAGCATAATGGACCTCCTGTGGGCTCCTTTGGGGGATGCCTACACCTTAGGACCGGGGCATCAGGAGGTCAAGCAAACATGGGTTCACCTGTAGTACGTATTCCTGGTTGCAGTCACAGAGGACTTGTTCTACTTCTCGAAACATCGCTTTCGTCCCTCTTCCTTGGATTGTTTTTTCAATGATGACCGCCGCGACGATGCCTGAGCAAGCCCGGCGGTCTATTGCGATCCGTTTCCATTTTTCAGGGAAAAGAGGAGGGATTGAATCAGGACGTTCCCTATTTATGCTTTCTGAAAACCTGAGTCAGCGGTTCTAGTATTCGCCATACTCCAGGATGATGGTTCACTTCAAGGTGATGCTGAGGACAAGCTTTTCGGTTGTTGAAACGCGGATCGGATTCTGGCTGTGGGCCGCGATTAAAACCATTTGCGTAAACGTGTGGGTTTTATTAATCGTTGACAAGTATACGCCTCTATTCTATGCTTGAAAATTGTGCGGAATGTGAGGAGGACATTTTGCATAAATTTAAATCAAAGGAGGGTACTTATGAAAAAAGTACTCATGGTCCTGCTGGTGTTGGTAGTAACAGCGGGAATCGCCCTTGCCTCTCCCACATCTGAAGAGGCCGTAAAGACTCTCGTATTCGGCAGCAGCGGTGATGCGGTCCGATTGGATCCCGCAGATGTTACGGATGGCGAGTCTATCCAAAGAATGGACAACATCTTTGAGGGTCTTGTAGAGTACGAGGCTGGTTCTACTGAAATCAAACCCGCTTTAGCTACATCCTGGACCACTTCGGCCGATGGAAAGGAGATCACCTTTAAGCTCCGCAGAGGCGTGAAGTTTCACGACGGGACAGACTTCAATGCGGATGCTGTGGTCTTTTCCTTTGCCAGGCAGTACGACCAGAGTCATCCGTTTCACCAATTCGGTGAATGGGTGTACTGGGGCTACATGTTCAGCGATGTCGACAGGGTGGAAAAGATTGATGATTATACGGTCAAGCTGATTATGAAGGCACCGAATTCATCGATAATGACCAGCCTGGCGATGTTCACCGTGGCCATTGTAAGTCCGGCCAATGCGGAGAAGTACGGGGAAGATATGTTCCGGAATCCAGTGGGAACCGGACCGTTCAAATTCGTTGAATGGGTCAGGGATGACCATATCACCCTCGCGAAAAACGAGGACTACTGGCGTGAGCCGCCGGAGCTGGATCAGCTGATCTTTAAAGTGATTCCCGATACCTCAGCCCGCCTGCTGGCGCTGGAAGTGGGGGAGATCCACGGCATGGAGTATCCCGATCCGAATGATTTCGACAGAATCAGGAACAACTCAGATCTTGTTCTCATGAGTGAACCCGGGATGAACGTGGGCTATATGGCAATGAATACAGGGTACGGATATATTGATGATAACGGGAACGGTATCCGTGATCCCGGCGAAGGACCTGATAAAACCCCTGGCTATCATGAGGCTCTGACCAAGAAAAAGGTCCGGCAGGCCATCAACTACGCGATAGACAAGAAGTCGATCGTGGACAACCTGTACCTGGGAACCGCTTCCGTTGCCAAGAATGGTATGCCCCCTTTCATGCTGGGGTACAACGATGATATCAAAGATTATGAGTACAATCCCACCAAGGCAAAACAGCTTCTCGCCGAAGCCGGCTATCCGAACGGGTTTGAGGTTCAGCTGCACGTAATGCCCGTCTCCAGGCCGTATATGTTTGACCCACCCAAGATCGGTGAGGCGATTCAAAGCTATCTGGGAGCCGTAGGCATCGACGTGAGTATCTACCAGGTCGATTGGGGGACATACTTGCAGGAGACCGAATCGGGTATGCATAACATGTGTCTTCTTGGTTGGACAGGAGACAATGGAGATCCGGATAATTTCATGAATGTACTTTATGGACCGAATGCAGCCAACATCGGTGCGGCGGGCAACTACTCGTTTATCCTGCGGGAGGAATTGCAGGAGGCACTGACCGCTGCTGTAAGGATGTACGATGTCGACAAACGAGCCACGTACTATAAACTAGCCCAGGAGATGATTCATGAGGATGCCGGTTGGGTCTACATTGCGCATGCAAACCAGAACCTGGCTTTTAGGAAAAACGTGAAGGGATATGTGTTGCATCCCACTTCCCGGAAATTTTTCTATCCGGTGACCCTAGAATAGACCAGGAATTCCTTCTTTCTTTGTGACCTAAATGTCGAGAGAGGGGTGGCTTCACCCCTCTTTTCTTTTCCTGACGTTCTTTACTTTTTCCTAGCCTCATCCTATAAATGCTAGCACAGGTAGTCTGGAATGAGATGGTACATTGCTAAAAGATTATTGATGATGATTCCCGTATTGCTCGGGGCATCAATCATTGCATTTTCCTTGATTCATTTAGCTCCCGGTGATCCAGCCCGAACTATAGCCGGTGAACACGCCTCCATACAAACCCTGGAAAGAATTCGGGAAAAGTATGGATTGAACAAACCTCTACCGGTTCAGTATTGGATTTGGCTGAAACAGGCTATGAGAGGAGATCTGGGCCGCTCGATCGTATCGAACGAGCAAGTCACAATTGAGATATTAGAACGTTTTCCCAACACCGTTGAATTGACGATTTGTGCAATGATTCTAGCTATTGGCGTCGGTTCAATAGCTGGAATTGTGTCGGCGTCGAAGCAGTATTCGGCGCTGGACTACACGACAATGGGAGTGGCTCTGTTCGGTGTCTCGATGCCCGTGTTCTGGTTGGGCATCATGCTGATGATGATTTTCGGGGTTTACCTACGATGGCTTCCGATCAGTGGACGTATCGATACACTCATCCCTTTGAATCGAATAACCGGATTCTATATTTTGGACAGTATTATTACTCTAAACTTCCGTGCTCTGGTCAGCTCGATTCGCTATCTGATACTTCCTTCCGTGGCTTTGGGGACAATCCCTATGGCTACAGTTGCCAGGGTTACTAGATCCAGCATGCTTGAAGTTTTGCGTCAGGATTTTATCCGGACAGAGCGAGCAAAGGGATTGTCTGAGCGGCTGGTTATCTACCGTCATGCCGTTCGTAATGCCATGATTCCGGTAGTGACAGTTATAGCACTTAATTTTGGTTTACTTCTTGCTGGAGCTTTACTTACAGAGACTGTCTTTGCCTGGCCGGGTATCGGAAGATACGTCGTGAGAGCAGTGGGGATGCGGGACTATCCGGTTGTTCAGGGATGCGTGATGTTCTTCGCACTGATTTTCGTAGTCGTTAACCTGATTGCGGATGTACTGTACGTATATATAGATCCCCGCATCAAGTACAGGTAGAAACGGCAGTAAATGAAAAAGAAGCGACAAAACCAGACAGGACAGCTCTTTCGCAGGCTTCGGGAGAACAAATCGGCCATGTTCGGTTTTGCGATTCTGGTCATGCTTATCCTGTGTGCTTTACTAGCGGACGTTGTAGCGCCCAACGACCCAAATCCCTCTCCTCCAGACCTTGACAATAAATTGAAACCCGGGTTTTGGAGCGATGTGGGTGTCGAAGGGATGCCTTTGGGCACCGATGCTTTGGGGCGATGTGTCCTCAGCAGGATCATATATGGTGCGCGGGTTAGTCTCAGCGCCGGGTTTGTGGCCGTGGCTATTGCGATGGCCTTGGGTATACTGTTTGGTACTGTCGCCGGTTATTTTGGCGGTTGGGTCGATTCCCTCATTATGCGATTCGTTGACATCATGTTTGCCTTCCCCGCTCTCCTGCTCGCGATCGTAATCGTTGCAGTTATCGGCCAAGGATTGGAAAAAGCGATGATCGCTATTGGAGTAGTCTATACCCCCCAGATGGCGAGAATCATCAGAAGTTCGGTCCTGTATATTAAGGAAATGGAATATATTGAATTTCAGAAAGCGGTAGGATCTTCGAATCTTCGAATCATTTTTCGCCATGTTATACCCAACAGCGTGGCTCCCGTGATTGTCTATAGTACTCTGATGCTGGCCACCGCAATTCTAGACGCCGCCGCTTTGGGTTTTCTGGGATTGGGTGCCCAGCCCCCGACACCCGAGTGGGGAGCGATGCTGTCCAAAAGCTACAACTATATTGTCGGAGGTGCCTGGTGGGCAGCAACATTCCCTGGACTCGCCATTCTGTTGTCTGTGCTCGGATTGAATTTGTTGGGAGACGGCTTGCGGGATACGTTGGATCCCAGGCTTAAAACGTGAAATCCCATGCAAGAATTGCTGAAGATCGAAGATCTAAAAACCCACTTTTCTACCCATGAGGGTACTGTCAAAGCAGTCGACGGTGTGAGCCTGCAAATCAACCGGGGAGAAACCTTGGGAATCGTAGGCGAGTCGGGATGCGGCAAAAGTGTCACCGCACTTTCAATTATGAGGTTAATTGCTGACCCGCCAGGTAAGATCGTCGGTGGAAAGATTCTGTTGGAAGGACAAAACCTGCTGGATTTGGATGAGAAGCAGATGAGGGATATCCGGGGCAAGAAAATATCGATGATTTTTCAGGAGCCTATGACCTCTCTCGACCCGGTGTTTACAATCGGGCATGAGATTATAGAAACACTCCAGATTCATCAGAATCTTGACAAGAAAGAAGCTCGACATCAGACAATCGATGTATTAACGACTGTTGGTATTCCTGATGCAAACAAGAGGGTGGACAGCTACCCTCATGAGCTATCTGGAGGAATGCGCCAGAGAGCCATGATTGCCATGGCCTTGGCCTGCAACCCTGCTTTGCTCATCGCTGATGAACCAACAACAGCGCTCGATGTAACGATCCAGGCTCAGATACTCAGGTTGATCAATGAGCTAAAAAGCAAGTTCGATACTTCAGTCTTACTAATTACTCATGACTTAGGGGTGATAGCTGAAATGTCGGAGCATGTTGCCGTTATGTACGCAGGCCACATAATTGAGTACGCTGACGTCCATACTCTATTCGAAAGCCCCCTCCATCCCTACACAAAAGGTCTTTACAGATCAATACCCAGGCTAGATGTTGATGCGAAACGACTTGATATGATCAGCGGAATAGTGCCGAATCTGATCGATTTACCACCTGGATGTCCCTACCAGAATCGTTGCGAGTACTGCTTCGATATCTGCCTGGAGGAAATGCCTGCTTTGCTTCCGGTTGCAGATCAACACCTGGTGAAATGTCATTTATACCGAGGAAATTGAGCCGTGGGAAACCTGATCGAGGTTAAGAATCTGAAGAAGTGGTTTTGGACCGGAAGTGCTTTCGGCGGTCGAAAACAAGCTGTTCGTGCTGTGGATGATGTCAGTTTTGCTGTAGCGCGTAGGGAAATACTTGGTTTGGTGGGAGAATCGGGTTGCGGAAAGACTACCTGTGGAAAGGTGATCTTGAGAATTCATGAACCAACATCAGGCAAGATTTTCTATGACTCTGAAGATATCACCCACATCAAGCGTAGAGATCTCATCCGATTAAAAGCAAAGATGATGATCATCTACCAGGATCCTTTCGGTTCCCTCGATCCAAGAATGACTATCGGGAGAGCAATCGCTGAGCCGATGGAGGTTCACAAGACGCTCTCGAAAGGGGAACTACGGAAAAAAGTGACGGGTTTGATGGAAAAGGTGGGATTGTCCTCAGACCAGATAAACCGCTACCCTCATGAGTTCAGCGGCGGTCAGCGCCAACGGATCGGTATAGCCAGAGCGTTGGCTACCGATCCTGAGTTTGTTGTGGCCGACGAGTCTGTATCTGCTCTGGATGTTTCGATCCAAGCCCAGATTATAAATCTCCTCAAAGATCTACAGGAAGAATATGGCCTTACCATGTTGTTTATTGCCCACGACTTGAGTGTGATCAAACACGTTAGTGATAGAGTAGCGGTCATGTATCTGGGCAAGATCGTTGAAACCGCACCGAAAGAGGCATTGTTCTCTGATCCCAAGCATCCCTATACCGAAGCGCTGCTTTCTGCGATCCCAATTCCGGATCCTAAAAGGAGGAAGAGAGGGCAGATTCTCATGGGCGATGTTCCGAGTCCTATCAATCCGCCGCCCGGTTGTCGATTCCACACGCGCTGTCCTCACGTGATGCCAATCTGCAAAGAAGCGGAGCCCAATATGATTGGATTAAACGACTACCACCAGGTTGCTTGTTATTTGTATGATAAGTGAAAAGATTAGACCTTCACAACCTTGCCGCTGCGAAGGCAGCGGGTGCAGACCTTGAGGGTGGTGTGGGTTTTGCCAACTACGGTTCGTACCTTGTGCAGATTCGGCTTCCAGACCCGGCGGGTCTTGTTGTGGGCGTGGCTGACATTATTGCCCGTAACCGTTTGTTTTCCACAGATATCACACTTGCGTGCCATCGTAAGTTTTCCTTTTATCTAGTTTTCGCTGTCAGTTTCCGTAATCAAACAGAGAGCCCAATATACCAAAATCCTTTGGTGATGTAAAGCGCGCTGCTCAGTGCTGTTTCAGCAGAAACGGCGGAGGAGGAGCAGGGATACACCGGATCGACCGGCATTACCGCCCTGGGCACCTAACAGGGAAAGTGCGGATTCGGATATTCGGAATCTCTCGTGGTGTATCTTTGGTCATGAGGATGGGAGCATCGGCCTAAAAGCTTGCGGTGGTCGTACTAGGCGTTCGCCCTTTAGCGGGATAGCGGGTCATCACCAGGAGCCCCGCCACTGCGACCACGCTTCCCAGGACCGGTGCCATACGGACACCCAATGGATCGGCGATGTCTTTGCCGAAAAGGGAGTACATCAGGGCGAGAGAGGCTGTGGATAATCCCAAGTTCAGCTTCATGAAGAATCCCTGAACACCGAAAAACATAGCCTCCCGGCGCTGTCCCGTCTTTCTTGCATCGATCTCGCAGAGCTCGGAAAGAATCACGTTGGGGATGATTAACAGTACGGCAATGGGAAACCCCGACAGCCCGCCCACGACCAAAACCCAGACCCGAGGATTCACCGGACCGAGCCCGGTGATGGAAAAGAGAAAAGAGAGTAGAGCGAAACTTCCCAGACCGAGAATCATCACGGTTTTCAAGCCGATCCGCCTGGCCATCAGATTCACGAATGGGAAGCAGATGGCCGCCGCGGCAAAGAACAGGGTGAACATGGTGCTGGCGAAGGCCTCGTCGGCTTTGACCAGCGTGATAGCGATGGGGATAGCCGAGGCCCGAATGATGTTGAAGAGAAACCACAGGGCGATGTTCGCCAAGAGGTAGATTATAAAGGCCTTGTCCTTGACGGTTTGCAGGAAGGACTCCTTCAGAGGCAAGGTGCTGGGTTTGGCGCTGGAGTAGCGCTTCTCGTTCACGGCAAATATCGCCAGATAGGTGAGGAGAAAACCGGGAACAGCCAGAGTAATGGCCATCAACCGGTAGGCTCCCACCTGGCCTCTTGAGGCCAGGTACAGTCCTATCAAAAGGGGCCCACCGATCATGGCGATCGCATTTCCGACAAGGGAGAAGTATCCCTGAGCGGTAGTCATGCCGAGCCGCTCTTTTTCTGCATGACCCAACTCGGGAATCAGAGCAAGATATGGACCCACGTATAGGGTGAAGGCAAAGAAGTACAGCCCAAAGACCAAAGACAGGTAGATTCCGTTGATCCAGGATGTGCCAGGTATTGGCGGGAAAAAAACCAGAACGGGACATACAGCCAGGGGTACCGATCCTACGATCAGGAACAGTCTGCGTCTTCCAATAGGTGAGTGGGAACGGTCGGACCAGTAGGCCACCAATGGATCCGCCACCGCATCTACAATCCGGCCGAAGATCATCACCGCTCCGAGCACGGTGAAGATCCCGAGAAAACGATCGTTGGAGATGAAAGCGACCATTCCTTCGGCGATTTTCTCTTTCGGGGGCAGCAGAAACGCTACGTAGAACGTGAGGAAAATCGAATCCAGAAGCGACCACCCTGCCGTGGAAGCGTTGTAGAGAAAACGGCGGATACCTTTAAATTGCTCCATGGTTTACTCCTCTATGGAAAAAGAGAGAATCTCTTCGCAGTCATGGCAGGACGCGATGATCTCTAGACCGGGGTAGCCGTTATACTCCACGGGGAATTCCTCGCGGGATTGCAGGAGAACAGGTCTAGCACGATTTACAAATACGTTTGAGCGTCCCTCGTCCCTGTGTTCGAGAATCCAGGAAACGGACATCGGGTTGATGGAAAGGGAGATGTTTTCCCTGCCCTGAATCAGACTGCCGAGACCCTGGGAGAGCCACTCCTTTTCCTGGCTGATATACGCACCGGCCCGGGGAGGTTCCGTCCAGGCTTTGGGATTGGCCGACGGCATTAGAACGATTCGGCAACCTTGCCGGTCGAGCCGCTCGACGGCTCTCTCGTGGAATCCGTCTCTGCAGACCAGGATTCCAATATTTCCCAGATCGGTCTCGTAGGGCGTCAACTCCGCCAATGGCCCACCTTTGACGCCTAGAAGCATCTCCACCCGGGTGAGATTGATCTTGCGGGTCCATCCCAATATCTTTCCCTGGGGGTTGATCAAGCAAGAGCTGTTCCAGATCCTGTTTCCCCGCCGCTGCCAGCCTGTGGCTACCTCCCAATCCAGATCGGGCAGAAAGGTGCTTCCCGGGCACACGAAGGTATCATAGTGGCGGGCTGCCTCCTGGAATGGTTCGATCCAAGCGCGGAAGTTGTTCTCCCAGTCATTCAAGAGGGCGAAAGAGACACCGCGCCCCGAGAGGAGAGATCCTAGAGCTTTCAGAGGACTGGAGAGGAGTCGCTGTGAAGCCAGAGCGGTTAGGGATCGCGCAATCTTTCCCGCCAACAGTGGAATCCACAATCCGGTTAATTCCGGAAATACAACGAGATGGGGGCGGGGATAGCCTCGTTTTCCCCGGATATTGATTGTTTCGAAGCACCAGGATACCTTGGCGGCAAAGGTTTCTGCGCTTAAGTAATCCTCCGGGTGAAATCCCGACTGCACCACAGCAACGGTAATCTCATCTCCCATGACTCTTACTCTATCGGTAACCTGGACAAGCTGTCAAATATTGCTATGCTCGGCTTATGCAACAACCTAGGAGGGCTCCGGTACGAATGAAGAAACCAAGAGTTGTTATTGTCGGTTGTGGAAACAGAGGTCTCGATGCCTATGGGTCCTGGATTGCCGGCCATCCCGAGGAGGTGGAGGTGGTCGGTTTAGTGGATCCCCAACCAAACCGGATCGCCTTGGGTCGACGGATCTTTCCACAGGTGAAGAGCTCGGCAGTTTTCGAGGATTGGCAAGAGTTCCTGGCCCACCCGGTAATGGCGGATGGGGTAATTCTTGCCACGCGGGATCAACAGCACAGGGAAGCGGCTGTTGCCTGCGCTCGTCAAGGCTATCATCTCCTGCTGGAAAAGCCCATGGCTCCAACCGAAGAGGAATGCAGGGAAATCGTAGCAGAGGCCCTGAGATCGGGGATCATCTTTGCGGTAGCCCATGTGCTGCGCTATGCTCCTCATTTCCTCGAGATCCATAGGCTGATACGGGAAGGAGCTGTCGGGCAAGTGGTGACGATCCAACACGCCGAAGATGTCGCGTATTGGCACATGGCTCACTCTTTTGTGCGGGGTAACTGGAGAAACCAGGTCGGCTCGTCCTTTATGCTTCTTTCCAAGTCCTGTCACGATATCGACCTTCTTCGCTACTTCACGGGAAGGCGCTGCCGGCGGGTGCAGAGTTTCGGCAGCCTGCTGCACTTCCAAAGGGAAATGAAGCCCAAGGAAGCGGGGAAAGCTTTGTTTTGCCATGAATGTGCTTTCGAGCCCTACTGTCCATACTCAGCTTACAAAATTTATCTTCGGGACAGAGCGGCGAAGGGGTACCGTGGCTGGCCGTTGAACGTGCTGCGGGATGATCCAAACGAAGAGAGCATCTCCGAGGCACTGCGGGAGGGACCGTATGGTCGCTGTGTATACGAATGCGACAACGACGTGGTGGATCATCAAGTGGTGAATCTAGAGTACGAAGGAGGCGTCACCGCCAGCTTCACCATGAGTGCTTTCAACGAAGGCGGAAGAAAAACCGTGATTCAGGGAACTCATGGCATCATAAGGGCGGTGGAGGGGCAGATCCGGGTGCTTGATTTTCTGCACGACAGCTGGAAGGAGGTAACGGTAGAGCTTCCCCAAGGAACAGAGGATAGACACGGAGGCGGCGACGGAGGTCTTCTTGAAGCCTGGTTTTCGGCTCTGCGAACCGGGGAACGTGGCCCCATCCGCTCCGGCGCTGAGGAGTCTTTAGAGACCCACTTAACCACTTTCGCTGCAGAGCGCTCCCGGCGACACGGTCGTGTGGAAACTGTAGTCTACTGAGGAAGGCTACGGCTGCGGAACACCAAGACCAAAGCGATCTGAGCCGCAGCACCGGCGGCCACGACAATGCAGCCGAACAGAAACACCCGTCCAAACTGTCCTGTCTGGTAGAGGACACCTCCTATCGAGGAACCGGCTACCATTCCCGCAGTAAGAAGGCCTTCATGTACAGCCATTCTGGTTGACCGCTGAAGGCTTCCTGCAACACCGTGAAACAGGCTGTTGTTATAGCTGAGGGCGAAGAGCAGACCAAAGAGGGCCAGGAACAGAGCGAAGCCTGGAAACCTGCTCAGGCCGATCATCATCGCAACTACTGCGACGATCAATCCCTGGCAGATGATCATCAGCCAGGCTTTGAAGTGCCAGAAAGACAACCGCCCCAACACAACAAAGCCTAAGGTCGAGGAGAGTGCGCGGATCAACAACAGCAAGCCGAGGTGCTTTGATCGGTAGCGGATGTAAGGTTTTTCCGGACAGCCTCCTTCTGCCGGTCTTGACGTATTCCGGGTACGAGCAGAGAGGCGGCGAGAACCGAGAGACAAATTACCGTCATAATCAATACCGCAGTCTTGAACGGTAAAGTGATGCCCCGTCGCAGCAGATACCCCGCCCAAAAAGGAGCGATAATATTTCCTCCGCTCCAGGAAATGTTGAATCGGCCAAGCGTGGTGTTGAGAGTCCGATCCTCCTTCCCGAAGGAGAGCCATCCCATCAGGGGCGGCCAAAACAGAGACAGAGAAAGACCGAACAATCCGTACAGTACGAATACCAGGACCAAAGACCGGGAGAGCAGTATACCCACCAGCAAAACGGTCGTGGAGGCGGTGGCCACGATCAGCGAGTGTCTGGACAGAAGCAGCCTGAGAAGCGGTTGAAGGAGAAAGCAGCCTGAAAAATAGCAGAGATGGAATTGTTGGCCTCTCATCGCCTGCCCGGCGGGGAGAATCTGCCCATGCTTTCCTCCACTTTGCGCACCAGATAGGGTCGAAGGTAAGTCGAAAGACTACAGTTTTGACGGAAAACAGGTCAAGGGCCGGAAGAACTGCGGAGCCAGGCCGAGTACAGCTGGTCTTTCGAGCCGATCTTCAGGCGCTTCAGCCACGCCCTCCACTGTCTCTCGATTTCGGCGAAGCCCTCGCCGTAGGCGCCTGTAAACCGCTCTTCCGTGAGAGGCGGTTCGAAGTAGAAATCGAGAAACCGCTCCTCGCCGTACTTCTGAACGAGGTAGTTAAGGAGGCTGTGCAGCTCCGTGTACTGGAGCAGGCGAACCCTACGGTTCGAGGCTACAGGAGAGCTGAGCAGGATGCCCTCGCGGATTCTCCTGCGTTTTTCCGTTACCAGAAGGCGCTCTTCCGGGGACAGCAAAAACCACCGCTGAAACAGGCTGAAGCGGTACGAGGTGTACTCAGCGAATCCCTCTCCCAGCGGCGTGTCGTGGGGGAAGATTCCGGAAAAAACCTCTTTCCACCATTTCCGCACCAGCTTGGGAGTCGTGTTTTGTTCCAGATCTTCAGGAACGAGCTTCAGCAGGAGATCGACCATGTGCGTGATTTCGTGGACGAGAACGACGCTGCTCAGTGTATTGTAATAGGGGACTCCGATGGACATGTCGATCGAGATCCTTCCACCGGAGTCCAGGGCGAATCCGAACTGCATCTGGGCCGTTGCGTTGAACCGATCCCAGTAGCGCGAATCGGGGGGAAGAAGGAGAGGGATCCGGCCTCTTTCCAGGCGTGCGAGATTCGCATAAAACCGCTCTTTCTTCGGCTGCTCCGGCGCAGCAAAGGCAAGCAACTTCGCCAGGTATTTCTCGCAGAGGTAGGACACCCGCTCGAGGTCTTCCTCTGCCGGGGTTCCGGGATAATATCCGAGGATGAAATGCTCCGTTTCGAACTCGTTCATTGGTCGTTTCGGGGATCCGTAGTCGAACCGCGATTCCCTCTCCCATTGGAGGAACGCCTCCAGGCCGAGCTCCATCGGGGTCATTCCGAATGTCCGGACGATCGATTGCTTGAGCTCTTCGGCCGTGGAGATCTCCGGCAGCTCGCGCATAGGAAAATCCGGTTTCCGCCGAACGATCGCTTCGAGATAGCAATATAGGCCGTCTTCGACGATGCTCCTTTCGGTTTCGTTGGCGACTTCGACGCCGCCGGCGAAACTCGACGCTGCCCGCCTGAGGGAACACTCTACCGCGGGGGAAAGCTCGTGAAGGCTCGCACATCCCGCCGTCAGAGCCGTGACAACGATCGCCGCTGTCAGCCAAACCGCTTTTTGGATACATCGCATATCTACCTCCCGTATCTAATACCTCAAATAATGAGGTATATACTATATAATTTGAGGTATGTCAAGGATAATCCCGGCCGGTTCCGGGGCAGTTGCGAAGAGGCTGGATTTAAAGAACCTAGATAGTTGCTACCGGCTATGTCCGGCCTCAGACCGGCGGAGCCGGATCAAGCCGAGAAAGGCGATGCCGACGGCCAGGGGTGCGAGCAGACCGGCAATCTCCACGGGGGAAGGCCGGAAGGGATGGGGATGAAAGGAGAAGCCTGCGGTTAGAAAGCGGCGGACAGTCGATCCGGCGGCCGGAGAAACAACGGAGATGCGGAGTGTGGTGTTCAGGAGCGAAAAAAGGAGACAGGAAAGGAGGGTCCACCACGGGCTTACAAGGGAGCGACTGAACGCCGCGCACAATAAAATGGACCCGGGGATGCTGTACAGGTAGGGAACGAGCCCGTTCCAGATCTCCACCAGGCGGTCGACGACCCCGGAAGCGAATCCGATCAGGAGAAGCAGTGTATATCCTGTCCGGGCGAGCTGGATGTTCGCCCACACGAGCCCCGCCAGGAAGGCGGCGGGCAGCAGGAAGGCGAATAGGAGAGGAAGCCGGCCGACCAGGCTCCGCCGCTGGAAGCTCCGGAGGATCGAGGTCTCCAGCGCCCTCATCGATCCGAGCCTGGCATAGGCCTGCCGTTCGGCGGGCTTCGGGGGAAAACCGTTGGAGCGAAGCTCGAGCACGAGATCTTCCAGGTGATCGGCCAGTTCCCCTGCCAAATCATCCGCTTCGTCCGCGGGCAATCCCCTCTGCACTAGGCGGCGTCGAAGGCGATCAAGGGGCGTTTCAGAGCTTCGCCGCACCGTCGAGCACCAACCGGACCCCGCGGGCAACCCGAGTCCACTCCGCCGTCATCTCCGCCAGGCGATCGCGGCCCTTGACCGACAAGGCGTAGTACAACCGGGTACGGCCTTCCACCTCCTGACGCCGGCTGCTCAGCAGACCCTGCCGCTGCAGGGAACGAAGCATTGGATAGATGCATCCCTCTCCGAAGGCGAGGGCGCCGCTCGTAACGGTCCGGATCTCCCTGGCAATCTGATAACCGTACATCTCCCTTCCGCTTAAGAGCTTGAGGATGAGCAACTCGGGGATCCCATTTGTGAAACGAGGATTTTTCCTCTTTCGTGGCGGCATGGCTCGAGTATACCTCTCACCGTACAGTATCGCAACCGGTGCTTTCTGCTTTCAGTCCTCGTACATGATCGTGCCGAACAGCTCCTCGTCGGTGGGCTGGGTAGAGGGGATGGGATAGGAGACCCAGGTGTAGTTCATTAAATGCTCCCAGGTCACGTTGGAGTTGGTCGTGTTCCCGCCCCAGGGACCGCAGCCCAGGGTCATGGACATGGGCATGCCGTTGGTCCAGGCGCCGCTGTTGGCCAGACACTGGGGCTGGCGGATCATGATGCGGCTGACGCGTACTTTGTGGGACAGCTCCCGGATGTGCATCTCGTTGAAGGTGTGTATGCCGCAGGAGTGACCGGGACCGGAATAACTGGTGATGCGGTTGACCAGGTCGATCACATCATCGAAGCTCTTCCACTTGTACAGAGTAGTGGTTACTGACAGCTTTTCCCCGCTGAAGGGATGTTCCCTGCCCACGCCGGTCTCCTCGACCATGATGAAGCTCTTGCCCTTGGGCAGTTTGATCCCGGCCAGATCGGCGATCTTCTCCGCCGGTTGGGCCACGATGTCCCGGCTTAAGACACCCTTCTCATCCCACATTGTCGCCTGCAGTTCCTTCTTCTCCTCGGCGCTGCACAGATAACCGCCAACCGCCTCCAGTTCCTTTACCATCTTGTCGTAGATCTTCTCGTGGATGGCCACCGAATTCTCCGTGGAACAGCTTGTGGCGTGGTCAAAGGTCTTTGAACGCATGATCTTGTCCGCTGCGTCCTTCAGGTCCGCATCCTCATCCACGATGCATACAGTGTTCCCCGCTCCCACTCCATAAGCAGGTGTGCCGCTGGAGTAGGCCGCCTTGACCATGCCGCCGCCGCCGGTGGCCAGGATCAGGTCGCA
>CAZVHJ010000047.1:0-41314 GCA_964627715.1 uncultured Spirochaetaceae bacterium | reverse complement strand
TCAACGCCTACGCCATAATGGAGGAGCCGATGACCTCCTGCGGCTGTTTCGAGTGTATCGCAGCGGTGGTTCCCGAGGCCAACGGGATCATGATCGTGGATCGTGATTTCACAGGTATGACCCCCATCGGTATGACCTTTTCATCCCTGGCCGGCCAGGTCGGGGGTGGGCAGCAGATACCGGGATTTACAGGTATCGGAAAGCTGTACATCTCCAGTCCGAAGTTCATCTCCGGCGAGGGCGGTCACAAGCGCATCGTGTGGATGACCAAGCAGCTGAAGGATGAGGTCGCCGATCGAATGAAGCCCCAGCTGGAGAAGGAGGGCCTGACCGAACTGTGGGACAGGATCGCCACGGAGGAAGATGCGGAGATGCCCGATCAGCTGGTAGAGTTCCTCTCCAAGGTGGGACATCCGGCCTTGGAGATGGAGGCGCTGTTCTAGGCTGAAGGTACAGTCGAGAGAGAAAACCACGTAAAGGAGTAGACCATGGCATTAACAGGTATGCAGATCTATAAGAGCCTGCCCAAAACCAACTGTAAGGACTGCGGCCTGCCGACCTGTATGGCTTTCGCCATGCAGGTGGCGGCTAAGCAGCGAGCCCTGACCGACTGCCCGCATATTTCCGAGGAGGGCAAGGAAGCTCTTTCCGACGCGTCTGCACCCCCGATCCGGTTGGTGAGGATCGGTCCGGAAGGCAAAACCTTCGAGATCGGGCAGGAAACTGTGATGTTCCGCCACGAAGAGAAATTTCATCGCCCGACCGGTGTGGCGGTTCGGATTCCCGCATCCCTGTCCGATGCGGCCGCGGCGGCGTTGATCGAGCGGGCGAATAAGAGCATGTTCACCCGCGTAGGCAAAAGCTTGAGAGTTGAGCTCTGTGCGGTGGAAGTTGAAACCGCCGACCCCGCCGGCCGGGCCAAGCTTGCCGCGGAGTGCAGCGAGATTCCTCTGATCCTGGTAGGCGCAAAGGCCGATGCTCTGAAAGCGGCGGTGGAAGCGGTCAAGGATCAAAAGCCTCTGATCTACAAGGCCGACGCCTCGAACGTGGAAGCCCTGGCGGAGATCGCCGCGGCCGCCAAGGTACCCCTGGCCGTCAACGGGAAAGAATTGGAGGAACTGGCCGATCTCACCGGAAAGGCCAAGGAAAAAGGAGCGGAGGATCTGGTGCTGAGCTTCAACAGCAGCGGCGGGGAAACGATCAGGGCTATGACTATCGCCCGGCGGGCGGCCTTGAGAAAGCAGTTTCGGCCTCTCGGCTATCCCTCCATTGTAGAGATAGACGGAAGCTCTCCCGATCTAGAGGGAATACTGGGGGCAGTGTATGCCGCGAAATACGCGGGAATCGTCATCATCAACGGACTGGAGCCGTGGGAGCTTCTGCCGATCATGGTCACGGTCCAGGATGTGTACACGGATCCCCAGGTACCGAACACGGTGGAGGCCAAGCTGTACGAGATCGGCTCTCCCGGTGAGAACTCTCCGGTGCTGTTCACCACCAACTTCTCTCTGACCTACTTCAGCGTCGCCGGAGAGGTGGAGCGAAGCAAGGTTCCGGCCTACGTCTGTGTCGTGGACACCGAAGGTCTCGGAGTCTTGAACGCCTATGCCGGGGATAAGATTTCGGCGGAAAAGGTCGTCAAGACAGTCACCGAGCAGAAGGTGGCCGACAAAGTCAAACACCGCAAGTTCATCATACCGGGTCTGCTGCCCATATTCAGGGCGGAGATCGAAGACACCTCGGAGTGGGAAGAGGTGATCATCGGTCCGGAATCTGCCCGGGAAATTCCGGCCTTTTTGCAGAAGTGGCCAAACTTATAGCCAGAGCGAAGGCTGCTGATTCTGCTATCGAAGCTCGAAAAGAAATTCACCGGACGGGAACAGGGAGAGAATGTCCACATATTCGGTAACCTTTGTACCCCAGAACAAATCGGTACGCGTCGAGGCCGATACCAGCCTACTCGAAGCGGCCCAGCGCGCGGGAATCACGATCAACAACCTCTGCGGCGGCGACGGTATCTGCGGTCGCTGCAAGATGATCGTCACCCAGGGCAAGGTTTCCGGTCGGGTCTCGCCCAAACTGACCAGGGATGAAATCCGCAGAGGTTTTGTCCTGGCCTGTCAGACCCCGGTGGACGACAACCTGGTGGTGGAGATTCCGGAGGAGACCTGGGCCAAAGAGAAGCTGGTGGCTGCGGCGGACGCCGCACGTTTCCGGGACCTTACCGAGGGCTGGGAGTACGAGAAGGATCTGGTTCCCGCCCCGCTGGTCACCAAGGTCTTCCTGGAGATAGAAGAACCGGATCTGGCCAACAACATGGCGGACCATCAGCGGGTCGATGATGCGATCCGCAAAAGCCTCAAATATCGGTCGATGCAGATGGGGCTGAAGATCATAAAGAATCTTCCCGAGATCCTGCGTCAGAATAACTACAAGATTACAGCCACAGTAGGTCTGAGGCGGGACATCGCCGAGGTGATGAACATCGAGGGCGGCAACACGGCAGACAGGAACTTCATGGCCGTGGTGGATATGGGCACCACCACGATTGTGGCTCACCTGGTGAATACCAACACGATGGAAACCATCGATGCCCGGGCCTGCTTCAACTCCCAGGGGATCTACGGGCGGGAGGTAACCCGACGGATGATCACCGCGGAGCAGAAAGGCGTGGAGGAGCTGCAGAGGCTCCTCGTGGAGGACATCAACGGATTGATCGACCAGCTGGCCGATGCCAACAATATCAAGCTCAAAGACATCAGCGCCGTGGTCTGCTCGGGGAATACCGCCATGGGCCACTTTCTGCTCGGACTGTGTACGAGGAACATCCGCCGCAATCCCTATGTGGCCACCACGGTCTCCCCTCCACCGCTGCGGGCTGCGGAGGTGGGCCTGAACATCAACCCTCGAGGTCTGCTGTATAGCCTGCCGGCGATCAGCGCCTGGGTCGGAAGCGATATCACCGCCGGTATTCTCTCCACCCGGATGAATGAGAGAGAGGAGCTCAGTCTGCTTCTCGATATCGGAACCAATGGGGAGATCGTAATCGGCAACCGGGAGTGGCTGGTATCCGCATCGGCCTCCGCCGGGCCTGCCCTCGAAGGAGCCAGCGTGGACTGCGGCATGCGGGCCGAAGCCGGGGCTATCGAAAAGGTGTACGCAGAGAGCGGGGCGATCAAGTACCGGACCATCGACGGCAAGCGACCCAAGGGGATCTGCGGATCCGGGATCATCGATGCGGTAGCGGTGCTTCTCGATCAGGGGTATATCAACCGTTCCGGTGTTTTCGTGGAAGAAGACAAGCCGCGAGTGCAGATCGTGGACGGTTTGAAGCGCTACATCATAGCCGACGGGAGGCAGACCGGCAGCGGGCATCCCGTGTATATCAGCGAGTCTGACATCGAGAACGTGATCACCGCCAAGGCGGCGATCTTCGCGGCCATGAAGATCCTACTACGTCGTCTCGATCTTACCTTCGACGATATCCGGCGCTTCTGCATCGCCGGTGCCTTCGGGTCCTACATCAATATCGAGCACGCCGTGGCCATCGGACTGATTCCCGACATCGAGAGGAGCAGGTTCGAGTTTGTGGGCAACACCTCGATCAAGGGTGCCAAGATTGTAGCCTTCTACAAGGAGGCTCTCTACAAGATCGAGAAGATCCGGGAAGACACGACCTACTACGATCTTATGGGCGCCAATGACTACGTGGAGGAGTTTCAGAAAGCGATGTTTCTACCCCACACGGATATTGAAATATTTCACAGGAGGAAAAGTCTTGCCTAAGAGTATAGCCGTTGCCGGAAAAGGGGGAACGGGGAAAACCACGATAGCAGCACTGCTGATCACCCAGCTGGTGCTGCAAAAAAGAGGACCGGTGTTGGCGATCGATGCGGATCCGGACAGCAATCTGGGGGACCTGCTCAGGGTGGAGCCGGAGCAGTCCATCGGGGATCTGCGAGAGGAGGTGCTCGATGCGATGAAGAAGCTACCTCCCGGAATGAACAAGGCAAGCTACGTGGAGGCGGGTCTGCACCAGATCATCGAGGAGGCCGACGGGTTCGACCTGATCACCATGGGAAGAGGGGAGGGAGCGGGCTGCTACTGCGCCCTCAACAACATGATCCGTAAGTTCTCGGACGACCTTACCCCCTCGTACAACTGGGTTGTAATGGATAATGAAGCCGGACTGGAGCACCTGAGCCGGCGGACCACACGGAACGTCGACGCCCTGCTGGTGGTGGTCAACGACAATCCTCTATCCCTGCTCTCGGCGGAGAAGATCCAGGCCATCACCGATGACCTGGACGCCAGGATCCGCCGCAAGTATATCGTTACCAACATGATACCGGATGCCAAGATGGAGGTTTTCAAGCGGCGCCTCGAGCCGTTCCGGATTCCTCATCTGATCGATATTCCCTATGATCCCAATCTTGAAGAAGTCATTTTCCAGGGTGAGCCTTTGAAAAATCTGAACGGTTCCCCTATTATGAAAACCATTCAGACCATCATCGAGACTGTTGGAGGAGAAGATGCAAATTCCTGATGTAAGTGAAAAATGGACAGCCCCCATCAACACCGTCACTATCGGTGCCACCAAAGACCAGGGGGGAACACGAGCCAAGGCGGTGACGGTGGGGGGCCAGACAACCCTCCCCTTTCTCACTTTCGAGGGGGAGCTGCCCCACCAGCCCGTGATTGCGGGTTTCGTGGCCGACATGCCCCCGGACTGGCCTGATGTCTTGAAACAGGCAATCGGAAAGGAGATCGAGTCCCCGGTGGAGTGGGCTCAGAAGTGTGTGCAGGAGTACAAGGTCGATCTGATCAGCCTCAAGCTGGTTGGGGCCGATCCGTCGGGAAAGGACGCCGCTCCAGAGGCCTGCGCCAAGGTGGTTGAGGACGTGCTTAAGGCTGTGGACGTACCACTGGTTCTCTGGGGCTGCGGGGATGACGAGAAAGACAACCTGGTGCTTCCAGACTGTTCCCAGGCAGCCAAGGGTGAGAACTGCCTGATCGGTTCGGCAAAGGAGACCAACTACCGGACCGTGGTGGCGATCTGCAAATCCGACAAGCACAAGATCATCGCCGAGGCCCCCGTAGACATCAACATCGGCAAGCAGGTCAACATCCTGCTTCAGGATGCCGGCTTCGACCTGAAGGATGTGGTCATGTTTCAAACCACCGCCGCCCTGGGCTACGGCTTTGACTACGTCTACACGATCCTGGAGCGGGCCCGGGTCGCCGGCCTCAAGGGGGACAAGCTGATGGCCTGCCCCCAGATCTGCGATGTCGGCGGCGAGGTATGGCGCATCAAGGAGGCGGTCGTCGATGAAGATGTACTGCCCGGCTGGGGGAAGTTGGCCAAGCGCGGACCCATGTGGGAAGCCACCTGCGCCTCGGTCTACCTCCAGGCAGGAGCGGACATCCTGATCATGGCTCATCCCGAGGCCATCAAGAACGTCCAGGCCACGATCGAGCAGTTTTCTTAGCTGATGGTTGGAAAGCCTCAGCCGCCGCAGCTTTCCCTGCCCGGGCCGTAGCGGATATCAGAAAGCAGTAATAGGAGGAAAGAATCATGATTTTTATCGGAGAACGAATCAATACAGGCTTCAAGGACATCAAAGCCGCGGTTCAGAACAAGGACGCCGACGTGCTCAAGGAGTGGGCGATCAAGCAGACCAAGGCCGGCGCCACCTACCTCGACGTGAACCTGGGGGCGGTGTCGAGCAAGCCGGAAGACATCTGCTGGATGATCGAACAGGTTCAGGCTTCCTCGGATCTGCCGATCTCAATCGACACCAACAAACCCTCGATGCTCAAAGAGGCGGTGCCCCTGTGCAAGAGACCTCCTTTGATCAACTCCACCACCGCCGTAGACGAAAAGATGGAGGCCATGTTTCCTATCGTGGCGGAGGCCGGCGCCTCGATCATCGGGCTGGTCATGGATGAGGAAGGCAGCCCCAAGAGCGCGGACAAGCGAGTGGAAAACGCCGGCAAGCTTCTTGCCAAGGCCATGGAGTTCGGCATCAATCCGGAGCAGCTGTTCCTCGATCCCATCGTCATGCCTCTGAAGTACATGCAGGAACAGGCCCAGGAGATACTGGGGGCGGCCAACCAGTTCAAGCTGTTCAGCGATCCTCCGCCCCACATCGTCTGCGGGTTGTCTAACATCTCCAACGGCACGACCCAGAAGAAGCTGATCAACCGCACCTTTGCCGTGATGTTGGTGGCCAACGGTCTGGATGCGGTGATCTGCGACGTGACCGACGAGGAGCTGGTCAATGCCCTGCTCACAGCCGAGCTGGTGATGAACAAGCAGATCTACGCAGACAGCTACATCGAGGCTTTCCGCTCGTAGCAGCGGGTTGCAGCGAGCGGGATTTTCGAGCCTCGGATCCCGCCGGGATCCATGGCTCTGTTGAAGAGGGTTGGCTTCAACGCCCCGGCTAATGCAAGAAGCTCGGTATACTCACTCCCACAACGAACAAGGCCGGAAGTCCAACCATGCCCAGCATCCGTTTTCGTAGGGTCATGATCCCGGTGATTCCGAAACCCGAACCCTTGACAGTAATGCAGAGTTCAGCATAATACTGAAGACAGCCTGTGATACAGGACGTTTCTGCCCAGGAAATTCACTGCCGAGGAGGAATGTGTTTATGGGGGACATAATACTCAAGGCCGTTTTCGGATGTCTCGGTAGTGGATTCTGCAGGGGGCCGTCTCTCCTCTAAGCCTGTCCAAGCCGACACTACGATCTTCTGTAACCCTACCGTCTCACTGATCTCGTAAAACAGCACGGAGGAATTGAATCATGAATCTATATCAATTCGGTTGGAACGACCGATTCGAACAACAATTTGAGGAAATCAACACCGATCATTCTTGTCGGCCGGCACGGGTAGTCTATGCGCAAAGACAGCTCTACAGGGTGGTCAGTGAACGGGGGGAATTTCAGGCTCAGGTGAGCGGGCGCTTTCGCTATCAAGCTACTTTAGCCGCTGATTTCCCAACCACCGGTGATTGGGTGGGGATACAAGTCAATCGGGAGGATGCCACCGGTCAAGACGCGGTGATTATCCACTTCATCTTGCCGCGGAAGACGTGGCTTTGTGCCAATATTAACCGGGTTTTCTTAGTCTCTGGTCTTGATCGAGATTTCAACCTGCGCCGAATCGAACGATATCTCTCCTCGATCTTTGAAGGAGGGGCGAAACCGGTGATCGTTTTGAACAAAGTCGATCTTTGCCAGGATCTGGAGACTACGATGTTGGATGTTGGGACAGTATCGTTTGATCTACCTGTGATCTGCACCAATGCCTTGACCGGAGTGGGTTTGGAACAGCTTGACCAGTATTTGGAGCCGGCCAAAACCGTAGCCTTTGTTGGTTCATCAGGGGTGGGTAAATCTACCCTCATTAACCATCTATTGGATAGGGAAGCTCAAGTAACCCAGGATCTGCGGAGCGACGGCAAAGGACGGCATACCACCACCCATCGTGAGCTCTTTCTGATTCCGGGAAAAGGAATGGTGATCGACAATCCGGGGATGAGGGAACTGCAGCTTTGGGCTCACGAGGAACGGGTGGGGGAGACCTTTGCCGAGATCGAGCTTCTGACTGAGCAGTGCCGATTCAGCGACTGCCACCATCTGAGCGAACCTGGCTGCGCTGTCCAACAAGAGGTAGCGGCGGGAAAGCTAGATCCGAAGCGCCTGAGCAGCTATCTCAAACAGAAGCGGGAGTTGGAACACCTCTCCCAGACCGAAAGCCTGACAAGTGTTGAACGCTACAACCTGCGTCGACGGGAGGGACGACACTGGGAAAAGACGATCCGGCACCATTTCAAAGACAAATATTGAAGCCAAACACCCCAATGGTTTTCGTTCTTCCAACCCTATTCTCGGTTAGTGGGGTCGATATTCCTCCGATGGAGAACGAGACGCTTGGTGTCAGGACCACGTTTGTCTCTTGTAGTCGATATACTTCTGACCGAAGCGTTGTTCCAGATTATTCTCTTCGAAATACATCCAGACGCTAATGAAACCCGCCCATAGAACCGTGGAAAGGTACCGATCCTGGTGATAGGCGGCGAAGACTCGCTCACACAAGTGTATTCAATGAAAATCTGATCCCCTCGGAGCCACGAGTTCGAGGGGATGCGGCTGACGGTACGAGCCGCCTGTGATAGTATGAAGCCAGTAAAAGAGTGCCTGTTATACGGACAGCGCCTGCCCCAGGCGCCCACATCTACCGTACAGGAGGATAATAGTGACCCCTGATACCCTGCATCACTTCCGTGGGCTGGCTGCCGCAGTTCTCTTCCTGATCATTCTCGGTGCCTGTAGTAACGTTTCACGGAAGGACTCGACACCCATGCAACCATCCTCTCCCGAAACGGAGCCGTCGCCGCCGGGGCGAGATGAACCGCCAGTAGAAATCTACGAATCTTCATCCCAACGGGCGTCCCGAGAGTCCTCCACGGAAATCGCCCACCTGGCAATCTACCGCTTCGATCCACTGCACGGACGACTCTCGGTGGAATCCACCGTGGATGTACCTGCGGATGCCAACCGGGATTTGGCCTTGCAGTCCTTGCTGTCTCGGGTCAACGCCCAATTGACAAGCCGCAGAATCCAAACAGCAGGGGCCAGGAAGGAGGATCAGTTGGAAATCCTGATCGTCGACCTCGTCGATCTGGGAGAGCCCTTGGGACCGATAAGCTGGTACAACAGCTTTCAGGGGTCGGCAGGGGGTTCTGCAACCCAGGCATTTCTCGTAGCCACTTTTCTCCAACAGCGGTACGGCGGCGACTGGTTCGATGGGGTTCAATTTCTTCTCAACGGGCAAACAATGACCGAGATGGACCATGTGAACCTCTCTGGTGTGTTCCTCAGGAAGACGTCCCTAACGCAGTACATACCGGTGCCGATAAACGAGTCTGGTAATCTCAGCGACGAGGAGATCTACTCGTTTTTGCGGAATGTGCTGAATCTACAGCAGGATACAAGGATTACCCTGGCCCGCCTTCAATGGGAACAAAGAGGTGACATGATTGTGTTTTTTACCTCCAATGCAACACAGCTTGCCCGGCGGGGCGTTGTTCAGATGAAACTGGGTGTGCCCGAGATCCTAAACTTCGAAGAGGATTCGTGCTTCTGCACTCGCGTCGAAGCGCAACCGGTGCAACTCGTCCATGATCAGAGGGAGTTTGTGATTACTCGTTTCAGTCCGCTCGGCGGAACTTGTGTCGGTTCGGATGTGGTCAGGATCCTCTCTGTCGGGGAAGATGGAGCGCTGGTAGAGATCTGGCGGGGGACCACATTCGAAGCGGATGGATCGCAGTCTCGCATTGCTACGATCGAATTCACCGATCAGGATGAAGATGGTGACCTTGAGATCGTCCGCCGCGGAAAGCTAATTGACTGTGGCGATGACTGCCTTTGCCGGGAAGGTCCGGTGCTCGAGACATTCGTGACCATTCATGTCTGGGACGCGGAGAGCCGTCTCTTTGTGCCAATCCGCTGACATGAGATATAAATCCCGGTTCGACCGATGTACCTAACGCTCGCCGCTACCAGGGTGTGGGACAAGTTATGGAAGGGATCAGAACACTGACACGGCGGCCCAGAAGGCGGGAAACCTAGATCTGAAGCGCCTGAGCAGCTATCTCAAACTGAAGGTGGGCAGAAAAAAAGAGGGGTCAAACCGACCTGATCCCTCTTGATCTACAGTAGTATTTGGTCTGGGATTACCAGCGGTTTCGTGAACCGCCGCCACTGCGGGAGCGATCTTCCCTCGGTTTGCTGACGTTCACCGTCAGGCTGCGACCGTCGAGCTCGGTGCCGTTGAGCGCTTGAATGGCTTGTTCGGCCTCCGCTTGGGTACTCATCTCGACGAAACCAAAGCCCCGGGAACGATCGGTGTATCGATCCGTAATGACCTTTGCCGATTCCACCGTTCCGTGGGACTCGAAGAGCTCCACTAATTGCTCGTCTGTAACAGAATAGGGCAGGCCGCCCACGTAAAGTTTTTTGTTCATGTTCTCCTCCTAGAGAAACTCATCATCATCTTATTTGCTACGAACCGTCAAAGGAGCAGAACGAGTGTCTGGTCGGTTAGCCCCGCCGGTACAATATGCAAAACCGTAATGATCGGGCCTCGTTTTTCTTTGTTCCTTCAGGAGACCCGCTTCTGAATGGATTGAACGTAATAATACTGCTTTGTTTAGAGAAAGTCAATCCGCTTATCAACGTAAATTTTGCGCCACTTGAATGAACCCACAATTTACGTTACTGTTGATGACTAAGGTCTTATTTGAGAGTATAGGTACTTTAACTGCGCATACTTGAGTCCAGCTAGAAATATCCGGGAATCCTCCGGGGGGTTGTCCCGCTTCTTGTCAGGCTGAGCACCATCTGTCAAATAAAACCTGCAATCTTTTAGGGGAAACTCCTGCTCCCCGACAACGACAGGTGGTGCTGCCGATGAAAATTCTACTGGTTTCACCCTGTAAGGATCCTCGATTCAAGAAGCCGAAGTTCCTCATGATCCCGCAGCTCGCACTGCATTTGATTGCCGGCCTGACTCCGCCGCAGCATGAAGTGCGTATTGTCGAGGAAGAAATTGAACAAATAGATCTGGAGGAAGACTGCGATCTGGTAGGAATCAGCTGTATGACCTCCAACGCAGCCCGGGCTTACGAGCTGGCCGGGGAGTACAGGAGGCGGGGTCGTACGGTGGTTCTTGGGGGAGTACATCCAACCCTTCTTCCCAACGAAGCCCTCCGGCATTGCGACGCTGTGGTCGTGGGCGAGGCGGAGGGGGTGTGGGAACAGGTTGTTGCGGACGCTAAAGGAAGGCAGCTGCAAAGGGTGTATCACCATCCTTATCCATCCCTGGAGCGTTACCTGAGCATGGGCAATCGCAGGAATACGAAAAAACGGCTGTTCGACGTGGTCCCGGTGATGACTACCCGCGGATGCCCCTATAACTGCGAGTTTTGCTGTGTTCATGACATCTTCGGACGACGGATCCGGCATCTACCGGTGGGCAACGTAGTGCGGGACATTGAAGAATCCGGAGGTAAGATCTTCATTTTCCTCGATGACAATATCATCGGAGATCCTGTTTACGCCAAACAGCTGTTCCAAGCCATCAAGCCGCTGAAGATCAAATGGGTCGGCCAGGCGTCCCTATCGTTCATCAAGGACGAGGAGATGATGAGGCTGGCCAGCCAGAGCGGCTGCAAGGGATTGTTTTTCGGTCTGGAGAGTGTATCCCAGACCCAGCTGAACCGGATGCGCAAATCGATCAAGGACGTGGACAAGATCGGTGAAGCGGTCCAGAAAGTAAAGGATTTTGGTATCTACTTCCATGCCTCCATGATCTTCGGCTTTGACAGCGACACAAAGGATACTTTCGCGGATACACTGGATTTTCTGGAGAAAAATCGGATTAGTTCGGCTTCGATCAACGTGCTCACGCCTTATCCGGGAACAGAAGTGTTCCGAAGCTTCAGCGAACAGGGACGATTGCTCACCAAAGACTGGCGCTACTACGACCACTCCACAGTCGTGTTCCACCCGAAAAACATGACGCCTTTCGAGCTTCAGGCCGGCAGGCTGTGGGTGCTGAAAAGTTTCACCCAGATGTCCTCTATGCTTCGGCGTTTACCCGACCATCTCGACCATCCTCTCCTGCACCTGGCTATGAACCTGGGATTCCAAGCCGGTTGCAAGCACGAGCTTCGGGTGCTGCCGGAGTTGGCGGCTCGGCTGTTCCCGGTTCAAGAAAGCGAATTGTCAGAGCAGAGAGGTTTCCCGCTGCGAAGCCTGCGATTAACGGACCTAATAGTCCGCGGTTTACCCAAAGCTGATGGAAGCACCGGAAGCTGAAGGAGGATCTGTATATGCTGATTAGACATGTATTGTATCTGATCAACGTCCTAGTCGGAGCATTCGAGCGAGTCATAGACTGGGTTGTGGGTGTAATGGAATCCCTCTGCTTGATTCGCGGCCGCAAGGTGGTCCTGACTTTGTTTTTCGAGATTCTCGAAGCGGTGGACCGATTGCTTCTCCTGGGAAAGCGGTATCTTGAGCAAGTGCGTAAATCACTGAGATATCGGATGTATTTCGAAGCTGTCACCCATCCGATGCGAGCCCGCTATAGACAGCTGAAGAAAGGATAACCCAGGTCAATCGATTTAGATCGACGATTCGTCGTCGAGTTTTCTCAAGTCCTCATTCGAATCCTTGACAACTGAGAGAGGTTGTTTGTACCCTATATCCCGTTAAACATGTATGGTGAAAGTCCGTAACCATGATAATGCGCTTCTAGAACACTCCAATGAATTCCTGCGCAGTCTGATCCTCAGTGCGGTCGACGGTGTTATCGCCGCCGATATGCGGGGTAGAATTCTCATCTTCAACGATGCGGCTTCAAAAATCCTCGGCTATACACCGGCGGAGGCTCTCAAACGTTTGAACATCCGGGATCTGTACACCGACGATGAGGCTCGAGAGGTGATGAAAAAGTTGCGGAGCAAGGAATGCGGTGAGGGGGGAAAGCTCAAAGCTTGCGAGGTCGGGCTCCGTACTAAAGACGGGAAGATCGTCCCGATCAGTCTGAATGCCTCCATAATATATGACAAGGGGCGGGAAGTTGCGACAATAGGATTTTTTCACGACCTGAGGGAAGATCTGGAAATAAAGAGAGAATTGGAAGCGACACAGATGCAGCTGCTTCAGGCGGAGAAGATGGCTTCCCTGGGCAAGTTGGCCGCAGGTGTCGCTCACCAGCTGAACAATCCTTTGAACGGCATCACTCTGTTCACGAGAATTGTGATGGAGGAACACAAGCTGGAAAAGGACGTCAAGAAAGACCTCCTACGGATTCTCAAAGATGCCGAGAGGTGTAGGGACATCGTCAAGGAGCTGTTGGAGTTTGCCCGTCAGACTCGCCAGGACATCAAGCCTCAGAATCTCAACAGGGCTATTTCCCGGACGCTTTTCCTGCTGGAGAGTCAGGCCATTTTCCAGAATATCGAGATCGAGAAGGTCCTTTCCTCTGCACTCCCCAAGGTCCCGGTAGACATACAGCAGATTTACCATGTTTTTATGAATCTGGTTATCAACGCAGCCGAGGCCATGGAAGGTACGGGAAAACTCACGGTCAAAACCTACTTGGCTGCTTCGAGAAAGGGGGTGTGCATCGAGATTTCAGATACCGGTCCCGGTGTGCCTCAGGATGTGATACCGCGCATCTTCGATCCCTTCTTCACAACCAAAGGAGACCGCCGAGGAACCGGCCTGGGCTTAAGCGTGGCCTACGGAATTGTGGAGAACCACCACGGGAATATCACGGTTAGGAACAATCCCGGCGGGGGCGCCGCCTTTATCGTCGAGCTTCCCTTGACTCAGGAGGGCTATGAAAACGCCTCAGACTGAAGATCTTATGGTCCTTGTTGTCGATGATGAAGCCGATACGCGGGATGGGTGCGAACGCATCCTTTCTCGAATGGGCTATCAGGTCTTGACCGCCGCTTCCGGAGACGAGGGGCTGCGGATCGTTAAGAAAGACCCCGTGTCCATCGTGCTCTTGGATCTGAAGATGCCCGGCGCCGACGGCATGAAGATTCTGGAACAGATTCGGGAGTTCAACGCCTCGATCCTGGTGATTGTAATCACCGGGTTTGCCACCGTTGAGCTGGCTATCGAGGCGATGAAACTCGGCGCCTACGACTTCATTCCCAAACCTTTCGAACCCGATCAGCTGCGGATCGTGGTCCGAAGAGCTCACGAGAAGATACGCCTGACCACCGAAGCGATAAAGTTGGATCTGGAACGTCAGAGGACGTTGGCCGATCTGGGTAATGAAAAGAGCCGTACTCGAACGATCATCGAATCACTACCCACAGGGGTAGTGGTAACAAACGCCGGCGGGAATGTGGTCCTGATGAACCCGGCCTTCTGCCAGCAGTTAAGGATCGATCAGGCAACGGAATCTGGAGATCCGATCGACGCGTACGTGAAGGATGAAGGATTTTGTCAGCTTGTAAGACAAATTTCAAAAGGTAAGCAAAGAGCGGCGGATCAAATCCCAGCCTGCGAGGTCGCTTTACCGAACGGGAGATATCTCCTGGCCAAGGGACGTCCGATCCTGGGTGAAGGCGGGGAATGCCGCGGAGCCGTAATGACCCTGTCGGATATCACCGCATTAAGAGCCCTCGACAGAGTCAAGTCGGAGTTCGTGGCCGAAGTCTCTCATGAGTTGCGCTCACCCCTCTCCACCATCCATGAGCAGCTTGCTCTGGTCATACGAGATATGGCGGAAGGTGAGCCCGCAGGTGATCTGCCCATTCTCTCGAGGGCTTTGGAGAAAACCCATGATCTGATCTCCCTGGTCGGAGATCTTCTCGATCTTTCCAGAATCGAATCCGGAGCCAACTATTCGAATCCGAAGCCGGTGCGGCTTGACGATCTGCTTGAGACAATCGTGAGCTTCCTCGGTACCAAGACGGAGAAGCGTAGACAGAAACTTTCCCTAGAACTACCGGCTGAACCGCTGCCGGAGCTTCTGATCGATCCCTTCGCTCTGGAGAGTATCTTCGGAAACCTGATCACCAATGCCATTAACTACACCCAGGATGGGGGGAAGATCCGCGTCAGAGTTGCGTTTAAAGGAAAGAAAATCTCCGTTTCGGTTAGCGACAATGGAATGGGAATCGATGCCAAGCATCTGGACCGTATATTCGACAGATTCTACAGAGTGAAGGACGAAAAAACCAGGTATATCAGCGGCACCGGTCTGGGGCTGCCCATCGTCAAAGGATTGCTTGATTCGCTTGGGGGAACCATCAGTGTGCAGAGCACTGTAGGAAAAGGGAGCAAGTTTACCGTTGTTCTGCCGGTGGATTGAACGATGCGTGTAAGAATACTGTGCTCAGGCCTTCTGCTTGACTTTCCCGGCAGACTTTTTGCGGGGAGGTTCGATCCCTAGCCGTTTGGCTGTGTGATCTCTGCCCAGATAGAAATTGAGCCAAGAAGAGCTTTCCAAGAGACTCCAATTACACGGTTTGACGATGTATTCCTCGATCTTTTTTTCCTCTTTGAAAGCCTTTAACCTGTCGTAGGCCTGTACCCAGACGCATTTTTTTTCGTTGGGATGGACTTCGCACCACCCCTGATAGCTGCCGCCGCAGGGGCCGTTCCTCTGCTGTTTTGGACATTGGGACATGGGACAAACGTAGGCGAGATCGAACAGAGCACAATCGCCGCAGTTCATACATCCAAACATCGCCACTTTGGCCATATGCTCGAAGAAAAAGAAGAACTTTGTCGCTCGTGGAGAAGAGTCGACCCGAGCGGCAAAACGCTGGAACATTTTAAAGTACCACCGTTTTTCATTGAACATCAGAGAGTGAGCCACCCGGGAAAGACGGTAGACTAGAGGTACCGGATTCTTGGCAGGTCTGGGAGCAGGCGTATTGCTGCATAACCCTGATTCCTCATCCTTTTCAAAAAAGTAGAAACCATCTTTCTGAGAATAATCGAACTCCTCGACCAGGTCCTGCCAACTCTTGGAGAGTTCTTCGCCCTTGTCGACAATATATTCCAGCATTTCATAGGTAGTCCCGTGGCCGCCGATATGGGCACCCGCACATCCCATGCCTTTGGCTATGGCATACTGTTTCGCCGCTCTCAGGAGTCTGGCCGCCCGGCCCTTATCCTCGGCTGTGGCTTCCTCAGCCAGCTCGGCAACGAGCTTATCGGGAACCACACAACCGGGAACGGCATTCTGGTTCATGATCTTGGCCGCGCCGTAGGGCAGCACATACACATTGGCTAGAACGGGTACGCGGAAGTCGTTGAGTTTCAGCCATTGAAGCAGCTCGTGGAGCTTTCTGGCATCATATCCAACCTGGGTAATAATGAATTTGGCTCCACTCTCTATCTTCTTCTTGAGCTTGGCGTACTGGCCGATCAACTCGGATTCCAATTGCTTGAACGGGGAGACACACACACCGGCGAAAAAATCCGTGGGGGCGAGAGTGACTGTTTTTCTAAGTACCTTGTGCTCCAGCCCGCGATTCATCACTTCAACGAGGCGAAGAGCATTTACGGGGTCGATATCGAAGACAGGCTTGGGCATCCCCTCAAAGGCATCTGGAGAGGGGTAATCCCCCGAAAGGATCAGGATGTTCCGTACCCCCTCGGCGGCCAGACCGTAGAGCATGCTTTCGATTTCATTCCTGTTCTTGTCTCTGCAGGCCAGATGAACCAGCGGCTCCATCTCGGCCTTTTTGATCTGGGCGCAGAGCATCTCCGTTGACAGCGCCGGGTTCCCGCCGGGATTGTCAGTCACACTGACAGCATGGACTATTCCGCCCGCGGCGGCTATAGCGACGTTGTCAATCACGTTTTCCTGCTGAATTTCGAAGGCCCCTCTTCCGGGGATCTGTTCCCAAGTAATACAGAATATGTCGGGATCGAGAATAGCTTCCTTCAGCAGATTCGATTTCCGGCGCAGTTTTGCGTCAATGGTCTTAAGCAAACCAAAAGATGCCAGGTGAGGACACATATCCTCACCTTCCTTGATTGAAATAGAGAAGTAATCCTCCGCTTCCATCTGCATGGCTTCTTCGTTTGTCCATGTTTTATGCAACTGGCCTGGTAGACTGACATCGATTACTACCAAGGGGATATGTTTTGTAATCCATCCCGCCCGAAGCTTAGTGTGAAGCTTGAATGAGGTTCCCCGCGGCTCCAGGTATCCCAGTACGATCGCCTGCGGACGCTCCCGCCTTGCCTTGTCCAACCCTTCAGTTTCCGTAGGAGCTTCGATTATCTCGAATTTGATGCCTAGAACTGAAGCTACGGATTTGCGAAACTGTGGTTCACTGCCAACGACCAGTACTCTTCCCTTTCCCTCTCCCCTATCCATTACCCGTACCTCGCTCTCAACCGACTTCAAACCTTGAGAAGCTTCTTCAGGCTCTTGGTGATTTGTTCAGCCGAGGCTGGTTTGGGAAGGTAATCGTCCGCGTTCATCGTCATCCCGTCATAATGGGTGTAGCGGGTAGAAGGCACATGAGAGGCTACGGCGGTCAACAGAATTATCGGGATGCCGGCGTATTTTTCATCCGCCTTCAGCTCGGAGCATACAGCATAGCCGTCTTTTTCCGGCATCATTACATCCAGAACCACGGCGTCGGGGGGGTTTTCATGCACTTTTTTTAATCCCTCCACTCCACCGTAAGCCTCCTCTACCTCGAATCCCTCCTTTTCCAGGTTGCGTTTGACCACGGCAACAAAGTCCGGTTCATCATCAACAACCAGTATTCTCTTTTTTCCGGTCATAAATACCCTCCTTGCAACAGTTTACTTGGCGTTCCAGTTACCCGCCTGCCCGGACTGCAGATTGCGCCGTTCCATATACCCCGAGTATCTCGGGCAATCGTCGCTCCCAACCTGCAGTGGACAGCAAAACGCCGCTGAACCCTTCTCTCTTTAAGGTAGCGATCATCTCGGTAGCTATATGTATTAGTTCCCGGGGGATGTCATCGGCATCTTCGATTCGCTCGATCAGAGTCTGAGGGATCTCGATGAGGTCGTTGTGGGCATCGATATATCGGGCCATGCCGACGGATTTGAGCAGGAGTACCTTGGGGATGATTTTAATGCTCTCTCCGGCGATCAATTCCAAAAACGGTTGAATCGAGGAAATATCGAAAAGGGGTGGTGCTATAAAGTAGGCTGCACCTCTTTCCAATTTTTTCTTCACGGTTTCCACCTCAGCCTTCAACTCCTTGCCCTTGGTTGTTGCATCGGTTGTAGCCCCGACGAGAAACTTCGGAGTCCCTTGCAGCTCCCTGCCAGCCATGTCCTTTCCCTCTTGCAAGCTGCGAATCGTCTCCAGAAGAACGAGAACATCAGCGTCAAAAACGGCCTTGGCTTCGGGATGGTCGCCTGTCTCGAGGTCATCCCCCGAGGTTACGATAATATTTGTGATGCCGTGGGCGCTGGCTGCGAGCAGGTCGGCCTGTAAGGCCAATCGATTACGGTCGCGACAGTTCATCTCCAAAGCGGTCGGTATTCCCTGTCCCTGCAGGAGTATCGCCCCGCCCAGCGCGCTCATGCGCATAATGGCACCGCTCAGGTCAGGGACCACCAGGGCGTCCACATGACCTTGGATTCGAGCTGCGTTTTCGATCATCGCCGAAACGTCGGTGCCTTTGGGCGGTATGAATTCCGCCAAAATCACGAACTCTCCATTGTCAAGTTTCTTTCCTAAATCCATCTAGATGGCTCCTCATGACCCGATCGAGTCGTACCTTTATTTTAAAACGGCCTGAGCATATTTGCAAGAAAACATAATGACATTCAGGATTGTCCGACAAACAGAGATCGATACACTGTTGTTGAATAAATCTCGGGCGTCTTGAAACCGGTGGATTAAAACGGCGTATATTATCAGGATAGGTATGCAGCGAAAGGGCTCTTTTTGATCGCAGAAAGTCAGAAACACAAGGACGCCGAAGATCTCTGGGCGGTTCAAGCGACCCTGAAAGGCAATCGCGCTGCATTTGAGACGATCGTCAGAAGATATACCCCTGTCCTTTACTCCCTGGCCTACCGGTTGTTGGGCCGGGGCGAGGAGGCCGAAGATGCCGTTCAGGAAATACTCGAGAAAGCCTTCAGGAATTTGCCCCGCTTTCGAATCAACAAACGTTTCTTTCCCTGGCTGTACACGATCGGGGTGAACCATCTTCGCTCCCTCGAGCGCAGACGAAGACGTCGCAGCCGGCTGAAAATCGTGTCCTCGGAACCGGAGCGAATCCTGGAATCAGTCGCCTCGGAGCAGGGAAATCCTGTTAAGCAGAGTGAGCTTCGGGAGGGAGAACGTCTGGCTCAGCAGGCTCTCGCGACCTTACGCGTCGAGTACCGGGAAGTATTCGTCCTCAGGCAGATCCAGAGCCTTTCCGTGCTGGAGGTATCGGAGGTATTGGGAATTCCCGAAGGAACCGTGAAGACCTACCTTCACAGAGCCCGGAAGGCCATGATCGATTTTCTTGCCGGAAGCGGCTGGGAATGAAACCTGTGAGCACCGCGGGCGTATATAGAGTTGGAGTGAGACAGAGATGACCTGCGAACAGTGGAGCAAGGAGTTCAAACAGTGGCTCGATCGCGACTGGAGGAACGAGGAAGATCTGTCATCATGCCCGCCGTCACTAAAGCAACATGGGGAAAGCTGCTCACGCTGTGGCCCTCGCCTTCGAGCTGCCCTTTTACT
Source organism: uncultured Spirochaetaceae bacterium (assembly GCA_964627715.1). Classification (GTDB taxonomy): domain Bacteria; phylum Spirochaetota; class Spirochaetia; order SZUA-6; family DRHE01; genus JAFGQJ01. Next base: position 22,025 of record CAZVHJ010000047.1, on the reverse strand, counting down.
GGTCGAAGGAAAACCACTTAACCGGCGGCCCCCCCTCGGTTTGGCGGAACGGATTGTCGAGCGTTTGGGTAGTGGGACACCGATTCGCAGCAAGGCATGGCTGCCCTGGGTTGGAATTCCCGCCGCAGCCCTGCTCTTGGTTGCTCTGGGATTCCTGCTGGTGCTGCGGGCGCCGGGGCGCTCGGTAGGGGAAACGATTGTTGTCCGTTTCGAACTTCGAGCTCCCGATGCCAGAGAGGTTTCCGTAGTTGGAAATTGGAACCAGTGGAATCCCGAGGCACAGAAACTCAGGGATCCGGATGGGGACGGGGTATGGGAGATCGAGATCCCCCTGAGGAAGGGTGAGGAGCATCAGTATCAGTTCCTGATCGACGGGCAGAACTGGATCCCGGATCCCGAGACTCCCCTTCAGGTCGAGGACGGTTTCGGCGGAGTCAATTCTGTCTTGCAGATTTAACCTATCCGAAGGAGAATGAGGATGAAAAAACTAGCGATCGGTATTACGGTGGTGCTGTTCCTGTTCGCCCTGCCGGTATGGAGTCAGGTGTCGGACAGCACTCCCGACTTCCTGGAGGCATTACAGGAACTGTTACGAAAGGAAGATTGGAGCCCCGAGGAGATCCAGGAGCTCATCAAGGAAGAGGTGGATTGGAGCCGGGCCCGGTTCCGAGATGCCGAGGTCCTCGCCTACTGCCTACGGTACGTCAAGGACTCGGAGGATGAGATCGGAGCGCATGAACAGGCTCAGTTGGCTGTTGCCTTGGTTGAAACGGTTCGGGAAATGCGGGCCCTCGGATTCGGTGACCCGGAGATTGTGCGGACCGCCTTGAACGGCACCCGGGAAGCCCTTGAGGAGTTGTCCAGATTGCGGCTGAGCAGCGAGGAGGGTGCGGAAATCGGAACGGGCGACATGATTCGAGACCGTTTTCGGGAAGAGCTTCAGACGGCTTTGCGTCTCCAGACCCGGGACATGATTCGCACCAGGGATCAGGAACAGCGGAACAGCCGGCCCGATGATCTGCTCGTTCCACCGGGACCCCAAGGTCCCCCGGGCAGAGCCAATCCGAACAAGTAAGAACACGCCCGGAGTGTTGTCGAGGAGTGGTTCGTCAGTGATAAGACTCATTGCTGCGGGAAGCCGTCGCTTTCCGCAGTCGACGTTTGTTGGCTGCGTGGCTGTCCTTTTCCTTCTCGCTATATTCCCTGTCTCCGGGCAGAATGTTGAATCCGGCCTCACCAAGACCCTTGAGAAGAGTAGGTACTCGGATAGCCAGAAAGCTTCGATCATTTCCTTTTTCGCCGAAACGGATCGTGCCGATATTCCTGTCGAACTCCTCGTGCCCAAGCTGGAGGAGGGCATTGCCAAGCGGGTCTCGGCGCAAAGGGTGCTCGATGCCCTGAAGCGGGAGCGTGACGGCCTGCTGAACGCCCGAGCTCTGATTCTCCGGGTCGAGGGGGGGGAAGGGGTCCTTGCCGATCGCGCTTCCTGGGCCCGAACGGCCAATCTGCTGGCCGGCGGGGTCTCAGAAACGGAGATCGAGGGACTGATCCTCCTCTGCCATTCCCGTGTGGGGGATTTCCGCCCCGCCACCTATCTGTATGTTGCACTGAGGGAGTGGGGACTGGGCCAGGCGCCCTCCTTCAGTTTGATCAGTGCGCTCCTGAGTTCATCGATTTCCGCGGACAGCTTCATGGGGGTAATGGACCTTCTGGCCACAGGAAGACGGCGACGAATCGCGCCCGAGGAGCTGGTCCAACGGATCGAGGAGCATTTGAAACAAGTGAAGACGATCGAGGAACTGGAGAAATGGATCTATTAGTAAAAATGTTGTCCTGCAGCAAGAGGTGGTTCAGGTTGACCCTCCTTTTCGTCCTCGTAGTTGCATTGCGCCCGCCGGTCCACGGATACGAACCCACTCTGATTCTCGGTGTGTACGGGGAGAGTTTATTCACTGCCGAAGCGAGCGGGGAAGCAGCCGTGAGGGCCAGCGGCCTGCTGTCCTGGCGTAGCTTGCTTGCCGAACGCGCCTCTTTAGCGTTCTACGCCAGCAGCATTCTCGAGCGTACTCTAATTGACAGTCGGCAACTCTACGATTCCCACACTCTATCCATCGATGCCCTTTTCCAGAGTCCTGCAGGACTCCTTTTTGGAGAGAGCGGGCTCAGCGGTTCGTTGACAGGAACCCTGGAGGGTCAGTCCCGGTACATCCGTCCGGATTGGCGGGTCGGTTATGAGAGCCGCAGAGAAGATCTTCGGGCTTCGGTCACGTATTCGGGATACTACCTCAATCAGCCCGAGACAAATGAAGACTCCCTGTTTCAAGGGCTCACCTTTGCGCTGGAAGCACATCCCTCGATACGGATTCGTTATGGACTGGAGATTCTTGGCGGTTGGGAGAGGTGGACGGAGTGGTTTCTCTACGATGCCGGCGGTGGGCAAACCGATGAAAACCGGGATGACTTTGTCGGGTCGCTAAAGGTGTCTTCGGGAGGTCTGATTGGATATTTTCACGATTGGTCGATTGCCATTGAGGGAGGAGTACATTGGTCCGACGCCAATCGCTTGACCGCTCCTCTGCCTGTCGAAGAAGGAAGCGAGAGCTATCTGTTCTTCGCCCTCACCGGTGATTGGGCTTGGAGCCCTCACCGGCAGGTGTCTCTGGAGGTCGGGGCTTTTGCCCGCCAAGATCTGTATATCCAGCGGGATGCTCTCACCGAGGCAGGAACTCTTTCAGGAGTTCCGCTCCGGGTTTTCTCTGCCGGTGCCGATCTTCGCGGCGATTGGACTCCGAACGACAGGCTGTTCTTTGTTCTGGAGGTCTCCGCTTCCCGCAGGTTTGCGAATGAACCGGAGGAAAGCTGGTGGAATTGTCTCGGCCGGGCTGGTATTGAGTTCAGTCTTTGAGGAGAAAATCGGGGGCGAGGACGGCGGTAGCGCTATAACGCCAGGCAGGCGGTCAAGAGATGAGCTCGATCTGCCGCCACTTGCCGCCGCGGAAGCGCAGGAACATCACCAGCCCCAATCCCATGACGAAAGCGATGAACACCATCCAGACGGTGACGGGATCCGCTTGGATAAATCGAATCAGGAAGATGGCGACCCCGGAAAATACCCAGTGCAGCCCGATCGACATACGCATGACCCATCGGGTGTCACCGGCTCCGCGCAAGGCTCCCGTGAAAACCAGTTGGGCGGAATCCGCCAACGTGTACAATGCGGCTAGCCTGAGCATTACAACAGCCAGAGAAGCAATCTGTGCGGCATTGCCACCGATACCGGAGGCGAATGCTCCTACCAGGTAGCGGGTGCCGAACACGAACAGAAGTACCATGAAGCCGGAGTATACCCAGGCAACCCGCAGTGCGACATAGGTTGATCGCCTTGCCTCCTCGCGGTCGCCGGCACCGATGTTCTGACCCACCAGAGCGGTGGTGGCGTGACTCATCCCCAGCATGGGAATGAACGCCACAATATCCCAGTTAAAGGTGATCGTGACCGCGGCGGCCACCACGGTACCGTAGGAGTGCATGAATTGTACGAAGAGGTTGAAGGCGGTGACGCTCAAAAACATCTCGAAGCCGGAGGGGATCCCGAAGCGCAGTAGTTGTCCCATGATCTGCGGACGAAATTTTAGGGATTTGTTGGTATTGAACTGTTCGCGATTCGCCCCGCGGAGATAGAACAGAAGTAGGATGGCAAAGATCGTGGCGTTTCCAGCAATAGTGCCGATGGCAGCGCCCTGGAGACCCATCTCGGGAAAGCCGAGTTTGCCAAAAATCAACGCATAATTGGCCGGGATGTTGACCAGCATGCCCACGATATTTGCCAGCATCACAACTGTGGTTCGACCGACTCCAAGGAAGAAACCCGCCAGGGCATATCGGAGGATCAGAAACACCGATCCAAAGATCAGAGTCTGGAAGTACAGGTACCCCAGTTCGATCTGCTGTGTTGCATGACCCGCCAATACGAAGAAGTACCGCACCAGCGGTGACAGGCCTAGCAGTACCGGATAGCATGCCAAGGCGATGAGGATCGATTGAAAGGTAGCCTCCCCGCACAGCTTGTAGCGATTGGCCCCGAAGTATTGAGCTACAATCGCAGTCACATACCCCACCGTACCGACGAAGAAGGAACTCAGCATGAACATGGTCAAGCCGCCGGCCATGGAGGCCGCCAGATGAAGCTCTCCCACCCTGGAGAGGAACACACGGTCCACGAACATCATGATCGAATCCGAAGCCTGGGAAACTACCATGGGTAGGGCAATGGAGAGAAGTCTTTGAAGTGTCGTCTTGTTCTGTTTGTTCATCGAGTGGAGCTAACTATATAGAGTTTTTCGTCGACTGGCGAGTGTACTTGTAAAATACCGAGAAATTTTTTATTGGAAAAACCTGTTTTTTACCTTTACAGTTTGCCTGAAATCGGCGGTTCAGATGGGCCTGTGGATCGACCGCGGGCGGCTCTTACAGCCGCCCGGAACGCAGGATCCCGATCAGGAACCAGATGCCCAGGATCCCGGCGATGGCGAAGCCGGCCAGACCGAGGAGGGGTAAACCGAGGAGCGACGGACCGATGGCTTGACGCATGAAAAACGACGAACTTATCAGCAGACCGGAGATCACCACAGCAAAGGACAGGCGGTTCACTGATCTGTCGATCTCGCGAACCCGTGGATCCAAGTCCTCAAGATCGAGACTGAGCTTGAGTTTTCCTGTCCGGGCTTTTTTCAGCAGCTCATGGGTGTCGTAGGGCAGGGAGCGCAGTAACTTGGCGGTGTCCTCGAGCAGATCGAAAATCTTTTCCGGATCGACCCACTCCTTCACGCGGCTGATCCGTACTCTCTCCACAAAAGGACGGGCCACTCCGATGATGTCGAACTCAGGATCCAGCCGCTGCCCCAGACTCTCCACCGTTACCACGACTTTCAGAGTCAGGGCTAGATCTACAGGCAAGGCGACGCGGTAGCGGCGAATGATCGCGTTCAAGTCCTGGAGAATCCTGGCAACGGACAGGTGGGCCACGGGAATGTGATGATAGTAGTTGATCAACCGGGACAAGTCGTAGCTCAATTCGCTCCGCCGGGCTGTTTCGTCGAGAAGCTCTAGAGTGAAGAACACCCGCATCAGCTTGTTCGGGTCTTTATTTACAAAGGCCAGGAGCATGCTGACCAGGGCCTGTTTCATCTCCTCGTCGAGGGTGCCTACCATACCGAAATCCAGTGGGACTAGCACCCCGTCGCTGCGAACGATGAAGTTGGCCGGATGAGGGTCGGCGTTGTAGACGCCATGTTCGAACACCTGAGCCAGGACATACTTGGCGCCGATAGCGGCGATCTTCTTGGTATCAAGCCCTGCGAACTCCTGCTCGTCGGAAAGCCGCACCCCTTCGATGTATTCCATGACCAGAACTCTGTCCGAATTCAATTCCCAGTGAACCTTCGGGACATGGATCCCGGTGTCGTGTTGGAAATTTTTCCGAACCAGGTCCATAGTCCGACCCTCGTAGTAGAAATCCAGCTCAAGGGTCATGACTTTGGAGAAATGGTCTACCAGCTGCGCGGGCCTGAAGATGCGGGCTCGCGGCAGGTAGCGCTCGATCAGGCCTGCTAGGTCGGTAAGTATGGCTAGATCGGAGCGGATCAGATCTCTGATTCCGGGCCGCTGTATTTTGAGTACCACCTTCTCTCCCGCCAGAGTCACGGCTCGATGGACCTGGGCGATCGAAGCGGAGGCCAGCGGCCTGGTTTCGATGCTGCGGAACTTTTTCCGCCACTGTTCCCCCCATTCCTCCCGCAGTATCGGTTCCAATTTGGTGAATGCAAGCGGCGCGGCGGCGTACTGCAGCTTCCTCAACTCTGTTGTTATCTCTTCGGGAAGCAGATCGGGGCGCAGGCTAAGCATTTGACCGAGTTTGATGAAGGTTGGACCCAACTCTTCGAACAGGAGCCGCAGCCGGGCGCCGAAAGGCAAGCGCCGGATACGTCGCCCCTTGGCAATCTCCGTTACCCGAGAGCTCAACAAGCGGCGCCTTCTAAATCCCAGCGCTTCGGTCAGCTCGGTGAATCCATAGAAAACAAGACGGGTGAGGATCTGGCGGGATCGGGCGAGCTTATGGATTCGGTAACGGGGATTGAACAACATCTACCCCTATTGTACAGCAGGCCCTCCCTTGCGGCAACTTCAGGATCTTACTGCTATCAATCCGGCAGAGCTGGTTGAAGACATCGCAATCTTCCTTTCAGTTGCGATCGAAGATTGCGATATGGTAGTATTCGCCTTGACCGTTGTTGTAACTCAAGAAGGAGTAAATGCCGTTGGATCAGCAAGATAGAGAAAAGATAGACAAAATCATCCACGATCGGAAGTGGGCGCATGAGAAGCTCAGGGAGAGAGGATCTGGAGTATATCGGGCTTTCCTGGAGATGGAAAAAGCCGCATATTCCGATGACGCGCTTGAGAAGAAGTACAAAGAGTTGATCGCCGTCGGAATATCGGTGGTCATTGACTGCGAATCCTGTCTGGAGTGGCACATTCGTGAAGCCCTTGAGGCCGGCGCCACTAAAGATCAGATCCTGGAAGCCATCGAGGTAGGAATCGAGATGGGAGGAGGCCCGGCAACAGTCTCGAGTCGTTTCGCGTTGAAGGTACTGGATTATTATTCGGAAGGGAAACCAAGCTCCTAGTCGGGAGGTCCCTTTCGGGTTCGCGCCGGGGCTCTCCACAATCCCTCGGTGTACAAAACGGGCACTAGGGTCAGGGTGGATAGAGCGCTCAGTACCATGGCGAATCCCAGCACCACGGCCACCTGGAGATGAAGGCGCAGGGGGGAGAAGACCAGGGGAAGCAGGCCACATACGATAGCAAGGGCGTTGGTGACGATCGGGATGCCGGAGAACCTCAGGGCTTCCGTTGTATAGTATTTCCTTCCCGACTTCTTGTAGTAGCGAACGAGAAACAGGAAATGGATGACGTAGTCGATTCCGACACCAATCGCAACCGCTGTCAGCGTGACCGTCATCATGTTCAAATTATAACCTGAGGTCTCCAGAAGGCCGTAGATGCCGGCCACGGTTACGCCAATCGGAATAAGGGACGCGACCGTGAAGGATACCTTTCGGAAAACAATCAACAGGACTACGATCATGCCTGCCACCGTGATCACCAGTGTGACCCGCTGGGTTTCTCCGGCCAGCTGGTTCAGCCTGGCATAAAGAATAGGTGTACCGGTGATGGTACGGATATCTTCGTTCTGGGAGGCGAAGTCGAATATGCTGCGGGTGGTTTCCGAGTCCCACTCCGCGGTTGTGCAGTAGAAGATGATGCCATCCTGGGTGACGAAATTGTCCTGGACCTTCAGCATATCGAGAAGCAGCCTGGTCATTCGAGAGGGCGGATACTCGTCGCTTCCAGTTCGCAGCTGATACGCACCTTTCAGGATATCTACAATCGAGAAGACGCTGAGAACCTTCGGCAGGTCCTCAATGCTTCGTTCGAGCTCGTAAATTTTCCGGATATAGCCTGGGTCCCAGAGATCCTCGTCAAGGCGGAATTCGCCGATCAGATATTGGCTGGATCCCAGCTTCTGCTCCACAAATTCGATGTTCTTTCTAATCGAAGAGCCTTTCTTGAAGTAATGGAGCGGATTTGTATAGACCGACAGAGCCGGTATGGATACGACACCCCAGAGCACAACGAGGGAGAACAGAACAATGGGGAGGTAGGGTTCGCGATGGAAGGGCTGGAGAAGCCTGAGGATTCTGGCCCCGAGCTGATGCGGCCTGTGCTTCACCGGCAGGTTGAGCAGCGAGAGCAGAGCGGGTAGAAAAAAGAAGGTAATCAGGCTGGTGAACCCCACGCCGATGGAGGAGAGGATTCCCAGCTGTCTTGCCGGCAGCATCCGCGATGAGATCAACGAGGCGAATCCGATAATCGTTGTCACGGCGGTCAGCAGGATCGGCACTCCCACCTGTTCCATGGTTTTGTGAATGACCATACCGTGGTCGCTGTATCTCTCCCGGTTATCCAGATAGTGAACGACAAAGTGAAGACCGTAAGCGGATCCCAAACCGAGGACGAGTATCGGTGTGATTACGGTAACAATGTTCAGGGGCAAGCCGATCCAGAAGATAGTGCCCAGCAGCCACAGCGCACCTAAAGCGGCGGGAAGCAGAGTAATGATCGTGTAGCGTACGCTCTTGATATTCAAATAGAATACGATAAACAGAACTAAAATCGCCATCGGCGAGAGGATAGCTACGATCTTTCTTTGTGATTCCCAGAGCGTTTCAAAGATGACCTGACTGCCGGCAAAGCGCACCTGGAGCCCCGCGGGCTGCTCTACGGAGCGAAGATTGTGGAGGACTTGAAATGGTTCGGCTTGACAATCGATTCGCAGCTGGATGGCTCCGGTTGTGAGATCTTCCGAAAGCAGGGCTCCTAGCATGCTCTGCCGCGATTCCAGCACAGGTGCGAGGGATTTGTAGAATTCGGACAGGAGCTTTTGCGAGGTCGGTACAAGCTTCGAGATACCCGGCAGGAAGGGAGGAATGAAGCAGAGGGAGCTCGAGATCCCGTCCACCTCTTTAAGCCTCTCGTAGTACGACCAAACCCGCAGCAGGCGGTCTTTTTCGGTGATCTTGCCATCCGAGGACAGGATCACCTGGATCAGATCGGTACCCCCGTACTTCTCCTTCAGTTCAAAAAAGGACTCCGAGTAACTTTCTCCAATTTGAAAAAAAGAATAAACCGATGGATCGAACCTTGCTTTATGAAGGGAGACGACGGCAAGCAGCGTCAGGAGGAACACGGCGATAACGACCCACCGTGCTTTGGCCACGAGGGAATTGGAGATTCGTTCCATATTTTCGAGGCTTTCGCATCCAGATTCTACAGTTTTTGCGCGAAAAATCAACCTGCAGATAGGGTCGGGTATATTGAAGTCCCGCGATGCCGGATTGGCATAAAGTGCTTGACGGGGAATAAAAATATTGTTAGATTTCTAACAGTTAGTTTTCCAATATTCTGATTTCTAACTGGATTGAGGGAAGATGAATAAGGAATCCATTGCTGTGAGAGCCCTCACGACCTTTCCTCTGTTCATGCACAAGGTGTTCCACGATTTTCAGCCTGATTCGGGAGAGCTCAACCTGAACAAGACCCACATGAAGACGCTGATGGTGATCTACATCGAAAACTCTCCTCATATGACCAAGGTCTGTTACCACATGAACATGGAAAAAGGCTCCCTGACTCCGATTATCGACAATCTTATCGAGATGGAATTGGTCCAGCGCAGGCGCAATCCGGAGGATCGCCGCAAGGTTAACCTCTATCTCACTGACCAGGGGCGAAGGCTCGTTCTAGAAAATTTGCATCGTGCTCACCAACATATACTGGAAAAAATGAAACGCCTTCCGAAAGAGGAGGTACAGCGGTTCAAGAACGCCCTTTTGGACCTGCACGACATCACACTGAAACTGTAGGAGAGATACACCGTGAAAACAGCGCAGAAAGATGTAATGCTTGGTACCGAGAATATCGGAAAGCTACTGGCCAGATTGTCGGTTCCGGCCACCGTGGCAATGCTGGTGATGGGTTTGTATAACCTGGTCGACACGATCTTTATCGGTCGGGGCGTTGGAACCGAGGCTATCGGCGGGCTGACAATCGCCTTCCCGTTTCAAATCATTGTCATGGCCTTCGCCGGAATGATCGGATTCGGGACTGCCTCAGTGGTTTCTAGAAATCTGGGCGCCGGAAACCGGGAGCGCGCCTGCACTGCTGCCGGCAACGCCTTTGTAGTTTCCGTCGGCTTCGGCGTACTAGTGACGGTGGTAGGATATTTACTGCTGGATCCGATTCTGCGGCTGTTCGGAGCTACTCCGGTACTGCTGGGGTATGCCAGGCAGTATCTATCGGTGATTCTTACAGGAAGCGTATTCATAACCTTCTCCATGGCCACGAACAACGTTGTCCGCGCCGAAGGAAGAGCCACGGTGGCCATGATAACCATGATCTTGGGAGCTGTGGCCAATATTATCCTGGATCCGATATTCATCTTTGGGTTCAACATGGGTATCAGTGGAGCCGCTCTGGCCACCGTGATCTCCCAGTTTCTCTCCTCCGTTTTTCTGCTGTTGTTCTACCTCAGCGGTGCAAGCGCGTTGAAGCTTCGTTTTTCCCACCTAAAGCCGGAAGGCAGCGTGTTCAAAGAGGTATTTGCCCTGGGTGTTCCGGCCTTCATCCGCCAGGGTGGAGCGAGTCTCGTTTTGATCCTGGCGAACAACCTCCTCGGCCGCTACGGAGGAGACATATACATCTCGGTGTTTGGGGTTGTCTTCAGAATCCTTCACTTCGTGCTGATGCCCCTGATGGGGCTGGTGCAGGGATTTCAACCGATCACCGGTTACAACTATGGGGCTGGAAATATCGAGAGGGTCAAGCGCAGCGTCAGACTGGCCATTATCGTTTCCACGGCCGTTGCCGCCATAGGGTTCCTCATCCTTTCTCTTATTCCGGGTCCGATATTCCGGATATTCTCCAACGACCTGAACCTCATAACTACAGGTATGCCGGTGCTGAGAGTCGTCGTGCTCATCGTTCCCTTCATCGGTGTCCAGATGATCGGAGCCTCGTACTTTCAAGCTGTGGGCAAGGCTAGACCTGCCTTCTTCCTTGGCCTGTCTCGGCAGTTCATCTTTCTGCTGCCGATGATGATCTTCCTGCCGCTTATCTTCGGCCTCTGGGGAGTGTTCGCCTCCTATCCGGCGGCGGATTTCCTCTCTACTGTTGTGACGGGACTCTGGCTGTGGAAAGATGTACGCTCTTTAGCGGTGTTTTCTGCTACAATAGCAGCGCACAACTGAATCGTAGAAAGGCGGTTTTCGTGAAAGGCACCTTCGGCAAGACGTTAACAATTGATCTGGACAACAAGGGCACCCGGAGCGAACAAATTCCGGACCGTGTTTTTGAAGAGTATCTCGGAGGAAAAGGCCTGGGCGCCTACCTGTTGAAGCGGCTCAACCCCCGGGGAGTGGATCCCCTATCGCCGGACAACCGGCTGATCCTGACCACAGGGCCGGCCTGCGGTTTTCCCGTTTGGGGAGCCAACCGCTATGCCGCCTTCACCAAGAGTCCCCTCACCGGGATCTTCGCCGAGTCCTACTCCGGCGGTAAAGCCTTCCAGCCCATGTCGAGGATCGGCTATGACGCCTTCGTGCTCGAAGGGGCGCTTGCCGACTGGGGGGTTTTGGAGATCGGTGCTTCAGGAGTGAATTATCACGATGCCGGATCCCTCATGGGCAAAGATGCCCTGGAGACCGAGCGCCTGCTCCGGGAACGCTACCCAGGGCGGGATACCGCTGTTCTGACTATTGGTCCGGCGGGGGAGAATCTTGTGCGCTATGCCTACGTGAACAACGACTACGGTCGCTGTCTGGGACGTACTGGGATAGGGGCGGTGCTTGGCTCCAAGCGCGTGAAAGCGCTGGTGTTCCGAGGCAGCCTGAGCAAAGAGGCGGCCGATCCGGCGCTTCTGGAACGCTTTCGCAAGGAATGGGGTAAAAGGGGCAGGGACCACCCGGTGACCGAGGCTTACAAAACCAAGGGGACCTCCATGGTGGTGGATCTGACCAATAATGCCGAGGCTTTTCCCAGCCGCTACTGGCAGGAGGGCCGGGTCGAACACTGGCAGAAGATCAACTCCCAAGCCCTGCATCGGGAATGTACGGTGAAGCCGACGGCCTGCACCTACTGCTTCATGGCCTGCACCCGCCAGAGCGAGGTGACCGGCGGCCGGCACAAGGGCTTGAAGATCGACGGACCAGAGTATGAGACGATCTACGCTTTTGGCGGCCTCAACCTGGTGGAGGACATCCGGGAGATCGCCTATCTCAATGATATCTGTGACCGCCTGGGAATAGACACCATGACCGCAGGCAATGTCACCGCATTCGCCATCGAAGCCTACAAGCGGGGCAGGATCGGCTATGCCATCGACTACGGCCAAGTCGACAGGATCGCCGAGCTGCTCGAGTTGGTCGCCGCCAGGGAGGGGATCGGCGACCTGCTGGCCGATGGGGTGCGGGAAGCGGCCCGGAAGCTCGAACTGGAGGAAATCTCGATCCAGGTCAAGGGGCTGGAGCCGGCGGGCTACGATCCCCGCACCCTGCAGGGAATGGCCCTGAGCTACGCAGTGGCCGATCGGGGCGCCTGCCATCTGCGTACTACCTTCTACAAACCGGAGCTGTCCGGGATGATCGATCCCCAATCCAATAGGGACAAGGCGGAGATGTTCCTGGAGTACGAGGACCGTCTGGCCATCTTCGACTGCCTGATCATCTGCCGATTCTTCCGGGACTACTACTATTGGAAGGAGCTGTCCACGATCGTCGAGGGTAGTCTGGGACTCAAGCCCGGCGAAGCTGATCTGAAGGCCATCGCCGCCCGGATTGCCCGGACGATCCGGGAGTACAACCAGAAGGAGGGCATACGGCCTGAGGACGACACGGTGCCGGATTTCTTCTTCACCCACCCCGTGGGTGGCGGTAAGTTCATGCTGGATCACGCTCAATTCGCCGAACTTCTGGACGACTACTACCGATTGCGAGGTGTCAATCTTTGAATTCAGCGAAGACGATCTCAGGATCGATTCTTTGCGCCAATAGAGTCTGCCAATCATCGAATGTCATTAGGTGAACCCGCCCGTAGCTATGTCCTGGGAAGAGATTCTTTCAGAAGAGGATTTCCGGCTCTACAGGGAAAACATATCTCTCCTGGAGGAACAGGTAATACAGCATTTCCCCCGTGCCTATGAAGCTCCGGATATACTTCGGGGGATCCGCAATGTCCCCCGGCATCTATTTGTCCACGGGGAATATCGTTATCTTGCCTATTCAGATAATGCATTTCCCACCTGCCGCGGGTTGACTACATCGGCGCCGTCGGTGATCGCGGAGATGATTTTTCAATCCGCCATACGCAGGGCAGGCAGGCTCCTGGAGATAGGTACAGGCACTGGGTATGAAGCTGCCGTACTCGCGGAAATGGGAGTGAATGTATTCACTATCGAAATCGACCGGGCTGTCGCGGCTTCGGCCAACCGACTCCTCACCCGTCTAGGGTATAAAATGGATAAAACGATCCGCAACAGACTGAAGCAGGCGGAGGCGAAACGCGCGTTCTTCAAAATGAGACGATTATTCCCCCATCGCGGTAGGATCGCGCTTTTTGCCGGTAACGGTGCCGGGGGACTTTCCGATTCCGCCCCCTACGATGCGATCATCGTCGCCGCTGCTGTCCAGCATGTGGAAGACATTTCCGCGCTGCGGGGCCAGTTACGCGATCGGGGCAGGCTTCTCTTTCTCTACGGAAGCAGAAACTCCCAATTACTCTATATCGTGGAACGTCAGAACAATAAATTTATTATCTCCGTACTCAAGGGAGTCTCTTTCAGTTTTGTACCACTGATCACCTGATCCAGATCCAGAACACGACCGCCCTGAGAGGATAGATCAGAACTACCTGTATCCTGTCTTTTTATACAGCGCTGAGATTCATTTGGGAATACCTAAAGATGTATTAAAAATCTGCCGAATTCTGTCAAAATATAAAATAGAATTGACAGATATCGAGGTATTGCATATAAGAAATAGAGGTTTCATATCATGAAAGCATCGCATGTGGACAAGATTGATGCCAGGATTATAGCTCTACTACAACAGGACGGCAGGATGTCGTACAGCAAGATCGCCAAATCTCTTGGGATCTCAGAAACCACTGTTCGCACCCGAGTGCAAAGGCTATTAGACGAGCGGATTGTACAGATCGTTGCGGTAGGCGACCCATTCAAGCTGGGCTTCGGCATAGTTGGAACATTCAAGATCCAAATCGACCCTAAAAAAGTAACGGAGGTCATCCAAGAGTTAAAAAAAATCAAAGAGATATGGTATGTTGCCTTGGCCACCGGAAGCGAGCACATCGACACGGAGTTTAATACCACCTCACTCGAAGACCTGCGGATACTTCTATATGAAAAGCTCAACACTATCGACGGTATCATCCGAATTGACACTTCCATCCTGATGCGTTATGAGAAGCGTGATTATACCTGGGGTACAGGTATAAATAATGGGAAATAAGGTACGATTTCTCCGCTTATTACTGTGAAATATGAACAATTAATTGTTAAAAACGCAAGAATCAACGAAAAAGATAGCGAAAAATTTCGGAAATCGCCAATAATGAATTGACAGCAGCCTAAACTCGTTCTACAATTTTTTTATGCTTTTATGACTATTCACGCACGGGTGTCTACCCGGAGTGTGTAGGCAATTCAATCCAACCAAAAGGAGGCTGATCATGCCTGAGAGCTTCCAATTACCAAAAGAGTTGAAGGACAAAACAAATCTGATCAGTGGCGCCTGGCGTAACGCTGCCGCAGGAAAGACATTTGCAATCAAGAGTCCTGTCACGGGAGATGTCCTGGCGGAGGTTCCGCTCTGTGAGACAGTGGATGTGGACGCTGCCGTCAAGGCAGCGGACGATGTGTGGCCTTCGTACAAGCTCACACCAGTTTTCGAGCGCTCCGCCCTTTGCATCCGTATCTCAGATCTTATCCTCGAGCGCAAAGAGACTATTGCATCTGTGCTCTCCATGGAGCAGGGGAAGTCCTATAAATACGAAGCTCTTCCGGAGGTGGAGGAGGCAGCGAAGAACTTTCGTCTCGCCGGGGAAGACATCGTTCGCATGGAAACACCGATCATTCCCATGGAGGATGCCAGCAAACGGGTTTTTACTTTCCGCGAAGGCGTCGGAGTAATGGCTGTGATCACTCCGTGGAACTTCCCTGTGGTGATCCCATCTGAGTACCTTGGGCCCGGTATCGCTGCTGGGAACACCATCGTCATGAAACCTGCCTCCTATACGCCGCTGTCCATGATCCTCATGGGACGCTGTATTCAGGACGCCCTGGATGAGCTGGGCTTCCCGAAAGGGATATTCAACCTCATTACCGGTCCCGGCGCTTCCGTTGGCGACTACCTGGTCAGCCATCCCAGGGTCGCCATGGTGGGATTTACAGGAGAAACGATCACCGGGGAAAAGATCTGCTCCAGAGCTGGTATTAAAAAGACCTTGATGGAGCTCGGCGGGAACGGCCCCGAGATCGTCTGTGCCGATGCCAATCTCAAGGAAGCAGCCAAGGCTGCGGCCTTCGGCTGTTTCTACAATGCCGGTCAGGTCTGTTGTGCAACGGAGCGTATACTGGTGGACCGGAAGGTTCACGATGAGTTCCTGGAGCTGTTGCTGAAAGAGGCCGAGGGATGGAAGCTGGATCATCCATTGAAAGAGGACGCTTACTACATGGGTCCTCTTAATAATGAGCCCACAGCGGTAAAGACAGAAGAACATCTTAAGGATGCAGTCCAGAAAGGCGCCAAGGTGCTCACCGGAGGCAAGCGGGAGAGCGGTCGGCCGTCGAACCTCTATTTTCCCGCTACAGTGATCGACGGCGTCACTCGTGACATGCTCCTGAACCGGGAAGAAACCTTCGGCCCCGTGGCTCCCGTGATCACCTTTGCCGGTGACGAGGAGGCGGTTGACATAGCCAACGAGAGTGGTTATGGACTGCAGATGTCCGTGTTTACCTCGTCGCTCAAGCGTACGTTCTTTTACGCCGATCGACTCCGGACGGGTAATCTGGTGGTTAACGATTCTACGGACTACTGGGAAGCTCACGAGCCCTTCGGGGGCGGAGGAGGAACAAAGAGTGGTTATGGTCGATTGGGCGGCCGCTACACACTGGAAGATGTCACTTCCTTCAAGACAGTGGCCATTGACATCGAAAAGACCCTGTAATAGGGAAAACAAGAAACGAAGGAGAAGAGGATGAAAAGAGGCATGAGGATTCTTATCGCTCTGGTTTCGATCACTGCTGTCATCCCGTTGGCGTTTGCCGGC
The DNA here is from genome assembly GCA_964627715.1 of uncultured Spirochaetaceae bacterium. Lineage (GTDB taxonomy): Bacteria > Spirochaetota > Spirochaetia > SZUA-6 > DRHE01 > JAFGQJ01. Next base: position 6,065 of record CAZVHJ010000047.1, on the reverse strand, counting down.
GGCGAGACCGAGGAGGCGGCGAAACCCATCAAGATTGGGGCGCCGCTGCCGCTGACCGGCGCGTATGCTGCCGACGGCGAGCATATGCTCATGGGCCTGGAGATTGCTGTGGACGACCTGAACACCCAGGGGGGACTCCTGGGACGCCCGGTGGAGCTGGTCAAGTACGACATCGAAGACCTACTGGCTGAAACCGTAACCGCCTCTGCCGAGTACCTGATCAAGAAGGAGAATGTGGACGTAGTGATCGAGGGCTACGGCGGGTGGGGTCCCGACTTCATTACTTACGGCGGGAAGTACGACGTACCATTCTTCCACGGTAGCGGCTCTGTGAATGCCGCCAAGACCGTGGCAGACAACCCGCAGGACTACTGGAACATGTTCCAGTACTTCTCCGTGGAAGCCAACTATGGCATTCGCGCTTACGAGGGACTAATCTTTTTCCAGAAGGAGTATAACTATCCGAATAAGAAGATTGCCATCATCCACGGGGATCTCGAGTGGGACCTCCTGTACACGGAAGCCGTAGCGGACTTTGCCAAGAAAGACGGCTGGGAAGTGGTGGTCAACGAAACTGTACCCTATGGCACAACTGACTGGGGTCCGATCCTGCTGAAGATCCGTGAGAGTAAACCGGCGGCAATCTGCTGCTCGATTCTGTCAGTGTCAGATATCGCTTCCTTTGTCCTCCAGTTCATGGAGAATCCCACTCCTTCGCTGCTTGATATATCCTATATGGTCGTGTTCACGGAAGTTCAGGAGGCCGTAGGGGGTAAGCTGAGAGGTGTCATGGGTTACGTGACCAGCTATGTCCGGCCGGGGCCGGAAAACGAAGAGTGGAAGAAGCGCTTCAAGGCGAAGTTTGGTATGGATGTTCCTTTGACTACACCGCCCTCAACGTACGATGCGGCTATGGCTTGGGCGAAAGCGGTCAATTCGATCGGGGATACCCGAAAGTATAAAGAAATATGTGACTACATCCGCAAGAATCCGCATACCGGACTACTGGGCACTTATGACTTCAACAACCCCGAGCAGACTGTTAGACCCGGACCCGAGTTTCCGATTGCCTACGCCCAGTATCAGGGTGAGGGCAAGCTGTCGTTCTTTGGGGTAGATTCCTTCACGCTTCCGCTCTGGATCAAGCCTGCTTGGTCGAAGAAATAGTGAAGTCTTAATTACAACATTGAAGGATGGGGGGGCCGTCCCTCCCATCTGTATTTTCTCGCCCGGGGGTAAAGTGAAAATGCTCCTTCAGCTCGAGCATGTTACCAAGAAGTTTGGTGATTTTACCGTGATCGATGACTTGAGTTTCGAGGTCGAGCTCGGTGAGATTTTTGGAATAGCCGGTCCCAATGGGGCCGGAAAGACCACGTTGTTCAACGTGATCACAGGATTTTATCCTGGCCAGGGAAAGATTTCTTTTGCTGGACATAGCATCGCGCGTCTCAGGCCTCACCAGGTTTGCCATCGGGGCGTCGCACGGACATTCCAGATGCCGTTTCTCTTTTATTCCATGAACCTCGGGCAGAATATAGCCGTCGGAGCTCATTTTGGCAAGGAGCGGACCTCTCACGAACAGAACAAGATTCAGGAAGTTGTAGAGTTCCTAAACCTAAAGGGACGTGAAAGCCTGCCGTGCCCGGGACTGAAAATTTTCGATAAGAAGATTACCATGCTGGCCGCTGCTCTGGCGACTGAACCCAAGCTCTTGCTGTTAGACGAACCGGTAGCAGGCTTGAGTCCTATTGAAGCGGAGCAGTTTATAGATCTCGCCAAACGTATCAACCGAGAGATGGGGATTACCATCATTGTCATCGAGCACCTGATGCGGGTGCTCGTCGAAATCTCCGATCGCTTAATGATTCTGGACAATGGACGCAAAATTGCCTTGGGTCCACCAAAAGAGGTAGTCAAGGATCCTAGGGTGATTGAGGTGTATTTGGGGGTGGAAGGTGCTTGAAGTCAGCAATATAAACACATTCTATGGGGAGTTCCAGGCTCTTCACAACGTTTCTCTAACGGTCAACAGAGGACAGCTGGTTGCCATGTTCGGTCCAAACGGGCATGGGAAAAGTACTCTGTTAAAGACAATATGCGGACTTATCAAGCCGACCTCCGGGTCTGTAACCTTCAACGGGCAGGAACTGACCAACCTGGAGATGCCGCGGATCGTCGCAATGGGCGTGGTTTATATTGCCGAGGACCGTCATCTGTTCCCGGAGATGACAGTACTGGAGAACCTCAAGATGGGCGCCCTAAACGTTCATGCCCGCTCTAAGGAGACGGAGAACCTGGAGTTCGTTTTTGAGCTCTTCCCTCAGTTACACGCTCTGCGGGGCAAGCCCGCCATGACCCTGAGCGGAGGTGAAGCGCGTATGCTGGCAATAGGCCGAGGTCTGATGTCCAATGCCAAACTGCTGGCCATCGACGAGCCGTCCCTGGGGCTGGCTCCGAAGCTGCGTGCGGAGGTCTTTCGTAAGATTCAAGAAATCAGGGATAGCGGTGCAAGCATTCTCATCGTGGAGCAGAGCACTTCACAGATCGCCGACTTGGCGGAATACATTTATCTTCTTGAAGACGGTCGCGTGGTATATGAGGGGAACTCTGTTGAGGATATTTCCGACGAAAACCTGAAAAAGGTGTTCCTTGGGATCACCTGAGACAACCGTCAAGCTAAAAACACGTATCAAGGTGGGAGAATGTTTTTTCTGCAATTTCTGGAAATTCTGATCAGCGGTGTCACCATCGGGTTGGTTTACTTTCTCATCGCCGTTGGATTCTCCCTCATCTATGGTGTCTCCAGAGTTCTAGTATATTCCTACGGCTCGTTCTTCACCTGGGGCGCCTATTTTGCGTGGATTTTAGCAGTCGGGATGCTGAAGCTGCCGTACGCAGTGGTTTTTATTCTTGTGATCCCTCTCATGGTAGGTCTGGGAATCCTGCTGGAACGGACGGTGATTCGGCCCCTTCGCCACAGACCAGCATTTGATTGGAACGTTTTGCTGGCGACCCTGGGGGTGGCTCTCTTTCTGGACAATCTTGCCCTGGTGGTCTTCGGCGCCAGGACGAAATCCCTTCCTTCTATGCTCGAGGGAACGGTGCGGCTGGGAAGCATCGTAATCAGCATGCAACAGATCACAATGTTCGTGTTCTCTGCGGCTCTGGCTCTTGGGTTGACGTTTCTCCTGAATCGGACTCGGGTGGGCATGTCAATGAGAGCCATAGCCCAGGACGAGGTTGGAGCAAGAATCGTAGGTGTTAACATCAACCGTATCTATGCCTACACATTCGGGATTTCTGCAGCGCTTTCCGGGATCGGAGGTATCCTCCTGGCTCCTCGCTTTTACATCAGCCCCCTTGGAGGATGGAGTTTCCTTGTTAAAGCTCTGATTATCGTGATCGCCGGAGGACTGGGAAGTATCAAAGGAACCCTGTATGCCGCTTTTATTCTGGGCGTGCTGGAAGCTTTCGTAGGATGGCAACTTGGCCTGCTCTGGGTTCTTCCGTTCTGGTTCATGGTGCTGCTCATCATTCTCCTGATCCGTCCTCAAGGTCTTTTTGGAAAGGGGAAACGGGTATGAAGAAGCGTACTCATTTCTGGACCTTCATCTTCATGTCTGGGATTCTGGCGATCCTACCTCTTGGTTTGAGTGGGAACGGGTACCTGATGCATCTGTTGATCATGGCATTGATCTGGAGTGTCGTGGCTTCAGCCTGGGATGTGATTCTCGGCTATGCGGGGATCTTCAACCTGGCCCAGATTGGCTTTTTCGCGATAGGCGCGTACGCTTCCGGCATGCTTTCGGTTAACGTTGGCGTCTGTCCATGGATCGGGCTACTCGCTGGCGCCGCTTTTGGGGGAATTGGCGGGATCTTGATTGGGCTGCCTTGTCTGCGCCTGAAAGGCATATATATTGCCCTCATGACCTTGGCTTTCTATGAGGTGATCGGTCCTTTCATCGTCGTGGGCCGGGCTGTAGGAACGGGTGGAAAGGGTGGGCTTCAACCGATTCCTCCGTTTTCGCTCGGTGGGTATCGCTTTACTGCCAGCAATCCGATTCCCTGGTACTATGTGGCCTTTGCCATTTTTTTCCTGTCCTTATTCGTGATTTACAAGCTTATCAACTCCCGTTTCGGGATGGCCTTTATCGCTCTGAGAGACCAGGAGCCACTAGCCCAGAGCCTGGGGGTCAACCGTTACCGCTCGTCACTGATTCTTACGGGTGTCGCGGCGGCGCTGACCGGACTAATCGGTGCTTTCTATGCCCACTATGTGGCTTCCATATCACCCCGTCTGCTCGGGCTGGAAAACTTTCTGTTCTTGTTAATCATGGTCATCTTCGGCGGTGCCGGAAATTACCCGGGAGCGGTTATCGGGGCTTTTACTGTTACCTTTCTCAATGACGCGCTTCGTCCTTTAGAAAACTTCCGCCTTCTAGTCCTCGGTGCGCTTCTTGTGTTGCTTATCATTCTCTTGCCCCAGGGGCTCATGGGCACCCTGGACAATCTGTGGGTGATGTTGAAACGCAAGTTCCGCGGCAAAGTGGCTGTAGAACAGGACAGGGATTAGCGGATCCGTATGTTAGAAATCGAGTGTGAATCCATGGGGGTTGTACTATGAAAATTGCTGTATTCGGCGGAGCGGGGATGATGGGTTCAGGAACAGTGCGGGATCTCATGTCGGAAAAATCGAATGGTGTAGAGCGGGTCATCGTGGCCGATGTCAATAAGCAGAGGGTTGGAGAAGTGGTCAACCAGCTCGGCGATCCCCGGCTACAGGCGGCCTGCCTGGATGTCAGGGACAAAGAGGTTGTCCTCTCACTCCTAGATCAGGTAGATATCTGCATCAATGCGGTTCCAACCTTCGCAGGCTTCCAGATGGACATCTTTCATTACTGTCTCGAGTCACGGTGTCACTATCTCGACTATGGCGGGATGGGGGTCTACACCGTCAAGCAGAAGGCAGAGCAAGAGGATTGGGAAAAGGCGGGTGTAACTGCAATTATTGGCTTGGGCTCTGACCCGGGCATGTCCAATGTCCTTTGTAAAGCAGTAGCCGAAGAGCTGGATACTATTGATAAGATAAACCTGTATTGGGCTGCAAAGATTATTGGACCGGAAAACCCCGTGCTCGTTCCTCCTTACAGTATTACCACACTGCTTGGAGAGTACGCCAATCCCAGCAAGCAATTCATCGATGGTAAGCTGGTGGATATGCCGGCTCAGAGCGGCGTCGAGACGCTGATTCTTCCGGAGCCATTTGGCACGACTGAGTTCATCCATACCCAGCACTCCGAACCCCTCACCGTTCCCTTCGCTAAAGGGATCAGGGACAAAGGGATCCGCGAATTTACCTGGAAGCTGCATCTCCCTGAAGCGGAGCACGAAGTATACAAAGCCCTGGTGAAAGTAGGTTTTGGGGATTTTCATACACCGGTAGCAGTAAAAGATGCAGGGGTAGTTCCGAGCGAGTTCCTTGAAGCCCTTATAGCTCGCAATATCGAGCAGAATAAGCGCCGGATCCCTGCTCAGGAGAACTACGAGATCCACCTGGCTGTTGGCCGGGGGCGGAAAGAGGGCAAATCCACTCGGGTGACCTGCATGGTGCTGATCAACCCTGATCCTTTCTACGAGGGATACAACGACGCTGCGACCTCGATGAACGCCTCAATCGGAGCCCAGCTTCTTGGACGATCGAAAAATGTGCCCGGCGTATGGAGTCCGGAGGAATACTTCGACACGAAAGAATACTTCACAGAGCTGAAGAAGAGGCACTTCAAGATTACGATGACGGTGGAAAGCGAATATGAGCTTTGATTAATACTTGAACACTGAACATGGTGCTGGGTAACTAGTTTTGTTATTGTAATTGGTCAGTCTGGCGGAATCCCGCTATTGACAGCTCCCCTATGGATGATAGAATTGGTAAGGCATCAAACACTCGATGAAGATACAACTGTCCAGGCAGGCGCTGCTGAACGAGCTGCGCGAGCAAGTGAAAGACTTAAGCGAGCAGAACCTCCTGGCCTGCTACCAGTGCGGCAAGTGTTCTGCCGGCTGTC